>NZ_JAUXUP010000022.1 GCF_030680935.1 Polaromonas sp. | reverse complement strand
CACCGAGTCGTCGCTGCCCACGTCGCGCCAGATCTGTGCGAGCTCACGGTGACCGTCGTGGCCGGCTGTGGGCAGCTTGCCGTTGGCTGCTTTCATCTGAATGTCCAGCACCGCGCCGGCCACGCCCCGGCGGGTGATGTGAAGGGTCTGGTAAGCGCTGTAGTCCATTGGCTGGGCAGTCATGGTGTCTCCGTCGGGTGGCAAAAGCAATCTCCGGATTGTGCCTCGCACAGGCCAAGGCCTCTTCGCTTGACCTTCATCAACCGGGCCCATGGCGCCGTGGCCCATCATGAAGGCGACTACAAGAAGGATGACTCATGGACAAACTACAAACCGCGCCTTACCAACAGCAATTGCTGGACATGCGCGCCACCTTGCTCGCACAGATATCAGCGCAGCGCGGCGGCACCGTCAGCCGCGCAGAAGCCGCCGCAGAACATTTTGGCCACCCGGAAGACTCACGCGCCCAGGTGGCGACCGAGCGCGAGATCGAGTTCGCCTTGGGCGAACGCGAAACCGCCGAACTGGCGGACATTGACGCAGCCCTGGCCCGCATCGAAGCCGGCAGTTACGGCTTGTGCACAGCCTGCGGCGTGGTCATTCCCGCAGCCAGGCTGGACGCCAGCCCCGAGGCGGAGCGATGCATCGCCTGCCAGGAAAAGGCCGAGCGGGCACATCCGGCCTGAGCCCTTTTTCCACTCATTTTTTTACAGAGGATTTCATGAGCACTTTTCACGCCGTTGTCTGGATCGACCAGTCCGAAGCCCATGTGGTGATGTTTGACCGCGAACACATGCAAGCCCAGCGCATCAAGTCGCGCACGCACCACAAACACCAGGGCAAGGCCGAAGGCAGCGCCGCCTTTTTTGCCGACGTGGCACGTGCCCTGAACGGCAGCCGTGAAGTGCTGCTCACCGGCCCCGGCCTGGTGCGCAACCAGTTCCGCGACTGGTGCAGCAGCCACCTGCCCGCTGTGGCCGAGGCCGTGGTGGACTCGGTGGCCAGTGACCACCCGAGCGATGGACAGCTGGTCGCGCTGGCCCGCCAGTACTTCAAGAAGTTTGACAACATGGCGGCTGATCCTTCGACCGTCTGAGCTGCGGGTTTTCTGCCGGGGGACAGCAACCGGCGCTGCGCAGGCTGCTATCCTTGCGCGGATGCGCAGCCTGTTTCATTTCGCCTTCAACGTCACCAACCTCGACGAGGCCCGCCGTTTTTACGGCGGCGTACTCGGTTGCGCCGAAGGCCGCAGCACCGATACCTGGGTCGATTTCGACTTCATGGGCCACCAGCTGTCGCTGCATCTGGGTCCGCCTTTCAAGACAGACCGCACCGGCCACGTCGGCGGCACGCTGGTGCCCATGCCACATTTCGGGCTGGTGTTGACTCTGACCGACTGGCAAGCGATGGCCGACCGGCTGCAGGCGGCCGGCACAGAGTTTTTGCTGGCGCCGCAGATACGTTATGAAGGCCAGCCAGGCGAGCAGTGGACCATGTTCTTTTGCGACCCTTTCGGCAACCCGCTTGAGATCAAGGGCTTCCGCGACCTTCAGGCAATTTACGCCGCATGAACTACACCTTCGTCTCGGCAACGATTTTGCTGCTGCTGATCACCGATCCGCTGGGCAATATCCCGATTTTTGCGAACGCGCTGCGCGGCGTGGCGCCCGAACGTCGCGCCTTTGTGATCCTGCGCGAGGTGCTGATTGCCTTTTTGCTGTTGCTGGCCTTCATGTTTGTCGGCGACAGCTTTTTGCGGGTGATGAACCTCAGCGAGCTGTCGCTGCAAATCGCCGGCGCGGTGATTTTGTTTTTGATCGCCCTGCGCATGATCTTTCCAGTCGCACATGCCGAGGCCGAGCCGCTGAAGGGCGAGCCGCTGATCGTGCCGCTGGCCATCCCCGCGCTGGCAGGGCCGTCGGCACTGGCCACGGTGTTGCTGCTGGTGTCACAAGCGCCCGCGCGGCGCATGGAATGGGTGGCGGCGCTGTGTGTCACCATGGCTGTCTGCGCCGTGGTGCTGGTGCTGGCCGAACGCATTCAGCGGGTGCTGGGCGAGCGCGTGGTCATGGCGTTTGAGCGCCTGATGGGCCTGATTCTGGTGGCGATCTCGGTGGAGATGCTGCTGCGCGGCATCCAGCTGTTCATCACGCAAACGCGCGCTGCAGGCTGAGCCCCCGACCTCTACCTTTATTTCACCGGCGCGGCGGCGACGATCTTCTGCTCAATCGCGCCAAACACCAGCTCCCCGTCCTTGCCCTTCATCTCAATGCGGATGGTGTCGCCAAATTTCATGAATTCGGTCGAAGGTTTGCCGTCCTGGATGGTTTCTATCGCGCGTTTTTCGGCGATGCAGCTATACCCCTTGGGCCAGTCGGTCTTGCCTTGGGTCTCGACGCCCTTGTTGCTGACGGTGCCCGAGCCAATGATGGAGCCGGCACGCACGTTGCGGGTTTTGCAGATATGGGCGATCAACTGGCCAAAGTGAAAGGTCATCTCCGGTCCGGCATCACACATGCCGACCTTGCGGCCATTCCAGGTGCTTTGCATGGTCAGGTTGACACGGCCCTTGTCCCAGGCATCGCCCAATTCATCGAGCGTGACCGCCACCGGACTGAAAGCGGTGGCCGGTTTGCTCTGAAAGAAGCCAAAGCCTTTGGCCAGTTCGTTCGGAATCAGGTTGCGCAAGCTCACATCGTTGGCCAGCATCACCAGGCGTATGCCTTCCAGTGCCTGATCGGGCGTGCTGGTCATGGCGACATCACCGGTGATGACGGCAACTTCGGCTTCGAAGTCAATGCCGTAGTCTTCGCTTGGGCACACCACATCGTCGCAGGGGCCAATGAAGTCATCGCTGCCGCCCTGGTACATCAGCGGGTCCTTGTAAAAACTGTCGGGTACGTCGGATTCGCGCGCCTTGCGCACCAGCTCAACATGGTTGATGTAGGCCGAGCCGTCGGCCCACTGGTAGGCGCGCGGCAGCGGCGCCATGCACCGCGCGGGTTCGAACGGAAAGGCGTGGCGCGTCTTGCCGCTGTTCAGGCTGTCGTACAGGTCCTGCAATTGAGGTGACAGGAAGTTCCAGTCGTCCAGCACCTGCTGCAGTTTGCCCGCTATGCCCGTCGCATAATGGGCCGTCGTCAGGTCGCGCGAGACCACCACGAGCTGCCCGTCGCGCGATCCGTCTTTGTAGGTAGCGAGCTTCATCAGTTTCCTTTGGATGTGGGTTCTTCCGGGTCCGGCTGGTGCCATCTTGCCGATACACCGCAGACGCCGCTAAAATTACGATAAGTGAAACTAGTTTACCTAAATGTAATTTTGAAATTTTAATCGAATTCCATGAAAGAGCGCAAAACTACCCCCGCCCGCCCGCCTGCTGCGCCCTCCCAGCGGGCTGGTATCCAGTCGGTGGAAGTTGGCTTCAGCCTGCTGCAGGTGCTTGCCGCCTCCACCGGGGCCTTGATGCTGCGCGACCTCGCAGCCGCGGCCGGCATGAGTGCTGCCAAGGCGCACCGCTATCTGGTGAGCTTTCAGCGCCTGGATCTGGTCACGCAGGACGCAGGCAGCACCCGCTACGACCTCGGTCCGGCGGCCCTGAAGCTGGGACTGGCCTCGCTGTCGCGGCTGGACAGCGTCAAACTTGCGCGCCAGCGGCTGGGCCCGCTGATGGAACAAATCGGCCAGACCCTGGCGCTGGCGGTCTGGGGCAACCAGGGGCCGACCATCGTGCACTGGGAAGAGTCGCCGCAGGCAGTGACCGTCAATTTGCGCCTGGGCGATGTCATGCCCTTGCTGTCCTCGGCCACCGGCCTGTGTTTTTCTGCCTTCATGGCGCAAACCTCAGGCAGCCGCAGCAACAGCCAGGGCAGGGAAAGCCAGCGTCCGCATGACCGCCTGCCCCCCTTGCTCAAGGACGAGCTGGCGCGCATGCAAAAACTGGCGCGCAAGGACGTGCCCAAAACCATGGCCGAGGTGACGGCAGTGCTGCAAGAGGTCCGCCAGCGCGGCCTGGCGCGGGTGGTAGACACCTTGTTGCCCGGCGTGGGCGGCTTCTGCGCCCCGGTGTTTGATGCCGACGGTCATCTGGTGCTCGGCATGGTGGCGCTCGGATCGCTGGCCACCTTCGATCCGGCCTGGGACGGCGCCGTGGCCAGGCCGCTGGCGAGTGCAGCGCGGCAACTCTCCAGCGATCTGGGATTCACACCGGGATGAACAACCCGTCCGACCGGCAGACTGCCGCGCCGCCTGCACGCGCGCTGGTATTTTTGACGGCGCTGGTGCTGCTGCTCCACGGCCTGATGTTGCGCGCCGCGCCCACACAATGGGGCATGGAGGCCAGCCCCGGCACGCGCCTGCGGCCCCTGATCACACGCACCATCGAAATCAAGCCCCCCAGCGTCGCCGCCACGGCGAGCACCGTGCCGACCCAGCCCCCGGTTTTGCGACGAAATACGGCTCCATCCCCTGCTGCACCTGCGCAAGCAGCTATGGAAGCAATAGCAACTCCTGCCCCAAAAAATCCCGAACCGACCAGCCCGGTAGCTGCGGCCGAAGCCAGCCCTCCCGCCGTTCAGGCAGCGCCTGCGGCAGCTCCTGTAGCCGCCGTGGTGGCACTGACCATTCCGGGCTCGGTCCGCCTGAAATACGCCATGACCGGGCGCTCCAAAAACCTGGACTACAGCGCTCTCGCGGAGCTGGAATGGCTGCAGGACGGTCAGACCTACGACGCCAAAATGGAGGTCAGTGCACTTTTTCTGGGCTCGCGCAGCATGAGCAGCAGCGGGCGCATCACCGCCGATGGCCTGGCGCCCACACGTTTTGCCGACAAGTCGCGCAGCGAGCGAGCCGCCCATTTTGAAGCCGACAAAGGAAAAATCACCTTCAGCGCCAATACGCCAGACGCGCCCTTGCTGCGCGGCGCGCAAGACCGCCTGAGTGTTTTTTTGCAGCTGGCCAGCCTGCTTGCCGGGGACCCCGCCAGCCACCCCGTCGGCAGCATGGTGTCGCTGTACACAGTGGGGCCCCGCGAAGCCGACACGTGGGTCTTCACCGTCGACGCGCCTGAGACTCTCAGCCTGCCGGTCGGCCAAATGGCAACCCTCAAGCTCACACGCAAGCCACAACGGGAATTCGATCAGACCGTTGAAATCTGGTTTGCACCCAGCATGGACTACCTGCCGGTGCGCAGCCGCATCACCCAGCAAAACGGGGATTTCATCGACCAGCAGCTGCGCGGCACGGAAAAGCCCTGATTCGCGTGACTTTGTTGGCTTTTCCCGGATTTACCCTGTGCGCCTTGAACCTGGCTCAATCGTTGCTATCTGATGAGCATCAACATCTCGCTTCCGGAAGGACACTGCACCATGCAAATGCTTTACGACTCTGACTCCTTTGTGGTGGTGCAGATCCACGCCAATGCGCCCGAGGAATCCGCCCCCCTGCCGGTGGTGCCCGAACTCGCGCGCCACGGCTTTGAAATTGTGGACAAACGATCCGGCAAAGAGGTCTATCTGGACGGCTCATGGGCCGAGATGTTTCAGCAGCGCCTGAACGGCTGGCAGAAAAACACACCCACCCAGGAAGAGATCGAAGACACGCTCGAGGGTTACGCCGAACTGGCGCACACACCCATCAGCCTGCACTGACAAGCGCCCCGCAGCGGGGCGCTTTCAATCGGTTTTGTACAGCCAGCGGTACAGCGGCGCCACCAGCAAGAGCACCGCCACCAGCCGGCACACCTGAAACGCCGTGACCACGGGCACACCCAGTTGCAGCACCTTGGCAGTGATCGCCATCTCGGCAATGCCACCGGGTGAGGTACCCAGCACCAGCGTAGCCAGCGGCAGGCCAGTGGCCCAGGCCAGCAAGGCCGCAAAACCGCTGCACAACACCAGCATGACCACGGTTCCCAGCACCACCGACCCCATCCAGCGCGGGGCGGCTTGCAGAAAGCTTTTTGAAAATCGCACACCCAGGCCCACCGCAATCAGCAACTGAGCGGCATTGGTCAGCCAGACCGGTATGCCCGACAGATGCACGCCCGCCATGGTCAGCCCCATGGCCACCAGCAGCGGCCCCATGAACCAGGGGTTGGTACGCCCCAGGCGCTGCAGCAGCCATGCCCCGGCCGCCGTCGCCAGGGCCAGCGCGGCAAAGCCGGCAGCGTCAACGGCGCGCAGCACCGGCGGGTTGATGTCCAGGCCATGCAGACCGCTCCACTGCATGGCAAACGGAATGGTGACCGTGACCAGCAGCAGGCGCAGGCTGTGTGAGGCAGCGACCAGATCGGTGCGGGCATGGGCGCGTTCAGCCAGCAGCGTCATCTCGGAGGCGCCGCCAATCGCACCGGCAAAGTAACTGGTGGCACGCATCGCCGGCGCAGGCACGCTGGGCATATGCCTTGCATTGACGCGCTGCAGCCACGCGCCAAAACCCAGCCCAAGCAGCAGCGCCCAGGCAATGGCAAGAACAATGGCCCACCAGAGGCTGCCCACCAAAACGGTGACCTGCGGCGTGAAGTACAAACCCAGCGCTGCACCGATCACCCATTGCCCGGCGCTGCCCAGTGGCCGCCAGCTGGCCGTGGGTGCGCCCGCCACCGAGGCGCAGGCGCTGGCCAGCAGCGGGCCAATCATCCACGGCAGTGGTGTCCCCAGCCAGACACACAGAGCGGCGCCGACCAGAGCCAGCAGCAAAGTAAACAGGACGCGGATTGGTTTGACAAGCATCAACAGCAGGCGAGAGGACATCGGGCAGGCGGCAGCCGCCGCTGGCATATGGCGCTAGTATCGCTTTGAGCTACCCACGCACCCGATGTACACCCTTTTGCGCCCCCTCTTTTCGCTCAGTTCCCGCTGGACCCTTCCCCTGCTGATGGTGTTGCTGTCGGCCTGCGCCAAGGTGCCCGAGCCCAGGCTGTTTCCGCATGCGCCAACTGACATCACCGTGCGCACCGACGCCTTGCTGCCGGCAGCGATCCTCGCGCTGGGTGAGCAACACGATGCAGTCGAACACCAGCAGATTCATCAGGAGGTGATAGAACACCTGGCGGTTCGGGGCCGGCTGGCAGCGCTGGCACTTGAGATGGCCGAAGCGGGCACCAGCACCGCTGCCCTGAAGTCGAACAGCACCCAGTTGCAGGTGCAGGCGGCACTGGGCTGGAACAACAAGAGCTGGCACTGGTCAGCCTATGGCCCGGCGGTGATGGCTGCGGTCAAGGCCGGTGTACCGGTGCTGGGCGCCAACCTGCCCGTAGCGCAGATGCGCCCGGCCATGGCCGACAGCCACCTGGACCAGCAGTTGCCCGGCCCGGCGCTCAAGGCGCAACAGCAGCTGATACGCATCGGCCACTGCTCGCTGCTGCCAGAAGACCGGATTTCACCCATGACCCGTATCCAGATCGCGCGCGACATCAGCATGGCGCGCACCATCGAACAAGCGGCCTTGCCCGGCAAAACCGTGGTGTTGCTGGCCGGCAGCGTTCACGTCAACCGGGAGCTGGGCGTGGCGCAGCACCTGTCGCCCGGGACCGCCTTCAAGGCGGTGTTGCTGCGTGCGGGCCCCGCGGGCGCCGCCGATGCCGCATTTGATGCGGTCTGGCCTACGCCGGCACTGCCAGAGCAAGACCACTGTGCGGGCTTGCAGGAAAAGCTGAAAACGCCCTGAGCCCAGTGCGCGCACTAGAAAGATTCACAGCCTCCCATTCCGTTTCTACATCATTCGTGAACGCGAAGGCGAAGCGACGACAGTACAGACGTACGGCTAGCGAAGCCGACAAAGTGCACGGATGATTTAGAAACGGAATCAGGCGTTCTTTTTGATCGAGTCCGCTACCACACTGATGATGCGATCAATGTGCTGTTGCTCGACGATGTAAGGCGGGCAAATGACGATGTTGTCCGCCGCAGGCCGCACCAGCACGCCATGCTTGAAGCAGTCCATGAAGATGTCGTAAGCGCGTTTGCCCGGCGAGCCGGCGATAGGCGCCAGTTCTACCGCGCCGGCCAGGCCCAGGCTGCGGATGCCGACCACATTGGGCAGGCCCTTGAAGCCGCTGTGCATGGCGTCGCCCAGCACCTTGCCCATCTGGCCTGCACGCTCAAACAGCTTTTCTTCCTTGAACAGGTTCAGCGTGGCAATCGCCGCAGCACAGGCCACCGGATGGCCCGAGTAGGTGTAGCCGTGAAAAAACTCCACCGCGTGGGCCGGGCTGTTGGCATTGGCTTCCATCATGGTGTTGTAGATGCGGTCGGTGCAGATCACGCCGCCCAGGGGAATCACGCCGTTGGTCACACACTTGGCAAAGTTCAGCATGTCGGGCACCACACCGTAATAGTCGGCACCAAAATTGACGCCCATGCGGCCAAAGCCGGTGATGACTTCGTCAAAAATCAGCAGGATGCCGTGTTTGTCGCAGATCTCGCGCAGGCGCTTGAGGTAGCCCTGGGGCGGCAGGTACCAACCGGCGCTGCCGGCCACCGGTTCGACGATGACAGCCGCAATGTTGCTGGCGTCGTGCAGCGGCAAAATACGCTGCTCAAGCTCCAGCAGGATGTCTTCCTTCCACTCGGGCTCTACCCCATTGATGTAGGCGTGGTTGACCGGGTCATGGATAAAACGCATATGGTCCACACGCGGCAGAAATGCCGAGCCATACACCTTGCGATTGGCAGGAATGCCCCCCACACTCATGCCGCCAAAACCGACGCCGTGGTAACCCTTTTCACGGCCAATGAACACATTGCGGTGGCCCTCGCCGCGCGCCCGGTGATACGCCAGAGCGACCTTGAGCGAGGTGTCGGCCGCCTCTGAGCCAGAGTTGCAGAACAGCACCTGGTTCAGATCGCCCGGCGCCATGCCCGCAATCATCTCGGCCGCCTTGAATGCCTGGTCGTTGCTGGCCTGAAAAGCCGTCGCGTAGTCCAGCGTGTCCAGCTGCTTCTTGATGGCTTCGTTGATCGGTTTGCGGTTGTGGCCAGCCGCCACACACCACAGGCTGGAGATGCCGTCGAGCACCTGCTTGCCGTCGTGGGTGGTGAAAAACATGCCATCGGCCGCCACAAAAACACGCGGGTCCTTCTTGAAGCTGCGGTTCGGCGTGAACGGCAGCCACTGGTGGTCCATGTTGAAGTCTTGATATGCCATCTGAAAGTCTCCTGCGTGGGGTGGGCGGCCAGGTTTGGCAGCGTGTGATGCATTCTGGCACTCCCGGCGACAATGTGCATGCGGGCTACAGCCACCTGCGACAATTCATCTGCCATGAGCCCTACTTATATCCTCACACTGTCCTGCCCGGATCGTCCGGGCATTGTTCATGCCGTTTCCGGATTTCTGTTTGAGCGTGGCGGCAACATTCTGGAAGCAGCGCAGTTCAGCGACGACAAGCGCGACGATGCGGACCTTGACGCCACCGGCCTGTTTTTCATGCGGGTCAGCTTCGCCTGCACGCAACTGCCGTTTGAGGCACTGAAAGAAGAAGTCGGCGTGCTCGGCCTGCTGTTTGACATGCGCTGGAGCCTGCACCAGACAAGCCAGCCCATGCGCACGGTGCTGATGGTCAGCAAGGAAGGCCATTGCCTGAACGATTTGCTGTTCCGATGGAAGTCCGGCCTGCTGCCGCTGGACATACGCGCCATCGTCTCCAACCACCGCGATTTTTACCAGCTGGCAGCCAGCTACAACGTGCCTTTCCACCACATCCCGGTCACGGCTGCAACCCGGGCGGAAGCCGAAAAACGGCAATACGACATCATCGAAGCCGAAGGCGCCGAGCTGGTGGTGCTGGCGCGTTACATGCAAATTCTCAGCGACGACCTGTGCAAAAAACTCGCCGGACGCGCCATCAATATCCACCATTCGTTTTTGCCCAGCTTCAAGGGTGCCAAACCCTACTACCAGGCGCATGCCCGGGGTGTCAAGCTCATAGGCGCGACGGCCCACTACGTGACCGCAGACCTCGACGAGGGCCCGATCATCGAGCAGGACGTGGCACGCGCCGACCACAGCAAAACCGTGGAAGCCCTGACTGCCATGGGCCGCGACACCGAAAGCCAGGTGCTGGCCAGAGCGGTGTTGTGGCACAGCGAGCACCGCGTGCTGCTGAACGGGCATAAAACAGTCATTTTCAAGTGACCGCTGCCCGCATCCCGCCCATCCAGTGCCTGCTGACCTTTGAGACGCTGGCGCGCTTGCGCAGCGTGACGCAGGCGGCTGAAGAACTCAATGTCACACCCAGCGCGGTCAGCCACCGTGTCAAACAGCTTGAGCAAATCATTGGCACCAAACTATTTGGCCGGGCCGATTTTTCGCTGACCACCGAGGGCAGCGAGTACCTGGCCCATGTGCGCGAGGGCCTGGCCATTTTGCAGAAATTTCCCGGTGCTGCAGGGCAAAGCGGCACGCCGGGCAAACGCAAGCTGCGCCTGGCCGTCACCCCCACTTTTTCTCGCTCCATCCTGATCCCGCGCCTGCGCCAGTTCACCGAGGCCTACCCTGAAATCGACCTGACGCTTCAAGTGTCGATTCCGTTGCTCGACGTGGTGGCCGAAGACGCCGACCTGATGGTGCGTTTTGGCACCGGCCGTTATGCCGATGTGGAGCATGTCTGCCTGATGAAAGACGAGGTCACGCCGCTGGCATCACCGGCCTATGTGCGCGAGCACGGCCCGTTTGAAGCGGCTGAAGACCTGGACGGTGAGGCCTTGCTGCGCTCGCCGCTGGAGCCCTGGCGCACCTGGTTTGCCGCCCACAGTCTGGACTGGCCAGAACCGCTGGAAGGCTCACAGTTCAACGACATCGGCCTGATGTGTGACGCAGCTGCCGCCGGCATGGGGGTAGCCCTGGTGCGGCTCAAGCTCGGTGCACCCTGGCTGGACAACGGCTCACTGGTACGCCTGTACCCGCGCAACGTGCCGAGTCCGCACGCCCACTACCTGTGCTGGCGCACCGGCATGATGGACCGCTGGGAATGCGCGGCATTTGCCGACTGGCTGAAGAAATCGGTCACCTGAGCCTTCTTCGCGCGGACTTCAAGCGTTTTTGGCCTGCAGCCCTTGTGACGCCTGTGCAAGCAGCTCCTGGTTTGATAGCAGGCTGTTTTTCACGGCAAGACTTCATTTTCTTCACGCCATGGGCGCAGGCTTTGCATTAAAGTGTCCTGACAACCAGCCATTCGCGAGCCCGCCCATGAACGCACCTTTGGAACCCCAGCAGCAGGAACAGCTTGAACGTGCGGCGCGCCAGGCCGAAGTGGTCAAGGCCTTGCAAGCGGTGCTGCCCGCCGACGCGCTGCTCTGGAACAGCGAAGACACCACGCCGTATGAATGCGACGGCCTGACCGCCTACCGCCAGCGGCCACTGGTCGTGGCCCTGCCCGAAACCTACGGGCAGGTGCAAGCCGTTCTGAAGGCCTGCCACGCATTGCAGGTGCCGGTGGTGGCACGCGGCGCCGGCACTGGCCTGTCGGGCGGCGCCATGCCGCACAAGCTGGGCGTGACGCTGTCGCTGGCCAGGTTCAACAAGATCCTGAAGATGGACGCGGCCAGCCGCACGGCGGTGGTCCAGGGCGGTGTGCGCAACCTGGCCATCAGCGAGGCCGCCGCCCCGCTGGGCCTGTATTACGCACCCGACCCCTCCAGCCAGATCGCCTGCACGATAGGCGGCAACGTCGCCGAAAACTCGGGCGGTGTGCATTGCCTCAAATACGGCCTGACGCTGCACAACGTGCTCAAGGTCAAAGGCCTGACGGTGGAAGGCGAGTGGGTCGAGTTTGGCAGCGACGCGCTGGACAACGCTGGTTACGACCTGCTGTCGGTGATCATCGGCAGCGAAGGCATGCTGGCTGTCACGCTGGAGGTCACCGTCAAGCTGGTGCCCAAGCCGGTGCTGGCGCGTTGCATCATGGCCAGCTTCGACGACCTGCGCAAAGCCGGTGATGCGGTGGCAGCGGTGATTGCCGCCGGCATCATTCCGGCCGGTCTCGAGATGATGGACAAACCCATGACCGCTGCGGTCGAGGACTTTGTGCATGCCGGTTACGACCTGAGCGCCGAGGCGATTTTGCTTTGTGAAAGTGATGGCACGCCGGAAGAAGTCGAGGAAGAAATTGGCCGCATGAGCGCCGTGCTGCGCAGCCACGGCGCCACCGCGATTGCCGTGAGCCAGAACGAAGCCGAGCGCCTGCGCTTCTGGAGTGGCCGCAAAAATGCCTTCCCGGCCTCGGGCCGCATCAGCCCCGACTACATGTGTATGGACTCGACGATTCCGCGCAAACGCCTGGCCGATATTTTGCTGGCCATTCAGGAGATGGAAAAGAAATACGACCTGCGCTGTGCCAACGTATTTCACGCCGGTGACGGCAACCTGCACCCGCTGATTCTGTTTGACGCCAACGATGCCGACCAGTTGCGCCGCTGCGAACTTTTTGGCGCCGACATCCTGGAGACCAGCGTTGCCATGGGCGGCACCGTTACTGGCGAGCACGGTGTCGGTGTGGAAAAACTCAACTCCATGTGTGTGCAGTTCTCAAGCGCAGAGAACGAGCAGATGTTTGGCGTCAAGCGCGCCTTCGACCCGCTGGGCCTGCTCAATCCCGGCAAGGTGATCCCGACGCTGCAGCGCTGCGCCGAGTACGGAAAAATGCTGGTACGTGGCGGCAAGATCGCCCACCCAGACCTCCCCCGGTTTTGACCATGCAGGGCTTGCGCGGCCTCGCCTGGTTGCTGCTCTTGCAATCCATCGGCGAGCTGCTGTCGCGCGGCTTGTCCCTGCCCTTCCCCGGCCCCGTTATCGGCATGGTGTTGCTGCTTCTCGCGCTGCGCTGGCCGGTGGTGCGCGAACCGGTTTCGGTCTGCGCAGACTTTTTGCTGTCGCACCTGTCGCTGCTGTTTGTGCCGGTGGGTGTGGGTGTCATGACACACCTGTCGCTGGTCAGCCAGTACGGAGGCCGCATGCTGCTGGTGATTGTGCTGTCCACCGTGATCGGCCTTGCCGTCACCGCTTTGGTGCTGAATTTTTTGTGGCGAAAAGATGCCGAAGTTCGTTGAACTCTGGGTCTATCTTTCTGCCACGCCACTGTTCGGCCTGACGGCCACACTGGTGGTGTATGTCCTGGCCCATGCGGCCTACACCCGCCTGCAGCAGGCACCCTGGGCCAACCCGGTGCTTTGGTCGGTGCTGGTGTTGGCGGCAGGGCTGCTGGCCACGGATGTCTCCTACCCCACCTACTTTGCAGGTGCGCAATTCATTCACTTCCTGCTGGGGCCTGCGGTGGTCGCGCTGGCATGGCCGCTGTGGCAACGCCGGGCCGAGTTGCGCCAGCGCTGGGGGCGTTTATTGCTGGCCGCGCTGGCCGGCGGTGTGGCGGCCAGCGGCTCGGCGTTGGTGGTGGGTTGGGCGGTTGATCTCCCGGCCGAGGTCGTGCTGTCGCTGGCACCCAAATCGGTCACGGCGCCGGTGGCCATGGGGATCGCCGAAAAAATCGGCGGCATCCCGGCACTGGCCGCCGTATTTGCTGTCCTCACAGGTCTGGTGGGGGCGCTGGGCGGCAAATACCTGTTTGATGCCTTGCGGATTCCGACCGACGCAGCCGGATGGTCCGCGCGCGGCTTTGCGCTGGGCACAGCTTCGCACGGGATAGGCGCGGCCCGCGCCCTGCATGTCAATGCCGATGCCGGGGCCTACGCGGGGCTGGCGCTGGGCCTGCAGGTGGTGCTGGCAGCGCTGCTGCTGCCTTTGCTGTTTCGCCTGTTCGGATAATGACGCAGTAACTACCAGGCGTCGATCGCGTGCCCGCCGCCGGGGCTTGTCCGGGCAGACTGCAGGCCACGCACCAGCCAGGCACGTGTGTCGGCCGGGTCAATCACAGCGTCAATTTCCAGCGTCGTCGCCATGTTGAGGGCGCTGCCCTTGTCGTATTGCTGGGCGACCAGGGTGTCGTAAAGGGCCTCGCGTTGTGGCCCTTCCGGCTGCGCCTCCAGCTCCTTGCGATAACCCAGCCTGACCGCGCCTTCCAGCCCCATGGCCCCAAACTCTCCGGTCGGCCAGGCCACCGTAAAGATCGGCGCATGAAAGCCGCCGGCCGCCATGGCCATGGCGCCCAGGCCATAACCCTTGCGCAGCACCACGCTGAAAAAAGGCACACGCAAGTGCGCTGCGGCGATGAACATGCGGCTCACATGGCGTACCTGCGCCTGGGTCTCGATCTCCGGGCCGACCATGAAGCCGGGTGTGTCCACCAGGCTGACCATGGGCAGGCCGTGGGCATTGCACAGCTGCATGAACCGTGCGGCCTTGTCTGCCGCATCGGCGTCAATCGCGCCTCCCAGGTGCTGCGGGTTGTTCGCCATGATGCCGACGGCACGACCCTCGATGCGGGCCAGCGCAGTGTGAATGCCTTTTCCAAAGCCGGTACGCAGCGCCAGCACGCTGCCGCTGTCGGCGATGCCGCCCATCACAGCCAGCGTGTCATACACACGCAGGCGGTTTTCAGGCACCACATCGCGCAAGGTGTTGCCGTCCGGGGCCAGCCATTGGACTAGCACACCCTGGAAAAAAGCCAGGTAGCGGCGTGCCACGGCAACCGCTTCGGCCTCATCCTGCACCAGCACATCAATCACGCCGTTGCTGTGCTGGCTGGTGCTGGGGCCGATCTGCTCTGGCTTGAACACCCCGAGACCGCCACCCTCGACCATGGCCGGACCACCCATGCCGATGTTGCTGCCGGTTGTTGCAATGATCAGGTCGCAACACCCCAGCAAGGCCGCGTTGCCGGCAAAACAGCGGCCTGCTGCGATGCCAATCACCGGCACCTGGCCATTGAGACGGGCAAAGCTGGCGAAGGTGCCCACGTGCAGGCCCGCCACTATGGGCATGTCTGTGTCGCCGGGCCGTCCGCCGCCACCTTCTGCAAACAGCAGCACCGGCAGTTTCTGCTGCAAGGCAATGCCCAGCAACCGGTCTGTCTTCTGGTGGTTGCGCATGCCTTGCGTGCCGGCCAGCACGGTGGCGTCATAGGCCATCACCACAGCGCGGCTGGCCTGCGCACCAAACAAGGCGCTGTTGACGCTGGCTATGCCGGTCACCATGCCATCGGCCGGTGTGTTGGTTATCAGGTCCTCTTCACTGCGGCGGCTGCGCTGCGCCGCAACTGCCAGAGCACCATATTCGATGAAGGAGCCTTCATCACACAGGTCGGCGATGTTTTCACGCGCGCTGCGAAAGCCCAGGGCATGGCGCTTTTGTATCGCAGCCGCCCGGCTCGCGTCGGCGGTTTTTGCGTGTCTCTGCTGCACACGCTGCAAGTCCTGGCGCAGGCCTGGCAGCACACCGGAAGCGCGGCCTGACGGTGGCGCGAGCGGCGACGCCGCCCTCTCAACGCCCGTCTCAATCACCGCCAGTTGCGCGCCAGCTTCGACCTGCTCACCCGCAACAAAAAAAACCTCCGCCACGCGGCCTGCGCTTGGGGCGCGGACCTCATGCTCCATCTTCATCGCCTCCAGCACCAGCAGCACGTCACCGGGCGCCACCAGCGCGCCGGACTGAACCTGCCAGTGAACTATCTGGGCCTGAAGGGGTGAGATGACGACGGGCATAGCCGCATTGTGCGTTCCCGCAGCACAGGGCCCGCGTCAACTCGGTGACAGCGTCGGCGCGGCCGTCACCGCGCCAAAAAAATCAGGCGACCTGCAGGCCCGGTTTGCCAACCAGGGCGGCCTTGGAACTACCAACTGCACCAAACAGTATTTCACCGGCAAGCTGGCCGCCTTCTTCAATCACCAGTTTGCCGTAGCGGATTTTTCCGGTGACTTTGCCGGTCGCATAAATCACCAGTTTCTGACGCACCGTGAGGTTGCCATCAAACTCGCCATGAATCTCTGCAATGTCAATTTCCGCCGAGCCCTTGAAAGCGCCGCGCTCGGAAATTTGCATGACACGCGAATCCATGGTGGCCTCCACCAGCCCCTCCACCACCAGCGTGTCGCAATCGGTGATCTCCACTCCTTTGAGTTTGATGTTGGGGCCAACCGTCAACTTGCTGCCGCCCTCGCGCGCGCCGCTGCTGGCCGACGCAGTTGCGGCTGGCGCCGCAGCGGCTTGCACGGCCGCCGCACTGGCTGGCGCAGCACCATTGGCATAGGGATTGGGATTCGGGCTGCCATGCCGCAAATTGGCGGGCTCGTTGTCACGCTTGCCGAAAAACGGGGATTGCAGTGCCATCTGGATTTCCTTAAAAAGAACCGATGGTACGGAGAGAGTTTTCAAAAGTCTCCACCGCGAATGCAAGATGAGTAACGAAATGACCAGGTGTGCGGCAGCCGCAAAGGAACCGTGGCGATCTGCATGGGTACTGCCTTTTTTTAGAGTCGTCGTGTGTTCTTCTAAACTCGGCGCATGCCCTACACCGTCAGAATTTTTCACAGCGAGGACGTCTCCGACGCCGAGCGCGCCGCTGCGGTGCAGCGCTTTCGCAGCGCGCTGGAGGCCTGCCTGGGCGACGCCAGCCTGGTGATGCCGGTGCACGACGCTTACCAGCGGCTGCTGCACATCCACGGCGAGCGGGCGCGCCCGTGGGATCTCAGCCCGGCGGAACAAGTGCTGGCCGACCAGTGGGAGGCAGCCGAGCTGGCTGCCATGCAGGCGGCCTTGGGCGCCGATCGTTACATGGGGGACGCCCAGTTTGAGCTCCAGAGCGGGCAGGGATAAAAATCGGGCATTTCCGGCCCGGGGTCATACCCCGAATTTCTGCCGATAATCAGGGTATGGCTAAAAAGGGGATGGCGTGGAGTTGGTGATCGCTCTCATAGTGCTGTTGACGGTACTGGCGGGGTTCGGTGCTTACCTGCTCACCCGGCGCAAGGCCAGGTCCATGGCGGCCCCCGCAACTGTTTTGGACAGCAGCGCCGAGGAGGACAGCACCTACCGGGTCAGCTACGTGCCGCCGGAGTTCCAATGGAGCGGCCACGTCAGCGGCACACTGCCCATCAAAATTCTGACCTACAAACAGTATGAATGCCTGGAAGACGCGCGCTACGGTTTTCGCATTCTTGGCCTGGCGCCGTCTGAACGCAAGTTACCCCAGCCCCACAAAACCCGGGCACACGGGATAAAAACCGTCGCTTCGCTGGCGAGGCACGGTTTTCTGGACGGGGATGACGAGGTCGGCTACGTCATCACCGACCATGGGCTCAACGCGCTGGAAGTCTGTAGCGTCCGGTACTAGAAGCTGAAAGCTCGGGGTACGGGTTGCCGCCCCCGCAAACTATGGTCGAGCAGCCCCCTGCGCAGGCACCTGGGCAGCGGCGATCTCGGCAGTCAGCGAGTCCGGCACGTAGTGTGGACCGTCAAACAAATAGATGCGGTAGCCAGCGTAGAGTGCGAGTTGGGGCGCGAGTTCGCCAATCGTCGCGCTGCGAAACCCACCACCCGTTTGCGGGCGAAAAGCCTCGGCAATGATGCGCACCCGCTCCCGCCCGAGCTTGGCCGACAGTGCGTCGGCGTAATGTTTTGCAATTCGCGCTTCGCGTGCATGTACACCGACGCCGTCCTGAAAAAACACCCCAACATCAGGCGGCAACCACTTCGCCAGCCCCTGCACCAGCGCGTCGGGACCGACATTGGCGCTGTCGTAGACGCTGATCCACAGCGGCCGGGGCAAGCTGGCCAACAGCGGCGCGAGGCTGGGGGCCTCCACCCATGTCGGATCAATCTCCACAGGAAAATACCAGCCCGTGACCTTCAGCGGTGTTGGCAGTCCGGCCAGCACCACCGAAGCCTCGGCGAGTTTGCCAATGTCGGCGCGTGCGGCCTTTTCGTCAAAGCGGCCGGCCAGACCCAGGATCACATCCTGCGCCCAGGCCTCACCTGCAATCCGCGGCCAGGCCGGCAGCTTGGGCACCACGGGCAACACCGGGTTGTCGACAAATGCCATGCCGTCAACAGCCGTCCATTGCACCAGCAACTCGGTGGCGCCCATGCGGTGCCAGTTGCCGCGTGGATCCAGCGTCGTGTTGTCCGGCTGCCAGACGACGCCGGCCAGCGCAGGAATCACCGGCGGTGGGCGCGCGCAGGCGCCGAGTATCAGCGCCAACGCCAGCACGCAAGCCAGCCCAGGCCAACGGATCAGCCCGGACTTGCAAGTGCTCCTGGAGACGATGCACTGCATCGGCATCAGTAAGACAGGGTGGTGATGAGGAACACGCCGCCGGCACGCGCCGCACCGCCCACGCGCCAGCGGTATTGCAGCGAAACATCCACATAGGACCGCGGCGCGTTATACACATCCTCACGAAACCAGTAACGCGCGCTGATGCCGGGGCCCACACCCACTGAACTGCGGGCAATCGCGCCAGAGTTGTAGTCGGCGGCCAACGCGACGTGGGGGAACGCAACCCACCTGCCTGACTGGCCCACCCGGAAGCTTTTGCCGAGGTCGGCTTGCGCCAAACCGTAGCTTTGGCCCGAAGAAAGATAGTGTCCCAGTTCAGCGGAGACCCGGCTGGTCCACCACGAAGGCGCATCCACGCGCAAGTCACCGCCGCGGCCACCCGAATAGCCCAGTTGGGCCAGCCAGTCGTCACGCCCGCTCGAGGGCGCAAACACCCGGCTGATGGAGGCAACAAGATTGACGTCGGTCAGGGGCTTGTGGCGGATACCCAGCGCCGTCTGCAGTGTCTTGCTGCCCGTCGCCCCTCCGCCCTTGCTGTAAAGCGTTTCAAACCCACGCGCAAACAGCTCGGTATACCGTCCGTTGCTGAAGCCCCAGGGCCGCCAGTAAGCCTCGGTGCCGGCTTGCAGGCTATCGGTGGCCGTACCCGGAGTCAGGCCCTGACCCGACACCGCACCGCGATAGCTCAATGAAGCGATCACCCCGGCCTCGCGGGAAACCTCCGCCACTGCGCGGCGGGTTTCAAACAGCTGCTGCGGCGTCAGGGGCAGTTTTTGCGCGCCCGCATCGTCAATGCTGCGCTTGAAATAGCCGATGGCTTGCGCGTCCTGGCCTGTGCGCACCGCAGCAAACGCGGCGTCGCGCCAGGCGGTATTGGCGAGCTTGCCGGAGGCGTCAGCGCGGTTGAACGCGGCCAGCGCCTGCTCGTCCTCGCCCACACGGACGGCCAGATAACCGCGGTCTGCCTCGGCAAGACCGGCCAGCGATCCATCCGCCCGGCTTTCATCCAGACGCTGCTTCGCTTCAGCCTTGCGGCCCAAATCAAGCAGCAGGCCGATCTCGGTGGCAATCGGCAAGCCGCCCCGCTGCAAGGCGGCCTCGAAGTCCTGGCGCGCCAGAGCTTCCTGTCCCATGCGCTGGCGAATCAGGCCCCGCTGCACATACAGGGGCGCAGCCGGGGCGCCGGCAATGGCAACCCCCGCCCGTTGTTCGGCTTCGGCATACTGCCCCGCACGGTAGAGGGATCTCACCAGCAAGGCCTGGTAGTCACGGTTGTCGGGTGTCAATTGCAGCGCCTGCCGCGCCTTGTCGGCGGCGCCAGAAAAATCGCCTCGCTCGAAGTCCTTGTAGGCCGCAGCGCCTAATGCCCAGCTCTGGGCTTCTACCATCCGTTGGCGCAGGGCGGTCTGCTGCGCCAGCAGCCGGCCATCATCACCCGTGGCGGTGATCGCTCCGGTGAGCGCCTCGTCCGCGTCCGCCAGCCGCCCGGCCGCCAGCAGCGCGTTGACCAGCAGCAGCCGGTAGTCCCGGTTCTGGGGCGCTAGGCGCACGGCATCCTGTGCTGCTGTGACGGCTGCCGTGTAGTCAGCGCGGCCATAAGCCTTGTAGCCGGCGTCGGCAGCCACATAGGCAGGGTCTGGGGCCGGTGCCGGTAGCGGTGCGGGTGCAGACGCAGTCAGCGACTGCGGCTCGCTGGCAGGACGCCGGGCCGGACGGATTGCAGGCACAGGCCGGCTTGCCTGCACGGCCGCCCGCTTCTGTGCCGCTTTGGCCTGGCTGATCAGATCCCGCAAGCGCACCACATCGGGACGCTGGCGCAGCGCCTCGGTGGCCTTCTCCAGCGCCTCTGCATAGTCGCCACGCGCGAAGGCCTTGTACGCGTCGTCGGCCAGCACCCAGGCCGGCCCGGTCAGGGGCAGGGGCAACGTTTGCTGCGCGTGAGCGGCGCTGGCAAGCGAGGCCAGGGCAAGCAGGCCCAGCACCGCAGTGCCTGTTTTCGTCAAGGTGGTCTTCATGTTATTCCGGTAGTTTCACGCGTGAAAGTTCTGCGTGCATCAGTCGCTGCTGCTGGACGACGCGCTCGATCACCTCGCGCACAATAATTCCCTGGTCCACCAGGTAATCGCCGACGCGGCCATGGCGTTCAGGGCGATAGGTTTGCATGGCGCCTTCAAAGAGGTTGCGCTTGAGCAAACCCTGCTCCACCAGCATATCGCCCAGCAAAGGCACGCCCGCAACGCCGCCCTCCAGCCTGTAAAAGTCGCCCTCGACGCCACGCAGCAGGCGCAAGGCGATCGCCAGTTCGCCTTCGCGGACCACACGCTGCTGCGGCTCCACGCCGAAGATTTCAGCAAGCTCAGTCAGGGCTGCCTCCTGCAATGGCGTTGCAACTGCCAGAATGGGTTTTTCGTGGGCGTCGCGGCCGACATACACGGCGCGAAAGCGCGTGCCGAAATCCTTGGGCACTGCGCCCGCATGGCTCATGACCATCTCTTCGGTCAGCCGCGTGCGTGTCAGGCCGGCCTGGTAGGCAATGGCTTCGGCCAGCGTATCCTCATCAAGCCAGCCATGGGAAATCAGTATTTGCCCCAAAGGCATCTCGGTCGTGGCCTGCTCCTTGAGCGCCCTGGACAGGATGGTTTCATCCACAGCCTGCCAGGATTGCAGGAGTTCTCCCAGTCGCTGACGGCGACGCGGCAACTGCCCGCCGGTCGGAAAGTCATGCATGGTCTTGTCCCATGCCAGCGCCTTGCCCCGGAACAGGTAAGACAAGTACAGGCGCCAGGCGCGCGCCACGGCCATGAAGTTGACGAAGTTGCTGACCACCATGCGCGGCAGCGACATCAGGCCGTGCTCCCAGCCGTAAAGAATGGTGGTGAAGTAGACCCGGTGCCCGCACCGGATGACGAGCGACACGGCGTTCAGATAGATCAGCACACGCCACCAGCTGTTTTCGGCAAACAGCGAGGGATAAAACACATTCCACCACCCCGTCCAGAGGCCGATGTGGAACACCATGAATTGCACCACCAGCACGTAGCCCAGCACATTGACCAGCGCCGTGACGGTGCTTTTGCGGTCCCGCAGCAAAAGATACCGCGCCGCGATCGAGCCTTTCCAGGCAATCTGCTCCCAACTTTGCAGGCCGATTCCCAGAACCCACCGGGCCTTCTGGCGGTAGGCCTGCTCAAACGTATCCGGAAAAAACTCGCGCACCGCGAGCGGCATGCGGACCATCACCTCGCGCGTGGCCTGTCTGCCAAACCACGCGGTTCGTGTCACACGATAGCGGACCGGGAACACGCCAAAAATGGCCTGCATGCCCAATTGCGCAAGGCGGTTTCCGACGTCGTAATCTTCGGTGAGGCTGTCGGTATTGAAGGGTTTGTTGCGCGTCGACCCAACCAGCGCCTGGAGCGCCCGCCTTGAAAAGCAGGTGCCAACCCCCGCAGACGGCACCACGCCGGCAACACTCTCGCGGACCACCATGTCCTTGGCATGGCTCTCGGCAAACTCGTCCATGTAGGTGCCTGCCACCAGTTCGTACCACTCGCGTTCCAGTGAGGCGACCGGCAACTGGATCATGTCCTTGCGGGGCAGAAGGTAGTTGAAAAACTTCAGTTCCAGCGGGTGAAGCACGTCTTCGCTGTCGTGCAGCACCACCCCGGCGAACGCCATACCGTGCTCTTTTTCATAGGCAAAAATCGCATCGACCACCCAGTTCAGGCAGTCTGCCTTGCAGGTGGGCCCGGCATGCGGGACTTCCACACGGTGCAATTGCTTGTAGCGCTTTTGCATGCGCTCGACTTCCTCGATGGTTTTCGCATCGTTGATATAGGTGCCAACAAAAACAACGTAGTGCTGATACTCCAGCACCTCCACCATGTTTTCGATCATCGATGCGATCACGTCATATTCGAGCCACGCGGGGACCATGATGGCCAGCGGTTGCTCGCTTTTTTCGCGCAGGTGGGCCGCCGTCATCGCGGAATACTGTCTTTTGACCGTGAGGGAGCGAAAACCGCGCCTGATCCAATACCAGAGATCAATAAACAGGTCGTCAACCGAAGATATGAAAATCAGCACGGCCACCCCGGCGGCAAGCATTTCCAGGGCCGCGTAGTAGTTGGCAGTAAAGAGGGTCCAAACCATGTTGGCGTTCCTTGCAGGTCAGCCTACACCCTGGCAGCCTGTTCCGCGGCCTTGCGCCGGCGCACCCGGCTAGCGAACACCAGCAACCCGATCATGAAGACGACACCGAGTACCGGCAGCATCCACCAATAGCCCCGGGCCAGAAGCCAGATGCCCGCTTCGGCACCCACCGCCTTGCGGCCGCCCGGGTCGGCCGAGTTGATCTCGAGCAGCAGGCCGCCGGCACCTATCACCGCAACGTCACCGCCAGCCAGCACAATGGCTTTGTCCAGGGCGGGGGCCTGCTCGCCCACCGTGCGGTAAACCAACCCTATATTGCCCTTGACCTTGACCACCTCGACAATCGCCACGTTGTTCACCCCCTTGATATCGAGGACGGCCTCTTTGCTGTGGCCATTCATCACCAGCCGTCCGGCTTCGAGCGTGACCTTCGACTCTGCATCCCTGAAGGGCAATTCCATCGCCAGAAAGGGGCCGCCGGGCGGCGGGATGGTGTCGCCCGTGACCGCCGTGAAACTGGCCTTCATGGGCGAAACGCCGGCTGTGACGGCCATGCGGATCAGCCGCGGCAGCGAAGCGGCTGCATCTGCAAGATAGGCGGCGGGCACCATCACATGCGCACCCGTGGCATACCGTGCCACCATGCCAGTGAAGTCATTGGAGATATCGGTCTTTTCCAGCAGCATGCGGCTGCTGGGCAACACCGACACGGGGTAGGGTTCCGGCGATTCTCGGCAGCGGTCGCTGGCCAGCTGGCGCACAAAGCTGACGCGCAGGGTATTGCGCGCGGCCAGGGCGTAGGCAGGGATGCGTGCCGTGACGCGCTCAAGCTTCCCGTTGGCGTCCATCTGCCGGGCGCCCAGAAGGATGTCGTTCATGAACACGGAGACCACCGGCGGCGTGCGCGCCGCACTTGGCGCTGCAGACACATCGAGTATCAGGCTGGAGGGCAGGCGTCCATCGGCCGCGACTGCGCCTATATCGAAACTGGCGTTCCAGTCGGCGTGCGACAGAACATCAAAACTGCCCGGTCTGCCGCCCAGGTATTTCAGCGATACCGCCGACGCGTCGCCCGTCGGATCGGCAGCGGTTTGCACCACCATCGATGAGCCAACCGCCAGGCGGCTCCAATAGGTACTGAACAAGCCGGCCGCCTGCGCGCCCGCATCGCTGGCGACAACAATGGCCGGATTGCCGAAGGCCGGGGACAGGCGGATTTCCCCTGGTGCGGCAGGCAGGGCTGCCGGCTCCAGCGCGCGTGCGCGCCACGCGGCAAAATCAGCGACGGCCGCCGGCGCTGCCGCCTGCAGCTGGTTCTGGAGGGCGTCCAGGGACGTATTCATGCCTGCAGTCAGCGCCTTGTCGGCAATGATGATGTCGGCCCGCAGCGGGCTGGCTGCGCCCAGAGAAAGCAGGGCCCCGATCTCGGCGGCATCCTTGATTTTGTATTTTCCGCCCTGGGCCAGCGCCGCAAAAGCCGGGATGCCGCGCAGCGCCGCCGGCACCGCCAGGCCGTCCAGATCAATCGTCTCGCCCACGCTGGCCAGCGCCTGTATCCGGGCGCGTTTGCCGGCCCGCTCCAGTGCCACGCCCATGCGCCAGGCTGAGTCATAAGACCCCGCGCTGAGATTGTTCGAAGAAACCAGGATCACGGGCGAAGAGGGCAAGGACCCCCATGCGGTCGCCAGGTCACGCACAGAGCTGGCGTCATAGCGGTAGGTAAAACGCGAGTCCGGCTCGATGCGCAGCACATTGCCGACAACGCGGCCGTCGGTGCAGAGCCGCTCCGCGCCCATGGCCGTGTTCCAGCTCAGTCCCATCCTGACAAATCCGCTGGTTCTGGGGGATCCGTCCACGCCCAGAAGAATGCTGGCGTCGCCCTTGTCCTGCGCCATCAGCCGCGATGACACCGGGTAGCTGTCCAGCGACAGCACCAGGCTGGTTCGACCACCCTCCGCGCGCAAGTAGCTGGCATTGAGCTTGATCTCGGCCCCGCTCAAGGGCACATTGGCCGGGACCGGCAGGTACAGCTCGCGCACTGTCTCCGGCGCGCCCAGCACCAGAGGCCCTGTGAACCCTAGTTCCGCAAACGTGATCTCGCGGGAGACCCAACGGTCGGCCGTGAGACGCCTGAAAACTTCAGACGCGCTGGCCGCTGCGCCGGGCGCCCCAGTAGAAACAGGTTGCCCCTGGGCCAGCAAAGGCAGACAAACCGCAACGATCAGGCTGGAGCGGCATACAAGTTGCGGCAAGTGGTCGGAGAGTTTGGACAGGGTCTTCATAAAACTTTTTTTCTCGACAAGGCTGGGCAGTGCTGGGAAATGCCGGGAATCGCCCCGGTCAGGTGCTTGCGGCGAAGGCGCCGAAGCAGGCAAATCGGCAGCCATCACGCGCGATCGTCAGCAGTGAAGTCGTCCGTGGAAGGACGATTTTTGTAAAAACTGAAAAGGCCGGTCCACACGCAACTCACGCGAATTCGGGGACGGTCGCAGGTTCGTTGGCCAGCGCGCTGGCCAACATGGCCACAATCTTGCTCGAAGCGGTGCCGTCGCCGAAAGGATTCACGGCCTGCGACATGCGGAGGTAGGCCTGTTTATCGCCCGACAAGCGCGCCACTTCACCCACAATCGCAGCACGTGACACGCCTATCAGCAGGGCACAGCCGGCCTCGATGGCCTCGGGCCGTTCCGTTTCGTCGCGCAGTACCAGTACCGGCACACCAAAGGTCGGCGCCTCTTCCTGCAGGCCTCCAGAATCGGTCAGCACCAGCCACGCGTCGGCGAGCGCCTGCTGCATGCCGGTGTAGTCCAGTGGAGAAGTCAGCGTGACGTTGGCAATCCCTCCAAGGATGTCGTTGACAGGCCCCTGAATGGCCGGATTGAGGTGCACGGGAAACAGCACATTCAGGTCAGGCTGCTGGCGTGCGATGTCGGCAATCGCATGGCAGATCTCCTGCACATCGTGGCCCCAGTTTTCACGCCGGTGTACCGTCACCAGCAAATGGCCCCGGCCCGCCACCTGCCGTTGCACGCCGCGGTGCACGCAGGCCCACTGTTGGGCATCAATCACCGTGTTGCCGGTGAGCGTGATCAACTCATCCGCGATGCCTTCGTTTTGCAGCGCTACCAGGGCGCGCTGCGTGGGCGCAAAGTGAAAACGTGCCAACCGGCTGATCATCTGGCGCAGGCCTTCCTCGGGGAAAGGCCGGGCAAGGTTGTAGGTACGCAAACCAGCTTCGACGTGAGCCACTGGAACCCGGTGGTAAAACCCGGCCAGCGCGCCCTGAAAGGCGCTTTCGGTGTCGCCCTGCACCATCACCAGCGACCAGTCGCGCTGCTGCATCACGGCGTCAAGCTGTTGCCGGCAGCCGGTGCTGAAGTCCAGCAGGCTGTCGCCGCCCCGAGACAGCGAAATATCGGGCACCACGTCAAAGCAGGCCAGGATCTGGTCGGCCATGTCTGCATGCTGGCCGGTATGCAGCCACGACACCCGCGCCCATGGGGCGCCTCGCAGCGCGTGATACACCGGCGCCAGCTTGATGATTTCCGGACGCGTGCCCGAAACCAGCAGGATCTCTTGTACGCCCACGCCGTGTGTTTGCAAGCCGCTCATGCTGCCTGCAGGGTAGGCGCGTTATCGCGCTCGGTCCCTGGCGTTTTCAAGTCAACAATCATGACCAGGTCGCCGGCGAAACGACCCACCCCCAACTCGCGCGTGATCTGGTGCTCCTGTTCTGCCGAGCCCATGCGCAGAAAGCACAGCGCCTGACGTTTGCCTGCCTGGCTGGAAACCAGGATGTCCAGACGTTCTACCGAACCAAAACGCGAGAGCAGGGAATGCAGCGCCGGCTTCAGGGCGCCAATGTCGGAAAACTCTTTAAGTTGGTCGAACGCATTAATCATTTGTGATTCAGGGCTGCTGTCGAGTAATCTTTAAAACTTAAGTTCTTATGCAATATAGGTAGTCCGGCGCTTAGGTGTTCTACGGAAACCCCGTTACAACATGTAGGACATAGCCCCCTGCGGAGTGACTGGCCCTTAAATCAAAGCATGACGCAGCGAAATATTGCGGCGGGACGCACTGACCGAAGGCCGAGGGCGTCTGTCAATTGCACACAAACCATTTGAAGGCCAGCCCATGCCATTCGCAGGCATCAACGCGGCGCCGGACGAGGCCGATTCAGCCATCCCGGAACACTTTGGCGAACCGCTGATCAGTTTGTGCGCTAGCGTACATACAAAGCGGCTTGAAAAGCCTACTATGTCCGGCTGGCCCGAGACCTCTGCCAGAGGCACCGCTCGAAGCCAGTACTGCTTCGGAGCTTTTGTTGATGGCTGTTTCCCCCGACCCGAAAAAAAACACTTTGCTGGCTGCCCTGCCAGATGCCGAGTGGCAGCGCTGGTTGCCCCAGCTGGAATGGGTCGACATGCCCCTGGGCCAGGTGTTGTATGAATCGGGCGCCACGCTTAGCCATGTGTATTTTCCGACGACCGCGATTATTTCGATGTTGTATGTGCTTGAAAACGGCTCGTCGGCCGAAATTGCCGTGGTGGGCAATGAGGGCTTGGTCGGCATCTCGCTGTTCATGGGCGGTGAATCCACCCCCAGCCGGGCCGTGGTGCAAAGCGCTGGCAAGGGTTTCAGGCTGCCAGCCCAGGCCCTGAAGGAAGAGTTCAACCGGGGCGGGCCAGTGTTACACCTGCTGCTGCGTTACACCCAGGCGCTGATCACGCAAATGTCGCAAACCGCCGTCTGCAACCGGCACCATTCGCTGGACCAGCAGCTCTGCCGCTGGCTGCTCTTGAGCCTGGACCGGCTAGACGGCAACGAGCTGGTGATGACGCAGGAGTTGATCTCCAACATGCTGGGCGTGCGCCGTGAAGGCGTGACCGAAGCAGCGCTGCAGGTGCAGGCCGCCGGCCTGATTCGTTACTCGCGCGGGCGCATCACCGTACTGGACCGCCCGGGCCTGGAAAAGCGCTCCTGCGAGTGTTACGGCGTGGTCAAAAAAGAGTACGACAGGCTGCTGCCCGCGCTGACAACAATCTAACAAGCCAGACAGCCAAGGCGGCGGCTTATGGGGCCCATGTGCGTGGGCAAACAGTGGGGTAGCGTGGGTTAGCGCATACTGGGGCACCGATTTGAACTGGTTTCGACCGTAGCGCGGCTTGATCTTGTCCCCGCACAGGGGTGCGCTACCCACCGGAGAGCCAACATGGCCTCAGTCGAAAACCACCTGATAGAACTCCTCCCCCGCAGCGACCGCAAACGCTTGCTGGCCGCCTGCAAGCCGGTGCAATTGGTACTGTCAGACGTCTTGTGCGAACCTGACAAACCCACCGCCCATGTTTACTTCCCTACTGATGGATTTATTTCGCTGGTGACCCTGGTCGAGGGCAGCCCCGGTGTGGAAGTCGGCATGGTCGGGCGCGAAGGCATGCTGGGCGCACAGTTGACCCTGGGGGTGCTGGATGCGCCTTGGCGCGCGCTGGTGCAGGGCCAGGGCTCGGCCTGGCGCATGAGTGCCGCTGCCTTCAAACGCGAGCTGGCGCAAAGCCCGGCGCTGCAACGCGGCATCAAACACTATTTATACGTGCTGATGGCTCAGGCAGCCGGTTCTGCCGGTTGCCTGCGTTTTCACCTGATCGGGCAGCGCCTGGCGCGTTGGCTACTCATGAGCCAGGACCGCGCCCATTCAGACAGCTTTCATGTGACGCATGAGTTTTTGGCCTATATGCTGGGCATGCGCCGCGTGGGTGTCACCGCTGCCGCCAGTGCCATGCAAAAGGAAGGCCTGATCGAGTACCACCGCGGCGAGCTCAAGGTGCTGGACCGGGCTGGTCTGGAGGCAGCGGCCTGCGGCTGTTATGCCGCCGACCGGCACACCTATGCGCAGTTGCTGGGCTGAGGCAACACCCCAAAGCATGCAGGTTGTTGCAGCGTACCAACACCTCCTTGTCTGTAACAGGTGTTTAGCACCCCGTAGTGGGCAACACGGGCCACGCCAGAGGCCTCAGAAACGGTTTCTATGTGCGCTATCGCACCGACGATCATCACCGCTCGGCTTACAACGGAGGCATCACACCACACGCTACCATGTCTTCAGCCATGCAAGCCAAACCCAACGGTCAGGATTCCGCTTCGAACCTGCTGCTTGTAAGTAGCGCGCCAAACTTGCCGGTAGAAGGAGGCGATCACCGCCTGGCCATTGACCCGGTAGACTGGGACGTCCTGTTTGACGCGGTGTCAGCCAGGCTGTGCCACGCCGTCGGTGACGACCTGCACCACCCGCCAGATGTGCCCGCCTGTTCTGCCGCCCTGACCGCCAGCCTGATCCAGGCCGTGGTGCTCGATTGTGTGGGTGCGCTGGATCAACTGCATGTGGCCCTGAAGTACGAGCGCAGCCAGCGTCTGACACCCTGACGCGCTGCAACGGAAGCGCATGCGTGTGATACGCGTGTTACTTTCGTTCGATGCCCCCTGTCGCACTTACCACGCCTGCGTCTGACGCGGCCACCATTCCGGCCAGCCTGCTGACCCTGCTGCAACGCGCAGCTGGTGCGGGCACCTGGTCGTTCAGCCTGCCCGCGCACCAACTGAGCTGGACCCAGCCCCTGGCCGACCTGCTGCAAGGCGGCAGCGAGGCAACGCCGCCATGGCGGCAGCCCCTTGATTTTTTTGCCCCCGAGTCGCGCGACCGCATGGCCATCGTGCTGCAGGCCTGCACCCACGGCACGGCGTTTGATGAAGAGGCCCAGGCCATCACCGCACAAGGCCAGCGCCTATGGGTTCGCGCGCTGGGCGAGGCGGTGCGTGATGCCGCGGGCGCGCTGGTGCAGATGTCAGGCGTCATCAAAAACCTGAGCACCGAAAAACGCGCCCAGCAGGAAACCCTGAGCCTGACCATGCGGCTGGCCACCACGCTGGCCAGCATGACCGACGCCTTTGCCACGCTGGACCGCGAGGCCCGCCTGACCTATGTCAACCCGGAGGCGGAACGTTTGCTGCGTCGCCCGAGCACTGCGCTGCTGGGGCAAACGCTATGGGAAGTGCTGGAGGGTAGTGAGGCCGGGCGCTTGCGTCAGGACCTGATGACCGCCCTGGGCAGCGCGCAATACATGGAATGTGAGGCTTTTTATGCCGCGCCGGGGCGCTGGCTGGAGCTGCGCGCCCACCCGTTTGATGAGGGGCTGGCGCTGTACCTGCGCGACGTCAGCGACAGACGCCAATCGCAAGAGGAACTGCTGCTGCTGCAAACCAGCATTTCACGCCTGAACGACATTGTGCTGATCACCGAAGCCGGCCCGATCGATGCGCCCGGCCCGCGGATTGTGTTTGTCAATGATGCATTCGAGCGGCAAACCGGCTACAGCCGCGCCGAGGTGCTGGGCCAGACGCCACGCCTGCTGCAGGGCCAGCGCACACAGCGCGCCGAACTGGACCGCATCCGCCAGGCGCTGAGCAATACGCAGCCAGTGCGCGCCGAACTGATCAACTACAAAAAAAACGGCGAGCAGTTCTGGCTGGAGCTGGAAATTGTGCCGGTGGACTATTTCAGCCGGGGTCTCACGCACTGGGTCGCGGTGGCGCGCGACATCACCGAGCGCAAGGCCGCAGAAGATGAAATTGAACACCTCGCCTTCTACGACGCGCTGACCCAGCTGCCCAATCGCCAGATGCTGATGAACAGCCTGCGCCTGGCACTGTCGCACACGGGAAGCCCCGACAGGACGGGGGCGCTGATGTTTATTGACCTGGACAATTTCAAGGTACTCAACGACACACGCGGCCATGCCACAGGCGATTTGCTGCTGCAAAAAGTGGCCAGCCGGCTGAACGCCTGCGTGCGGCTGCGCGACACGGTGGCGCGGCTCGGCGGCGACGAGTTTGTGGTGTTGCTGGAAAACCTGGGCGACGACCCGCAGGTGGCTGGTGCCAAAGCCAAACTCGTGGCGCAGAAAATTCTGAGCACCTTGTGCGAACCCTACGACCTGGCCGGCATCGACTACGACGGAACTTGCAGCATTGGCATTACCCTCATCAGCCAGCACCAGCAAAGCGTGGGCGAGCTGCTCAAGCAAGCCGACTTGGCGATGTACCAGGCCAAGGCCGATGGGCGCAACGCGATCTGCTTTTTTGACCCCGGCATGCAGGCCATAGCGACGGCCAATGCAGCCCTCACCAGCGAGCTGCGGCAAGGCCTGCGCCACCATGAGTTTGTGCTGCACTACCAGCCACAAGTCGGGCGCCAAGGGCATATGGTCGGCGCGGAAGCCCTGGTGCGCTGGCGGCACCCGAAGCGCGGGCTGGTGTTTCCCGACCTATTCATCGCGCAGGCCGAAGAAAGCGGGCTGATTCTGCCGCTGGGCCAGTGGGTGATGGAAACCGCCTGCACCCAGCTGGCGGAGTGGGCAAAACGCTCCGAGACCGAAAAGCTCTCGATTGCCATCAATGTCAGCGTGCGCCAGTTTCGCCAACCCGAGTTTGTGGAGCTGGTCATGGGGTGTATCAAGCAGGCCGGTATTCGCGCAGAGCGGCTCAAGCTGGAGCTGACCGAAAGCCTGTTGGCAGACCACATGGATGTGACGATAGCGAAGATGGGCATACTGAAAGAGGCCGGCGTGACCTTGTCGATCGACGACTTTGGCATCGGTTATTCAGCCCTGTCGTACTTGAAACACCTGCCGCTGGATCAGCTCAAAATCGACCGCAGCTTTGTCAAGGACGTGCTGACCGACCCCAACGACGCGGCCATTGCACGCACCATCATTGGCCTGGCGCAAAGCCTGGGCCTGGGTGTGATGGCCGAAGGCGTGGAGACCGAAGCACAACGCGACTTTCTGGCACGCCACGGCTGCCACTGCTACCAGGGCTACCTGTTTTGCAAACCGCTGCCGATTGATGAGCTGGAGGTTTTCATACAGGGCTTGCCGCAGAAGTCGACCTGAGAAGGCACGGGGATCGGCGAATACTTGCTATTCATTTAGCAGCTGCTTGCGCAAGCTGCGCATGGGCTGGAGGCCGATTTGATCAAACATTTCGGCTGCACGGCGCCGCAACTGCGGCGCGGGCGTCAACTCTGCGTTGACGGCACGCCCAGCTTGAGCCCCAGCGCCTTGATGACTTTCATCACCGTTGCAAACTCCGGATTGCCCTCGGGCGACAGGGCCTTGTACAGCCCCTCACGCGCCAGGCCGGTGTCGCGGGCCAGCTGGCTCATGCCGCGCGCGCGGGCGATGGAGCCAAGCGCCCTGCGAATCAGGCTGCCGTCACCGGGGTCTTCCTGAAGGCAAAGTTCAAAATAGAGCTCAATGTCTTCTTCCGTCTTGAGGTAATCGGCGCTGTCCCAACGCGAGAACTTTTCAGCAAGCAGTTTTTCAGCCATCACTCAATCCTTCCAGTCTTTTGCCATTGCAATGGCAGCTTCAATGTCGGCGTCCTGTGAGCGTTTGTCACCGCCGACCAGAAGCACGATGACCAGCGGTCCACGCCGCGTGAAATAAACCCTGTATCCGGGGCCGTGATCAATACGCAGCTCTGCAATACCTTCCCGCACAGGCTTGAAATCACCCGGATTTCCGCTGGCCAACCTGTCGATCCGCACCAAAACACGAATACGCGCCGTCCGGTCTTTCAGCCCAAGCAGCCAGCGCTCGAAGATTTCTGTTTTGATGATTTCAAGCATGGCGATTGTAACCCATGGTTTACAGGTTGTCAGCTGATACGCAACCGATTTCAAGCGGCTCTGGAGCGCTCCAGATTCAGCGCCAGCAGCCGCTTGAGGATTTCCTCATCTGGCATCTCGGGCGTGTAGTCCGCCCAGCCGTAGGCGGCGGCCACTGCGGTGTCGAGTTCTTTGTGCGCCGCGTCCAGCCAGACCGGGCGCTGGTTGTAGAGCTTGGTCAGCGTGCGCTCGGCCAGGTCTTTCTCGTGCCCGTCTTTGGGCAGGATGCGGTCCGGATAGGGGCTGGCCGTCATGCCCAGCGGAATCACCTCGGGCACACGCTGCGTCCACTCGGGCGGGTTCAGCCAGACCTCGCGCAGGTCGGTCAGGCGTTTGGCGGCGCGGGCGATGGCTTCTGCTGCTGCGCGAGTTGCTACTAAATTTATAGCTGCTTGCGCACGTTCCGTATGGGCTAGAGGCCGATTTGATTCTGAAAGCCCGGCGGGAATCAGCGCACCGCCTGTTATCGCTTCGGTTTGCTGATGCGCCGTGTCGGCAGGGGTCAGGCCTTGGGGGAAGGGGAAGGTTTCGAAGCAGGTGGTGGGGGTGTAGCGCGGGTCGTTACCGACGCCCAGCCAAGTGCCCATGCGCAGCGACCAGAGTTCGTGGAAGCGGCTGTGCAGGATGCCAAACGCTACATCATCAGGGATTGTGATGGCCACAGTCGCTGTGTCAGGCAGATTGGCGGCTGGTTGCCAAACGAATAGCCGATGCTTCGCAACGCGCGGCGTGTTGATATAGCGCGGCACCTTCGCAATTGCGGCTCGGAACTGTTCACCGTTACGGCCAAAGCGCCACCAAAAGGTTCGGCGAATGTGGTCATTATTTTTTTCACGTACTGGCTTCACGTATTGCAATACGTGAGCAAAAGGCTGCTCGTACAAAGCTGCATCTTCAACGGACATGGAAGCCCCGAAGTCAATCACCCACCCGTCGCGCCGTCTGCGTGTAATGTCAATTCCGTTGATCAAAGGCCGCAAAATTTCTGCGTTTGAGCGGCCATGAGGATTGGGCACCGCCATCCAGCGACGCGCGATTTGCCCACCAATATCGAGGTCTCCGTCTTTACGCAAACCCTCGAACACGAAACCTGCATTTTCCGGCAAGGTTCGAGCCAAGGTCAGGTCTATGCTGTCAGTGTTCTGTGATTGCGGTGTCAAATCAGCATGGATTCCGGCGACCGTGCTGCCATCCAGTTTTGCAGAGGATGAATGTCCAAAACATATGAGAGACACCCTCACCGCCGCACCGTCGTTAACCCAGCCCTCGTCGCTCCATGCCTCAAAGATTCGTGATGATCCCGCGATCGCCCCGAGAACTTTGCGATTTGAGCCCCCGCGAATGGAATTGGTGGCCACCAGACCCGCCGCACCCAAGCCTGCTTCACTTATTTGCTTGAGAGACTTGTCAAACCAGTAGCACACCAGATCTGCTCCTGCGGGAATGCGCCCGGAGAAAACAGTGTCCAAAGCCTCAAAGTAAGCATCGCCCAACTCACGCCGCTTCTTGCTGCCGCCCAAAAACGGCGGGTTGCCAATCACCACACTCGCCTTCGGCCAATCGGCTTCGTGAGCCTTGCCCTCAGCATCAAAGCTCAAGAGCGCATCGCGGCACTCAATATGGTCCAGCGGGTCCAGCACCGGATTGGTCTTGAACTCGTAGCCGTGTTGCAACCGCCATTGCAGCTCGCCTATCCACACGGTCACGCGCGCCAGCTCGGCGGCGTATTCGTTCAGCTCAATACCCAGCATGTTGTGCGGGCCGGTGACCAGATCGGCCTCTCGGTCCAGGCCCAGGGTGGCGGCTTCGAGGTGGCTTTTGTGCTCAATGTCTTTCAGTGCCTTCAGGCCCAGAAACAAAAAGTTGCCGCTGCCGCAGGCGGGGTCGAGCACGCGGTAGTTTTCAAGCTGGTCCAGCCAGCCCACAAAGTGTGTCAGCGCGGCTTTGTAACTGGCGTCGCCCTTCTTTCTGCTTTTGGCCAGCAGCCCTTTGATGACCAGCGCAGTTTGCTCCCAAATCTGTAGCAAAGGCCGCTGCAACACGGGCTCCACAATACGCATGATGGTGGCCGGATCGGTGTAGTGAGCGCCCAGCTGGCTGCGTTTGGCCGGGTCCAGCCCGCGCTCAAACAGGGTGCCAAAGATGGACACATCAATCGCGCTCCAGTTCAGCGCGGCTGCGTTGCGCAGCTCGGTCATGTCGAGCACGGTAAGCGCGGGCACCTTGATTTTTCTGAACAGGCCGCCGTTGAACCACGGAATGTCGTCGTTGCCGTACAGGCCGCCTTCGCGCATGACGGTGAAGAGGTTGTGCAAGCCGGTGGTGAGTTTGTCGCTGGTGAGTTTGCGGTTGTTGACCAGGCCCTCAAACATGCGTCCGGGCAGCAGGCCCACGTCTTCGGCAAAAAAGCAGAACAGGCACTGGGTGAGGAAGTGCGCCACTTCGTCGGCATGCTGCTGGGCTTGCTGCGGCTGCGTGTCTTTGGCGGGGCCGCGCTTGCGCAGGCCGTCGGCCAGCGTGGCAAAACTTTTAGCGGCGGCTTCGGTAATGTCGCGGCTGGTTTTCTTGGGCCTGAAACTCTCGGGGTCGGTCCAGATTCGGCGCAGCAGAACCAGTTTTTCGGGCTGGTCAAGCTCGGCCAGCGCGATGTTGAAGGTTTCGGTTGGGTGGCCGGTGAACTGGGTTTGAATACGGATGGTCAGGCGGTCACACACCACCAGAATGGGTGGGTTGCTGAGCGCGCTGCTGTAGCGCAGCAGTTGCGTCAGTGCGTCGTTCAGGTTTTTGCCGGGGGCCTTGTTCTCCCATGCAAACGCGCCGCGCTTGAAGACATCGGCATAACCAGTGCGCCCGCCTACGACGGTGTTTTTTTCTTCAAACAGGTAACCCGCTTCGGTGCCGGGCCTGGGCACGCCCAGCAGGTCACACAGATCAATGAAGTGGCTTTGCGCACCCTGCTCTTCGTTGAGGTGAAAGGCCGGCCCGCCGGGGCCCCATTTGGTGATGAAGGTTTGGGGGGTCATGGTTTTTTAATAGCCCCGCAACAGCATGTCTAACGCGGTTTCAATATCAAGTCCGCGCGCCTGGGCAGACGCGATGATGTCACGCAATTCATTGACATAAAAAACGCTGATGCCCAAGGGATGCAGGCGCAAGGTTTCACCGGCCACCTCAATGGTTGGGTTAAAGCGTTCCGTCAACCCGGGCACCGCCTGTGGGCGAGCCAAGGGCACGCATACCCGTTCTGTGAACTGATAAAGCAGATCGCTTTGTATCTGGAGCACAAAAGGGAACTCGGGACGGTCTTCAGTAATAGGGTTGGGATAGATGTCGAAGCGGGCCATGAATGTGAACGGACAGGTTTGAAGCGAAGCGCAGTCACCGACAGGTCAGGTCTGTGATCAGGTGGGCTGGCCCGCTTGCGATTGCCGCCAGCGTCGTACACGCTGGGCATAAGGCTCACGCGTACTGGCCCAGGCGTTGTACTCCGCAATCTCGGCAGCGTGGTCGGCTACCCACTTCTGATTTTCTGCACCGGCGACCGGAGCTGGCTGGGCACGGACAGGCGACTTGACCTCATAAGCAGCCGTGTCTTCCCGCACCTGTGGATCAGCAGGCACAACCTTGACCGGCAGCAGTTCAACCCGACCGTCCTGGTGAAAGACAGCGTCATACAGTTGCCCCGCAAACTTCTTACCCAGCGATATCTGGCCGCTGGCACCCACTTCTTTAAGCATCGTGTGTCCTTAATGACTTTGGTTAATGTTGGCCGCGGCCTGCTTTTTGCGCCACTCATAAATGCGCCAGCCCATGCTACCGATCGCTTCATAGTGCTTGTTCATGCTGTCGATGGCGCCCTGATTTTCAGACTCCCACTGGCGGGCCATGCGTTCTGTCTCTTCCGGACTGCGCTCCAGCGCCGCCTTGCGCGCTGCCAGCCGCTCGGGCGTAAGCCAGCCGTCGCCCACGCGGTAGGTACCTACTTCTTTCAGCATGGCAGCTCCTTCAGAATATTCATGCCATCATGCCGCATGAAATAAGCAGGGTCAACCGGGCGATGGAAAATCCCGCCGCCGTCAATCACTCGGGGCCGCTGGGCCACAATGCCTGCATGCCACACACACCGCTTGTAGAACTGACCCGCGCCGGCACGCTGGAGTGCCAGCATGTGGGCTCCATCGCTGTTGTCAACACCCAGGGCCGCCTGGTGGCCAGCGCGGGTGACCCGCACTGGATGACGTTCACCCGCTCTACCCTGAAGGCGCTGCAGGCCCTGCCTTTTGTCGAGGCGGGCGGCCCGGCGCAGTTTGGCTTCAGTACCGGCCAGGTGGCGCTGCTGTGCGCCAGCCACAACGGTGAGGACATGCATGCGGCGGCGGCGCAAGGCATGCTGGACAAAGCCGGACTGACCTACAAGGCGCTGCGCTGCGGCTGCCACGTGCCGGGGCTGTTCACGCTGCTGGACCAGCCACCGCCGCCGGATCTGGTGTTTGACGAGCGGCACAACAACTGCAGTGGCAAACATGCCGGTTTTCTGGCCTATTGCGTGCAACACAGGCTGAGCCTGGACGACTACATTGCGCCAGACCACCCCCTGCAACAGGCGATACGCCGCGACGTGGCGCGCGCAGTCGGCATGGACGCGCAAGACATGGTGGCAGGCATAGACGGTTGCTCGGCCCCCAACTACGCCATGCCGCTGGCCAAGCTGGCCCTGGGCTACGCGCGCCTGGCCAGTGGCGCGCGCGACAGCGAGTTTGGCGCAAGCTTTGCGGTGCTGGGCGAAGCCATGACCGCGCACCCCGAGCTGGTGTCCGGTACCGGCCGCAACGACCTGGCCTTCATGCGTGCCGGGCGCGGCGACTGGGTCACAAAAATAGGCGCCGACGGTGTGCAAGTGGTCGGCAGCAAAAGCCGGGGCGAAGCGCTGGCGCTGAAGGTCATGGACGGCAACAAACAGGCGCTGTACGCCGCCACAGTCGAGGCGCTGGACCAGCTGGGCTGGCTGGACGATGACCAGCGCGCCGAGCTGGAGCCCTGGCGCGCCCGGCCCATCATCAATGCGCGCGGCTTGCTAGTGGGTGACCGGCGGCCAGCGTTCAGCCTGAAGGCCGGGGGCTGAGGCAAGAGCGCATCAATGCCCGCCGGCCAGCAAAGTCGCATTGCCGCCCGCCGCCGTGGTGTTGACGGTCACGGTCTGCTCCGCGCAAAAGCGGTACAGGTAGTGCGGCCCACCGGCTTTGGGGCCGGTGCCGCTCAAGCCCTCGCCGCCGAATGGCTGCACCCCCACCACCGCACCAATCATGTTGCGGTTGATGTAGATGTTGCCCACATGCGCGGCCGTAGCCAGGGCCTGGGCGCGTGAGTCGATGCGGGTCTGGATGCCCAATGTGAGGCCGTAGCCGAGGGCATTGATCTGGGCGATCACGGCTGCCGGGTCGCCGCGCCAGCGCACGATTTGCAGCACCGGGCCGAAAATTTCGTCTTTGACTTCGGCCAGGGTGGCGACCTCAAAGGCCGCAGGGTAGATCAGATTTGCTATTGAATCAGGAGCTGCTTGCGCAGGCGGAACAATGGCTGGAAGCACTTTTGAGCTTGAACCCAAACGCTGCAGGTGGCGCTGGATGTTGTCAAAGGCCTCGCGGTCTATCACCGGGCCGACGTCGGTGGCCAGCTCAGCCGGGTCGCCCACTTTCAGCTCCTGCACCGCGCCCTGAATCATTTCAATCACCTTGTCGGCAATGCCCTCATGCAGGCACAGCAGACGCAGGGCCGAGCAGCGCTGGCCGGCAGAACGAAAAGCGCTTTGCACCACGGCATCGACCACTTGCTCGGGCAATGCACTGCTGTCCACCAGCATGGCATTGATGCCGCCGGTCTCGGCGATCAGCGGGGTGATGGGGCCGTCTTTGGCGGCCAGGGCGCGATTGATGATTTTGGCGACCTGGGTGGAGCCGGTGAACACCACCCCGGCCACACCCGGCGCCGCCACCAGCGCGGCACCCACGGTTTCGCCGGGGCCGTGCAGCAGTTGCAGCGCGCCTTCGGGCACACCTGCAGCATGCAAAAGCTTGACCGCTTCCCAGGCCACGCCGGGCGTCTGCTCGGCCGGTTTGGCCAACACGGTGTTGCCGGTGGCCAGCGCCGCGGCGACCTGGCCGACAAAAATGGCCAGCGGAAAATTCCACGGGCTGATGCAGACCCAGGGGCCGCGCGCGGTCAGGCGCAGGGTGTTGGTTTCGCCCGTGACGCCGTGTGTCACGCCCTGGCTTTGGCCGGGCATCGCGATGGGCTGCATGATGCGCTCGGCCTCGTTGGCGTAGTAGCGCAAAAAGTCAATCGCCTCGCGTACCTCGCTGACCGCATCGCCCCAGGTCTTGAAAGCCTCTTTGACCAGCAGTGCGCAAAAGCGCGGCATCTGCTGCTGCAGCGTATCCGCCGCGCGGCGCAAGATGGCGGCGCGTTCAGCCACCTCTGACTTGCTCCACTTTTGATAGCTGCTTGCGCTTATGGATAAAGGGCCAGAGGCCAATTTGGCATCAAACTCCGGTACCACCGGCACTTGTGTGCTGGCCAGTGCGGCCAGCAGCGGAGCGCGCATGGTTTGCACCGTCAGATCCAGCCCTTCGCTGTTGGCGCGCGTCTGGCCATACAGCTCGGGCGGCAGCGGCAATGAAGGCTGCGGCGCCAGGCGCAGCGGCGACGTCAGCAACACATCCATACCGACCGACTCGTCGGCGAGCTGGTGCACAAAGGAGGAGTTGGCGCCGTTCTCCAGCAGGCGGCGCACCAGGTAGGCCAGCAGGTCGCGGTGCGCGCCTACCGGCGCGTACACACGGCAGCTGATCTGCGGATTTTTCAGTATCTCGCGGAAGATACCTTCGCCCATGCCGTGCAGCCGCTGCAACTCGAAAGGGACACTATCGCGCGCGGCCATCTGAATGATCGCGGCGATGGTTCCTGCGTTATGCCCCGCAAACTGCGGGTAAATCGCATCAGGTGCAGCCAGCAGGGCCTGTGCACAGGCGAGGTAAGACACATCGGTGTGGTGCTTGTGGGTGAACACCGGGTAATGCGGCAAACCCAGCTCTTGCGCCCGCTTGATCTCTGAATCCCAGTAGGCGCCCTTGACCAGGCGGCACATGAAGCGCAGCTGGTATTTGCGCGCCAGCGCAATCACCGCCTGCACCAGCGCCAGCGAGCGGGTCTGGTAAGCCTGCAAGGCCAGGCCGAAGCCCTGCCACTGCGGGTAGTGTTCTGCCACCCGGGCGGCCAGCGCTTCAAACACCTCCAGCGACAGCTCCAGCCGGTCCACCTCTTCGGCGTCAATGGTGAGGTTGATGTTGGCGCGCGCCGCCAGCTCGCACAGCCCCCAGACGCGCGGCACCAGCTCGGCCATCACACGTGTGTGCTGGGCATCTTCGTAACGCGGATGCAGTGCGCTGAGCTTGATGGATATACCATCATTTTGCTCACAAGCCAACGCCACATCTGCGTGAGAAGCTATCGATTTAATAGCGTTTGTATAGCTGGCCAGGTAGGCCTGCGCGTCGGCGTCGGTGCGTGCGCCTTCACCCAGCATGTCGTAGCTGAAGCGCAGGCCAGGCAGGGTCTTTCTGCTGCCATTGGCCTCCTTCATCGCCTCGACTATGTTCTGCCCCAGCACAAACTGCCGGCCCAGCAGCTGCACGGCACGCAAGGTGGCGGCCACCACCGTGCGCGCGCCGAGTTTGCTCATGAGCTTGTTCTGGCCGTCCTCTGGCAGAAACTTTTTGGACAGCCCAATCGCCGACGCCGACAGGCGCGCCATCACGCCGTCGCCGGCTGCATCAAAGTCGGCGCGACCCAGCTGGTCGGCGGTCAGGGCAATCGCCGTCTCGGCGTCGGGTACACGCAGCAGGGCCTCGGCCAGGCGCATCAGGGCCAGGCCCTCAGCGCTGGAAATGGGGTACTCCTTGAGCAGGCTTTCCATGGCCCAGAACGGTGGCGGCTTGTCACGCACCGCCTGCACCCAGGGGTGGGCTGGCAAAACGGCAGCGGCCCAGTCAAGCCCGCCAGCCAGCGCAGCCAGACCGTCAGACACAACAGCGGTCTCGGGCAGGTAGGGAAAAGGCAGCCTGGGTTGATAGCTCATTTTTGAAAAACTCCGCAGATGGTGAATGCTGTGATGTTGGCTTGATTCAAAACGAATTTCACGCTAAATTTGGCTGATTTTTCAGAATATTTCACCAGATATGACCCAAACCCTGACCAACATTGACCGCATTGATTTGAAGATTCTGAATCTTCTGCAGCACGATGGCCGCATCTCCAACCTGAAGCTGGCTGAAAGCGTGGCCCTGTCTGCCACGGCCGTTCTGGCCCGGGTGCAGCGCCTGAGCCGCGATGGTTTCATCCTGGGCTACGAAGCGCGGCTGAACCCGCTGCAGCTGGGTGCCGGCATGATGGTGTTTGTAGAGGTGCTGCTGGACCGCACCACGCCCAACGTGTTTGATGCCTTCAAGGCGGCGGTGCAGGTCTACCCTGAAATCATGGAATGCCACATGGTGGCCGGCGGCTTTGACTACTTGCTCAAGACCCGCATGGCCGACATGCCGGCCTACCGCCACTTTGCCGGCACCGTGTTGTGGCAATTGCCGGGCGTGCGCGAGACCCGCACCTACGCGGTGATGGAAGAGGTGAAAAGTACTACCCGGCTCGCGCTGGGTGTGTAAGCACAGCAACAAAGAGATCTCCGCAGCGCAGCCTTTTTGGCCTGCTTTGGTCAATAGTGCACACCGTGGGGGGCAACCACATTGCCAGCCCCCGGGACTTGGACTACCTTCAGGTCGGGTCATGTTCTGTTTTGCATCCATTCGGCAAGGCAGCCTTTGGCCAAGCCCAGCTCCCTTACCGAAAGAACCCCTGATGAACAAGCACTCCCTCTGGGCCTCCTGCGCCCTGTTTGCCGCCCTGTTCATGGCGACCGCTCCGGCGGCAGCAGAGACCGGCGTCACCGACCGCGAAATTCTGGTGGGGCAATTTGCTGCCCAGACCGGGCCGGCGGCAGAACTTGGCAAACGCATGCAGCTAGGCATGCTGGCGCACTTCAATGCGGTGAATGCGGCCGGCGGCATCAATGGGCGCAGCATCAAATTGGTTTCACGCGACGACGGTTATGAGCCGGAGAAAGCCGCCGCTGCTGTCAAGGCGCTGATTGAGGAAGACAAGGTGTTTGCATTGGTAGGCTCGGTCGGCACGCCCACCACGCTGGCGGCGGTGCCCGCCATCAATGCAGCAGGGATTCCGCTGATTGGGCCCTTCACCGGCGCACAGGCCCTGCGCGAGCCGTTTAACCGCAACCTGTTTCATGTACGCGCCAGTTACTTTGACGAAACCGAACGCATCGTGCAACACCTGAGCACGCTGGGTATCAAGAAAATTGCGGTGTTCTACCAGAACGACTCTTATGGCAAAGCCGGGCTGGAGGGGGTCACGCGGGCCCTGGCCAAGCGCAATCTCACCGCCGCCGCTGCCGTCACCGTGGAACGCAACTCGATTGATGTGGCCGCCGCCTGGGCAACCCTGCAGACGGCGGCGCCGGAAGCCGTGGTGCAGATCAGCGCCTACAAATCCTGCGCAGCGCTGATCAAGCTGGCTCGTTCCAAGGGTTATGGCGGACAATTTTTCAATGTCAGTTTTGTCGGCTCCACGGCGCTGTCGGCCGAGCTCGGCGACGCCGGCGCAGGCGTGACGATTTCGCAGGTGGTGCCCTTCCCTTACACAGCGTCATCGGCCATCGTGCGCGAGTACCAGCAGCGCATGACGGAAGGCGGCAACAAGGATTTTGACTTTTCCAGCATGGAAGGTTTTCTGGCGGCCAAGGTGTTTGTAGAGGGCGTGCGCCGGGCCGGAAAAACACTGACGCGAGAGAGCCTGGTGACCGGGCTGGAGTCCATGCGCGAGGTCAACCTGGGCGGCTTCCTGGTCAACTATGGGCCCAAAAGCCACGAAGGCTCGCGCTTCACCGACCTCACCATCATTGGGCGAGGCGGGCGCTTCGTGCGATAGGATTTTTTGGAGAACAGATTCATGAACCTACGGCGTACCCCACCGCAGCTCGCTGCCAGCGTGCTGGCGTTGCTCTTGCTGGCAAGCCCGCTTGCCATGGCCCAAAACCTCAAGCCCGGTTTGTGGGAGATCAACAACAAGATGCAATCCGGCTCAGGCCAGCTTGAAAAAGGCATGGCCGAGATGCAAAAACAGATGGCCGCCATGCCGCCCGAGCAACGCAAGATGATGCAGGACATGATGGCCAAGCAGGGGGTTGCTCTAGGCGCGGGTGGGCCTGGCAACATCGTGGCCAAAATCTGCATGACCCAGGACATGATTGACCGCAATGAGCTGCCCGCGCAACAAGGCGACTGCAAGACCAGCACCTCGCCGCGTTCCGGCAACACCATGAAGATGTCTTTTGTCTGCACCCAACCGCCGTCCAGCGGAGAAGGCACGGTGACCTACGTCAGCCCCGAGGCCTACAGCATGAAGATGGTCATGAAAAGCAACGTACAGGGCAAGCCGGAAACCATGACCATGGATGGCGGCGGCAAGTGGATTGCTAGCGACTGCGGGACGGTCAAGCCGATCACCGGCCTCCGAAAATAGCGGTCCCCACACGCACCATGGTGCTGCCAGCATGGATGGCGGCCTCCAGGTCGGCCGTCATGCCCATGGACAAGGTGTCCATCGCCCGGGGCAACACCCCAGCCGCATTGATCTCACCAAAAAGGCCTGCAGCCCTTTTGTGAATTGCGCAAGCAGCTACAAAATCAATAGCAGGCTCGGGGATAGACATGATGCCGCGCAACTGCAGCCGGGGCAGCCGCGCCACTTCTGCGGCCAGCGCCAACGCATCATCCGGGCTCACGCCCGCCTTGTTGGCGCCGCCGTCGATATTGACCTGCAGGCACACCTGCAGCGGGGGCAGATGTTCTGGCCGCTGCTCGCTCAGGCGCTGCGCAATTTTCAGGCGGTCCACCGACTGGACCCAGTCGAAGTGCTCAGCCACCAGCCGCGTCTTGTTGCTCTGGATGGGACCGATGCAGTGCCATTCTGGAGGGATGGAGAGGGGCCCCGCCGAAGGTGGGGAGCGGAACGCGGAGGAATGGCCAGAAGACGACAGCCGAAGGCCATCGGCTTCCCATCTGAGAACCGAGAGAATCTTCTCCACCCCCTCCTGAATGTAGTTCTCTCCAAATGCGGACTGCCCGCCTGAGAGCGCCTCGATGACCGCGTCGGGCCCGAAGGTTTTTGAAACGGCCAACAAGCGAACATCGCCTGGGTCGCGCCCGCAGGCTGCGCAAGCCGCAGCGATGCGCGCATGCACAGCTTGGAGATTGTCAACAATCATGGTCATAATCGAACTGTAAACTTATGAGGAACTCCCGGGATGGACATTACCCAGCTGCTGGCTTTCAGCGTCAAGAACAAGGCGTCGGATCTGCACCTCTCGGCGGGGCTGCCGCCCATGATCCGGGTGCACGGGGATGTACGACGCATCAACGTCGATCCGCTGGACCACAAGCAGGTGCATGGCATGGTGTACGACATCATGAACGACACGCAGCGCAAAAACTACGAGGAGTTTCTGGAGATTGACTTCTCGTTCGAGATTGACGGCTTGGCGCGTTTTCGCGTCAATGCCTTCAACCAGAACCGGGGCGCTGGCGCCGTCTTCCGGACCATCCCCTCGAAGATCCTGACGCTGGAGCAGCTCAACGCGCCGAAGATTTTTGGCGATCTGGCGATGAAGCCGCGCGGCATGGTGCTGGTCACCGGTCCCACCGGCTCGGGCAAATCGACCACCCTGGCAGCCATGGTCAACTTCCTCAACGAAACCGAGTACGGTCACATCCTGACGGTGGAAGACCCGATCGAGTTTGTGCACGAATCGAAAAAATGCCTGATCAACCAGCGTGAGGTCGGCCCGCACACGCTGAGCTTCAGCGCGGCATTGAAGTCCGCACTGCGCGAAGACCCGGACGCCATTCTGGTCGGCGAGATGCGCGACCTGGAAACCATTCGCCTGGCCATGACGGCCGCTGAAACCGGCCACCTGGTGTTTGGCACGCTGCACACCTCCAGCGCGGCCAAAACGATTGACCGGATCATTGACGTGTTTCCGTCCGAAGAAAAGGAAATGATCCGCGCCATGTTGTCCGAGTCGCTGCAGGCCGTGATCTCGCAAACCCTGTGCAAAACCAAAGACGGCCAGGGCCGTGTGGCTGCCCACGAAATCATGCTGGGCACCAGCGCCATCCGTAATTTGATCCGGGAAGCCAAGGTCGCGCAGATGTATTCGTCGATCCAGACCGGCAACAGCGTGGGCATGCAGACCCTGGACCAGAACCTGACCGATCTGGTCAAGCGCAACGTCATTTCCGCCGCTGAAGCGCGCGGCAAAGCGAAAATTCCGGAAAACTTCCCCGGCTAACCAGGACAAGTCATGGAACGCGACCAGGCCAGTAAATTCATCAACGACCTTCTCAAACTGATGGTCAGCCGCAACGGCAGCGATTTGTTCATCACTGCGGATTTTCCGCCGGCCATGAAAGTCGACGGCAAGGTCACCAAGGTGTCGCCGCAGCCACTCAATGCCAGCCACACGCTGGCGCTGGCCCGCGCCATCATGAACGACAAGCAGGCCGCCGAGTTTGAGCGCACGAAAGAGTGCAACTTCGCGATATCGCCGCCCAGTGTCGGTCGCTTCCGCGTCAACGCCTTCATCCAGCAGGGCAAGGTCGGCATGGTGATGCGGGTGATCCCGGCGGTGCTGCCGACGATTGACGGCCTGGGTGTGCCGCAGGTGCTCAAGGAAGTGGTGATGTCCAAGCGTGGCCTGTGCATTCTGGTGGGCGCTACCGGCTCGGGCAAGTCGACCACGCTGGCTGCCATGGTCGATTGGCGCAACGAAAACTCCTACGGCCACATCATCACGATTGAAGACCCGGTGGAGTTTGTGCACCCGCACAAAAATTGCGTGGTAACGCAGCGCGAAGTCGGGCTGGACACTGACAGCTGGGAAGCGGCGCTGAAAAACACCCTGCGCCAGGCACCCGACGTGATTTTGATGGGCGAGGTGCGCGACCGCGAAACCATGGAGCATGCCGTGGCGTTTGCCGAGACGGGCCACCTGTGCCTGTGCACCCTGCACGCCAACAGCGCCAACCAGGCGCTGGACCGCATCATCAACTTCTTCCCGGAAGAGCGCCGCGCTCAGCTGCTGATGGATTTGTCGCTCAACATGAAGGCCATGATCTCGCAGCGCCTGGTGCCCAAGCAGAACAGCAAGGGCCGCGTTGCGGCGGTTGAAATCATGCTGAACACACCGCTGATCTCTGACCTGATCTTCAAGGGCGAGGTCGCCGAGATCAAGGAGATCATGAAGAAAAGCCGCAACCTGGGCATGCAGACTTTTGACCAGGCCCTGTTTGATGCGTTCGAGTCCAACACCATCACCTACGAAGATGCGCTGCGCAATGCCGATTCGGTCAATGACCTGCGCCTGCAGATCAAGCTCAATTCACAGCGCGCCAAGACACAGGACCTGGCGGCCGGTACAGAAAACATGGCCATCATCTAGGGATGCGCTGCCTGACTTCCGCCATGCGCGTTCGGGTCCACAACGGGATGATTTGCTCGCCAACACGCCGCGTCGTGTGCCCGGAGGCACACGCAAGGGGTTTGGTGAGGAAAGCGCCCGCCAGCACAGCCGGTCGGCTGTGCGTGCCGGAATGGCCAACATGGCCCGCAAACGCGACCGCGTTTGCTCGGGTCCGAACCCGAAGGGGCGTGGTTTTGCGGGCGATCCGCTTCGTTACAAAACCAGGCAAGGCGCAAAGCCTTGCCTTGGGTTTTGCGCCTCTCGGCTCATCCCGCAAAAGCCTCGCCGCGCACGGCGCGAGTCAGGCAGCGCATCCCTGGCTACTGCGCGGGCTTGATGCGTCGATGCGCGGTGCTCGCTATCCTTACGTACCCTTCCCTTGGCTGTGTGCTGGGCGCCTCGCCTGAAGCCCGCTTGCTACGCCTCATCGCCCTTCCAACAGCGCCCACATCATGAACAGCACCAACCCCAAAACCTACGAAGCAGCCCCCTCCCGCAAAGTCGCCTTTCTCGGCCTGGGCGTGATGGGCTACCCCATGGCGGGCCACCTGGCGCTGGCCGGCCACCAGGTCACGGTGTACAACCGCACCGCTGCCAAATCAATAGCATGGTGTACTGAATACGCAGGGACCAGCAGCCCAAAACATGCCGCAACGCCGCGTGAGGCAGCGCAGGGCGCCGACATCGTGTTTTGCTGCGTCGGCAACGACGATGATTTGCGCGGGGTCACCCTCGGAAAAGACGGTGCTTTTGCCGGCATGCAGCCGGGCGCCATCTTTGTTGATCACACCACCGCGTCGGCCAACGTGGCCCGCGAGCTGTATGCGGCCGCCCAGGCGCTGAAGCTGCAGTTTGTCGACGCCCCGGTCTCTGGCGGCCAGGCCGGCGCGCAAAACGGCCTGCTGACCGTCATGTGCGGCGGCGATGCGGCGGCGTTTGAGGCCGTCAAGCCGGCCGGCATGGCGTTTTCCAAAGCCTTCACACTGATGGGCGCCAGCGGCGCCGGCCAACTCACCAAAATGGTCAACCAGATTTGTATCGCGGGGCTGGTACAGGGCCTGAGCGAAGCCATCGCCTTTGGGCAAAAGGCCGGACTGGATGTCAACCAGGTGCTGGACGTGATCGGCAAGGGTGCAGCGCAGAGCTGGCAGCTCGACAACCGGGGCAAGACCATGGTGGCCGACAAGTTTGACTTTGGTTTTGCGGTGGACTGGATGCGCAAAGACTTGGGCCTGGTGCTGGACGAAGCCAAAACCAATGGCGCACGTTTGCCGGTTACGGCCTTGGTAGACCAGTTTTACGCCGACGTGCAGGCGATGGGCGGACAGCGCTGGGACACCTCCAGCCTGATCAAACGACTGAAATAAAGCCCCCACGGTCGCTCGCTACGCGTGCTCTCTGCCCCCGGCCGGGGGTTCGCAGCAGGTGTGGTCCACAAAAAAGCCGGTGCATGCACCGGCTTTTTTGCGACGCGGAGGAATCAGCCGCCCGGGGCCCGGGCTGGCGTTGCGGGCTTGGCTGCCCCTGGCATCAGGCTGCGCAGTTCGTCCTCGCTGATGATTTCAAGAATACGCACCACTTTTTGCACACCGCGGGCGCCACGCACAATCTCGGTGGCGCGGTCGGCCTCGCGCTGGGTCACACGCCCCATCAGGTACACCGTACCCCGTTCGGTGACCACCTTGAAGGCATTGGCGTAAATGTCGCGTGAGTCAATCAGCAGTGCCTTGACCTGGCCGGTGACCAGCACGTCGGACGAGCGCTGCACCAGCGTCGGGCTGTTGATGATGTCCAGCGCATTGACCACGCCGGTGACGTTTTCCACCCGCGTGACCACCTGCTCCACCAGTTTTTTATCCTGCTCATTGAGCACCTCGCCGGTGAGCAGCACCTGGCGGTTGTAACTGGTGACGCTGACCCGTGCGCGGCTGCCGATGGCATCGCGCAGCCGGCTCATGGCCCGCAGTTCAATGCCTTCGTCTTCCAGCTGGGCGCCCGAGGTGCGGCGGTCAATGGCGACCAGCGCACCGCCCGCCAACGCGCCGCCCGCCAGCAGAGGGAAACACGCCGTCAAGCTGGTGCCGACCACGGCTGCGGCGCAAACCGCCAGCATCAGACGTTTGAAAACAGATGCTGGTCCTGGCTTTGCTGTCGATGTCATTTAAGAATTCTCCTGGTCGCCAAGTAATTGGGCATCCACGCCATCACAGATGCAGTGAAGGGCCAGCAGATGAACTTCCTGAATACGCGCGGTGCGGTCGTGCGGCACGCAGATATGCACATCGGTCTCGCGCAGCGCTGATGTCATTTTTCCGCCGCCTTTGCCGGTCAGGGCCACCACGGTCATCTCGCGCTCGTGCGCGGCTTCAATCGCCGCCAGCACATTGGCCGAGTTGCCGCTGGTGCTCAGCGCCAGCAGCACGTCACCAGCACCGCCAAGCGCGCGCACCTGCTTGGAAAAAATCACACTGAAATCGTAATCGTTGGCAATTGCAGTGAGGATGGAGCTGTCCGTGGTCAGCGCAATCGCACCGAGCTCGGGCCGCTCGCGCTCAAAACGCCCGACAAACTCGGCGGCGAAATGCTGGGCGTCAGCTGCCGACCCACCGTTGCCGCAGGCCAGCACCTTGCCGCCGCTGGTAACGCTGGCCAAAATCGCCTGCACCGCAGCCGCAATCGGTTTGGAAAGGGTTTGGGCCGCCTGATATTTGAGGTCGGCGCTGTCAATGAAGTGCTGTTCAATGCGTTGTTCAAGCATGGGGCGATGATACCGGGTCGGTTTTTCAAATTAGTGCCCTGGGCCGTTTCGGACGCCCAGGCGCAATGCATGGTTACAAAATGGGGATCAAGTGGCCTTACACAAGCCACTCAGGGACTGTCCTAACCCGCATCAAAAGCGCCGCGCAGCCAATCCACCGCCACGGTCTCTGGCGACTCCAGCGCGCCCTGGACGGTGACAACATCAAAACGGCAGGGCGGCAGGCTGGCAAAGCGCATCAAAAAATGCCGGGCGGCAAAGATGATGCGTCTTTGCTTGACCAGGCTGACACTGGCCGCCGCACCCCCATGCGAGCTGCTCTTGCGGTGCCGCACTTCGACAAAAACCAGGGTGCCGTCCCTGTCGCGCATGACCAGGTCCACCTCACCGCCGCCCCGGCCTGGCGTCCGATAATTGGCCTGTACCAGTTTCATGCCGGCGCGCGCCAGATGGGCCAGCGCCAGGGATTCCGCCGCGTCGCCCAGCCGCTTGGTGGTAATCTGGCCGGGCTGCGCCCCCACGCCGACATCGCTGCCGGTGGGGGTTTCTTTTGCAACCTGTTTTCTGGAAAACCACATTGAACGCTTCCTTCGACCTGGCACTGCCCGCCGCGCGCGCCGCAGCCGGCATGCAGCATTATCCCGAAGCGGCGCTGTATGTGGTGGCCACGCCGATTGGCAATCTGTCGGACATCAGCCTGCGCGCATTGCATGTTTTGCAGCTGGTCCATGCCATTGCCTGTGAAGATACGCGCCACACCCAGACCATGCTGCGCCAGTACGGCATCGACAAACCCCTGCTGGCGGTGCACGAGCACAACGAGGCAGAAGCCGCAGGGCTGGTGATAGAGCGTCTGCAACGCGGTGAACGTGTGGCCTATGTCAGCGACGCCGGCACCCCGGCCGTCAGCGACCCCGGCGCACGCCTGGTGGCAGCCGTGCGCAGCGCCGGCCTGACCATCCTTCCCCTGCCCGGCGCCAGCAGCGTGACGGCCGCACTGAGTGTGGCCGGTGTCAGTGGCGGCCCGGGATTTGTCTTTGCCGGATTTCTGCCGTCCAAGGCCCTTGAACGGGATCAGGCCGTGCAGGCGCTGCAAGCGGACCCGCGTGCCGTCGTCATTCTGGAAGCACCACACCGCATAGAAGCGCTGGCGCGCGCCATGGTGCCGCTGGGGCAGCGCCAGGTCACCATCGGCCGTGAGTTGACCAAACAATTTGAAGAAATCGCTACCGTGGCCGCGCAGGATCTGGCAGCCTGGCTGGCCGCCGGCGGTCAGCGCACACGCGGTGAATTTGCGCTGGTGCTGCATCCGGGTGAAGAGGCGCAAGCCAAGGACGATGGGCATCGGGTATTGCAGTTGCTGCTGGCGGAGCTGCCGCTGAAAACCGCCGTCAAACTGGCCACCGACATCACCGGCGCGCCGCGCAACGAGTTGTACGACGCTGCTTTGCAGCTGAAAAAGTCTGAGTCCGAATCGCCCTGAATTTTAGTTACGCGGGTCCCTGTCATTGCGAAACTCCATGCCGGGATGCGCCCTCTGCACCACCTGGTTGCCGTCGAGGTAAACCCAGTAAAACAGATCCTGCAGGTCATACCAGCGGTAGGTCAGGATGTCGCCCTGCCAGGAAGCGACACGATCCACCATGGCGGGCGGCCCGAATTCGCGCAATACATCGGCGCGGGTCCATTTGCCCGGCTCTATGCGCGCGAAATCCCTGGCGTTGAGGACCTGTCGCACGCTGAGCACCCGCCCTGTTGCATCCAGATCAACCATGACGGCAAATTGTCCGGTGGGCTGGCCGGAATATTGCAGACGCGTGCCCTGAGGGATGGCCACCGCCGCACCGGGCTGGCCCATACGCGCAAGCACGTCTTCGCGCGGCATGCCGGGCGTGACGCCGCCAAAGGGCTGCAGCGCGCAGCCAGTCAACCAGAGCAGGCTGGTGAGCAAAAAAAAGAGGCGGATTATGGGAAGGTACATGGCAGATCCTTGAAGTCGATGTTTGCTGTTTTGTTATACACCGCTGAAGCAAAAGGTCTGACGCATAGACACCAAAACGGTTCCCCGCCAGCGACAATCGGGCGCTTATGGACAAACCCCAAGCCCCCGCCACCGATCGCAATCGCGAGCCCATTCTGGCTGTATTGCAGGCGCTTTTTGCCGACCGGCACGCGGTACTGGAAATCGGCAGCGGCACCGGGCAACACGCGGTTTATTTCGCGCGCGCCATGCCCTGGTTGCGCTGGCAAAGCTCGGACGTCGCCAGCAATCTGCCAGGCATCAGACTCTGGCTGCAAGAGGCAGGACTTGCGAACACGCCCGAACCCAAGCTACTTGATCTGCGCCAGGACTGGCCAGAGCTCGTATTTGACACGGTCTTCAGCGCCAACACCCTGCACATCATGGGCTGGCCGCAAGTGCAGCGCCTGTTTGCTGAGCTCGGTCGGCGCATGCCACCCGCTGGCCTTCTCACGGTGTATGGCCCATTCAACTACGCGGGCCGCTTCACGAGCGACAGCAATGCGGCGTTTGACGCCTCTTTACGCGCCGGCAACCCGTCCAGCGGACTGAGGGACTTTGAAGCGGTAGACGCCCTGGCCAACGAGGCGGGCTTGCGCCTGCTGGAAGACCGCGCCATGCCGGCCAACAACCGGTGCATCACCTGGCGGCGTGGCCCGGCTGACCGTGGCTAAAAAAACGAGGCGGGAGGTTCCGCCATCGTCCGGGGTGCGCAATTGGCTGGTGGTGCGGCTGGCGGGGATCGAACCCACGACCCTTGGCTTCGGAGGCCAATACTCTATCCACTGAGCTACAGCCGCAACGCTGAAAAAACTTCTGCCTGGACTTTGCAGCAGACAAACCCCGACAGAAACCAGCTTTTAAAGCCGCCGCCCTGTGGAGCTGCAACGATTCTATCAGCCGGGCGGGCCTTGACCGGGGTTTACAGGGGCCACAGCTATAATCGAAGGTTGTCGAATATGAGTTGCTTTAGTCACCGATTTTCAGTTTTTTGAGGAAGCCATGAGCGCAAACGATCACACGACGGCCCACGAAGAAGACCACTCTGGCCCCATCAAAACACCCAAGCAACTGCTTGCCGCAGTCTTCTTTTCTTTCGTGGTCCCGATTTTTGCCATCATTGCCCTGGTTTACTACGTGACCTCGGGCAACAAGCCAGCCGCAGGTGCAGGGGAAGTTGAAAAAGCCGTGGCCCAGCGCATTCAGAAAATCGGCATGGTTGAAATCCGCGATGCCAATCGCCCGCTGAAGTCTGGCGAAGAAGTCTACAAAGCGCAATGTGTGGCCTGCCACGCCGCCGGTGCAGCCGGTGCACCCAAGTTTGGCGATGTCGCCGCCTGGGCGCCGCGCATCAAGACCGGGTTTGCCGCTCTGTGGGATGCATCACTCAAAGGCAAGGGCGCGATGGGTGCCCAGGGCGGCGGCGATTTTGACGATGTCGAAATTGGCAAGGCGGTGGTGTACATGACCAAAGCAGCCGGTGCCAAGTTTGCAGAGCCGCAGAAAGCAGCGGCCCCCGTTACCGCTGAGGCGCCAGCTGCACCGGTCGTCGCCGCAGCCGCCATGCCCGCCGCACCAGCCGTGGTTGCTGCCGCTGCTGCTCCGGCCGCCCCGGTCAAAGCGGGTGCAGGTGCTGGCGAGGCTCTGTACAAACAAGTCTGCGTTGCCTGCCATGCCGCGTCTGTCGCTGGTTCGCCGAAGTTCGGCGACAAGGCCGCATGGGCACCGCGCATCAAAACCGGGCTGGACATGATGACTGCCAGCGTCATCAAGGGCAAGGGCGCGATGCCACCCAAGGGCGGCTCTGCCGCTTCCGATGCGGACATCCGCGCTGCGGTGGAATTCATGGTGAATGCCGCCAAATAAGCCGGCACTGACCCCCGTCTCAAAAGCCGGTCCTGGACCGGCTTTTTTAATGCCGAAACAGGCTGTAGCCCTTATTCAATGAGCGTAAGCAGCTATTGAATCAATAGCATCAAACCGGCCCGACCAGGCTCGCCGCCGGGCTGCGCACGTACGAAAAGCGCTTCGGCAAGTCGCGGGTAGCGACTTCAACCGGTACCCACAGCCCCTGCTCAATCGCCTCGGAGGCCTGGATCATGTCCTGTGTATGCACCAGGCCAAAACCGATGTCGGTGTCCAGATAGAGGCGCCCATGCTCATCCAGCACGCAGCGCTGCACCCGGGCCGACTGGCCGGTGTGTGCTGTGACCGCAAAACCCGGCGCGGCGTCTACACGCCACACCAGCGGCGTGGCCTCCAGCTCCACATAAACACGTTGTGGGCCGTTCTGGAAAAACCAGAGCCCGGCAGGGTCGCTTTCGTAGTTGCGGGCGATGAAGTCAATCAGCTTGTCGTGTTTCAGGAGCGAGCCTTTGCTGGCCGCCGTGCCGCCTGCAAAGGCGCCCGCCGCCTGGGCCTGGTCGTCACGCATGTACCAGTTACCGCGCGCGTCCAGGCCGAGCCAGCCATAACAGTGGGGAACATTGGGCCACTTGGCAATGGCCTGGCGAACGATGTCATCCATGGCCGCTATTTTGCCCCGATGGTGGCCGAGCAGCAGCAAAGAAGCCGCAGACCGCCTCGGGCATGGCGCGCACATGGCCAGGAAACGGCGCTGCAGGAAAACCGACGTGGCCACCTTGGCGTGGTTGCCATAGCGTGACGGCCGCACTCACATCGCCCGCCTGCGGCAGGCTGGCGGCCGGAATGAAAGGATCGTTCAACGCGTTGACAGCCAGTGCCGCCACCGCAATGCGCCTCATGTGCGGTTTGGCAGAAGCACGCTCCCAGTAATCCTCGGTGTTTTTAAAACCGTGCAGCGGGGCCGTGACCACGTTGTCGAAGGCATACAGATCGCGCGCGGCGAGCAGGGCTTCAGCACTGAACAGCCCGGGGTGCTGCTCCAGCTTCTTCATGGCCTTGGGCACCATGGAGTTCAGAAACATGCGGGTGTACACCAGCCGGTTAAAGCCCCGGCCTATGGCGTGGCCACTGGCCGCCAGATCAAGCGGTGAGCAGACCGACGCCACCGCCGCCACCACCCTGTCGGCCTGGCTGCCAAGCTCGCCGGCCCAACGCATCAGCGCGTTGCCCCCCAGCGAAATACCCACCGCAAACAGCGGGCCTGCGTGCTGGCTCTGCAAACGCCGCAAAATCCAGTCGATCTCTTCAAAATCACCCGAATGGTAGGCACGTGGCGCGCGGTTCAGCTCACCCGAGCAGCCGCGAAAATGCGGCACGGCGCAGGCCCAGCCGCGTGTGCGGGCCACATCGGCAAAGGCCTCGGCATAGTGGCTGGCCGATGAACCTTCGAGGCCGTGAAAAATAACCAGCAGGGGGGCTGAGGCACCGCTGGCATGCCGGGCAAAGTCAACATCGACAAAATCGTCGTCGGGCGTTACCCAGCGCTCGCGGCGAAAGCTTGGCGCCTCGCCGAGGTAGCGCCTGGAGCGCAGTGCGGCATAAATCGTCTGCAGGTTGCCACCAGGCAACCACCACGGCGCATCGTAAGTCATCATGGTCCGGAGCTCAATGCAACACTTGGGGACTGTCCGAGATTTCCTGCATCTCGCGCGGCGTCCCCGGGCTGGCATGGTGCGCCACCAGGCGCCAACCTTGCGCGGTCTTGTGATAAACATTGCTGGCAATCACATAGGCATGGCGCGGGCCTTCTTCGGTCATGACCTCGATGCGCTCCAGCACGCTGTGCAAGCTGGCGCCCATGGACTCGACCTTGCGCACCTTCTCTGCGTGGGCGCGAATGCTGCCGTTGGCAAACATGGCTTCAAAGGCAGCGCGTATCGCACCCGCGCCCAGCCAGCGCGGACCGCCGGGGTGCACGCAGACAATATCATCCTCATCGGCCCAGCAGGCCATGAGTTTGTCGATGTCGCCGCTTTGCAGGGCTTCGTAAAAAGCGGCTTCGATGTCATCGGCGTTGCCGCTGCTGGCCGGGGGGACTTTGGGTTTTCGCATGGTTCGGTGGGAAGGGCTGCGTTCAGTTTTCCTGCACGTTGAGCCTTGTATTAAGCCATGCTTGCACGACGGCCTGCATGTCCTGGGGCTTGCCGCCTTGCCAGAGCAGTTCGGTGCCCACCACATGGGTACCCGGCGGCAACACACGCAAGGCGGCGTCCAAAAATTCGGCGACGCGCGCTGGCCGCACTGGCAGCGCGGCAGTTGGGATCATGTAGCTGCACACCGACAACATCCATGTGGCAATTCTTGCCAGCGGCCTGGCACCGACAGGCCGGGGCGGTTTTTGCGCAGAGCGCAGCAACAGCAGGCGTTCAAAACCCAGCGCGGCAAGCTCTTGCTCGGCCAGGCTGGCCAGCCCAAGCCTCAGGGCCTGCGGCAGGCTGCCCTGCGCATGGGGCAATACCAGCACCAGCGTTGTCACGCCGCAGCGCTGCAGCCACGCGGCCAGCGCCACCAACTGTGCCGGCACCGGCGTCCACAAGGCGCGCTCACGATCGTGGTGCAGCCGGGGCGGCTCAAACATCACGACCCCGGTCTGCGCTGCCAGGGTGCTGGCGGACCAGCTGGCAATGTCGTCGCCCGAAACCGGCGCAATCACCACCTGCGCCAGACCGGTGCTCATCGGTTCACGCGCCAGCACCTGGGTGTGCGCAATGCAGCCGCTGCCCGCAAGGCGGCGCAACACCTCGCTGCCCAGCGCGCCAGTGGCGCCGGCAACAATCAGCCCGGGCTTGACATGGGGGGTGCCGCGAGCCGGACCAAGCGCTGCCTGCAGCATATGCAGCGGAGTGCCACGGGTAGAGCGGTTTTCTGACGCTATGGACATGGTGTCTATGGTAGTGTTGCAAATCGCATTTTTGGAGGTTTGCCATGAACTCACGCTTTTTCAATTGGGTACTTCTGGGCGCCATGGCGCTGCTGCTGCCCGGCTGCGGCTACAACGACTTTCAGCGCCTGGATGAGCAGACCAAGTCGGCCTGGTCCGAAGTGCTGAACCAGTACCAGCGCCGCGCCGACCTGGTGCCCAATATTGTGGCCACCGTCAAGGGAGAAGCCGCTTTTGAGCAGGACACGCTGACCAAGGTGGTGGAAGCACGGGCCAAAGCCACCTCCATGCAGGTGACGCCCGAGACCCTGAACAACCCGGAAGCATTCGCGAAATTTCAGGCGGCGCAGGGCGAACTGAGCTCGGCGCTGTCGCGTCTGCTGGTGGTCACCGAAAACTACCCCAATCTCAAGGCCAACCAGGGCTTCCAGGATTTGCGCGTGCAGCTGGAAGGCACGGAGAACCGCATCACGGTCGCGCGCAACCGCTACATCCAGGCGGTGCAGGCGTACAACGTGCTCGCGCGCAGCTTTCCGAACAACCTGACGGCCATGGTGTTTGGTTACGCGGTCAAACCGACTTTCAGTGTGCAGAACGAGGCGCAGATATCGGCCCCGCCCACAGTGGACTTCAACAAGAAGTAAGCCAGCACTTTGTCGGGCATGCGCAACTTTCGTTACTTCCATTGGCCGCAGCTCGCGCTGGCCCTGTGCTTGTTTGCGGGCATCGGTGTGCTGGGTGCGCAGGATGTGCAGCCCGTGCCTGCGCTCACGGCCCGCGTGATGGACAGTACCGGCACGCTGGATGCTGCACAAAAGCAGGCGCTGGAGGCCAAACTCGCCGCCTTCGAGCAGTCGCGGGGTGCCCAGGTGGTGGTGCTGATGGTGCCCAGCACTGCGCCTGAAGACATTGCCGCCTACGCCCAGCGCGTTGGCGACAGCTGGAAGATCGGGCGCAAGGATGTGGGCGACGGCTTGCTGCTGGTGGTGGCCAAGAACGACCGCAAAGTGCGTATTGAAACCACCAAAACGCTGGAAGGGGCCATCCCCGATCTGGCCGCGCGCCAGATCATCGACAACGCCATCACGCCGCGCTTTCGGCAAAACGACTTTGCCGGCGGCCTCAATGCCGCCACCGACCAGATCATGGCGCGCATCACGGGCGAAAACCTGTCGACCCCGGACCAGCCCGGTGGCAGCCGTCCTGCCGACAAGGGCCTCAACTGGACCGACATGGCAGTGTTTCTGTTTTTTGCCGTACCCCTAGGCGGGCGCGTGCTGGCCAGCGTGCTGGGCCGCAAGTTGGGATCGGTGGCAACGGGTGGCGCAGTTGGTGCGCTGGCCTGGCTGTTCACCAGCAGCTTGTGGATAGGCGGCATAGCGGCGTTGGCCGGGATGCTGTTTGCGCTGGTGTCCAGCTTGGGCAGCCTGGCCGGTGTGGGCCGCGGCCGCGGTTCATCGGGCTGGGGCGGAGGCGGTTTTGGCGGCGGTGGTGGGTTTGGTGGCGGTGGCGGTGGCGGCGGCTTCAGCAGCGGCGGTGGCGGCAACTTCGGCGGCGGTGGCGCGTCGGGAAGCTGGTAGGGACCATGATCACCAAGCTCAAACTTCTGCTCAAGCACCTGTGGCTGGACGCATCCGACACGGCTCGAGCGATTCCGCCGGACATGCTGGAGCGTCTGGCACGGCGCGTCGCCGCCAGCGAGCGGCGTCACAGCGGCGAGATCCGCATATGTGTCGAGTCTTCACTGCCCGCGAGCTACCTGTGGCGGCTGGACAGCAGCCACAGCCTGGCCGCAATCACCCGCGAGCGGGCGGTGGCGATGTTTGGCAAATTGAGGGTGTGGGACACCGAGCACAACAACGGCATCCTGATTTACCTGCTGCTGGCAGAACATGCGATCGAAATTGTGGCCGACCGTGGTGTGGCCCGGCATGTCACTGCAGACGAGTGGCAGACGATGGTCGCGAACATGGCCGGTGCCTTCAAAGAGCAGCGTTATGAAGACGGGCTGACGCAGGCCCTGGAAGAATGTTCGGCGGTGTTGATGCAGCATTTTGAGCTTCAGGCCGGCGCCAGCGGTGTTCAGGGCGCAGGCAACGAATTGCCGGACACGCCGCTGCTTCAGTAGCGGCCAGGCGCCAGGCGGCTATTGAGCGAGCAGTACCCCGAGGGCCGCCACGGTACAGAGCAACAAAAGCCCCCGCTTGAGCCAGACCCGGACCGCAGGTCTGGGCTTGCCCGCAGGCTGGGCCTCGTCTGCCCAGGTCACGCTGTCCAGAATGCTGTCCATGATCTGTCCGCCTCTTTGTCGTTTGAACCACATTCAAGATAGCGCCCATCAGCCCCCGCTGTCGTGAGCAGATGTTACAAACGCTATTGATTTGATAGCTGCCAGCGCTTGCAGAACAAGGGCTTTCGGCAGATTTTAGGGGTGCAAAGGCCGGCTGCGCCGAAACGTCACAATTGCGCTAAACGCCACACAGCCAGATCCTGTGCCGGGCCAGGCGTGCGGCCCACCGGTCCGTAGCCCGGTGGGTGTCTGGTGCATGAAAAAGCCCCTGGCTTGCGGCAGGGGCTTGGTCAGAACAAGCTGCGGCGGTTCTTACTTCTTGCGAAGGAATTTGCGGGCGGCGCTAATCTCGGCGGCCATCACCGCTATCTCGGACTGGATACGAGCGATGTCGATTTCGCTCTTTGCGTTTTTCAACGCCTCTTCAGCCGCTGCCCTGGCCACGCCGGCCTTGGCTTCGTCCAGGTCTTTGCCGCGGATGGCGGTGTCGCTGAGAACGGTCACGCAATTCGGCTGCACTTCAAGCAGGCCGCCGGCGACGAAGACAAACTCCTCCGTGCCGTCAGCCATTTCAATCCGCACCGCGCCCGGCTTGATACGGGTGATGAGCGGTGTGTGGCGTGGGTAAATACCCAACTCGCCCGCCTCGCCCGGCAAGGCGACAAACCTGGCCTCGCCCGAAAAGATGGACTCTTCGGCACTGACAACATCGACGCGGATGGTGTGTGTGGTGTCCATGACTTAGACCTTCTTGGCCTTCTCGAAAGCTTCGTCAATCGTGCCAACCATGTAAAAAGCCTGCTCTGGCAGATGGTCACATTCGCCCGCCACAATCATCTTGAAGCCGCGAATGGTTTCAGCCAGGCTGACATATTTGCCGGGTGATCCCGTGAACACTTCAGCAACGTGGAAAGGCTGGCTCAGGAAACGCTGGATCTTGCGGGCACGGGCCACAGCCAGCTTGTCTTCAGGTGCCAGTTCGTCCATGCCGAGAATCGCAATGATGTCGCGCAATTCCTTGTAGCGCTGCAGCGTGCCTTGCACGGCGCGCGCCGTGTTGTAGTGGTCTTCACCGACCACCGCTGGCGAGAGCTGACGGCTGGTGGAGTCGAGTGGATCGACCGCAGGGTAGATACCCAGCGAGGCGATGTCACGGCTCAGCACCACAGTGGAGTCCAGGTGGGCAAAGGTGGTGGCAGGCGACGGGTCGGTCAAGTCATCGGCAGGCACGTAAACGGCCTGGATGGAAGTGATGGAGCCCACCTTGGTGGAGGTAATACGCTCTTGCAGACGGCCCATTTCTTCGGCCAGCGTCGGCTGGTAACCCACGGCGGAAGGCATGCGGCCCAGCAGCGCGGACACTTCGGTGCCGGCCAGGGTGTAGCGGTAGATGTTGTCCACGAAGAACAACACGTCACGGCCTTCGTCACGGAAGGACTCGGCAATCGTCAGGCCGGTCAGCGCCACGCGCAGACGGTTGCCTGGCGGCTCGTTCATCTGGCCGTACACCATGGCCACTTTGGATTCGCCGAGGTTCTCGAGATTCACCACGCCGGAGTCAGCCATCTCGTGGTAGAAGTCATTGCCTTCGCGGGTACGCTCACCCACACCGGCAAACACGGACAGGCCCGAGTGCGCCTTGGCGATGTTGTTGATCAGTTCCATCATGTTCACGGTCTTGCCGACGCCGGCGCCGCCGAACAGGCCGACCTTGCCGCCCTTGGCAAACGGACACACCAGGTCAATCACCTTGATGCCGGTTTCCAGCAGTTCCTGTGATGGGCTCAGCTCGTCGTAAGCCGGGGCTTTGCGGTGAATCGGGGCCGTCAGGGTCTGGTCGACCGGGCCACGCTCGTCAATCGGCGCGCCCAGCACGTCCATGATGCGGCCCAGGGTGGCTTTGCCGACCGGAACCGTGATGTTGGCGCCGGTGTTGTATACCATGTTGCCGCGGCGCAGGCCGTCGGACGTGCCCAGTGCGATGGTGCGCACAATGCCGTCGCCGAGCTGCTGCTGCACTTCAAGGGTCAGCGCAGAGCCTTCCATCTTGAGCGCGTCATAAATCTTCGGCATCTGGTCGCGCGCAAATTCCACGTCAACCACCGCACCGATACACTGAACAATCTTGCCTTGAGCTTGAGCCATGACTGGATCCTTTTCTATTCTTTAATCTTTAAATCGGAGTGGCGGCTTAAACCGCTGCAGCACCAGCGACGATTTCCGAAAGTTCTTTCGTGATCGCTGCCTGACGCGTTTTGTTGTAAACCAGCTTGAGCTCGCCAATCACGCTGCCGGCGTTGTCGGTGGCGGCCTTCATGGCCACCATGCGGGCCGACTGCTCGGACGCCATGTTTTCGGCCACAGCCTGATACACCAGCGCTTCGACATAACGAACCAGCAGATCGTCAATGACGGTCTGTGCATCGGGCTCGTAGATGTAGTCCCAGCCATGCTGGTCCTTGTCGGCCTGCATGTTTTCGGCCGTGAGCGGCAGCAACTGCTCAACCACCGGCTCTTGGCGCATGGTGTTGATGAACTTGGTGTAACACAGGTACACCGCCTTGATCTTGCCTTCGCTGTAAGCGTCGAGCAGCACCTTGACCGGGCCGATGAGCTTGTCCAGATGCGGCTTGTCACCCAGCTGCGTCACATGCGAGATCACCTTGGCGCCAACCCGGTTGAGAAAACCCAGGCCCTTGTTGCCGATGGCCACCGCCTGCGAATCTTCGCCCGCCGCCTGCAGCTCCTTGAGCTTGAGCGTCACGGCGCGCAGCACATTGGTATTCAACCCGCCGCACAGGCCCTTGTCGGTCGTCACCACGATGAACCCCGTCGTTTTGGTGTCGTTGGACGCCATGAACGCGTGGGTGTACTCGGGGTTGGCCTGAGCCAGATTGGCCGCGATGTTGCGGATCTTGTCGCTGTAAGGACGGGCGGCACGCATCCGTTCCTGCGCCTTGCGCATTTTGGAGGCCGCCACCATTTCCATGGCTTTGGTGATCTTTTTGGTGTTTTCCACCGATTTGATCTTGCCGCGTATCTCTTTTCCTGCCGCCATATTTTTTCCTAAATGGTTTCTAAGCGCTGGGCTTTGATGTCTTCAGGTATGGATCAGGCAAACGACTTCTTGAACGCAGCGACAGCGGTGTTCAGTTCAGCCTCGGCGTCCTTGTCCATGGCCTTGTTGGTTTCCAGCTTGGCCATCAGCGCGGCGTTTTTGTCCTTCAGGTAGCTGTGCAGTCCGGATTCGAACGCCAGCACCTTCTTGACTTCCACGTCGTCCATGAAACCCTTGTTCACTGCGAACAGTGTGGCGGCCATGTTGGAGATGGACAGCGGCGAGTACTGCGACTGCTTGAGCAGTTCGGTCACGCGGGCACCACGGTCCAGCTGCTTGCGGGTGGCCTCGTCCAGGTCGGAAGCAAACTGCGCAAACGCAGCCAGCTCACGGTACTGGGCCAGGTCGGTACGGATACCACCGGACAGGTTCTTGATCAGCTTGGTCTGGGCTGCACCACCAACACGCGACACCGAGATACCGGCGTTGATCGCAGGGCGGATACCGGCGTTGAACAGGCTGGTCTCCAGGAAAATCTGGCCGTCGGTGATCGAGATCACGTTGGTAGGCACGAAAGCGGACACGTCGCCGGCTTGCGTTTCAATAATCGGCAGGGCCGTCAGTGAACCGGTTTTGCCTTTGACTTCGCCCTTGGTGAAGTCTTCAACGTATTTTTCGTTCACGCGGGCGGCGCGCTCCAGCAGGCGGCTGTGCAGATAAAACACGTCGCCGGGATAGGCTTCGCGGCCTGGCGGACGGCGCAGCAGCAAGGAAACCTGGCGGTAAGCCACGGCCTGCTTGGACAGGTCGTCATACACAATCAGCGCGTCCTGACCGCGGTCGCGGAAATACTCGCCCATGGTGCAGCCAGAGTAAGCGCTGACATACTGCATGGCAGCGGATTCAGATGCCGATGCAGCCACCACAATGGTGTAGTCCATCGCACCGGCTTGCTCAAGCGAACGCACCACGTTTTTGATCGACGAAGCCTTTTGACCAATAGCCACATAAACGCAGAAAACGCCCGTGCCCTTCTGGTTGATGATGGCGTCAATCGCCACAGCCGTTTTACCGGTCTGGCGGTCACCAATGATCAGCTCGCGCTGGCCACGGCCGATCGGCACCATGGAGTCGATGGACTTCAAGCCGGTTTGCAGCGGCTGATCCACCGATTTACGGGCGATCACACCAGGTGCGACTTTTTCAATGACGTCGGTCATCTTGGCATTGACCGGGCCTTTGCCATCAATCGGCTGGCCCAGCGCATTGACCACGCGGCCAAGCAGCTCGGGGCCTACCGGCACTTCCAGAATGCGGCCCGTGCACTTGACGGTGTCGCCTTCAGCGATGTGTTCGTACTCACCCAGAATCACCGAGCCGACCGAGTCGCGCTCCAGGTTCAGGGCCAGGCCATAAGTGGGCGTGCCATCAGCGGTGGGCGGAAATTCCAGCATCTCGCCCTGCATCACATCGGACAGGCCGTGGATACGCACGATACCGTCGGACACGGACACCACCGTGCCCTGGTTACGGACATCGCTGCTGGCGCTCAAGCCCTCGATACGGCTCTTGATCAGTTCAGAAATTTCTGCGGGATTGAGTTGCATGACTCTTTCCTTCTTTCTAGGTTGTTGGCTAATTCCGGGAAGCTGCGCTTGAGCGCAAGCTCACGAAATCAACGCCACTTTCATTTGCTCTAAACGGGCTTTGACCGAGGTGTCCAGCACCTCGTCACCCACCACGACACGTACGCCGCCTATCAGTTCGGGTTCCAGCTCGACCTTGAGGTTGAGCTTGCGGCCAAAACGCTTTTCCAGCGTTGCCGCCAGATCGGTCAGCGCCGCCCCTTCCAGCGCAAACGCGCTGTACACGGTGGCATCCGACGATCCACTCTGCGCATTCTTCAAGGCCCGGAACTGGCTGGCAATTTCGGTCAGGACGCCGAGACGTCCGTTTTCAATCACCGTACGCAGGAAATTCTTTGCGGCCTCTGGCAACTTGGTCCTGGCCACACCGGAAACCACGTCAAACGTCTGTTCTGCCGTGACTCGGGGGTTGCCTGCAAATTGCAACAGTTGCGCATTGGCAGCAATCGCTGCCAGCTCATCCAGCCAGGTCGCCGCAGCGCCCAGGTCGGACCCGGACGCCTTGAACAGCGCTTCAGCGTAAGGACGGGCGATGGTGGCTAGTTCTGCCATGTTGACCCCTTCTTACAGCTCTGTCTTCAGGCGGCCCAGCAAGTCAGCATGCACACCGGCATTGACTTCCTTGCGCAGAATCTGCTCGGCACCCTTGACGGCCAGAGCGGCAACCTGCTCGCGCAGCGTCTCCCTGGCCTTGACGGTTTGCTGCTCGGCTTCGGCCTGGGCAGCGGCAATGATTTTCTTGCCCTCTTCCGTTGCCTTGCCTTTTGCCTCTTCGATCAGTGCCTGCGCGCGACGCTCGGCCTCAGCCAGACGCAGCGCCGACTCATTGCGCGATTTGGCAAGTTCTTCTTCCACGCGCTTGTTGGCAACGGAGAGTTCGGACTTGGCCTTCTCGGCAGAAGCGAGGCCTTCAGCGATCTTTTGGGCCCGCTCGTCCAGCGCTTTCGCGATCGGGGGCCACACGAATTTCATCGTGAACAGCACCAGCAATGCAAAGACGATGGCTTGCGCCACCAGTGTTCCATTAATGTTCACAGTAAATCTCCCTCAACGAGGTGTTGCAGGCAGGACTTACTTGACCAGGCGTGCGATTTGAGCGAGGAAGGGGTTGGCAGTTGCGAACCACAGTGCAATACCGGTACCGATAATGAACGCAGCGTCAATCAGACCAGCCAGCACGAACATTTTGGTTTGCAGTTCGCCCATGAGTTCTGGCTGGCGTGCAGCTGCTTCAAGGTACTTGCTACCCATGATGCCGATACCGATACAAGCGCCGAGCGCACCCAGACCGATGATCAAACCAGCAGCCAGAGCAGCAAAACTAATAACTTCCATGATTCACTCCTAAATTAACGAAAAAACACCAAAACGAAAACGAAAATCAATGCGCGTCGTGCGCCTGCCCGATGTAGACCAGGGTCAACATCATGAACACAAAAGCCTGCAGCAAAATGATGATGATGTGGAACACTGCCCACGCCCAGCCTGCCACGACATGCAACAACAGCAGCATCAGGTCTCCTGGCGCCGTTGAAAAGGCCCAAGAGCCGCCCAGCAGGGCAATCAGCATGAACACCAGCTCACCGGCATACATATTGCCAAACAGCCGCATGCCATGCGACACCGTTTTGGCCACAAAGGAGATCAACTGCTCGGCAATGTTGATGATGCCCAGAATCACCGCAAAAATCGGGTTCTTGCTGGTGCCAAACGGCGCAGAAATCAGCTCATGCGCCCAGCCGCCCACACCCTTGATCTTGATGTTGTAGAAGAGGCAGATGAACAAGACGGAAACCGACAGACCCATGGTCACAGACAGATCGGCCGTGGGGACCACGCGCAGGTAGGCGTGGCTCGGATCGTAGCCGGCGGCACCATAGGCCAGAGCCCACAATTCGGGCAGCAGATCCAGCGGCAGCAGGTCCATTGCATTCATCAGGAAAATCCAGACAAACACCACCAGCGCCAGCGGCGTCACCAGTTTGCGGCTGTTGGCGTTGTGCACAATCGCCTTGGCCTGGCCGTCCACCATTTCAAGCAGGATTTCGACAGCGGCCTGAAAACGCCCGGGCACGCCGGACGTCACACCACGAGCAGCCTTCCACAGGAAGAAGCAGCCGACCACACCCAGCAGGATGGAAAAAAACAGGGAGTCAATGTTGAAGACAGAGAAATCGACGATTTCCGTCTGCGGCTTGTTTTGCCAGTGCGTCAGGTGGTGAACAATATATTCACTGGCTGTCGGAGCGTTTGCTTCTGCGGACATGATTGACTCTTTAAGCTATTTTTCGTTCAGGGCGCATTAACAGCGCCACCCAATACACCTTCAAGGTCACGATCAGGCCGATCAGCATTGCCAACCAGTCCAGATCAGGGACCAAGCGCGGGGCCGCAAACAGCATCCCGACGCTGGAGGCAATCTTGATTGCCTCCCATACAAAAAAACCAAATCCGGCAGTCATTGCGTTGATGGACGAGAACTGGCTCATCAAACCCCGCGCAAACAAAGCGCCGGGAATCACCACCGCCAGCGCGCCATACAGCGCAGACCATCCGGCGCTTTGCCTTCCGGTCAGCAGCCAGGCAGCACACGCCACCAGCACACCCACCAGCAACTGACCCGCCAACACCGCCCACGGGGAGGTAGAGGGGTGCGCCAGACGAAGTTTTTGAGCCTCATCACGCGTCAGCGGCTTGAAATCACTGTCTTCTGCCACCACCGTCCAAGCTGGAGCTTTTGTAGAAACTGCTGAATGTGTCATTTTGGAAGTCACAAAGTACAAGCAGGTTACAGGCTGGTGTTTAGCAAAGCCCTTGATTATACGTAGAAACCCGCCCGTGCCCAAAATGCCCCTGCCGGGCGCTGCGGTGATGGCCAATGACCACAGGGCAAAAGGACCGGACTTTGGAGGCGACAATTCACCTCCTGCCGCTCGCGCAAGCTTGGGGCGCTCTCTTGAAGCCCTCTCTGCGCACCCAGTCCCGGTAACGCCGATTTTTTAAAGGTCTCCCATGCCCGCCCTGATGAAATTTTTGCACCTCGCCGCCGCCATCGTCTGGCTGGGCGGCATCAGCTTCATGCTGTTTGCGCTGCGGCCCGCGGCACAGGCCCAGCTTGCACCGCCCCAGCGTTTGCCGCTGATTGCAGCGGTACTCACGAAATTTTTCAGGCTGGTGTGGGTGAGCATCGGTTTGCTGCTGGCCACCGGCATGGCGATGCTGCTGGCTGTCGGCATGAAAAACGCACCCACGGGCTGGCACCTGATGCTGGGTATGGGCCTGCTGATGTTTGCGTTGTTCGGCCATCTTTATTTTGGCCCGTACCGGCGTCTGAGGCAGGCAGTGGCAGCGTCAGACTGGCCAGAAGGTGGGCGCCGCGTCGGACAGATTGCCACGCTGGCCGGCATCAACCTGGCGCTGGGCGCAGCGGCGATTGCCGCCGTGGTTTTTATCGGTTGAACACTGCTTGAGGAGACCACTCGCTGTGACCTGTTTTGTCGCCCGTGTTTCGCTGCTGCTTCTGTGTGTTGAGGATTTTTTCATGATGAAAATTGGCGAAGCGCGGTCGCTGCCAGCCAGACGGGCACAGCCGTGAGCCCGCGCAAGCCTGTCAAGGCCCACTGGAGCGATCGTTTCACACAGGGCATCAGCCCGCAAACTCTGGCGGCTCACCCCTGGCTCAAGCCGGTTGCGCATCGACTGCAGGAGCCAGGGCTGTGGCGCATGCAGCATGAAGCGGTGGCGCGGGGTGTGGCCATCGGCCTGTTCTGGGCCTTTGCCCTGCCAGTCGCGCAGATTCTGGTGGCAGTCGCGCACAGCGTCTGGTGGCGCGGCAACATTCCTGTGGCTGCAGGCATGACCCTGGTCACCAACCCGTTCACCATCGGCTTCTGGCTCTGGCTTGCTTACAAGCTGGGGAGCCTGATCCTGGGTGTGTCGGTCTACGAAGCGGCCGCAGGCGACGCCGCGTTTCAGGCAACCGCGGCCGCGCCAGGTTTTGACGCCATGGCCTGGCTGGCACACTTCGGCTGGCCCGCCGTGCTTGGCATGGCCATTTTTTCAGTCGCAGGTTCGCTCAGCGGCTACCTTCTGGTCAAGTTGGTCTGGCGCTGGCGCGTCTGGTTCAAGCGGCGCACGCGGCAGGGCAAGCGCTGAGGATTGCGCGACAATAACCGCCCAACCCCAGACACTCACGATGACCCCTTCCACGCCAACGCTGCCCGACACGCCCTGCTACCTCAACGGTGAAATCACCGCGCTGAAGGACGCAAAAATCAGCGTGATGGACCGCGGTTTCATCTTCGGCGACGGTGTTTACGAAGTCGTGCCGGTTTATGGCGGCAAGCCCTTCCGTTTTGCCCAGCACATGGCGCGCCTGGACCGCAGCCTGGCCGAGCTCCGCATCCCCAACCCGCTGTCGCACGCGAAGTGGCATGAACTGGTGCTGAAACTGGTGGACGGCTACGCGCTGTCGCAACACAGCTCGCACGAAAAAATCGACCAGCTGGTCTACATCCAGATCACGCGCGGCGTCGCCCTGCGCGACCATGTCATGCCGCCTGATTTGGCACCCACCGTTTTTGTCATGACCAACACCATGAAACCGCCCACGCCCGAGCAGCGCGCGCAGGGTGTAGCCTGCGTCAGCGCCGACGACTTCCGCTGGAGCAAGGCGCATATCAAAAGCACCAGCCTGCTGGGGGCGGTGTTGGCGCGCCAGATCAGTGCCGACGCCGACGCGGTGGAAACCGTGATGTTCCGGGACGGTTACCTCAGCGAGGCGGCGGCCTGCAACGTGTGGGTCGTGCGTGACGGCCAGGTGCTGGGCCCGCCCAAAGACAATCTGGTGCTGGAAGGCATTCGCTACGGGTTGATCGAAAGCATTTGCCGCGACGCCGGCATTGGTTTTGAATTGCGCCGCATCAGCCGCGAGGAAGTGTTCAGCGCCGACGAGTTGCTGCTGTCGTCGGCCACCAAAGAAGTGCTGGCCATCACCCGGCTGGACGACCAGCCGATTGGCAGTGGCAAGCCCGGCCCGGTGTATGCCAGGCTGCACGCAGCCTACCAGCGCGCCAAACAGGCAGAGCAGGCATGAGCACCCCCACGCCCCCGGAGGTACCGCGCCAGGAGTCGCTGATCGAGTACCCGTCGCAGTTCCCCATCAAGGTGATGGGCCAGAAGGTCGATGGGCTGGTGCATGCCATCACCCTCATTGCACACCAGTTTGACCCGGCGTTTGACGCCTCCACCATCGAGCTGCGCGAGAGCAAGGGCGGCAAATACCTGGGCATCACCATCACCGTGACGGCGACCTCCCGAGAGCAGCTTGACGAGTTGTACCGCACGCTGTCCACACACCCGATGGTCAAGGTGGTGCTGTAGCAGGCACTCGCGCTTGATGCACATGGATATTCGCACCCTGGGCCAGGTCGACTACCTGCCCACCTGGCAGGCCATGCAGGCCTTCACCGCCGCCCGCAGCCGTGAAACTACAAGCCAAATTGGCGTCCAGCCCTTATCTGACGGGCGCGACCAGCTATGGATTTGTGAGCATTCGCCGGTTTATACCCAGGGTCTGGCGGGCAAAAGCGAACATGTGTTGAGCCCCGGCGACATCCCTGTGGTGGCCACCGACCGGGGTGGCCAGGTGACTTACCACGGGCCGGGGCAGGTCGTGGCTTACCCGCTGCTGGACCTCCAACGCGCCGGATATTACGTCAAGGAATATGTCTACCGGATGGAGGAGGCCGTGATCCGGACGCTGGCGCACTTCGGTGTGACAGGGCACCGCGTGGCTGGCTCGCCGGGCATTTATGTACGCCTGGACGACCCCGGCGCACACGCTGCACTGACCGGCCCCCTGAACCCGGCCGACCCGTTTCGCGGCCTGGGAAAAATCGCTGCACTCGGTATCAAGGTCAGCCGCCAGTACAGCTACCACGGTGTGGCGCTCAACGTCGCCATGGACCTGGAACCCTTCTCACGCATCAACCCCTGCGGCTACGCCGGGCTGAGCACCACAGACCTTTCTACAATCGGGGTATCGGCAAGCTGGCAAGAGGCGGCAGATGTCCTGAGCCAAAAGCTTGTGACTTATCTGGCACCCTGAGCCACCCCCCAAGGTAAAACATACATGAGCACCCCAGAAGTTGTCCGCGACATCCAGAGCCAGGCAGACTACAACCCGCTGGCCAAACAAAAGGCGGCGGCCAAGCTGTCGCGCATACCGGTCAAGGTTGTCGCAGGCGAAATTCTGAAAAAACCCGAGTGGATTCGCGTCAAGGCCGGCAGCCCGAGCACACGTTTTTACGAGATCAAGCAGATCCTGCGCGAGAACAAGCTCAACACGGTGTGTGAAGAAGCCTCCTGCCCCAACATCGGCGAGTGTTTTGGCAAGGGCACGGCGACTTTCATGATCATGGGCGACAAGTGCACACGTCGCTGCCCGTTTTGCGACGTGGGCCACGGCCGGCCCGATCCGCTGGATGTGGACGAACCCTTGAACCTGGCCAAAACCATTGCCGCGCTCAAGCTCAAGTACGTGGTGATCACCAGCGTGGACCGCGACGACCTGCGCGACGGCGGCAGTGGTCATTTTGTGGAATGTATCCAGAAAATTCGTGAGCTGTCGCCGCAGACCACGATTGAAATCCTGGTGCCCGACTTCCGCGGCCGCGATGACCGCGCGCTCGAGATTCTGAAGGCCGCGCCGCCCGACGTGATGAACCACAACCTGGAAACCACGGCGCGCCTGTACAAAGAGGCGCGCCCCGGCAGCGACTACCAGTTCAGCCTGAACCTGCTGAAAAAATTCAAGGCCCTGCACCCCAAGGTGCCGACCAAAAGCGGCATCATGGTCGGACTGGGTGAGACCGACGAGGAAATTTTGCAAGTTATGCGCGACATGCGCGCGCACCACATCGACATGCTGACCATAGGCCAGTACCTCGCGCCTTCGACCAGCCACCTGCCGGTGCGCCGCTACGTTCACCCCGACACCTTCAAGATGTTTGAAGCCGAGGCCTACAAGATGGGCTTCACCCACGCTGCCGTCGGCGCCATGGTGCGCAGCAGTTACCACGCCGACGAGCAGGCGCATGCGGCCGGTGTGGCCGACAAGGCCGACGCCGCAGCGGCCACCACCACCCTCTGACATGAACACGCCGCAGGGCTTGCTGTCGCTGCGCCACTACGGCGCGTCACACGGCAGCCATGCGCACGCGCACTTTCAGGTGCTGCTGGGGCTGGACGGCGTACTTGAGCTGGAAGTGCAGGGCCGTGGACAGCGTATCGCCGCAGGTGATGGCTGCGTGATTGCCCCCGGAGAACGCCACGACTTTGAAGCCCGCAGCGGCAGCCGCTGTCTGGTGCTGGACACCGCGCAGCCGGGCTGGGCGCGCTGCGCCGTACAACCGGCCCAGCCCCGTCAAACGCTGGCCCTGGCCCTGTATCTGGAGCATGCCTTGCAGCAAGCCGGCGGCCTGGCGCAGCAGCATGGCCCGGCCCTGCTGCTCGAGGCCTGGCGCGCCTACGGCCCGCTGCCCCAGCGCCCTGCGCGCGCCATCAACTGGGCGCGGCTGGCCGACTGGACCACGCAGCACATGCACGAAGCGCTGAGCGTGGCGCAGATCGCGCGGCAGGTGTTTTTGAGCCCCAGCCGGTTTGCAGAGCGATGCCGGGCTGAAACCGGGCTCAGCGTGATGCAGTGGCTGCGCGGCCAGCGGCTGGCACGCGCGCTGCAACTGCGTGGGGAAGGCTTCAGCGTGGCAGAAACCGCGCTGCGTTGCGGCTACCAGTCGCCGTCGGCACTGACAGCCGCCCTGCGCCGCTTCCGGCCGCACTGAACTCACACCAGCCGTTGTTGCGCGACGGCCCACCCTGCTTGCGCGACGATGCCCCGTGCCGCCGCAGACTATGCTTGCGGCCATGCCAGCCAACCTTTACGCCCTGGGTGCCATTGTTTTGTGGGCCTGTCTCTCGTCTCTGGGTGTCCTGCTCCAGCACGTGCCGCCGTTTCTGCTGACCGGCGTGGCGCTGCTGGTGGGCAGCGCCTTGTCCTGGCCTGCCGTACTGAAGCACCCCGCGCAATGGAAGATTGCGCGCCGCACCCTGGCGATGGGGGTGTTCACCCTGTTCGGGTTTCACTTTCTGCTGTTCATGGCGCTGCGCCTGGCACCGGCGGTGGAGGTGAACCTGGTCAACTACCTGTGGCCCTTGTTCATTGTGGTGCTGGCGCCGCTGTATTTGCCCGGCATCCGGCTGCGCGGCCTTCATGTCGCCGCCGCAGTGACTGGTTTTGTCGGCGCAGCGCTGGCCATTCTGGGCGGGCGCCAGGCTGGTGACGCGGCGGGTCCGGGCCTGGCTGCCAGCAGCGGCTGGGGCTACCTGCTGGCGCTGGTGTCGGCGCTGATCTGGGCCAACTATTCGCTGCAGACGAAACGGGCCGAGTTGACGGGGCGCAGTTTTCCAACCGCCGCGGTTGGCCTGTTTGGCGCGGTCTCGGGCGCCTTATCGCTGGTATGCCACTGGGTACTGGAGCCGTCGGCGGCCCTGAACACGCGCGACTGGCTGCTACTCGTCGCAACCGGTCTGGGCCCGCTGGGTGCGGCGTTTTTTCTCTGGGACAAGGCGCTCAAGCTCGGCGACGCGCGCCAGATCGGCATCTTGAGTTACCTCACGCCGCTGGGCTCGACCTTGCTGTTGATGCTGGTCAGCGGGCGCGACCTGAGCTGGAGCATTGCACTGGCCGCGCTGCTGATTGTCGGGGCTGCAGGCCTGGGAAGTAGAGCCAAACAAGCCTCCAACCGCTAATCCATATGCGCAAGCAGCTATGTTTTTAATAGCACGTCAATCACCAGCCCCGGTGTCGCATTACGCACCTCCAGCCGGCTGCCATGCGCCTGCGCCACCAGCTGGCACAAGTACAGGCCCAGGCCCACGCCGCCCGTGGTGCGTTGGCGGGCGCTGTCGGTTCGGTAAAAGGGTTCGGTCAGCCGCTCCAGTTGCGCAGCGTCCACACCCGGCCCGAAGTCGCGCACCTGCAGCCGCAGGGCAGCCCCTTCGGCCTGCAGGGTCACACGCGGCGGCTGCGCCGCATCGGCGCTGTAACGCAGGGCGTTGTCCAGCAGGTTGCGCAGCAACAGGCGCATGCGGGTGCGGTCCAGCGCCAGTGGGCCCAGGCCGGGTGCCAGGTCCACGGTGACAGCATGGGCGGCCGGCATCTCGGCCACCACCTCGCGCACCAGCGCCGCCAGATCCACACTTTCACGCTGCACGGCGGCGTGCGGGCTGGCCAGGCGTTCGCTCTCCAGCAGGTCGCTGATCAGGTCGCGCATTTCACCGAGGTCACGCAGCAGGGCCGCCCGCTCGCCGCCGCCCTCCGGTGCGTCGGGCAGCAGTTCGGCATTGAGCCGGGCCCGCGTCAGGGGTGAGCGCAACTCATGGCTGAGCGCCAGCAGCAGAGCGCGTTTGGCATCGAGCATGCCCTCGATGTCATGCGCCATGGTGTTGATGCGCTGCGCCAGCTCACCCAGTTCATCGCGCCGACGCAGCGGAATCGGCGTATCAAAGGCGCCACGGCCAAAACGCTCGGCACCGGCGCGGATGTCATCGAGCGGCCGCAGCAGGCGCCGCACATAGGCATAGGCAGCGGCAATCAGTCCCAGCAACAGGGCCAGCGTGAACCAGCCGATGCCGTGCGGCCCCTCTCGCCAGTTCACGCTGCCCCAGCCAAAAGTCACCCGGTGGCCATCAGCGGTCATGCGGCTGCGCCAGTCGTTGCCGCGCCCAACCCGTCCGCGCCAGTCCGGCCCGTCACCCGACTCTGGCCGGGATTGCCAATTGACCACAGGCCCTTCGATACGGATGGCAATGGGCAAACGCGCTTCCAGCGCCTGGGCGCGATTGATGTCTGGGGGGGTGCCCAGTTCGGCCACCACGCGGTCCATATAGTCGGTGATCAGGGGGCGGCCGGCTTCGCGCCAGCCCGATGAAAAAGCGCGCTGCATGCCACCCAGAAAAACAGCAGCCATCACCAGTGCCAGCAGCACAAAAACGCCGATCAGGCGCAGCCGCAGAGAATGGCGCCAGCGGTGCGCCCAGCCCCTGGGGCGGGAAGCGTGATCAGCCTTCACGGCGCCGCTGCCTTGCCAACCGCCAGCGTGTAACCGGCGTTGCGCAGTGTCTTGATGCAGTCGAGTGGCTCCAGCTTTTTGCGCAAGCGGCTCACCACAATATCCACGGCGCGGGTGTACAGCTCTGCCTCGTGCCCGCGCAAGCGGTTCAGGATGTCGTCGCGGCTGAAGACCTTGCCCGGCTCGGCCGCCAGCAGCGCCAGCAGTTCAAACTCGGTGCCGGTCAACTCCACCGGCTGGCCCTGGCGCAAGACCTCGCGGGTTTCCACGTCAATGACCAGCTCATGAAACACCCGGCGCTGCCCGCGTGTTGCAGCCGGCGTGGCGCGCTGGCGCCGCAGTATGGTTTGCAGCCGCGCCACCAGCTCACGCGGCTCAAACGGCTTGGGCAAATAGTCGTCGGCGCCCAGCTCCAGGCCCACCACGCGGTCCATCACATCGCCGCGCGCGGTCAGCATGATCACCGGCACGTCGCTGCCCTTGCGGATCTCACGGCACAGCGCAAAACCGTCCATCTCGGGCAGCATCACATCCAGAATGGCGGCGTCATAAGGCCTGCTGCGCAGCATGGCCAGGCCTTGCGTGGGCCGGGTGGCGCTGTCGAGCTGAAAACCGAAGCGAGCAAAGTAGGCAGCCAGCGGAGCGGCCAGATGTTCATCGTCGTCAATCAGCAAAATACGGGGCATGAGCAGATCATAAGAAGCTGGGGCGCCACAGCGTCAAGTATTTGTTCACCAGGGGTCGCTTTGGCCAATGCAACCCAGGTGTGTGAGGCCAAAGCCCTCGCTGTACTTGAGCCCGTAACCAAGCGTGCGGTCAAAACCAATGTGGGCACACCAGACCAGGCCGACGGCGAGCAAACCAGGCATGGCCACCAGCACGCCAGCGGCCAGCAGCGCCAGCGCGCCCAGGTAAGAATGCGCAGCGTTGTAGGCGGCGGCCCCCCAGCGCGGGCCGGCCAGATAGGCTGCAAAAGACAGGTCAGGCAAAAGAAACAGCAGCGCAAACCAGCCCCAGCCCGCACCAAACTGCGCATAGGCCGCCAGTGCCAGCGTCAGCGCCGCCAGACCTTCCAACCGCAGCAGCGTGCGCACCCCACCGGCAGCGCTGCCGGGCAGGGCCGTCACCTGTGCCGCCCGCTGCGGCCGGCGGCCCGCGTCCAGGCGCACCAGACGGGCGCCCAGCAGTCCAAAGCCAGCCGCTTTAGCCACGCTGGCCCCAGCGACGGCCACGCTCCATGAACTCGCGGACTTTCTGCTGCTGCTCGGGGCGCAGGTTGTCAAAGAAGTCGGCGGCGGCGGCAATCACCTCCGGGCTGCCAGTCTGTATGGCTGCGGTTTTTTCGTCGATCAGCTTTTTGGCGCCCGCCTGGTCCAGCTTGCTGCCAGCAAACAGGCCCTGCATCGCCGCACGCGGGTCGGTTGCGCCGCGCAGCGCAGTGCGCTGGGCCTGCAGCTTGCCAGCGAGCACATCGAGCTTCTGCTTTTGCGCGGCGTCCAGGTCCAGCCGCGAGCCGACTTTTTCGACCAGCCGCGCACGCGACTCGGGCGAAGCCTCGCTCCAGCCGCCATGGCCGCGGTGCGAACAGGCGCCCAGGCTGCCAATAATCAGCGCCCCGCCAAACAGGCCGAGCAGGGTTCTTTTGATAAAACGTTTCATGGGGGTACCTTGTGAGGAGTGGTTGAGGCTTTGTATGGTGCGCGGCTTGAGGGTGGCGTGGGTTTCACGGCGGTTGCGCTGTGTTTCGTTTTGTTTCGGTTTGGGATTCAATCCGGCGTCACGCTGCGTCCCCGGTCTGCTTGCGACAGTAGGAGCGACTCCCCACTCCCAACCCCCCGCCCTTCCCTCGCCCCGCTGGGCGAGAGAAGGGAGCCTCATTTGGCCGCGTGTGCTGCTCCCGCGTGCAAACATGACGGTCCCGTGGTCCGAAGATGACGCGCAAAGCGCGTCATCTTCTCCCCGAATTCGCATCCGTTCCCGCATTCATCCCCCCACCCGTCGGGCTGGGCCGAGGAGCGGAGGTCAAAGCGGATCAGGGCTCGCGATTGTCTGAGCCGAAGGCGAGTTCGAGCGAGACCCCGCTTTGACCGAGCACCGCAGGTTGCCTGCAGCGAAGCGGAAGGTCCCAGACCATCGGGTCGCCTTTTCTTTGCTTACTTTCTTTTGGCGAAGTGTATAGACCGGAGACATGGGAAACAGGTGTGCGGAGACATAGGAAACACCTTGGAATCTCATCAGGCTTGCGTCAGGGTATTCAAGTCGAGCCGCATGAAGCGGTGGTGACAGAAGAACACATCGTAGCAACCGTCGGC
>NZ_JAUXUP010000020.1 GCF_030680935.1 Polaromonas sp. | reverse complement strand
CTAGGTGTGAAGTTTCAATAGGTTGTTACGGGTGTTCACCCGGATTGGTTCTGAGAGACTGGGAATCGCCAAACGCCCAACCCTCAACACCCCAATCCAGATGAACACCCATAAGAATGCCCGATTAACGTACCTGCGGCGACTAGAAATGGTTCAAGACATCACCAAACGCGGTCTGTCTGCCTCACAAGCAGCTCTCAAGCAGGGTGTCAGTGCCGTCACTGCCCGCAAGTGGCTGGGGCGCTACCTGGCCGATGGCGCTTGCGGTCTGCTGGACAAATCTTCACGTCCAGCTCGCAGCCCGCGTCAGGTTGACCCGAGCGTAGCTCTGGTCATCGTGGAGCTGCGTCGCAAGCTGATGCTGCAAGCGCAGATCGCCTCCTATGTCGGCGTGTCCAAGGCAACTGTGAGCCGGGTCCTCAGGCGCGCTGGACTCTCCCGCCTCACTGATCTGCGGCCACCCGAGCCGGTGCAACGCTACGAGCGAGAGCAGCCCGGCGAGCTGCTCCACATCGACATCAAGAAGCTCGGACGTATCGAGCGGCCTGGCCACCGAGTCACCGGCACTCGCCAGGGCCGCATCCAAGGCGCTGGCTGGGAATTTCTCTACGTCGCCGTGGATGACCACAGCCGGGTGGCGTTCACCCAGATGTACCCGGACGAGCGCAAGGAGAGCGCCGTGAGCTTCCTGGAGGCTGCGGCGGCCTACTACGCAGGCCTGGGCATGCCGGTGCAGCGGCTCATCACCGACAACGGCCCGGCATTCCACTCCAAGGCGTTCGTCAAGAGGTGCCACGAGCTGGGCATGAACCAGAAGTTCACCCGTGCATACCGCCCGCAAACCAACGGCAAGGCCGAACGCTTCATTCAATCAGCCCTGCGGGAATGGGCCTACGGCCACTCCTACGAGCATTCTGATCAGCGCCTGGCTGCATTGCCCCGGTGGAATCACTTCTACAACTGGCACCGCCAGCACCATGGGATCGGGCTCAAACCACCCATGTCCAGGCTCTCAGCTACAAACAACCTCTTGACACTTCACATCTAGGAGTCTGGGCGGCAGAAGAAAAGTTGGTCAAAAACTGACGTTTTTGGGTGTGCCTGACCCCTTGCCTACAGCGAAATAACGCAGCCTAAGCGATTCTGACCGGTCGAAAATATTTCTCGAATTTTCAAATCCTTCTGCCGCCCAGACTCATAGCGTGCAGGTCACGCCCGCGGCAGCGTCACCCCAACCTGCCCCTGGTACTTGCCGCCACGGTCCTTGTAGCTGACCTCGCAGACATCGTCCTTGTCGCTCTCGAAAAACAGCACCTGGGCACAGCCTTCGCCCGCGTAAATCTTGGCGGGTAGCGGCGTGGTGTTGGAGAACTCCAGCGTCACGTAGCCTTCCCACTCGGGCTCAAACGGCGTGACGTTGACGATGATGCCGCAGCGCGCATAGGTGCTTTTCCCCAGGCAGATGGTCAGCACATTGCGTGGGATGCGGAAGTACTCGACCGTGCGGGCGAGCGCGAAGCTGTTGGGCGGGATGATGCAGCTGTCGCCGCTGAAATCGACAAAACTCTTTTCATCAAAGTTTTTCGGATCAACCACCGTGCTGTGGATATTGGTGAAAACCTTGAACTCGGGTGCGCAGCGGATGTCGTTACCGTAGCTGCTGGTGCCGTAGCTGATGATCTTGCGGCCTTCGCTCTCGCGGATCTGGCCCGGCTCGAAAGGCTCGATCATGCCGGTGCTCTCGGCCATGCGGCGTATCCATTTGTCGCTTTTGATGCTCATTTCGGGAAATTCCTCAGGTTGCCTAGATTGTAGGCAAGCCAGGACAGGCACTGAGCGAAACGCCAAGCGCTATCATTTTAGTAGCTGCTTGCGCCCACCAATCAAGGGCCAGAGGCAAATTCTGCTTGAGAAATCACGGCCTTCGCGATAACCCGGTCATCGCCCAGCACAATCAGCGCAAACAGCAGCTCGTCCAGGCTGCCAGCCTGCGCGGTCTTGCGTGCCAGCAGCGGTGTGGCCTGCGGGTTGAGCACCACAAAATCGGCCTCGCAGCCCGGCAGCAGGTTACCAATCACCCCTTCCAGACCCAGCGCACGCGCCGCGCCGCCGGTGTGCTGCCACCACAGCTGCTGCGGCTTGAGAGAAACACCCGCCTTGGTCTGGCCCTCGCGGCCCACGTAATACGCGGCCAGCATGGTGTGAAACGGGCTGAAGCTGGTGCCGCCACCGACATCGCTGGCCAGGCCGTACAAAAACCCGCTGCGGTCCGCCGCCGCATAGTCAAAAAAACCGCTGCCCAGAAACAGGTTGCTGGTCGGGCTGACCGCTGCTGCGGTGCCGGTGTCACGCATCAGCGCGCGGTCTTCGTCGTCGATGTGGATGCAGTGCGCATACACGGCACGCGGGCGCAACAGGCCAAACTGGTCATACACGCTGAGGTAACTGCGTGCCTGGGGATAGAGCCGATGCACCCAGGCAATTTCGTCCTTGTTTTCAGCTACGTGGGATTGGATCCACACATCGGCGTAGGTAGCGGCCAGCTCGCCAGCGCCGCGCAACTGCGCCTGGCTGCAACTGGGCACAAAACGCGGCGTGATGGCATAACCCAGGCGGTCCACCCCGTGCCAGCGCCGGATCAGGGATTCGGTGTCGATCAGGCTTTGCTCGGTGTTGTCACGCACGCCGTCCGGCGCGTTCTGGTCCATCAGGCACTTGCCAGTGATCAGGCGCAGCTGGCGCTGTTGCGCTTCGGCAAACAGGGCGTTGACCGATTCCGGGTGCGAAGTCGCAAAGGTCAGCGCGGTCGTGACCCCGTGGCGCAAAAGTTCTGCTATGAAAAACGTAGCTGTCTGCGCGCTGTGGTCGTGGGCGGAGAAGCGTTTTTCCTGTGAAAAAGTGTAGTTCTCCAGCCACGGCAGCAGGCCTTCTGCCGGCGAGCCGATCACGTCAAGCTGGGGGTAGTGGATGTGCATGTCCACAAAACCGGGCGCGATGATGTGACCCGGCAGGTGCTCCACCTGCACGTCGGCAAAACGCGCTGCCAGCGCCTGCCAGGCGCCCACCGCCTGCACCACCTGCCGCCCCTGCGCATCAGGGCCGACCACCAGCAAGCCGTCTGACTCCAGCGCAGCTTGACCGGGGGATGGAAAGGTAAGGATGGAGGCGCGCCAGGCTTTCATGACTGCAAGGTTAACGCAGCGATCGGGGCTTGCAATACGCAAGCTGCAATAACCGTTATTTGCCCAGCTTGCCCTGCACGCCCTGTACGAGAAAATTCATGCCCAGAATTTGTGCGTCGCTGAGGGTTTGTCCGGCAGCCAGAACGATGGTCCCCTCGTTGTCGCGCAGATCGGCACGCGCAGTGAACGGGTGCAACTTGCCTGTGGCTATCTCTTTCTGGCGCGCCATCACCTCGTCAGCCACTTTTTGCGGCACCTTGGGGCCGAAGCTGTCCACGCGGATCATGCCCTCCTTCACCCCGCCCCACAGCGCCTGGCTGCTCCAGCTGCCATCGAGCACAGCCTGCGCGCGCCGGGTGTAGTAGTCGCCCCACTGGTGCGTCACTGCCAGCAATTGCGCGTCAGGCGCAAACTTGCGCATGTCGGAATGGTAGGCAATGGCCAGTTTTCCGCGCTCTTGGGCGGCGCTCATCACGGCGGTCGATCCAGTGTGAAAGGCCATCACTTCCACGCCCTGGTTGAAGAGTGTCATCGCTGCCTCGCGCTCGCGCGGGGGGTCAAACCAGGCGCCCAGCCAGACCACCTTGACCGTCGCCTGTGCATTGACCGAACGCATGCCCAGGGTAAAAGCATTGATGCCCTGGATCACCTCGGGAATCGGAAAGCCCGCCACATACCCTGCACTACTGGCCATGCGACCCGCCGCAATACCCGCCAGGTAACGGCCTTCGTAGTAACGCGCATTGGCCACCGCCACATTGGCTGCAGTTTTGTAGCCGGTGATGGACTCGAACTTGACGTCAGGGAAGTCCTTCGCCACTTTCAGTGTCGGCTCCATATAACCGAAGCTGGGCGTGAAAATCAGCCGATGGCCCTGGCTGGCCAGATCGCGGATCACACGCTCGGCATCGGCGCCCTCGGCGACGTTTTCAACAAAGCTGGTCGTCACGCGCTCACCCAGCCTGGCTTCAATCGCCTTGCGGCCATCGTCATGCTGGCGCACCCAGCCGGCCTCGGTCAGCGGCGCTACATACACAAAGCCGATTTTCAAAGGCGGCTTGGCAGGTGGCGGGGATTGTGAAAAAACGGGAAGAACAAAACAGGCGGCCGCGAACGCGGCAGCGAGGTTTTTATACATGGTGGTCCTCTACATGGCCCCGGAAAATAAAAAACACCAGCTCGCCGGGACAGCGTGCGGGTGAACCCCTAGTTTAGCCGCTCAGTCCAGCAGCGCTTGAGCGCACGTCTTTACCAGCACGGGCCGCGGATCTGGCTCTGCCAGTCCGCAGGCTGGCGGCTGCGGCTCCGAACCTGCCTGGGCAGGTTTGGGCAGGTTTGGGCAGGCACCAGAAGCGAGGCCTGTGGCGAGCGGCGGCCTGCAAGGTGCAGAGAGCTACAGGCAGTGAGCGAACGTAGGGGCTAATAAGCCATGCAGGCAATATCCCACAACGCCTGCTGGAAAGGCTCCTCGGACACCGCCACCCAGCGGCGCGGAACCGGGTCTTCAAACACCACCTGCCCCATGCCCATCTGCTCCGACAGCAGCGCGACGGACAACATCCGCGCGCGCTGGCCCCTGCAATCAAACTCGCTGTGGTGCAACCGCGAGAAATAACCTTTCTCGTCGGCAATCTGCACCAACTGGTAGTCCATCAGCCACCACATTCTGACCAAACCGCCCTTGGCAGAGGTACCGCGCGCAGTGGTCCGGTCGATATAGGTGATGACCATCTGATCGACCATCACCGGCATCCACTGGGCAGCAGCCCCCCCACTGAGGCAGGCGATGGCAAGGGCGATGAACAGGCGTTTCATGGTGATGGCGTCAGCAGATGCTCCAGCAATGATAGTGCGGTCTGGCCGAAAACAGGCCCAGACCCGCCCCAGGAGGCGATAATCCCGGAAAACGGCGCCACGCCATCGAAGGAAGCAGCGAAGATGCAGATGCATGACAAGGACATTTACACCCTGACGACAAAGGGCCAGGAAGAATTGCGCAGCGGCGCAAGCACCCTGAACCCGGCGGAGATTGAACTGATGGTCAGGATAGACGGGTCGCAGACCCTGAGCCAGCTCAGGGCCGGCATGACGCCCGCCGCCGCCGGCGTGTTCACGGCAGCCTTCATGACACTGCAGGACAAAAAGCTGGTCAAGCTGGCGGAAGTCGACCCTTTCACCGAGCAGTTCACCGCGCGCATGAGCGATTTTGCGGTCACCCAGGCCGAAGACGAGGCCGACACGGGTGCTGCCTCCCTGAAAAAAGCCGGCTACTACGTCCGGATCGCCAGGCCGCGCGGCCCGGCCAAACTGCGGGATCCGGGTCAGCCGCTGTCGGCGATTGTGGTGGACGACGAACCCATGCTGGCCAAATTCATCCAGAGCTACCTGAGTTTCGAAGGTTTCAGGGTGCGCGTGGCAAGCAATCGTGAGGAAGTCGTGACCGAGTTCCGCAAACAGCCGGCCCCTGACCTGATCCTGCTGGACGTGGTGCTGCCAGACGCCGACGGCTTCGACATCCTGCTCCGGCTGCGCCAACACCCGGCGCTCAAGGATGTGCCGGTCATCATGCTGACCGGCAAGGCCACCCGCGAAGCGGTGCTCAAGGGCCTGGCTGCCGGCGCTGACGGTTATGTCACCAAACCCTTTGAGGCCGATGCACTGATGCATGTGGTGCGCACCGTGCTTGCGCTACCGGCCGAACCTGAAGGCCCCGCCCTCCCGATGCTCTGAAGGCGGGCGGCCTGCTGCGTCTTATCCGCGAAAACTCTCGAAACATTCGTCCAGGCGCGCAATGTTGCGGCGCCTGGATGTCTCATCGATAAAACTCGCCTCGAAACTGTTGCGGGCCAGCTGGTAAGCGTGCTGCGCATCCATGCCTGTTGCGGCAAAAGTCTGCGTGAAGTTGTCATTCATGTAGCCGCCAAAGTAGGCCGGGTCGTCCGAGTTGACGGTGGCCGCCAAGCCCGCATCCAGCAGCTGGCGCAGATTGTGCTGCGCCAGAGCGGGAAACACACACAGCTTGAGGTTGGACAGCGGGCACACGGTCAGCGCAATGCGGTCTTTCGCCAGGCGCTGCATCAGCAAGGGGTCCTGAATGGCCTGCACGCCATGGTCGATACGTTCGACCTTGAGAACGTCCAGCGCGGTCCAGATGTAGGCGGGCGGGCCTTCCTCGCCCGCGTGTGCCACCAGATGCAGGCCGAGTTCGCGGCAGCGCGCAAACACACGCGCAAATTTCTCCGGCGGATTGCCGACTTCGCCGGAGTCCAGCCCCACCCCGATGATCTTGTCGCGCCACGGCAGCGCCTGTTCCAGGGTTTCAAAGGCTTCTGTTTCGCTGAGGTGTCGTAAAAAACACAGGATCAGCGAGGCACTGATGCCGAGTTCAGCCTGCGCATCCACACAGGCGCGGTGCAGGCCACTGATCACGGTTTCCATGGCCACGCCGCGGGCCGTGTGCGTCTGGGGGTCGAAGAACAACTCGGCATGGACGACGTTGTCCGCCGCAGCTTTCAGAAAGTAGGCGCGCGCCATGTCGTAAAAATCCTGCTCCTGGATCAGCACGCTGGCACCGGCGTAATAAATGTCCAGAAAACTCTGCAGGTTGGTAAACGCATAAGCGCCGCGCAAGTCCTCCACGCTGGCATACGGCAGCGCCACGCCATTGCGTTGGGCCAGCGCAAAAATCAGCTCCGGTTCGAGCGAGCCTTCGATGTGGATATGCAGCTCGGCCTTGGGCATCAGGCGCAGCAAATCGGGCAATCTCCCGGGCGATACAGGTCGAACGGCGTTCATAGGGCCTCCAAAAAAAGAAAAAGCCGCCCGCAGGCGGCCCTCACCCCCGCCCCTCCCTGAGGGGTAGGGAGACGGGATTCAATTGCCCGGAACTTTGCCTTCCACGCCCTTGACGTAGGTCTTCAGACCCCCGAGAAACTTGTCGTCGGCCACCGTGTCCTTGGCAATCAGCTCTTTGCCGGTGTTGTCCATGATGGGGCCCTTCCAGATCGAGAACGATCCGTCTTTCAAGCCTGCCTTGATCTCATCGATGCGCTTCTTGGTGTCATCCGGCACGTCGGCAGCCACCGATACCATGTCGATGGCACCCTCCTTGACACCCCACCAGACCTGGCCGGTGGCCCATTTGCCTTCCAGCGCGTCGCGCGTGGCCTTGATGTAGTACGGTGCCCAGTTGATGATGGCCGAACCCAGGTGGGCCTTGGGGCCATAAGAGGTCATGTCCGAATCCCAGCCGAAGGCGCGCTTGTTCATCTTCTCTGCGGTCTGCAGCACGGCCGACGAATCGGTGTTCTGGAACAGCACGTCCGCGCCGCCGTTGATCAGCGAGGTGGCGGCTTCGGTTTCCTTCGGTGGATTGAACCACTCATTGACCCACACCACCCTGGTTTTGATCTTCGGGTTGACCGACTGCGCTCCCAGCGTGAAGCTGTTGATGTTGCGCACCACTTCGGGGATGGGGATGGAGCCCACCACACCCAGCGTGCCGGTTTTGGTCATCTTGCCGGCAATCACGCCCGCCATGTACGCGCCTTCGTACGTGCGGCTGTCGTAGGTACGCATGTTGTCGGCGGTTTTGTAGCCGGTGGCGTGTTCAAACTTCACGTCCTTGAAGTCGGGCGCCACTTTGAGCATGGGCTCCATGTAGCCAAAAGTGGTGCCAAAAATCAGCTTGTTGCCCTGGCTGGCCATGTCGCGGATCACGCGCTCTGCGTCGGCGGACTCGGGCACTTTTTCGACAAAACTGGTGACGACCTTGTCGCCAAACTCTTTTTCAATCGCCTTGCGGCCATTGTCGTGCGCAAAGGTCCAGCCGCCGTCGCCGACCGGGCCTACATAGGCAAATGCAATTTTCAGAGGTGCGGGCTTGGCTGGCGCTGGTGCAGCGGCAACCGGTGCCGGCGCCGGTGCAGGCATGGGCTCTTCTTTTTTACCGCAGCCCATCAGCGCGGCTGAAGCAACTGCGGAAAGTGCAGCCAGCTTGAGCAATGAACGTTTTTGCAAGTCAGTCATGTCGTCTCCTGTAGCGACGGTGAAGCCAGAGTTTGGCGAAAAAACCCGATTATGAACCGGGGTAGAAAGGTTTTCCAATCGAAGTGGGCATGTTCAGCCTGATCCAGCGCGGGTTGCGCGAGATCAGCACCAGCACCACGATGGTGGCCAGGTAGGGCAGCATGGTCAGAAACTGGGGCGGCACATCCACCCCCAAACCCTGAAGGTGAAATTGCAGCATGGTCACACCGCCAAACAGATAGGCACCAAGCAACACCCGTGCCGGGCGCCAGGTGGCAAAAGTGGTCAGCGCCAGCGCAATCCAGCCCTTGCCGGCAATCATGCCCTCAACCCACAGCGGCGTGTAAACCACGGACACATAAGCGCCCGCCAGACCGCACAGCGCGCCCCCCGCGACCACGGCCATCAGCCGGATGCGCCGCACCGGGTAACCCAGTGCGTGGGCCGACTCGGGGCTTTCGCCGACCGAGCGCAGCACCAGCCCGGCCCGGGTGCGGTACAGAAACCAGATCAAGGCCAATGTCAGCGCCATGGCGATGTAGACCATGGGGTGCTGGCGAAACAGCGCCGGGCCGATCAGCGGCAGATCGCCGAGAAGCGGGATGGCAAATCGACCTTGCTCGGGCAGCTTTTCCTGCACATATTTGATGCCGGCAAAGGCCGAAAAACCGGCACCAAACAGGCTCAGCGCAAGGCCGGTGGCGTACTGGTTGGTGTTGAGCCAGATCACCAGCACGCCAAAAATGGCCGCCAGCACGGCGCCCGCCGCCATACCGGCCAGAAAACCCAGCCAGATGTTGCCGCTGTGCACCACGGCAGCAAAACCCGCGATCGCGGCGCAGAGCATCATGCCTTCGGCGCCCAGGTTGACGATGCCGGCTTTTTCATTGATCAACAAGCCCAGCGCGGCAATGGCCAGCACGGTGCCCGCACTCAGGGTGGCGGCCAGCAGCAGAGCAACGGCGTCCATCAGCGGGCCCCTTTCGCCACCGGCAAGCTGCGGCCGGTCCATCGCACGCGGTAAGTGATCAGGGTGTCGCAGGCCAGCAGGCTGAACAGCAGCAGGCCCTGGAACACACCCGTCAGTGATTTGGGCAGGCCCAGGCGCGACTGCGCCAGCTCACCGCCTATATAGAACATGCTCATCAGGATGGCCGAAAAAACCATGCCGACAGGATGCAGGCGGCCAACAAACGCCACAATGATGGCGGCAAAACCATAACCCGCTGGCACATAGGGGGTCAGCTGGCCAATCGGTCCGGCCACCTCCAGCGCACCGGCCAGGCCAGCCGCGCCACCCGATGTCAACAGCGCAACCCACAGGGCCTTGCGTGACGAGAACCCGGCGTAACGCGCCGCGGCGGGCGCCAGGCCGCCGACCTGCTGGGCAAAACCGGCGTAAGTGCGAAACAGGAACACCCACAAAGCCGCAGCGCCCGCCAGTGCCAGCAAAATGCCTATGCTCACGCGCGAGCCCTGCATCAGGCGCGGAATCTGCGTCACCGCCTCAAAGGTTTTGGTCTGCGGAAAGTTGTAGCCCTGCGGATCTTTCCAGGGGCCGAACACCAGATAACTGAGCACCATGTCGGCCACATACACCAGCATCAGGCTGACCAGGATTTCATTGGCATTGAAGCGGTCACGCAGCAAAGCCGTGATGCCCGCCCAGACCATGCCGCCAAGCACACCGGCGGCGATGATGGCCGGCACAATCCACGGCCCGGTGCTCTTGTCCGCCAGCAGGGCCACACCACCGGCAGCCACAGCGCCTATGACAAACTGGCCCTCGGCGCCGATGTTCCAGATGTTGGAACGAAAACACACCGCCAGCCCCAGCGCAATGATCAGCAAAGGCGTCGCCTTGACCATCAACTCGCTCAGCGCATACGGCGACTTGATCGGCTCCCAGAAAAAGACCTGCAGGCCGCGCACCGGGTCTTTGCCAAGCGCTGCAAACAGCGCCACGCCGATCAGAACCGTGATCAGAAGCGCCAGCAGAGGCGAGCCAAGGCTCCACCATTGGGACGGCTGCGGGCGCGCTTCAAGCTTGAGCATGGCTGCTCCCCGCATCGGCCGTCCACAGGCCGCTCATCCATTGCCCCACCCGCTCCAGCGTGGCTTCGGCGCGCGGCAGGCTGGGCGACAGCTGGCCCTTGGCCATCACGTACAGGCGGTCGCAGATGTCAAACAGTTCTTCCATCTCTTCGCTGACCACCAGCACCGCACAACCGTTGTCGCGCAGTTTGAGCAACTCGCCGCGTATCTGCGCCGCGGCGCCCACATCCACGCCCCAGGTCGGCTGCGAAACAATCAGCAGCGCGGGCTGCGCCTCAATCTCGCGCCCCACCAGAAACTTCTGCAGGTTGCCGCCCGACAGCGACTGCGCTGCGGCCTGCGGGCCCGCCGCCTTGACCTGGTAACGCGCAATGATGCCGGCCGCCTGCACGCGCAAGGCCGGCAGCCGTAGCCAGCCACCGCGCCCGACCGCGTTGCGCCGAGTGAGCAGCAGGTTGTGGGCCAGGCTGAGCGTCGGCACCGCGCCGCGTCCCAGCCGCTCTTCCGGCAGAAAATGCAGGCCCAGCTCGCGGCGCTGCGCCGGATTGAGCCGGCCCACAGCCTGCCCCGCCAGCTGGATCGCCGATGGTGCAGCGCGTGTGTCTTCACCCGACAGCGCATACAGCAGCTCTTTTTGCCCATTGCCCGAAACACCCGCGATACCGACCACCTCACCGGCCCGCACCTGCAGGGCAATCTGCTGCAAGTCCACGCCAAACTGGTCTTCGCGCTCCAGGCTCAAATCGCGCACCTCGAGCACGGTGGCGCCCAGCGACACCTCGCGGTGCTCCAGCGCCGGCGGCTCGGCGCCAATCATCAAGCGGCTCAGCGAAGCGTTGGTCTCCTCGCGCGGATCGCAGACGCCCGTGACCTTGCCGCCGCGCAGCACGGTGCAAGCCGTGCACAGCGCGCGGATTTCATGCAACTTGTGGCTGATGTACAAAATACTGCAGCCGCGCGCGGCCAGCTGGCGCAGCGTGACAAACAGGTTTTCCACCGCCTGCGGTGTCAGCACCGAGGTCGGCTCATCCAGAATCAGCAGCTTGGGCTGGGTCAGCAAAGACCGCACAATTTCCACCCGCTGGCGCTCACCCACACCCAGGGTGTGCACCGGCCGCGTGGGTTCCAGCTGCAGCCCGTACTCTTGTGTGGTGGCGATGATGCGGCGCGAGACCTCGGCCAGGCTCAGGCTTTTGTCCAGACCCAGCCAGACGTTTTCAGCCACGGTCAGGGTGTCAAACAAACTGAAATGCTGGAACACCATGGCGATGCCGAGCGCCCGCGCCTCCTGCGGGTTGCGCACCGTCACGCTGCGGCCATCCACCGCCATGCTGCCGGCGTCGGGCTTGACCGCGCCGTAGATGATTTTCATCAGTGTTGATTTGCCGGCGCCGTTTTCACCAAGCACGGCATGGATTTCACCGGGCTGTACCGTCAGCGAAATGCCACTGTTGGCCACCACCGCCGGATAGGCCTTGGTGATACCTGTGAGTTGCAGGCGCGGCACGGCAGAGCCCTGAGCAGCAGCCGGCAAAACAGTGGAATCAGCGGAGAGAGGGGAACCAGTCATTGCCTCGAATTCTTTATATGTTTTGTGCTTCCAGCCCTTGGTGCATATGCGCAAGCAGCTATTGTTTTCGTAGCGCCGCAGCGACGGCCTTGACCCGCTCACGCAGCCATTTGGCCGAGGCCGAGGCATGGGTGCGCTCGTGCCAGAGCTGGTAATACATCATGCGCGGGAAGTCGATCGGGCACGGCAGGATTTTCACCGGCAGCACGCCGGTAAAACGCTCGCAGTACTGGCGCCCCGTGGTCAGCACCAGCAGGCTGCCGGCCACCATGGCTGGGATCAGCCCGAAATGCGGACAGCGCACGGTGATGTTGCGCTGCACTTGCAAGGTGTCCAGGTGGGCGTCGATCACCCCCTTGGCACCCGGGTGCGTCGGCGTCGGTGCAATGTGTTCGGCGGCCAGCCAGCTGGCGCTATCCCATCCGCGACGCACCGCCGGGTGGTCCTTGGCCACCAGGCAAACCACCTCGTCGCCAAACAGCCGCGCCATGTGCAGGTCATCAGGCGGCGCCGGCCAGTTGCCGATCACGATGTCGAATTCACCCTGCGCCAGGCGAGTGCGGTAGTCGGACTCGCCCGACAGCGGATGAATGTCCACATGGCACAGCGGCGCCTCGTTCTTGATCTGGGCCACCAGTTGCGGCAAAAACAGCGGGTCCATGTAGTCGCTGGCGGCCAGGCTGAAGGTGCTGGTGGCAGTGGCCGGGTCAAACCCGCGCGCGTCGCTGAAGAGCACCTCCGCGGCCCGCAAAATGCGCGCCGACGGCTCGATCATGCGCAGCCCGGCATCCGTAGGCACCATGCCGGGGCCAGAGCGCACCAGCAGCGGGTCACCCGCCAGCGCACGCAGGCGTTTGAGCGCCGCGCTGACAGCGGGTTGGTACATTCCAAGTCGGATGGCGGCGCGCGAAACGCTGCGTTCGGTCAGCACGGTGTTCAAGACCCTTATGAGATGGAGGTCTATCTTGTCGAATAAGGCCTGGTCTTTCATACCTTTTTGTACATCGCGCTGATACGCCTATGGGTATACCGGCCCTGAACGATTGGGTTTACCCTAGGAAACATGGACATGCAATCGCCTCATAAAACCATTCAATTCGTCAAGGGTGGCCAGGTGGTCTCGCTCGCCAATGTACCACCCAGCCGCACGCTGCTGGAGGTGCTGCGCGAGGACCTGGCATGCACCGGCACCAAGGAGGGCTGCGGTGAAGGCGACTGTGGCGCCTGCACCGTCGTGGTCGGTGAGGCCGAGGGCGGAAAGATTCATTACCGCGCCGTCAACAGCTGCATCAAGCTGGCGCATTCCATCGACGGTATGGCCTTGTGGACGGTGGAAGACCTGGCAGCGCAAGACGGCACACTGCACCCGGCCCAGCAAAGCATGGTGGATTGCCACGGCTCCCAATGCGGCTTTTGCACACCCGGTTTTGTCATGAGCCTCTTTGGCATGTACCAAAACCATGTTGCCTGCGGAGAACCCATCACCCGCGAGCTGGCGCAGCAGGAGCTGTCGGGCAATCTGTGCCGCTGCACCGGCTATCGGCCTATTTTTGATGCGGCCCAGCAGATGGCGGCCCTGCCCACGGTGGCTGTCGATGAAACCGATTTGCTATCAAAATTGGAGCTGCTTGCGCACACCAGTAAAGGGCTGGAGGCCAATTTGGCTTACAACTCCCCCTCTACACTGGCCAGCCTGCTGCAGGCCCGCGCCGCCCACCCCGACGCCCAGCTTGTCGCCGGCTGCACCGATGTCGGCCTGTGGGTGACCAAGATGCACATGCAGTTTGGCAAGGTGCTGGACATCACGCAGGTGCAGGAGCTGCGCCGCATTGAAGACTACCCGCAGCACATCGCCATAGGCGCGGCCGTCACACTCAGCGACGCTTTTGCCGCACTGGCGAAGGAACGGCCGCAGTTGAAAACGTTTGCTGCCCGTTTTGCCGGCCTGCCGGTGCGCAACTCGGGCACCCTGGGCGGCAACGTGGCCAACGGCTCACCGATTGGGGACTCGATGCCGCTGCTGATCGCCCTGGGCGCAAACGTGGTGCTGATGAGTGTGCGCGGCCACCGCGAGATGCCGCTGGAAGCGCTGTACACCGGTTACCGCAAAAACGTCATGGCAAAAGACGAGGTGCTCGCGTGGATCAAGGTGCCGAAACCGGCACCTTCGGAAATGCTGAAGGTCTACAAGATTTCGAAACGCTACGACGACGATATTTCGGCGGTGTGCCTGGCCGTCAACCTGCAGATCGATGAAGGTGTAGTGCGCCGCGCATCGCTGGGCGCAGGCGGCGTCGCTGCCACGCCAGTTCGTGCTTCGCAGTCCGAATCCGCTCTCTTGAACAAACCGTGGGCACTGCAGACCGTGCAGCAGGCCATCAGCACCCTGCGCGCCGAGTTTTCACCGATCTCCGACATGCGCGCGTCAGGCGCTTACCGACGCGAGGTACTGGGTAATTTGTTGCAGCGTTTCTGGCTGGAGAGTCAGGGCCTGCAGCAGATCAACCTCGAGTCCTTTGTGCTGGAAGAGGTGGCGCCATGAACGCCCGGGACAAGACCCAGAACGAGGGCCCGGTCAGCCGCGCAGACAACCCGTCCGCTCCGCAGGTACAGCTTGCCCCCGTGACGCCACCGCCTGGGGCGAACGCCCCCGCGCGCGGCGCCGCAGGCCGCTCTCACAAGCACGAAAGCGCGCGCGCCCAGGTGGCCGGCGCTGCCACCTATGTCGATGACATTGGCGAGGTACGCGGCACGCTGCACGCTGCACCCATTCTTTCAACCGTCGCTCATGGCCGGCTGCGCGGTGTAGATGCCTCGGTCGCGCTGGCCATGCCCGGTGTGCGTGATGTGATTCTGGCGCGCGATGTGCCGGCTGACCCGCTGCTGGCGACCTTTGTGCACGACGAGCCAGTGTTTGCCATCGACAAGGTCGAGCACATCGGCCAGGTCATCGGCCTGGTGATCGCCAGCTCGGTGATGCAGGCGCGCCGCGCTGCACGCAAGGTGCAACTCCACATCGAAGAATTGCCACCCGTTCTGGATGTGCGCGAGGCGCTGAAGCTTGAAAGTTATGTCTTGCCGCCGGTGTTTGTAAAACGCGGTGACGCGGCGCAGGCCCTGAAAACCGCCCCCCACACCCTGAGCGGACAACTCGAAGTGGGTGGCCAGGAACATTTTTATCTGGAAGGCCAGATCGCCTACGTGTTGCCGCAAGAGCAAAACCAGTGGCTGGTTTATTCCAGCACCCAGCACCCGGGTGAAGTGCAGCACTGGGTGTCGCACGCGCTGGGCATCAGCAACCATGCGGTGCGGGTTGAATGCCGGCGTATGGGCGGCGGTTTTGGCGGCAAAGAGACCCAGGCCGGGCACCTGGCGGTGTGGGCCGCGGTTGCAGCGAACAAACTCCAGTGCCCCATCAAACTGCGGCTGGACCGCGATGACGACTTCATGGTCACCGGCAAACGCCACCCCTTTGCCTACGACTACACCGTGGGCTTCGACAACAGCGGCCGCCTGCACGGCCTGAAACTGATGATGGCCGCCAACTGCGGCTTCAGCGCCGACCTGAGCGGCCCGGTCGCCGACCGCGCGATTTTTCACACCGACAACGCCTACTTTCTGGAAGACGTCGAGATAGCGTCCTACCGCTGCAAGACCAACACCCAGAGCCACACGGCCTTTCGTGGCTTCGGTGGGCCGCAAGGTGTGGTGCTGATTGAAAACATCCTCGGCGATATTGCGCGGCACCTCAGGCTGGACCCGCTCGATGTGCGCAAGCGCAACCTCTACGGTGTCGAGGAAAGAAACCTCACGCATTACGGCATGAAGGTCGAGGACAACATCCTCGAACCCCTGCTATCAAAACTGGAGCTGACTGCGCAATACCGACAAAGGCAAACGGCCATTTCGGCATGGAACGCGAAGAGCCCGGTGATCAAGCGCGGCATCGCCATCACGCCGGTGAAGTTCGGCATCTCCTTCACCGCCACCTTGTTCAACCAGGCCGGCGCGCTGGTCCATGTCTACACCGACGGCAGTGTGCAAGTGAACCACGGCGGCACCGAGATGGGCCAGGGCCTGAACACCAAGGTGGCGCAAATTGTTGCCGACGAACTGGGCGTGGCGTTTGAAGACGTGCTGGCGACGGCCAGCGACACCAGCAAGATACCGAATGCCTCGGCGACCGCCGCCTCGGCAGGGACCGACCTGAACGCCCGTGCGGCTCAGTTCGCCGCGCGCAATGTGCGCGACAACCTCGCGCAGTTTGTGGCTGGCCTGGACGGCTGCGGCGCAGGCGCCGTGTCTTTTGCGGGCGGCAACATCAGCTCGCCCAAAGGCCGCCGTCCCTTTGCCGAAGTGGTGCGCCAGGCCTATGCCAACCGCATCCAGCTCTGGAGCGACGGTTTTTACCGCACGCCAAAAATCCACTACGACAAAACCACCCTGACCGGCCGGCCGTTTTATTACTTTGCCTACGGCGCCGCCTGCAGCGAAGTCGCCATCGACACGCTGACCGGCGAAAGCCGCGTGCTCAAGGTCGACATCCTGCACGACGTCGGTACCTCCATCAACCCGGCCATCGACATCGGCCAGATCGAGGGCGGTTTTGTGCAGGGCATGGGCTGGTTGACCACCGAACAACTGGTCTGGAATGACAAGGGCCACTTGAGCACCCATGCGCCCAGCACCTACAAAATTCCGGCGACCGGGGACATCCCCGAACACTTCAAGGTGGATTTGTGGCCCGAGCCCAACCGTGAAGACAACGTCTTCGGCAGCAAGGCCGTCGGCGAGCCACCCTTCATGCTGGCCATCAGTGTGCTGGAGGCACTCAAGGAGGCGATTGCAGCGGCGCGGGGCGACGGAAACACGGTGAGTTTGATAGCGCCTGCGACAGCGGAGAATGTGCTGAAGGCGCTAACGGTTTGAGCACTCTAAAAACCCAATGCGTTCATCGCACAGCCTGTTTCGATCTGGCTGTTCGCAAGCAACTGGATTTGGATTGCTCCTGTGAACCTCTTCCTTGTGCTTGCCTCTGGCAGAGCCATCCGCCTTGATTCCTGACTGGTTGGAAGCGCTGGGCGGCGAACCGGCGATCTCAGTTCAGTGACCCAGGTCTGCAACCAGCTTATCTGCCGCCTGAACGGCCTCATCACGAGTGAGCCAAGTCCTGTCGCTGTCGTGCAAGGGCGGTAGCGATTCAACGTGAATGACCTCGATGTACCAAGGACCGTCAGGGAAATGACACAGCTTGGCCATGTAATGCCGCCCGCTTGCGACGCCAGGGACGTATTCCTCAATCGGCTCTGGTTCTTCTATTGGCATCCGGTTTCTTTCTAAATCCCGATTATCCGCAACCCACCCCACCCTTCCGTCGGGGGTCTCTTTTTTGACGGCATCATGGACGCCCTTGATCTTTTCGCAGTCGCTGGCGGCTTCAGCACCGGGGCTGCCGTGCGGGCACGGAGCACCGCTCAATCCTTGAGGTCCACCCCCAGCACAGCAAGCTTTTTCGCATACGAATCCCTGCGTTTTGCTGCCTTTGCTGCTGTTTCGACGGCCGCCTGAATCGCCTTGGGCCCTTTTGCCCCAACAGCTTTGATCAATCCGAACTTGTGAGCAGCGTCTGCCTCCGCCCTCCTGAAAGTGGCGATGAGCTCGGCATGGGTAAGGGATGGATTCACAGGGACCTCTTAATCTAAAGCGCCATTTTCTGCGCCTTTTTCGCCCGTACACGGCGAGAGCATGATCGCCCAGCGCGAGATCTACAACGCCGAGGTTTCGGGCCCGATGCCGTCTTTCAAGTTGTTGCCGCGAACTTCCGCTTCGCAGGCGGAAGCGGTCTGTCATGTTCGCCAATTGAGCGACAGGTTGAATCCGCCGCCAGAATCGGTCATTCGCGCAAGTTGAGCCGCGTAAAAAAGTCTTCCTTGCCGGAACGTTCTGGCCGTTTGAAAGATTTACGGCGCGCTGCCGAAAGCGTAATCTGGTCGACGGCCGGTGGAGCCCTTCATAATCAAGGCCTGCCTCCCGCTTGTCTGAGATGGCTACCCTTGATCATGGATAAATTATTGCTGCAACAGCAGGTGCTGAAACGGCTCGCCGAAGACCTGCTGCAAGCCGAACAGGCAGCGCGGGCGGCCCATGAAACGGCGACCCACGAAGAAAATATCGCCGAAAACAAATACGACACATTGGGACTCGAAGCCGCCTACCTGGCCACCGGCCAAGTTCGGCGCGCCGAAGCCATCCGCAAAGCGCTGGCCAACTGGCGCCAATTCCGCCCGCGTCCCTACGACGTCAGAAAAGGTATACAGCTCGGCGCGCTGGTCTGCATGGTCGATTCCGACGACAAGCAGCAACACCTCTTTCTCGGCCCGGATGGGGGCAGCATGAAGTTGGTCAGCGGCACTCAGCTCGTTCAGGTCGTCAGCAGCGAAGCCCCTTTGGGCAGGGCCATGCTGGGCAAATGCGAGGGTGATGAGGTGTCGATCCAGGTCGCTCTAATCCGACAGCAGTTTGAGGTGCTACGGGTTTATTAAACCGTGAACGACTCCTGTGTCTCGAGACCAGTTGGTGCCTGGCGGCAGATGAAGGACAGCATTCAGTCTGAAGCAGCCCTCCGATTTCATAGGCGCAATTTTCCGGTCTAGCCGAAAACAGCGATCAACTTGGTTCATCCATCAACGTCGAACTTGAAACCAGGCCTTCTTGCGAGGCCGGTTCGCAACCGCCC
>NZ_JAUXUP010000010.1 GCF_030680935.1 Polaromonas sp. | reverse complement strand
GGGCGTGAACACGGCGCGTGTGGACACCTATGCGTTCGCGCTGGGCTCGGGCATCGCGGGCCTGGCCGGCTGTGCGCTGAGCCAGGTCGGCAATGTCGGACCGGACCTGGGCCAGGGCTACATCGTCGACGCTTTCATGGTGGTCGTGCTGGGTGGTGTGGGCCAGTTGGCGGGCACCGTGTATGCCGCGCTGGGCCTGGGCATCCTCAACAAATTCCTCGAAGGCTGGACCGGTGCGGTGCTGGCCAAGATTGCGGTGCTGGTGCTCATCATCATCTTCATCCAGAAGCGGCCCCAGGGCATCTTCGCGATGAAGGGACGCTCCGCTGAAGCTTGATCATGAATACATCGACTCATTCTGTGATTCTTCCTGCTAAAGGCCCCATGCTCACGCGTACCGGGTGGAGCACCTTTCTCGTGGCCTTGCTGCTGGTTTGTGCACTGGCGCCAGTACTTAACCTGCTGGTGCCCGAGACCAGCATGTTCCACATGAGCACCTATGCGGTGGCGCTGGTCGGCAAGATCATGTGTTACGCCATCGTGGCGCTGGCCATGGACCTGATCTGGGGCTACACCGGCATCCTGTCGCTGGGACACGGCCTGTTCTTCGCGCTGGGTGGCTACGCCATGGGCATGTATTTGATGCGCCAGATCGGGCGCGACGGTAACTACAAAAGCGATTTGCCCGACTTCATGGTCTTTCTCGACTGGAAGGAGCTGCCCTGGCACTGGACTTTCAGCGACAGCTTCATCGCGACCCTGTTTCTCATTGTGCTGGTGCCTGGTGTCGTGGCCTTTGTGTTCGGCTACTTTGCCTTCCGCTCGCGCATCAAGGGGGTGTATTTTTCCATCATCACGCAAGCCATGACCTTTGCGGCGATGCTGCTGTTCTTCCGCAACGAGACCGGTTTCGGCGGTAACAACGGTTTTACCGACTTCAAGCGCATCCTGGACATGCCGATTGCCACGCCCAACATGCGCATGGCGCTGTTCGTGATCACCGGACTGACCTTGCTGGGTTTCTTCCTGTTTGCCAAATGGCTGGTGCGCAGCAAGTTCGGCCGGGTGCTGCAGGCGATTCGCGACGCTGAAACCCGCGTCATGTTTTCTGGCTACAACCCGATTGGCTACAAGCTCACGATCTGGACGATTTCCGCCGTGATGTGCGGCATTGCAGGTGCGCTGTATGTGCCGCAGGTCGGCATCATCAACCCGAGTGAGATGAGCCCGGCCAACTCGATCGAGATGGCGATCTGGGCTGCGGTCGGCGGGCGCGCCACCCTGATCGGCCCGATTGCCGGCGCCTTCATCGTCAACGGCGCCAAGAGCTGGCTGACGGTGGCTTACCCCGAGTACTGGCTGTATTTCCTCGGGCTGCTGTTCATCGCTGTCACGCTGTTCCTGCCGAACGGGGTAGTCGGCCTGGTCAAAAAGCTGCGCAAGGGAGAGCCCAAGTGACCCCCGATCTGCTGGAACAGGGCGCGCGCCGTATTGAAGAACGCCGCGCCGCACTGGAAGCCGGGCGCAGCAACACCGAGTCTGGCGGCCGCAATTCCAGTACCGGGCGCATTGCCACACCGGGCGAGGTCGATGTGACGCACGGCCGGATTCTCTACCTCGAAGATGTGAGCGTCAGCTTTGACGGTTTCAAGGCCATCAACAAACTCTCGCTGGATATTGCGCCCGGCGAGCTGCGTTGCATCATCGGTCCGAACGGCGCGGGTAAAACGACAATGATGGACATCATCACCGGCAAGACCCGGCCTGATGAAGGCACGGTCTATTTCGGCAGCACGATTGATCTGTTGCGCCACACCGAACCGCAGATCGCCCAGCTCGGTATAGGCCGCAAGTTCCAGAAACCCACCGTCTTTGAACAACTCACGGTGTTTGAAAACCTTGAACTCGCCCTGAAAACCAACAAAGGTGTGAAGTCGTCGATGTTCTTCAAGCTCGATTCCTCGCAAAGCGACCGCCTCGCCGAAATCCTGGTGACGATTCATCTGGCCGACAGTGTGCACCGCATGGCCGGTAACCTGAGCCATGGGCAAAAGCAGTGGCTGGAGATCGGCATGCTGCTGATGCAAGACCCGAAACTGCTGCTGCTCGACGAGCCCGTAGCCGGCATGACCGACGAGGAAACAGCGCGCACAGCCGAACTTTTTCTCACGCTCAAGGGCAAACATTCGCTGATGGTGGTGGAGCACGACATGAGCTTCATCCGCACGATATCGGAGATTGTCACGGTGTTGTGTGATGGATCTGTTCTTGCGCAGGGAACGCTGGATCAGGTGCAGGCGGATGAACGGGTTATTGAGGTGTACCTTGGGCGCTGAACTTTTTACCGTTCGGACTGGGCTTGTCGAGGCTTTCTTTGTCTCTACCGTTGGTGGAGTGCCAACAAGCCGGGGGTTGCCCGGCGGCAACTCACTTTTCTTTGTCTCGCCAAAGAAAAGTAAGCAAAAGAAAGGCGACCCGATGGTCTGGGACCCCTTCGCTGCCGCTCCGGGGCAACCTGCGGTGCTCGCCGAAAACGGGGTCGAGCTCGAACTCGCTGCGCTCAGACAATCGCTCGCCCTGATCCGTTTTCGGCTGCGCTCCTCGGCCCAGCCCGACGGGTGGTGGGATCGGGTGCGGAAGCGGGCTCCGGCGGGGTCGCGCTTTGCGCGTCCCCGCCTCCCCGAATCCGATTCTTTTCCCCAAACCCGTTTGGCCGGGCCGAGCAGCGCAGATGGAGGCGGTGTCAAGGGCGGCAGTTGTTTGAGCGAAGCGAGTTCTGACGCCCCCCGCCGGAATCGAGCAGCGCAGGTTGCCTGGAGCGAAGCGGAGGGACCCGGACAGTCGGGTCGCCTTTTCTTTGGTGACTTTCTTTTGGCGACGTGTATGGACAGGAGACATGGGAAACAGGTGTGCGAGGACATAGGAAACACTTCTTGCTTGCGATCAACGCAAGGAGAGGCCCATGCCCTGGCAACCGAAAGACCTCATGGACACCAAAAGAGAGTTTGTAGAGCTGGCCTTGCGCGAGGGGGCCAACCGGCGCGAGCTGTGCCGACGCTTCGGTATTGGCCCGAAAGCTGGCTACGCCCTGTTGGCTCGGTATGCGGCCGAGGGCCAAGCCGGTTTGATGGCGCGCTCCAGACGACCCCAGCTGAGTCCGAGTCGCACCGTGCCGGCAATGGAGGAGCTGGTCACGCGACTGCGCGAGCAGCATCCCAGCTGGGGTGGACGCAAGATCTCGCGCCGCCTGCGCGACCTGGGTCATGCACAAGTTCCTCCACCGAGCACCGTCACGGCCATCTTGCACCGCCATGGCCTGATCAGCCCACAGGCCAGCCTGGCAGCCCAGCACTGGCAGCGCTTCGAGCACGAGAGCCCCAACGCGCTGTGGCAGATCGACTTCAAGGGAGACTTTGCGACCGAGCAAGCGCGCTGCTACCCTCTGACGCTGCTGGACGACCATTCGCGTTTCAGCCTGGCGCTGCAGGCCTGCCCCCGTGTGGCCGCCAGCGCAGTGCAACCCCATTTGGCCCAGGTGTTCCAGCGCTATGGCCTGCCAATGCGCATCAATGCCGACAACGGCGCGCCCTGGGGCAGTCCCCGGCTGGCTGGGCATGGCTTGAGCGAACTCAGCGTGTGGCTGATCCGGCTGGGCATACGCGTGAGCCACAGCGCGCCGTACCATCCGCAGACCAACGGCAAGATCGAGCGCTTTCACCGCTCGCTCAAAGCCGAGGTGCTGGCTGGACGCAGCTTTGCCGATCTGCAGCAGGCGCAAACTGCCTTCGAGCGCTGGCGGGGTATCTACAACCAGGAGCGACCGCACGATGCGCTGGACATGCAGACGCCGGCCAAGCGCTATCAGCCCAGCCTTACAAGCTATCCGCAAACATTGCCCCCCATCGAGTACGCCGTTGGCGACACGGTAGCGCTCGTCAAGTGGAATGGCGAGGTTCACTTCAAGGGCAACAAGCTGAGGGTGTCGAGCGCCTTGCTCAAGCTGCCGATAGCCTTCAGACCAGACCCCGAAGCCGACGGTTGCTACGATGTGTTCTTCTGTCACCACCGCTTCATGCGGCTCGACTTGAATACCCTGACGCAAGCCTGATGAGATTCCAAGGTGTTTCCTATGTCTCCGCACACCTGTTTCCCATGTCTCCGGTCTATACAGTCGCCAAAGAAAAGTACCCAAAAGAAAGGCGACCCGATGGTCTGGGACCCTTCGCTTCGCTGCGGGCAACCTGCGGTGCTCGGTAAAAGCGGGGTCTCGCTCGAACTCGCTTCGCTCAGTCAATCGCGAGCCCTGATCCGCTTTGACCTGCGCTCCTCGGCCCAGCCCGACGGGTGGGGGGATGAATACAAATGCGGATTCGGGGAGACGGTGACGCGCTTTGCGCATCACCGTCGGACCACGGGACCGTCATGTTTGCACGCGGGAGCAGCACACGCGGCCAAATGAAGTCCCCCTCCATCGCCCAGCGGGGCGAGGGAGGGGTTAGGGGTGGGAGTGGGGAGTTACGCCTACTACCCAAAGCAAACCCGGGACGCAGCGTGATGCAAAGAAGAGTTTCTCTGCCGCCGGGCAAACCCCGGCTCGCAGGCGCGCCACTAAGCCATTTCAAATACGCACCGAAGCCCCACCCGTTATGCTCAAGCCATGGGTGAATTCGACCTGATCGCGCGTTATTTCACGCGCCCCACCAAACGCGCCGTGCTTGGCGTCGGTGACGACTGTGCCTTGCTGCAACCGGCGGACGGCATGCAGCTGGCTGTCTCCAGCGACATGCTGGTCGAAGGCCGGCATTTTTTTGCTGATGTGGACCCGCATACGCTGGGCCACAAGGCGCTGGCGGTCAACCTCAGTGACCTGGCGGCCTGCGGTGCGCAGCCGCTGGCTTTCACGCTGGCGCTGGCCTTGCCCCGGGTGGATGAAAACTGGCTGGCCGGGTTTTCGCGCGGGATGTTCGCGCTGGCCGATGTACACGGCTGCGAGCTGGTCGGTGGTGACACCACGCAGGGGCCACTCAATATCTGCATCACGGTGTTTGGCGAAGTGCCGCGCGGCCAGGCCTTGCTGCGTTCGGGCGCGCAGGCGGGTGACGACGTCTATGTCAGCGGGACTTTGGGTGAGGCGCGGCTGGCGCTGGACGCGCTGCGCGACCACACGCCGCTGCCCGACGAACTGCTGGCCCTCGCCCGTCACCGGCTGGAGCAGCCGACGCCGCGCGTGGCGCTGGGCATGGCGCTGCGCGGTATTGCGACGGCGGCGGTAGACGTGAGTGATGGCCTGCTCGGCGATCTGGGTCACATCCTGAATGCGTCGGGTGTGGGGGCCCGTATCGACACCTCAATCGCTATCAATTTAATAGCTTCTAACGCGCAGATAGCAAGGGCTGAGCGGCTTTTTTCCTATGAAAAAATGCTGGCTTACGTGCTGGCCGGTGGCGACGACTACGAGCTGGCCTTCACCGCCCCGGCTGCGCAGCGGCAGGCGGTGCAGCAGGCCTCGCAGCAGGCGCAAACCGCCGTCACGCGCATCGGGCAGATCGAGGCCGCGCCCGGCCTTCGGCTGCACAACGCCCAGGGGCAGTTGCTGGAAAAGCGTTACGCCTCGTTTGATCACTTCGCCTGAACCGGCGCTGAAAGCTTTGCGAGCCGGCGCAGCTGCTGGGTTGCTCCGCCATAACCCCAGTCGGCGGCTGGCAGCTCGCGCACGATCACGTAGCTGGCCTCTTCCAGCGGGCCGCCCGCGCCGAGCTGGCGTTCCAGCTCGGCATACGCCGCCGCGATAAACGCCGCCTTCTCAACATCGGTATTGGTTCCTGCGGTGATGCTGATTTCCAGAAATGCGGTGGGGCGTTGCACTTCCTCGGCGTCCACGTACCAGCGGGCTGTGGGCAAGTCTTCAATCATCACGGCGGTGACCTCGCGCCGTTTGCCGAGCAGCTCTGCCGTCAACGCCGTCAGGGCCTGCGCCAGTTGCCGGTGGCGCCCGGGGTTTTGCAGCGGCGCCACTTTCAGGTTCAGGGTTGGCATGTCAGGCGCCTTGCTGTTTGCCGGGCTGGCCGTGGTGTGTCAGATGGCGCGCAAACCGGCCTGCGTCGCCCAGGGCCTTACGCGCCACGAGCCGGGCTTGCCGCCATAAGTCGCTGATGGCCTGGTCGCGCAGGTGGCTGGCCCGGCGTTTGGCTGCATCCATGAGATGGGCGTATTCGTTGGCAGTGGGTGTTGGGTGCATGGTGCTTTCCTTGAGGGTTTTGCGATGGGTTTGACTTTAGGCAAGCGGTGCCAGGGCGGAAACAGCAGATCACGCAAAGCCGTTTTGCACACAACACAAAGGCAATCCCGGGCGGGGCTGGTTACCATGGCGGCATGCGTGACCTGAGCTTTGACGACCTGCATCTGTTTGCCCGCGTGGCTGAGCTCGGTACGCTGTCGGCTGTCGCACGCGAGCGCGATGTGCCGGTAAGCCAGATATCACGCAGCTTGAGCCGCATTGAAAAGGCTTGCGGGGCGCGCCTGATCCACCGCTCTACGCACGGACTGACGCCGACCGCCGAGGGGCAGACCTTTTTGCAGTATTGCCGCCGCCTGACCGGCACGCTTGAAACGCTCGAAGGTGAGTTTGCCAGTCAGTCAGGCCAGGCCAGCGGCTGGGTACGTGTCGCCGCCAGCACCGTGGTGGCCGAGTACCTGCTGATCCCCGGTTTTGAAAGCCTGCATCAAAAACACCCCAGGCTGCATATTGACCTGCAGGTCGAAGACCGGCTGGTGGACATGGCGCATGACGGCATCGACATCGCCATCCGCACAGGCACCCCGCCGACCGACACGGTGGTGGCGCGGCAACTCGGCGTACTGGGCCGCAGGCTGTACGCTACGCCAGCTTATCTGCAAGCCCATGGAAAGCCCCTGCATCCGGATGATCTGCATCAGCACCGCCTGATCACCAACAGTGCGGTCACCATGCTGAATCGCTGGCCTTTTCTGGTCAAAGGCAAGCCGGTTGTGGTGCAGGCTGAGGGTCATTGGTCTTCTGGCAGCACCGGTATCACCGCCCAACTGGCGCTGCACGGCCTGGGTATCTCGCGTTTTGCCACGGTGGTGGCCGAGCCGTTGGTGCAACGGGGCCTGCTGGTGCCGGTGCTGGCTGAATTTGTCGATGAGCAGCCCAGCCCGATTTACGCCGTGACCCTGACCGCCCGGCACCGCTTGCCCAAGATACGCGCCTGCATCGAGCACTGGGTGGACTGGTTTGCCCGTGGCCAGGGGCTTGCGCCCCACCAAACATAATCGCATGGCACACACCGACCGCTCCAACTCAATCCGATGAACCCCTTCGCCCAGGCCTCTACCGCCCCGCTCAGCCCGCCGCGCCGACCGAGCGCACGTTTCATGCTGGCGCATCCGGCGCATTGCATCGCGCTGGGTTTTGGCTCCGGCCTGAGTCCGGTGGCGCCCGGTACGGCCGGCACCTTGTGGGCCTGGCTGGCTTTTGTGGTCATGGCGCCCTGGCTGACGGCGCTGCAGATGGGCTTGCTGATTGCCGCGTCCTTGCTGGTGGGTAGCTGGGCCTGCACCGTCACGGCCAGAAACATGGGCGTTGCCGATCCCGGCAGCATCGTCTGGGACGAGGTGGCGGCCTTCTGGCTGATTCTCTGGCTGGTCACGCCGGCCGGCTTCTGGGGCCAGTTGGCGGCTTTTGTGCTGTTCCGGTTTTTTGATGCGGTGAAGTTTGGCCCGACCGCCTGGGCCGACAGACACTTCAAGGGCTTCGGCTGGCGCGGTGGCTTCGGCATCATGCTGGACGACATCGCTGCAGCCTTTTGCACCTTGCTGGTGATCGCCGCCTGGAGGTTTTGGTGACTATTTTTTCGCTATCAAAAGAAGAGCTGTCCACGCCCGCCCTGTGTGGGCTGGTGGCCGATTTAATGCTTAAAAAAGGCTGGCTGCTGGCCACCGCGGAAAGTTGTACCGGCGGTTTGATCTCGGCCGCGTGTACCGATCTGGCAGGCTCCAGCAACTGGTTTGAGCGCGGTTTTGTGACCTACTCCAACGACGCCAAGGTTGAACTGCTGGGTGTCGATGCGGCGCTGATTGCCGCGCACGGCGCGGTCAGCGACGTGGTGGTACGTGCGATGGTGCAGGGCGCGATCACACATTCCAAAGCGCAGGTGGCGGTGGCCGTCACCGGCGTGGCCGGCCCCACGGGCGGTAGCCGCGCCAAGCCGGTGGGTACGGTGTGGTTTGGCTTCATGCTGGACGGCCAGCTTAGCAGCGAGGTGCAGCACTTTGACGGCGACCGCGCGGCGGTGCGCCTTGCCACCGTGCAGCACGGCTTGCAGCGGCTGGTGCAACTGCTAGGCTGAATGGCCATGCACGCCACGCCAGCCGCTGCCGATCTGATTGACTCCCGCAGCGCCTGGCGCCGCCTGCTGGTCACGTTGGCGCTGATGACGGTGGGCGCCGCCGGCATGTATGTGGTGCCTGTGGTGTTGCCGGCGGTGCAGGCCGACTTTGGCGTGGCGCGTGCCGACGCGGCCTTGCCCTACACCCTGCTGATGGTCGGTTTCGGCCTGGGCGGCATGCTGATGGGCCGGCTCGCCGACCGCTTTGGGGTGGCGCTGCCGCTGGGCGTGGGCGCTGTCGGCATGGGCCTGGGTTTCGCAGCCGCCGCCATGTCGGGAAACATCTGGCTGTTTGCGCTGGCGCACGGCGTGTTGATTGGCCTGCTGGGCAGTTCCGCCACGTTTTCGCCGCTGCTGGCCGACACCTCGCTGTGGTTTTTGCGGCGGCGCGGCATTGCAGTGGCGGTGTGTGCCAGCGGCAACTACCTGGGCGGCGCGTTGTGGCCGCCCATCATCCAGCACTTTGTGGAAAGTGTGGGTTGGCGCCAGACCTACTGGGGACTGGCCGTGTTCTGCAGCCTGGCGATGTTCGGGCTGGCCCAGCTGATGCGGCAGCGCCCCCCGGCGCTGGCCTTGGCGCCAGTCACCGTGCGCGGCGTGGCTGCCAGTGACCGGCCGTTCAACTTGTCGTTGCGTCAAGCGCAGGCCCTGCTGTGTGTGGCCGGTTTATCGTGCTGTGTGGCCATGTCCATGCCGCAGGTGCACATCGTGGCTTATTGCAGCGACCTGGGTTTTGGCGCGGCGCGCGGCGCGGAGATGTTGTCGCTGATGCTGGCTTGCGGCATTGTGAGCCGGCTGATCTCCGGCGCCATTTGCGACCGCATCGGCGGGCTGCGCACGTTGCTGCTGGGTTCGGCCTTGCAAACCGTGGCGCTGCTGCTGTTCATCCCGTTTGACGGGCTGGTCTCGCTGTACGTGATTTCGGCGATGTTTGGCCTGTTCCAGGGCGGCATTGTGCCGAGTTACGCCATCATCGTGCGCGAGCATTTTCCGGCTGCCCAGGCCGGCGCGCGGGTCGGTACCGTCATCATGTTCACCATGCTGGGCATGGCGCTGGGCGGCTGGATGTCGGGCAAGGTGTTTGACCTGACCGGCTCCTACAACGCCGCCTTTTTCAACGGCATTGCGTGGAACCTGCTGAACTTTGGCGTGGTGCTCTTTTTGCTGCGCCGCACGCTCAGGCCGCACTCACCCATCCTCACGCGCTCTTGATCAGGTGGGCCTGCAAGCCGCGCCGCGGCGATGGCCCGACGGCAGGGGCGTAACCGAGGCGCGCCCACATCTGCACCGTGTAACGCGGTGCCGGCGCCTGCAGCAGGGCGTGGATGTCGGCATAGGGCCGCGCCTGTTCCGGATACTCCTGCAGGGCCTGCGACAAGGGTTGCATGGCCAGGCCCTGCCCGGTGGCCGCCAGTTGTGCACGCGCATAGGCCCGGCCGGCATTCACCTGGGTCTTGCGCTCATTGCCCTCGGTCACCATCCAGAAAAATGCCGGCGTGGTCGCTATCTTCGCGTTGAAGTCCTTGATCTGTCCGGTGGTGGCCGAGTCATCCGGCCCCGGCGCCTTGCTGCGGTCAAACAGGCCCAGCGCCGTCAGTGCGCGCACCATGGGTGTGTTGATGCTCAGGCCGTCGCGGTGCTCGGCAATCTCGCGCGGGCCCACCCGCAGCACCTTGAACGATTCCATGATGGTGCGCGGCGTCACCAGCTCGATGTGCCAGGCTTCCATGGCAATCGCACGGTGTTTTTGCAGGACGTCGGGCTGGGCGCCACCGACAAAACCGGTGCGTACAGCGTGCGGCGCGACGCTGGCAGCGATGGCCTGAAGAGCCGCCGCAGCAGGCTCGCGCGCCTCATAGGCTTCGCGATTCGTGTGGCGCTTCAGGATTTCGGCAAACAGCGGGTCCGGCTTGATGGCAGCATCGGCAGCTAGCACGATGCGCGCCACCGGCCGCTTGTCCAGCGTGGCCGGGCCGAATTCGCCTTGCGGGAAGAGGGTGATGTCGGCACGCAGCCCTTTTTGCCGCGCAGCAATGTCCAGCAGCTCCAGAAATGTGCCCTGGCTCATCATGATCTGGCGCGACAGCGGGTCGGTCTCTGGCAGCAAACGGGTCAGGTCGCAGTACAACATGATCTCGCCCGGCTGGCGCAAGTCCACCAGCCAGGACTGCAGGTTGTGCGAGTGCGGGGCCAGGATGGCGTAGCTCAGCACCCAGTGGCGCACGTCGGCGGTGTTGGCTGCGGGCTCTTTCCACGCAACCACCGCCTCGGGCGGAAATTCCGATGAGCAGCCGGTCAGGCCAGCGGTGGCGCCCAGCACCATGCCACCACCGGCGATGCGGACAAAGTTTCTGCGATTGATCATGTTGCGCTCCGGTAAGTGAAAGTGGTTGCAATGGGTCGATTGTGAAAGCCTGCAAGCTGATCGACAATCCCCTAACTGTCCACATCAGGTATTCAAAAATGAATAACGACTTCGACTGGCGCCTGGTGCGCTCTTTCCTGGCGGCCCTGGACCAGGGCAGCCTGTTGGGCGCGGCGCGGGTGCTCAAAGCCACCCAGCCCACGATAGGCCGGCACATTGCCGAGCTGGAGGCGCAGCTGGGCGTAGTGTTGTTCGAGCGCACAGGCCGTGGTTTGCTGCCCACCCCCACCGCACTGCAACTGGCCGAATCGGCGCGCGCCATGGACAGTGCCGCCAACCAGCTGGCGCGCAGCGTGGCGGGGGCAGACGACGGCATCTCGGGCACGGTGCGCATCAGCGCCAGCCAGCCGGTCGCCTGCTACCTGCTGCCGCCCATCCTGGTGCAGATGCGGTTGGCCTTGCCGGACGTGCAGGTGGAGCTGGTAGTCAGCAACGAGGTCAGCAACCTGCTGCGGCGCGAGGCCGACATCGCCTTGCGCATGGTGCAACCCGATCAGGCCAGCCTTGTCGTCAAACGCATCGCCAAAGCTACCCTGGGCACCTACGCGCACCGCGACTACCTGCGCAGGCGCGGCACGCCCAGGCAACCGCAGGACTTGCTGAACCATGATCTGGTGGGTACTGATCGCGATGAGGCCATCGTCAAAGGTATGGCCGGGTTTGGGCTGCCGGTGACGCGCGAATCGTTTGCCTTTCGAAGTGATGATCTGATTGCCTACTGGCAGGCTGTGCGTGCCGGTCTGGGCATTGGTTTTGTGACCGACTACCTGGCCGCCACCGACAAGGCGGTGGTGGCGGTACTGCCCATGATCAAGGTTCCGCCTATACCGATCTGGCTGACAGTGCACCGCGAGATCCGCACCAGCCGCCGCATACGGGCGGTGTATGACTTTCTGGCCCAGGCTTTGCCGAAGGCGCTTTGAAGCCCTCAGGCAGCACGGATGTTGCGCAGGCAGCTATGATTTGAATAGCATGTGGCGGAGGGGTCAAACGGCTGGCCGGAGGCGAGCCCAGCTGGCGCCCGATGTAAAGTAGAGCGTTCCCCGAGGGTGTTGACCCGGGGCCGCGTGTAAAGTGGGTTTTTCGGTCAGGACCCTCCGCCATGCGGCAGGCGGGTGAACAGGGATTGAATGCTGATACTACGATGGCTGCAGATGCTTGGGTACCGGGCCGGTCAGGTGGCCCGGGCACATCGCGTGGCGCATCGTTTCTGCCTGTTGTCGCTGCTGATGCTGGTTCCGCTGGCGCACGCGCTGGAGGTCCGCTACAGCAACCCGTTCCCGGACGGCCCGCTGGCCGGTGTTGCGCGCGCCATGACCTTCAGCGGCGAAGTCCTTGCGGGCGACACCGACAAACTGATTGAACTGATACGCCGCAAGCCGGCCGACGCCTGGTTTGCGCTGGGCCGGGTCGAGCTGGAAATCTCGGGCGGCGACCCCGGCGAGGCCTTGCGGCTGGCCGACACACTGGCCGAGCTCTACCCGCACATGGTGGCCAGCCGCGATTGCGCGGGCGCCTGCGCCATCACCTGGTTGTCCGGCGCCTGGCGCATGCTGCCCGAGGGGCGCATCGGTTTGCAAAAACCGCTGGCGCCGCAGCAGGCCAGCGATGTCCAGGCAGACAGGCTGCGCAACTACCTGTTCAAGCAGGGCCTGCCGCCGCCAAGTTATGAGCGCTGGCAGGCCGCGCGCAACAACAGCGTGTACTGGCTGACGGGACCAGAGATCAACAGCACCGGCACCTGGCCGCCCTACTACTTCGAAAAACTCACCGCCCGCTGCCCGAAGCTGGATGCAAGTGATGAATCGTTTCACGCGCTGCGGCGTTGCGCGGCGCGGCTGGTGATCAGCCAGAAAGCGTTTGCCTTCGACAAACTTCTGGCCGGTGTCAATGACCCCTGGTGGAACGAGAACAAGGACGTGTTTCTCAGCGCCCCTCGTTAGCCACGATAGACCCCACAATCGGCTTCTGAATAACAACCCAAGGAGTTTTTGTGCGATCCATTTTCTGTGCGACCGTCTTGTCATTGTTTGTTGTGCCCGCTGCCTGGGCGCAGGCCGATGTGGCTGCCGCTGCGGCCGCCAAAGAGCCCGGCGCTTCTGTCACTGCCAGCGGGCTGGTTTACCGCTCATTGAAAGACGGCAGCGGCGCCAGCCCGGCGGCCACCGACACGGTGAAGGTGCACTACCGCGGCAGTTTTCCCGACGGGAAGGAGTTTGACAGCTCGTACAAGCGCAATGAGCCGACCGAGTTTCCGCTGAACCGCGTGATCGCCTGCTGGACGGAAGGGGTGCAGAAAATGAAAGTCGGCGGCAAGGCCAAACTGACCTGCCCTGCGGCGATTGCCTACGGTGCGCGCGGCGCCGGTGGCGTGATTCCGCCCAACGCGACCTTGCAGTTCGAGATCGAGCTGCTCTCAGTCAGCCGTTAACTGGAGCCCCCACGTTCGCTCACTGCGTGTAGCTCTCTGCCCCCCGAGGGGGCCGCTGCGCCTGCGGACTGGCAGAGCCAGATCCGCGGCCCCTGCTTGAATTTTGGCGTTTCCGCTTGCTCGCTGTTTCCGAGCAGTCTCAGTCCTGCTGCAGGCCAGCAGTCAGCTCGTAGGAGCGCAAGCGCGCCTTGTGCTCAAAAATCTGCGAGGTGATCATCAACTCGTCCGCACCGGTGCGGTCCACAAAGGCCTGCAGTTGCCGCCGTACCGTGGGCGGCGCACCGATGGCTGAGCACGACAACACCTGGTCCAGCATGGCGCGCGCGGCTGGCTCCAGTCGGTCTGCATAAGCGGCCAGCGGCGGTGGCAGCTGCGCCGGCCTGCCGCTGCGCAGGTTCACAAAGGCCTGCTGCCAGGACGTCGCCAGCAATTGGGCCTGCTCGTCACTGTCGGCGGCAAACACATTGAAACCCAGCATGACGTAAGGCCGCGCCAGTTGCGCTGAGGGCTGAAAGCGGCTGCGGTAAATCTCCACCGCCTGCATCATCTGCCCCGGCGCAAAGTGGGAGGCAAAGGCAAACGGCAGCCCCAGCTGGGCCGCCAGCTGCGCGCCAAACAGGCTGGAGCCAAGAATCCACATCGGTACCTTCAAGCCGTTACCGGGCACGGCGCGCACGCGCTGGCCCTCGGTCACGGGGTCAAAGTAGTGCATCAGCTCCACCACATCCTGCGGAAACTCGTTGGCGTCGGCATTCATGTCGCGCCGCAGCGCCCGTGCCGTGGCCTGGTCCGAGCCGGGCGCGCGCCCCAGGCCCAGGTCGATGCGGCCCGGAAACAGCGACTCCAGCGTGCCAAACTGCTCGGCAATCACCAGCGGCGAATGGTTGGGCAGCATGATGCCGCCGGCCCCCACCCGTATGCGTGAGGTGCCGCCCGCCACATGCGCCATGACCACTGCCGTGGCGGCACTGGCAATGCCCGGCATGCCGTGGTGCTCGGCCAGCCAGTAGCGCTGGTAGCCCCAGCGCTCGGCGTGTTGCGCCAGGTCTAGCGTGTTGCGCAGTGATTGCGCGGCGTTGCTGCCTTCAACGATGGGGGACAGGTCAAGAACTGAAAAGGGGATCATGGGTCGGAGATGGGACGGTTTGACACATTATCAATGCCTGCCCACGCCCGGAAGGTGTACGATTTCTCCGGCCCACTCCCACCCCAGCAGAAAGTGCCCATGCACCCCCATCAGCAAACCTTAGAGAAGTTCTACAGCGCCTTTGTGCGCCTGGACTCTGACACGATGGCCCAGTGTTATGCGCCGGACGCCACTTTTGACGACGAGGCTTTTTCGCTGCGGGGCCATGCCCAGGTCACCGGTATGTGGCACATGTTGTGCAGCGCCACAAAGGCCAAAGGGCGCGATGTGTGGAAGCTTGAGTACAGCGACATCCAGGCCGACGCCAACAGCGGCCAGGCGCACTGGGAGGCCTGGTACCGTTTCAGCGCCACCGGGCGCATGGTGCACAACGTGATCGACGGCCGCTTCACTTTCAACCGGGAAGGCCTGATTGCCACCCACAGGGACCACTTTGACTTCTGGGCCTGGTCGCGCCAGGCGCTGGGTACACCCGGCCTGCTGCTGGGCTGGACGCCTTTTCTGCGTGCGAAGGTGCGGGCAACAGCGGCGGCCAACTTGCAAAAATTTATGGCCAGCCGGTCAAAAAGCGGTAGCTGAGCATGGCCTCTACCCTGCCCGACACCTGGTTTGAAGGATTTGAAGCGCGCGACTTTGAAGTCAACGGCACGTCCATCTTTGCCCGCTTCGGCGGCAATGCGCAAGGCCCCACGCTTTTGCTGTTGCACGGCTTTCCGCAAAGCCATGTGATGTGGCACCGCGTGGTGCAGGTGCTGCAGGCGAGCTACTTTCTGGTGCTGCCGGACTTGCGTGGTTATGGCGACTCGTCCAAAGTCCCCGGCCTGCCGGACCACAGCAACTACAGCAAACGCAACATGGCGCAAGACGCGGTGGCCGTGATGGACGCACTGGGGCGCGACAACTTTTTTCTGTGTGGCCACGACCGCGGCGGGCGTGTGGCGCACCGCTTGGCGCTGGACCATTCGGCCCGCGTGGACAAGTTGTGTGTGATCGACATTGCGCCCACGCTGGACATGTACAACGCCACCAACATGGCATTTGCCAGTGCCTATTACCACTGGTTTCACCTGATCCAGCCCAGCCCGCTGCCCGAGACCATGATTGGTGGCAATGCGCTGGCCTACCTGCACGCCAAACTGGGCGGCTGGGGCAGCAGCGGCCTGGGCTACATCGAGCCCGAGGCGCTGATCGAATACGAGCGCTGCTTTTGCACCCCCGAGGCGATTCACGCCGCCTGTGAGGATTACCGCGCCAGCGCGGGCATCGACCTGGTGCATGACCGCGAAAGTCGCGCGCGCGGCGACAAGATAAGCTGCGACACCCAGGTCTTGTGGGGCCAGCGTGGCGTGGTGCACAAGCTGTTCGAGCCGCTCGCCCTGTGGCAGGCGCAGTGCGCTGGCATTGTCAGCGGCCACGCCATGCCGGCCGGGCACTTTATTCCTGAAGAATTGCCACTGCAGACGGCAGACGCCCTCATCCAGTTTTTCGGCAGCTCCCTGCCTTGATCGTGCAAAACGCCTTCGGCCCCTTCTCATCAGGAACAAGCATGAAATACCTTGCCGCCTTGCTCACCGCTGCCGGCTTGCTGGGCGGGTGCGCATCCTACGAGCCCGTCAACCCGGCCTATTTCAACATCGAGCGCGGCCAACTGCCCCAACCAGACACCACGCTCAACATCGCCGGGCTGGGCCCCTGCACAGACAACCCGGACCGCAGCCTGCCTCTGGACTCCAGCAAACCCGTCCACGTGTTGGTGCATGGCTGCTTTGGGTCTTCGGGCCAGTTCAGGGGGCTGGCCCAGGTACTGGCTTTTCATGGCCAGCAGACGGCGTGTTTTACCTACGACGACCGGGCCAGATTGTCCGAAGTGGCCAGCGACCTTCAGAAAGCCATTCAGCAACTGGGTGCGCAATCCCGCTCGCCGCACATCACGCTGATCGGTCACAGTCAGGGCGCGCTGATCGCCCGCAAGGCCATGACCGAATTTTCAGGCGCCGCCTTGCGCGGCCCACCGGCCAGTGTCAGCCTGGTCACCATCTCTGGCCCCTTCGCGGGCATCGAAGCGGCGCAGACCTGCGGCAAGACCTGGCTGTATCCCCTGACACTGGGCTTTGTTCCCTTGAGCTGTTATCTGGCAACTGGCGCCAAGTGGGCCGACATTACTTTCTCATCGCCTTTCATTCGCGAGCCGGGGGCGCTGGCGCCCCAAGTGGTCAGCCATCTGAAAATCGACACCGACGAGCGCGGCAGCTGCAGGCGCGAGGCCGGGGGCCGCTGTGTCGAGGACGACGAAATCTTCTCACTGGCCGAGCAACGCAATCCCGTGGTGGATGCCGATGTGCGCACCCGCCGCGTGCAGGTCAAAGCCGGCCATGTCGAAATCGTCGGCGACAAACGCATGGCCCCCACCAAACTTATCACCCTGCTGCAAGAGCAAGGCGTGTTGCGCCCAACCCCTGCCGCGCACCTGCCTGCCTTCAAGCGGCTGCTGGCGCGGGTCTACCAGGACGTCGACGGGTACCAAAACACACCGAAGACACTGCCACTGCCTTGATCTCAGGCACATTCCGCACCATGCCTGCTGCCATGCTTATCCGCCCCATCGAGCCAACCGACTTTGCGGCGTGGAAGCCGCTTTGGGACGGCTACAACGCCTTCTATGGCCGCCACGGCGACACCGCGCTGGCGCCCGCCATCACCCAAGTCACCTGGCAACGGTTCTTCGATCCGGCAGAGCCCGTCTTCGCGCTGGTGGCCGAGTTTGATGGGGAATTGCTGGGCCTGACCCACTACCTCTACCACCGCAGCACCACGCGCATCGAGCTGACTTGTTATCTGCAAGACCTGTTCACCGACCCGGCCACACGCGGCAAGGGCGTGGGGCGTGCGCTGATTCAAGCTGTGTACGAACAGGCCAGGGCGGCAGGCATCACACGGGTGTACTGGCAAACGCACACGACCAATGCGGCGGGCCGCTTGCTGTATGACAAGGTGGCCAAACACATGGGGTTTATTGTTTATTCGCAGGATGTTTGAGGGCCTCAGCGCCGGGCGCTGACCTGCGGACGATGCCGATGCGATTTCTGAACCCGAGCCGTAGTTGCTACTGAATCAATAGCTGCTTGCGCACGTGGCCATTGGGCTGCAGGCCTGAATCATTGATTCTTTCTGGCGCCGGGGCGTTGTTGCAAAGTGACGGCAGGAAGTGCGGTATTTCACAAAGTTTTTATACCTGTATGAATTTGCAGCGTTATGCGGTAAAACCCAGCAACCACGCCACTTACAGGAGGGAAGTCATGTCCAGAATATCGAGCAGAGGCAATTTTATAGAGCAGGATTTGCTCTATACATTAAGTTAGACCTTCATGAAGCGCAGACCATTTAGCTTCCCGGAGAAGGTGCCCAGAAGCACCCCTGCAAGCCGCGAACGTCCGTCCAAAAGAGAACGACGCCTTCGCATTGCTGAAATCAAAAGTAAATATCTGAGTAAGCACGCGGCGTTCATCTTCTGTCTCAATGCTGTTGCGCCGCACTGGTTTGCGCTTGTGTTTTGGCCCGTTCTAGGCCTCTTGTGGGGAGCGTTGCATGGCAGCATTTCCGGCAACGGGTTTGAAATTCCCATGGCCGGTGCATTACTTGGCGGTGCAGTTGGGCTCTTTTTCCGCTTGGGCAACACGAAACTTTCGCTCGCTGTACTCGCAATCTATTGTTCTGCTGTTGGAGGCGGGCTCGCTATGCTTTCGGGAACTCCCGACAATGCCATGCTATTTGCCGGCATTGGTTTCGTGATCGGACTTCTGGGGCGCTTTTTTGTGGCGCTGGTACTGCAGCTTTTTTCTACCTAACGATGCAAATGTCTAACAAGTCGGCCAACACGGAACCACAACTGCAGGAGGCGGCTTCGCCGCAAAGGTTGTGGTCCGGTTGCCTCCAACGCTAGGCCGCATCTGCGCGACCCCTCAGAGCCTTCGACCAGTCATTCACTTTGGGAAAACCCCCATGAACACCACCCTCACCGCCCTGACAGGATTCATCGCATGGACCTTGTTCCTCCTGGTCCTGATGGAAATCATTCGTTCTAAGCTGGTCGTCACCAAGGCCATGCCTGCCAACGGCTTCCAGCCGGACAACACCAACCTGACGCCATTCATGCAGCGACTGGCCAGGGCGCACGCCAACTGCCTGGAAGGACTGCCCATCTTCGGCGGCCTGATGCTTGTCGCGGTGCTTGCGGGCCAGTCGGCAGTGACCGATCCACTGGCCTACGCGTTGCTGGGCGCTCGCGTGCTTCAGTCGATCATTCACCTGGCGTCGCTCTCCGTGGCGGCTGTCACCATGCGCTTTGTGGCCTTTGCCGTACAGATGGGCATTGCCGCCTATTGGGCCTTTTTGCTACTGACCAAGTAGCGCCGCAATACGATGTGGCCCAACTCCCCATTCATCAAGGACGATGCGCGATGAAGCCGCCCGGCTTCGGCTACTTTGAAAGTGAGGTTTCTGCGTGGCACTGGACTGGCTCTTTTACTGGATGACGCAACCGGCAGGCTTGGCGCTTATTGCGGTGGCTGTCGCGCTGCCTTTCATCGTGTGGCGGATTGTGCTGGGGCAGGCCTTTCGGCGCATTGGGTTCAAACCGCTGTTGGCCGCCTATGCACTGGCAGCAGTGGGTCTGCTGGTCGCCAACTTTTCTTCGGCTTATATCGAGTTCAGCGCGCGCGTCGCAGACAAGCTCCTGACGGAGGCACAGCGTTGGGACACGCTTCCTGGGTGGACGATCTTCCGGCTATTCATCGCGCTCGTATTTGTCTTGCCGCTTCTTGGGCTGGTGGGCGTGCCTGTGGCCGCGCTGTTGCTCAAATTGCGTCGACTGACGGTGAAGACCATGGTTGCTGCGGTTTTGGCAAGCTGGCTCACGCTGGTGCTGGTCGCCTGGGCTATCCCGACCAACGACTGGGATCGTGATCACCGCCTGGAGTCCCTGACCATGTGGCTCACAGAGCTGGCGCCGGGCGTGTTGCTGGTGGGGCTGCCGTTTTTGCTCGGCGTGTATCTCGCGTCTCGGTCGTACCGGCACGCTGAAACCTGACCTATTGATCGAGTGGTGCGCTATCGACCGCTCATCGCCGACGTTTGGCCTCAAGCTCACCCCGCCCCATGGCACTTCTTGTATTTCTTGCCGCTGCCACACGGGCATAAATCATTGCGGCCAGGCTCAGCTTCCTTTCGCACGGTTTCCACTTTCGGGCCCATGGTCTTCCAGAGCTCTCGCAGGTCGTACACAGCCCAGATGGCGTCGCCAAAAGCGTTCAGGCGTGCGATGCTGGTACTGGGTTTGCCTTCGTCGTTGAGGGGTGACACCTGGGGCGCTGCGTCGTCGTCTTCGGTCATCGCCACCACCGCCTGCAGCGCGTCGTCCAGCCACTGGGCGGCGTCTTTGTCACGCGGGGCGGCCCATTCTTCGGGCCAGCTTTCCACCGCAAACATAAAACCCAGCGCCCAGACCTGGGCAAAGGCCGGCAGGTCTTCGCCCTTGAAGGCGGCTTGTTCGTCGGGCGGCATGTCGGCCACGGCGCCGCGCACGTCCATCACCTCGGGGTGGTAACAGGCATCGTCTTCGAGTGTCTCGACCTTGTTGTCGAGTGCGGTGGCCACTTCGTTCCAGCGCTGCGTCCACAGGGCCATGAAGCGCGCCTGCAGCGCCTCACTGGAAAACGAGCCGCCGTCCGCGTCGGGCGCCTCGCCCTCGGCGGGTGTGCCGAGCAGCACCGGCAAATACTCACTGGCGGCAATCGGGCGGCGGGTGCAGATCACGGCGGCCATGAAGCCTTCACAAAACTCCCACTGCGGGGTTTCGTCGTAGCGGCTGCGCAAGTCGTCGAGGATGTCGTCGAGTTCCTCAAACCCCTCGACTTCCATCCAGCCGCCCTCGGGCGGTGCAGAAGGCGGGGTGGCAGAAGAGGGGGGGGAGTTGGAGGGTGTCATGAGAAAACAGTGCTGAACCCCACGCGAGGCTCTTGTGGTCGAAAGTGTATCTGCCGCCGATACCGGCTTACATTGCTATGGTATTCATAGCTGATTGCGCACGTACAGAAAGGGCTAGCAGCCTTTTTTGCATACAAAGAACTGCCTGGTCCTTGCTCAGTAGCCAGGCTTGGTGCGCGACGGCCAGGTCGATGAAGATCTGATCGTCGGTGTCACTGCAGGTCACCGGCGCCTTGGCTGCCGACGCTACCAGGCGCGCATGGCGGTCAAAACCGGCCAGTACGTCTTCCGCACTCAACTGGTAAAACGCCAGGCGCCTGGCAATCTGCGGGTAGGCAAGGACGCGCTGCAGTTCATCACGCATGGGCGCTGTGGCCAGCCAGTCCAGCGCGCCGGCTTGCAGCGCTTGTTGCAGGGGCTGCGTCGCCGCGTCCTTGAAGACCAACAGGTCCAGCACGATGTTGGTGTCGAGGACCACACGGTCACCGGCTTGCACCTGTGTCTGCATCAGGCGCTACTCAAGGCGCCGCTGCGGGCTTTTTCTCGCGCGCTGATCCGGCCATCATGTCGAAACGGAACAGCCGGCATTCGATGGGGCCGTTCCACATAGGCACGCGGCGTGATTCCTTCAGGCGCATTTTTTGCGGCAGCTTCATGTCGGGTGTCAGCACATGGGCGGTCCAGCCGGCGTAGTTCTTTTTCCAGTGGCTGGCCAGCTGCGGAAAGAAGTCCGAGACCTCTGCGCCGCTGTCGGTCTGGGCCTGTTCACGCCCCGGGTTGGCGCTGCGGTCGCGTGCCGGGGCAGCGCCCGATTCATCGCGCGTGTCGCGCTGCGCCTGGGCCAGGGGCTGACCAAACTCATCAATGGCTGCGCCCTGGAACTGTGTGGTGCGGCGCTGGTCGCGCCCTTGCACCGATGGGATACCGGCGACACCGGCCACATCAATCCGTTCGCCGTAAGGTGGGTTCACCAGCATCACGCCGGAAGGCGCGGGCGGCATGCGCTGCAGGGCGTCGCCGCCGCGCAGCTGCACCACATCGGCCACGCCGGCGCGTTCGGCATTGCGCTGCGCAAAATCAACCATGCGGAAGGACACGTCGCTGCCAAACACTTGCGCCGTCGGTGCGGTGATGGCCGCTTCGGCTTGGTCCAGCAGGCCTTCCCAGACATGCGGCTGGAAGGGCACAAACTTTTCAAACGCAAAACGCCGTCCCATGCCGGCGGCAATGTTGCGCGCCACCTGCGCGGCTTCAATCACGATGGTGCCGGAGCCGCAACATGGGTCGTACAGCGGCACACCCTGCTTGCACAGACCGTTTTCACCGCTCCAGCCGCTGGCGGCCAGCATGGCGGCGGCCAGGGTTTCCTTGAGTGGCGCGTCGCCCTTGTCCTCGCGCCAGCCGCGTTTGAACAGCGGCTCGCCTGAGGTGTCGATGTACAGCGTGACGGTGTCCGTCGTCAGGTGTACGTACACGCGCACGTCGGGCCAGCGGGTATCCACATCAGGGCGCACATCGTATTTGTCGCGGAAGCGGTCGGCGATGGCGTCCTTGATTTTCAGGGCGGCAAAATTCAGGCTGGTCAGCGGGCTGTGCTGCGCGGTAATCTCGACCTTGAAGGTCTGTTTGGGTGTGAACCAGATCTCCCAGGCCACGGCGGCGGCTGCGTTGTACAGGTCCTGCTCGCTGCGGTAGCTGTTGTGCTGCAGCTCGATCAGCACGCGCTGGGCCAGGCGGCTGTGCAGATTGAGCTGCATCGCATCGCGCCAGGAACCGGCCACCTGCACGCCGGCACGCCAGGCCTTGCCGCTGTTGCCGGTGATGTGCCTGACTTCTGCGGCCAGCAGCTCTTCGACGCCGGCGGCGCAAGGTAAAAATAACTGAAGCTGGTTCATAAAGATTTTCTGAGATTGGCTGGCGCAATACGCAGCGCTTCGCGGTATTTGGCGACGGTACGGCGCGCGCATTCGATGCCTTGCTCCTTGAGCATTTCGGAGATCTGGTTGTCGCTGAGCGGCTTTTTCAGGCTTTCGGACGCCACAAACTGCTTGATCAGCGCGCGCACTGCGGTGCTCGACGCGTTGCCGCCGGTCTCGGTGCCCAGCGCCGAACCGAAGAAATACTTGAGCTCGAAGGTGCCGAAGGGTGTGCTCATGTATTTGGCGGTGGTCACGCGCGAGATGGTCGATTCATGCAGGCCCAACTCGTCGGCGATTTCGCGCAGCACCAGCGGCCGCATCGCCAGCTCGCCATGTGTGAAGAAGTTTTTCTGCCGCTCGACGATCGCGCTGCTGACGCGCAGGATGGTGTCAAAACGCTGCTGGATGTTCTTGATGAACCAGCGCGCCTCCTGCAGCCGCTGCTGCAGCGCGGCGCCGCCCTGGCCCTTGTTCTGCTTGATCGCATTGGCGTAGATGTCGTGCACCCGCAGGCGCGGCATCACATCGCTGTTGAGCGACACCTTGAAGCCGCGGCCGGACTTGACCACCAGCACGTCGGGCACCACCAGGTTGCGCTCGACATTGACAAAACGCCGGCCCGGTTTGGGGTCCAGCCGGCCAATCAGCGCGATCGCGCCCTTGATCACCGCGTCCGGAAAACCGCAGAGCTGCACCAGACGCTTGACGTCGCGCTTGGCCAGCAGCTCCATCGGTTGCTGGCACATGGCGATGGCGGCGCGGGTTTCGTCGTTGTTCTTGCAGTCGAGCAGTTGCAGGCTCAAACACTCAGCCAGATTGCGCGCGCCGACCCCGGCCGGCTCCATGTGGTGCAGCAGCTTGAGCGCCACCGAAAACTCATGCTCCACCGCCTCCAGCTGCTCGATGTCGTCCCCGGCCAGGCCTGCGGCCAGCGAGGCCAGGCTGTCTTCCAGGTAACCGTCGTCATTGAGCGATTCGATCAGGAAGTGCAGCGCGGCCTTGCCTTCGGGCGACAGGCGCAGCGACAGCGCCTGCCGGTGCAGATGCTCCTGCAGCGACTCATGGCTGCGCGCCAGCTCGGTGGCATCGACGTCGCTGTCGTCGTTGTTGTTGTTCTTGCGTGGCGTGGCGTCGCCACCCCATTCGTTGTCATCGGGCGCGGTCTCCACGCTGCCGTCGCCCTCCCAGCTCTCTTCCAGCTTGGATTCGCTGCTGGGTTCGGCATCATTTTGGCCTGCAGCCCCCGTTTCATCTGCGCTACCAGCTATCGATTCAGTAGCAGATTCAAACTCGCGGGTCTCCTGGCTGACCGGGGCATCGGTCTGCGCCAGCCCAAACTCTTCACGCGGCGCCGCTTCTTCAGTCACCTCCAGAAACGGATTTTCGTCGAGCATCTGCTCAACTTCCTGGCTCAGCTCCAGCGTGGAAAGCTGCAGCAGGCGAATCGATTGCTGCAACTGCGGCGTCAGCGCCAGATGCTGCGAGACGCGAAGGGACAGGCCCTGCTTCATGACAAACCTAGGCGCGCGCGGAAGCGGGTTGAACGGTTTTAAGCAAGCAGGGGCCGCGCAACCGGCTTTGCCGGGGCGCAGGCGCCGCCCCCTGCAGGGGGGAGGGAGCTACACGCAGTGAGCGACAACGGGGGGGAGCCATCACATCTTGAAGTGTTCACCGAGATAAACCCGGCGCACGTCAGCGTTGTTCACAATTTCAGAAGGGGTACCGGTGGCCAGCACATGGCCATCGCTGATGATGCAGGCGTGGTCGCAAATGCCCAGCGTCTCGCGCACGTTGTGGTCGGTGATCAACACGCCAATGCCGCGCGCTTTGAGGAAACCGATGATGCGCTGAATCTCGATCACCGCAATCGGGTCAATACCGGCAAAGGGTTCGTCGAGCAGAATGAAACGCGGCTGGGTGGCCAGTGCACGCGCAATCTCGACGCGGCGCCGCTCGCCGCCGGACAGGGCGGGGGCCGGCGAATCGCGCAGGTGATCGACGCGCAGGTCCTGCAGCAAGGCGTCCAGGCGTTTGTTGATGACCGCCAGCTCCAGTGGTTTGCCGGCCGGGTCGGTTTGCAGCTCCAGCACGGCCCGCACATTTTGCTCGACGGTGAGCTTGCGGAAGATCGAGGCTTCCTGCGGCAGGTAGCTCAGCCCCAGGCGCGAGCGTTTATGAATCGGCATGTGCTCGATGGACTGCCCGTCGATGGTGATCTCGCCGGCATCGGCACGCACCAGGCCGACGATCATGTAAAACGAAGTCGTCTTACCGGCGCCGTTGGGGCCCAGCAAGCCCACCACTTCGCCTTTTTGCACCGTGATCGAAACGTCCTTGACGACTTGGCGGCTTCCGTAGGATTTTCTCAGGCCACTGGCGATCAAACGACTGACGGGGGCGGTGTCCGGGCTCACATCCATGGGGAATCAATTACTTTTTTTCGTCACCCAGCGCGCGGCTGGGCTTGAGGGCGGGGGCACCGGCGGCAGGTGCCGCCGGCGGAGGAGCCGGCACGGTGGCCCGGTTGCGTGGCGCCAGCAGGGCGCGGACACGGCCGTTCGGATTGGTGACGCTGCGGTTCAGGGAGCCGCTGTCCACGGTGAACACATCGGTCGGGTTGTCATAAACAATGATGTCACCGGTGGTCTCGTCCGCCAGGGTGGCGCCCTGGTAGCGGCGCAGGATGGCGCGCTTGATGAATTTGACGGTATCGGCGCGGCTGTCGTATTCAATACGTTCGCCTTCGCCTTCAATGAATTCGTCCACGCCGTCGCGCTTTTTCCGGTAAAAAGCCAGTTTGTCCGGCGCGGCCGTGACGATCGCAAACTGGTAGCCCTCGGGGTCCTGCCGCACATCGACCCGCGCACCGCGGATGATGATGGTGCCCTTGGTGATCACCACGTTGCCGGTGAACACGCTGGTCTGATTCAGGTCGTCGTAACGCAGCGCGTCGGACTCGGCATTCATCGGCATGTCGCGATCGGTCTTTTCGGCACTTGCCGGCAAGACCGTCAGGGCAAGGGCCAGCGTCAGGAGACAGGCGGTGGTTTTCATAAAGGCACGAATCTTGCTGCTTGAGTGGTATGGGCTCATTGTAGCGACGCATCCCGCGGGAATATGTAGCGCACGTAAAAAACCCGCCCATTCGGGGCGGGTGGTCGGCCAGCCGGTCGCCGCGCGGCAGGAAGAGTCGCCGCCGCTCAGCCTTTGCGCACCTGGCCTACGAGGTAGTCGGTGACCTGCAGGGCGCGCTCCATGGTCTGCGCCAGCGAGCCCGAGGTGTAAAACCGCCCGGCTATGCCAAGTGCGGGCACCCCGTCCACCTTGTAGGCATCCTGCAGCTGGGTTGCCTTGCGCGCTTTGGTCGCCACGGAAAACGAGTTGTAAAGCTCGGTAAATTTGGCCTTGTCGATGCCCTGTTTTTCCACCCACGCGGCAATCAACTCGGGTGTGTTCAGTATCTGCTTTTCAACATGAATCGCGTGAAAAACCTTTTTTTGCAGCTCCTCGACCTTGTTCATGGTCTCGAGCACATAGTAAAGGCGCTGCTGGGGTTCGAAGTCAGGCCGGAAAGCAATCGGTACGCGGCGCACCACCACATCTTTTGGCGCCTTTTTGATCCACTCTTCCAGTGCGGGCTCGAAGCGGTTGCAATGTACGCAGCTGTACCAGAAGAACTCCACCACCTCGATCTTGCCGTCGGGCGCCTCTACGGCCGCACGCTTGTCCAGCACCAGGTAGTCGGTGCCGGCACGCGGGGCGCCCTGGGCCTGCGCGGGCAGGGTCCAGGCGCCAGCAGAAGCGGCAGCCAGTGCAGCCGCAGAAACCGAAAATTCACGTCGTTGCATCAATTATTTCTCCGATATTTCTCTGTTACTACGCCACGTTGGGTTAACCGGGTGGCAAAAAGTTCAGCGCTGCACCCGGACCAGGGCGGTTTCCACGCCGCTGGCGTCCAGACGCTCTTTGGCCTTTTCGGCGTCGTCCTTTTTGTCAAATGGCCCCAGGCGGACACGAAACACCGTGCGGCCAGACTGCTCACGCTCGGTGACCTTGGCTTCCAGGCCCATCAGTGAAATCTTGGCACGTTGCTGCTCGGCATCTTCCGGGGTGCGAAAAGCCCCCACCTGCACAAAATAGTTGAAGGGGTCGGCGCCACCCGTGGCCGCTGGCGGGGTGGCCAGCCTGGCTTTGGCCAGGTCGCCTATCGGATCTGCCGCTGCGGGCCCGGCCTTGGCGCTGGGTGCAGCCGGCGCCGGGCCGGACGCGGCTGCGGTGGGTGGCGTGGCATCCTGCACCGTCCCGCTTGCAGCCGCTGAGGGTTTGGCCGGGTTTTTGCCGTACATGGGGCCGTTCGGGTTCCAGTCACGGTTCTTCTTGGCCTCGGCCGCGTCATGATCGGGGCTGCGCGACTGACCCTTGCTTGTGAAGGGGATAGGTACCTTGGTGATATACACCGCCACCGCCAGCGCGGCACCCAGCCCCACCAGCGCGCCAATGATGAGACCCAGCAGGGTTCCGCCTTTTTGTGTGTTCATACCTGGTGTCCTGTCCCACAAATAAAGGCGATATGAAATCGCCCATTCAGCCGCCATACGGCGTTACTCGTCGTTGCCATGGCTATGGCTATGTCGCCTCCTCGCGCCTTGCCTGACAGCTGACTGGACAATTTCATTGCATCACCTTATTTGTGGGACAGGACACTAGCCCGGCCTCCTTGGCCGATGTGGATGGATTCATGGTGTTACATCTTGCGCGGCGCGCTGACACCGAGCACCGCCAGGCCATTGTGCAACACCTGCGCGGTGGCCGCGACCAGCGCCAGGCGTGCGTGTTTGACCGCTTCGTCATCCACCAGAATACGTTCGGCGTCGTAATAGCTGTGGTAACTGGCCGCCAATTCACGCAGGTAAAACGCCACGTCGTGCGGCGCAAAACCGCTGGCCGCGTTGGCCAGCATGTCGGGGTATTTGGCCAGCAGCAGCATCAGGGCCTGGGCCTGTGCGCTGTCCAGCGGCGACAGGTCAACGTCCTTGAGTGTGGCCTCATCACCGCCCCATGCCGTCAGCACCGAACAGATGCGCGCATGCGCGTACTGCACGTAATACACCGGGTTTTCATTGTTTTTGGCCAGAGCCAGGTCAATGTCAAAGATGTATTCGGTATCGGGCTTGCGGCTGAGGAGGAAAAAGCGCACTGCGTCGGCGCTGGTCCACTCGATCAGGTCGCGCAGCGTGACGTAGCTGCCCGCACGTTTGGAAATCTTCACCTCTTCACCGTTGCGCACCACCCGCACCATGGTGTGCAACACATAGTCGGGGTAACCCGCGGGCACCCCCTGGTTGGCTGCCTGCAGGCCGGCGCGTACCCGGGCAATCGTGCCGTGGTGGTCCATGCCCTGGATGTTGATGGCCTTGGCAAACCCGCGCTCCCACTTGGCCAGGTGGTAGGCCACGTCGGGCACAAAGTAGGTGTAGCTGCCGTCGCCTTTTTTCATGACGCGGTCTTTGTCGTCGCCGTAGTCGGTGGACTTGAGCCACAAGGCGCCGTCCTGCTCATAGGTTTTGCCGGCGTTCTTGAGCATGGCCACGGTGGCTTCCACCCGGCCCGAGCTGTACAGGCTGGATTCCAGGTAGTAATTGTTGAAGTGGACCGAAAAGGCCTTCAGGTCCAGGTCCTGCTCGTGGCGCAGGTAGGCCACGGCAAACTGCCGGATGGCATCGAGGTCTTCGATGTCACCGCTGGCGGTGAATGCGCGGTCGTCGGAGGTGACGGTTTTTTGGGCCTTGAAGTCACGCGCGATGTCGTCGATGTAGTCGCCGTTGTAGGCGGGCTCGGGCCAGGCGACATCGCCGGGTTTGATGCCTTTGGCGCGTGCCTGCGTGCTGGTCGCCAGTGTGTGGATCTGCACCCCTGCGTCGTTGTAATAGAACTCGCGGTAGACGTCCCAGCCCTGGGTGGCAAACAGCTTGCAGATCGCGTCACCCAGCGCGGCCTGACGGCCATGGCCCACATGCAGCGGCCCGGTCGGGTTGGCCGAGACAAATTCGACAATCATTTTGTGCGCGGGGTCCAGGGGCGCCATGCCGTACTGCGCACCGGCGTGCAGCACTTCACGTACGGTCTCCTGCTTGGCGGCGGGCTTCAGGCGGAGGTTGAGAAAACCCGGTCCGGCGATCTCGATGGCATCGACCCAGCGCTCAAAAGCGGGCGTCTGCAGCAGCAAACCACGCAACTGTTCTGCAAGTTGGCGCGGGTTGAGCTTGAGCGGTTTGGCCAGCTGCATCGCCGCTGTGCAGGCGAAATCGCCATGGGCCGCCACCTTGGGTGACTCAAACGCGGCCTTGTCCCCGGCGCCCGGGGACAGTTGTTCCAGCGCGCCAGCCAGGGCTGCGAGCAGTTCTTTTTTAATCGAGAGCATGTGCTGATTTTACGGTTTGCCTGCAGGCGGTCATCCGGCCAGCGCTGCCGGGCGTTATGGAGGGGAATTCCACACGGAACTCACTGCCCCTATTTGTTTGCCCCCAATCCACTGGAGCCACCATGAAAAAACTGTTTTCCCTGATTGCTGCCGCTGTTGTTCTGTCGACCGGCCTGTCCGCACTGGCCCAACCCGCCGCCACGCCCGCTGCCGCACCGGCCAAAACCGCGCAGCAAAGCAAAATGGGCACCTGCAACAAAGAGGCCGAGGGTAAAAAGGGCGACGAGCGCAAGGCTTTCATGAAGCAGTGCCTGAGCGCCAAAGCCGAAGCCCCTGCGCAACAAACCAGGATGAAAACCTGCAATGTGGAAGCCAAAGACAAAAAAGGCGATGAGCGCAAGGCCTTCATGAAAGCGTGCCTGAGCAAGTAAGCACGCCCCGGTTCATTAAAAGCCCCGGCAGCACGGCTGCCGGGGCTTTTCTATTGGCGGCAAATGGCTGCCGCGCAGGCATGCCACAATCAAGGCTCATTCAAGAGAGTGTTTGCGCCCCGGCGCAAACCGCCGAAGGCGCAATCTCCCATGATCGCTCAGGCCCCCGTATTGAATGAAACACGCCGAATCTGGAGAGAGTGGCCGCGCCCTGCGGCCACCACCGAAGGAGCAAAACCCGACGCGCCGCAGGCGCTGCAGGTTGAATCTCTCAGGTACCAAGGACAGTGGGAGCGGCACCCCGACGGGTGTACGCTGCCGCCTTGAAATGCTACAAATTTCATAGCTGCTCACGCACGCCCGGCAAGGGATTGCGGCCTTTTTTCCTTGGAGTTTTTCATGAAAGTCACTGTTTTGGGTGCCGGCGTTACCGGTATCACCACGGCCTGGTTTTTGCGCCAGGCCGGCCACGAAGTCACTGTGGTCGATCGTCAGCCCGGCGCGGGCCTGGAAACCAGCTTTGCCAACGGCGGCCAGGTCTCTGTCAGCCACGCCGAACCGTGGGCCAACCCGGGCGCACCGCTGAAGGTATTGAAGTGGCTGCTGCGCGAAGACGCGCCGCTGCTGTTTCGCCTGCGCCCTGACCTGAACCAGTGGCTCTGGGGCCTGGACTTTTTGCGCCAGTGCACGCCGGGCCGCACGCGCCACAACATCCAACAGATGGTGAGCCTGGGCCTTTACAGCCGCGCCACGCTGCAGCAACTGCGCGCCACCACCGGCATCGACTACCAGCAAAAAACCGAAGGTATTTTGCATTTCTACACCAGTGAAAAGGAATTCGCCGATGCGCAGGCGCCCGCTGCGCTGATGCGTGAATACGGCTGCGAGCTCGACATGAAGACGCCCGATGAATGTGTGGCGATTGAACCCGCGCTTGCCGCCAGCCGCAGCCAGCTGGTGGGTGGCAGCATGACGCCCAGCGACGAGTCGGGCGACGCCCACCAGTTCACCGCCAAACTGGCGGCCCTGTGTGCATCGGCCGGCGTGGAGTTTTTGTACAACACCCGCATCGTCGGCGCGCGCAAGGAAGGCGACGCCCTGGAAGGTGTGCAGATCGCCAATGCCGACGGCATCGTCAGTGAGGTCCAGTCCGACGCCTATGTGATGTGTCTGGGCAGCTACAGCGCGCAGTGGGCCGCGCTGCTGGGCCAGAGCCTGCGGATTTACCCGGCCAAGGGTTATTCGGTCACTTTGCCGGTGATCAACGAGGCGGCGTCCTTCCATGTGTCGTTGACTGACGACGAATTCAAACTGGTGTTTTCGCGCTTGGGCAATCGGCTGCGGATTGCTGGCACGGCCGAGTTGGGCGGCTACAACACCGATTTGAATCTGGTGCGCTGCGAAGCGATAGTGAGGCGCGTGCGACAGCTGTTCCCTGAGATGACGGACGGAAAAAATGCGCAGTACTGGACCGGGCTGCGGCCCGCCACGCCGTCCAATGTGCCCTATATCGGCACCTCGAAAACCCGCAAGCTGTTTCTCAATACGGGGCACGGCACGCTGGGCTGGACGCATGCTTGTGGCTCCGGTGCAGCAATTGCGGACATCGTCAGCGGGCGGGTCCCGGAGGTGGACTTTGCCTTCACCGGCCTGGGGCATTCACGCAAGCTGGTCTCGCCGGGCCGACCGGCAGCCGTCCGGGCCTGAGACGGGAGGGGGCGGTCGCGGTGCGCCGCTCCCTTAGCCAAATCCCCGCGCCAGAAACACGGCCGCCAGCGGGATAAATGGCAGGATGTGCGCCTGCAGCATGACCAGCTTGCGCGCTTTCTTCACCTGGTCGGCGCCTGGCAATGCGCCGCTGGCTGCCAGCTCGCGCTGCCAGCGGGCGAACATCAGCGTGGGCTTGATGGACAGCAGGCCGATCGTGACAAACAGCGCCAGCTTGACATACAGCAGGGGCTGGCTGCCATACCACTCGCCGCCCTTGGCGCCAAGGAAGACGCGCATCAGACCCGTCAGGAAAACTGCGCCCGCTGCCGCGCCGTAGATCAGGTCGATCTTGCGCAAGCGCTGAACCACAGCCGCGTTCATCCATTCCACCCGGCACAAGGCCGCTTCACTGGCCAGAAACACCACCATGGTCAGGATGGCCAGGATGTGTGCGTAAGCTAGCAGGGCTTCCAGTGCCATGGCGGGTGATCCTCTGGCTCAGTGGTGTTCGGGTTGTGGCCCGGCCCAGAACTCCCGCTGGCCATAGTGGTGTTTGAGAAAGTCTATCCACAGCCGCACACGCAGCGGCAGGTGCTTGCGCTGCGGAAAAACCGCGTAAATGCCATTTGGCGGCGCATCAAACGCGGACAGCACCGCCACCAGTTTGCCGGCGGCAATCTCGGCCTCGACCTCCCAGGTGCTGCGCCAGGCAATGCCATAACCGGCCATACACCAGTCGTGTAACACCTGGCCGTCCGAACAATCGAGCGGGCCGCCTGGCTTGAGGTGGATGACATCGAAGTCACTGTCGGCCGCCGCGTCCGTCGGGGCGCCTTCAGCTTGCTGCCCTGGGGTATTGCGCGGGACGCGAAATGCCCAGCCCCTGGTTTGGGACGCATCACTTGACAGTGTCAGGCAGTCGAACTTTGCGAGGTCAGTTGGTCGCTGCGGTGTGCCGTGCCGCTTCAGGTATTCGGGCGTGGCCACACACAGGCGCCGGTTGTCGGCCATGCGTACGCTGACCAGCGACGAGTCGGGCAGGTCGCCGACCCGCACCGCGCAGTCAAAACCTTCGCCCGCCAGATCCACCACCCGGTCGCTCAGGTTCAGTGAAATCGTCACATCGGTGTGCTGCTGGCGAAAGCGCGGTATCAGTGGCGCCACATGGCGGCGCCCGAAGCCCGCAGGCGCGGTGATGCGCAGGTGGCCGCTGGCCTTGACGCCGCCGGCTGAAACGCTGGCCTCTGCGTTGGCAAAATCGATCAGAAGACGCTGGCAGTCTTCCATGAAGGCGCTGCCCTCATGCGTCAGCGTGATGCGCCGCGTGGTGCGTACCAGCAGCTTGACACCCAGGCGCTCTTCCAGCGCATCGAGGCGCCGCCCCATGATGGCCGGGGCCACGCCCTCGGCATTGGCGGCGGCAGTCAGGCTGCCGCGCGTGGCCACCGAGACGAATGATTCCATCTGCTTGAGTTTGTCCATGGCTGGCGATTATGCGCACGAAAGGTGGCAATGGCGGTCAAAGGGCTTTTATTGCGCCAAAACGGCGACCCGACTGGCCGCCAGCGCAGCCACCTCCGCCTCGCTGTAACCCAGGCTGAGCAGCAGTGGCAGTGTGTGTTCACCCAGCCGCGGCGGGTTCAGGCGCACCCCGGGGCGCTGGCCAGCCAGCGTCAGCGGCAGCAAGGGCACGCTGGTGGCGCGGCCGTCGGGCAAGGTCATGGGCGCGAGCCCGCCGGTCTGCAACAGGTGCGGGTCTTCAAACAAATCCTCGGGCCGGGTGATGGGCGCAAACGGCAGGCCGCGCGCTTCAAACAGCGTGCTGAGTTCTGGCGCGGTGTACAAGGCCAGGCGCTCACGCAGCAGCGGCATTAGCCAGTCGCGTGCGCGGACCCGGTCGTTGTTGCTGTCCAGCCGGCGGTCGGACCGCAGGTCGGCAAAACCGAAGGCGTCGCAAAACAGCTGCCACTGGGTGTCGCTGACCACTGCCAGAAAAACCTGCTCGCCTTCACGCACCGTGAAGACGTCGTAAATACCCCAGGCCGAAATGCGGTCCGGCATGGGTGCGGCGGGTTGACCGGTCACCGCAAACTGCATCATGTGCTGGGCCACCAGAAACACATTGTTTTCAAACAGGGCAGCCTGTACCTCCTGGCCCAGGCCTGTTTTTTCGCGAGCGCTCAGTGCGGCCATGACCCCAATGGCGCCAAACATGCCGCCCATGATGTCGTTGACGCTGGAGCCGGCGCGCAGTGGGTCGCCGGGCCTGCCCGTCATGTAGGCCAGGCCGCCCATCATTTGCACCACTTCATCCAGCGCGGTGCGGTGTTCATAGGGGCCGGGCAAAAACCCCTTGTGGCTGGCATACACCAGGCGCGGGTTCAGCCTGGACAGGCTGGCGTAGTCCAGCCCCAGTTTTTGCAGGGCACCGGGCTTGAAGTTTTCGGTGACGACGTCGGCGGTCGCGATGAGTTTGAGGGCCACCTCCAGACCCTGCGGCGTCTGCAGATCCAGGGCCACACTTTTCTTGTTGCGGTTGAACATGGCAAAAAAGCCGGCGCCAGAACCCAGCAGGCGGCGGGTGTTGTCGCCGCCCGGCGGTTCCACCTTGATGACCTCGGCCCCCAGATCGGCCAGCACCATGCCGCAGGTGGGGCCCATCACCATGTGGCTGAATTCAATCACACGCAGCCCCGCAAGCGGGAGTTGGCTGGCGAGGGGCGTAGTGGAATCGGACACAGAGGGAATCCTTGGAAAAAGCGGGTTTTGCGGCTGGGCAAATTATGCGACGCTGCTCTTGTGTCGAATTACAGTTGTAAAAGTCACGGATAAACTAATATTTGGCCAGTTAATCACTGACAAAGTATCAAATACATTATGGAGATGGAAAATCCCAAAGGCGGGCCGGTCCCTGCACGTGCGGTTCTATTTGATGCCTACGGCACGCTGTTTGACGTGTACAGCGTGGGCCTGCTGGCCGAGCAACTGTTCCCGGGACAGGGCCAGGCGCTGGGCCTGCTCTGGCGTGACAAACAGATTGAATACACCCGCCTGGTGACCACCAGCAATGACGGTGCGCACTACCAACCCTTTTGGGACCTGACCCGCGCCGGCTTGCGGTATGCCTGTAAACGCCTGGGGCTGGACCTGACGGCTGAACGCGAACAGCGGCTGATGAACCAGTACCGGCATCTCTCGGCTTTTCCGGAAAACCGCGAGGTGCTGCGCGCCCTGAAGGCGCGCGGCATCGTCACTGGCATTTTGTCCAACGGCGATCCGGCCATGCTGGACGTGGCCGTCAAGTCTGCCGGGCTGGATGATTTGCTGGACCATGTGATCAGCGTGGACGGCATACGCAAATACAAAACCCACCCGCAGGCCTATGCCCTGGGCCCCCAGGCCACCGGGCTGCCGGCGGCGCAGACGGTGTTTGTGAGTTGCAACAGCTGGGACGCGCTGGCCGCCACCTGGTACGGCTACCAGACCTTGTGGGTCAACCGGTACGCCTTGCCGTTTGAAGAACTGGGCACACAGCCCACACGCACCGGCGGCACGCTGCGCGATGTGCTTGGATTTTTTGACGCGGGATAATCCGCAACACGCTCTTTGTAATTCGCTTCTTCCTTTTTCCATTTTCTTTCTTTGAGGTTCTTCCATGACAACAACCAACCCGCGCACATCACTCCATGGCCTGCAGGTGGCTACGGTTTTGCAACGTTTTGTCGACGACAAGGTGCTGCCGGGTACTGGTGTGGACAGTGCCACGTTCTGGAAAGGCTTCGGTGCCATCGTGGCCGACCTGGCACCCAAAAACATCGCCCTGCTGGCCGAGCGCGATCGCCTGCAGACCGAGATGGATACCTGGCACAAGGCCAACCCCGGCCCCATAGCCGACATGAAGGCCTACCGCGCCTTTCTGGAGAAAACCGGCTACCTGGCACCGCAGCCAAAAAAAGTCAGCATCACCACCAGCAACGTCGACGCCGAGCTGGCAAAGCAGGCTGGTCCGCAGCTGGTGGTGCCCATCCTGAACGCCCGTTACGCGTTGAACGCCGCCAACGCGCGCTGGGGCTCTTTGTACGACGCGCTGTACGGCACCGACGTGATTGACGAAACCGGCGGCGCTGAAAAAGGCAAAGGCTACAACCCGGTACGCGGCGCCAAAGTGATCGAATACGCGCGTTATGTGCTGGACCGCACCGCGCCGCTGTCCAAGGGCTCGCACATCGACTCCACCAGCTACGCCATCAAGGGCGGCAAACTGGTCGTCACGCTCAAGAGCGGCAAAACCACCACACTGGACGACGCGAACCAGCTCATTGGTTACCAGGGCAAAGCGTTGGCGCCAACGTCGGTACTGCTGCAGCACAACGGCTTGCACATCGACATCCGCATAGACCGCAACACGCCGATTGGCAAGACCGATCCGGCTGGTGTCAGCGATCTGGTGCTGGAGGCGGCTTTGTCCACCATTCTGGATCTGGAAGATTCGGTGGCAGTGGTCGACGCCGACGACAAGGTGCTGGCTTACAGCAACTGGCTGGGCATTTTGCAGGGCACGCTGACCGAAAGCGTGACCAAGGATGGCAAGACTTTCACCCGTGGCCTGAACCCCGACCGCGAGTACACCTCGCCCAAAGGCAAACCGGTCAGCCTGCATGGACGGTCGTTGATGTTTGTGCGCAATGTCGGCCACCTGATGACCAACCCGGCCATCCTGTACACAGGCACCGATGGCAAGACGCGCGAGATTCCTGAAGGCATTCTGGACGCAGTGATCACCACAACGATTGCCATGCACGACCTGAAACGCAAGGGCAGGCCCGGCATCAAAAACTCACGCAAGGGCTCGGTCTACATCGTCAAGCCCAAGATGCACGGTCCGGCGGAAGTCGCGTTTGCCGCCGAGCTGTTCAGCCGCGTCGAAAAAATGCTGGGCCTGCCGGACAGCACCGTCAAGCTGGGCATCATGGACGAAGAGCGCCGCACCAGCGTCAACCTCAAAGCCTGTATCGCCGCCGCCTCCAGCCGCGTGGCTTTCATCAACACCGGCTTTCTGGACCGCACCGGCGACGAGATGCACACCGCCATGCAGGCCGGCCCCATGATCCGCAAGGGCGACATGAAAACCAGCGCCTGGATTGCCGCCTACGAGAAAAACAACGTGCTGGTTGGCCTGAGCTGCGGCCTGCGCGGCAAGGCGCAGATCGGCAAAGGCATGTGGGCCATGCCTGACCTCATGAAAGCCATGATGGAGCAGAAAATTGCCCACCCGAAAGCCGGTGCCAACACCGCCTGGGTGCCCAGCCCGACGGGCGCCACCCTGCATGCGCTGCATTACCATCAGGTCAAGGTCAGCAAGGTGCAGAAAGACCTTGAAAAAATCGACGCCGGCAAGGAGCGAAACAACATCCTGAACGCTTTGCTGCAAATCCCTGTGACCAACGCGCCCAACTGGACGCCGGAAGCGAAGCAGCAGGAGCTGGACAACAACGCCCAGGGCATTCTGGGTTACGTGGTGCGCTGGATTGACCAGGGTGTGGGCTGCTCCAAGGTGCCCGATATCCACAACATCGGCCTGATGGAAGACCGCGCCACCCTGCGCATCAGCAGCCAGCACATCGCCAACTGGCTGCACCACGGCGTGGTCACCAAGGCGCAAGTCACAGAGACCTTCGAACGCATGGCCGCTGTGGTGGACAAGCAAAATGCCGGCGACAAGCTGTACCAGCCCATGGCCGGGCACTTTGACAAGTCGGCGGCGTACAAGGCGGCGTGTGAGCTGGTGTTCAAAGGGCTTGAACAGCCCAGTGGTTATACCGAGCCGTTGCTGCATGCCTGGCGACTCAAGGTGAAGGCAGGCAGTGTCTGATATCTGCTATTGATTGGATAGCTGTCTACGCTTGTTGGATAAGGGCTGGAGTCCGATTTGACTCAAACTTTTACATGAATGGCACCCTCGGGTGCCTTTTTTGTGGCCATCACTACAACGGACCCGCCCTTGCGCCCTCTTTTGAATCCAGTTGCCAAAGCCTGGCGTATCCCTCCCAAGCGGATACATCGCTCACGCACTGTGGCGGATTCCACAGACCCATCTACTTCAAATCAGGAGCCTCACTTTTATGAAAAAACTACTTATTGCAGCCGGCGTTGCCGTTTTGCTCAGCGCTTGTGCCGGTGGCATGTCCAACACGGGTATGTCCGGCAGCAGCATGTCGGGTGGCTCGTCGGTCATGGTCGGCGGCGCGGCCATGTTCCCGACCAAGGACATCATTGACAACGCCGTCAACTCCAAAGACCACACCACGCTGGTGGCCGCAGTCAAGGCAGCCGGTCTGGTGGACACGCTCAAGACCCCCGGCCCGTTCACCGTTTTTGCACCGACCAATGCGGCGTTTGACGCCCTGCCAGCCGGCACGGTCGCCACCCTGCTCAAGCCTGAGAACAAGGCCACACTGACCAAAATCCTGACGGCCCATGTGGTGTCCGGAAAGCTCGACGCAGCGGCACTGAGCCAGCGCGTGATGGCTGGCAATGGCCGCGCCACACTGACCACCGTCAGCGGCGACGCCCTGGTCGTGACCACCAGCGGTTCCAATGTGATGGTGACCGACGAAAAAGGCGGCACGGCCATGGTCAGCATTGCCAACGTTTACCAGTCCAATGGCGTGATCCACGTGGTCAACAAGGTGCTGGTGCCGAACTAAGCCAGTCGTCTCTTTCCGGGCATTGCTTGTCCGGGCCCGGCCAAAGCCGCCACAAACTGCAACGGTTTGTGGCGGCTTTTTTTGCGCAGGGCGTGCAGGGCGCGCCCCGGATACCAGTCAGGCCGAGGCGCCCCTGGCACATGGCAAGGTGCGAGTTGCTATATAAATAATAGCTAAGTACGACTGCTCCTATTGAGCTGGTGCGGTTTTATGCTGCTGGTTCTGCGGGGCAAAAACCTGGCAACGGGGTATCAGCCAGCTGCCCGCGCAGCTGGCCTGGAAGTCGATCACAAATGTAAGCAGCGTCCATTTGCTAGCGCCCGGGTTAGAAATCGTTACAAGATCCTTCCCCGCCTTCATCTCTGGCGGACCAGTTCGGCCCACACTCCGCTTTCGGGCTGTGCCGGAGACTTCCGGCAAATTCACTGGACGGGATGCCATCTTGTTATCGACCTTGCCTTCCACCCTCGCGCCGTCGGCCGATGTTCTTCAGCGTTGCCTGAAGGAAGCCGCCGCCGCATCGCAGCCCGCGCTGGCGCAATGTATAGGCCATGCGGTCTCGGCGCTGCAGGTGGCTGAAACCCAGAGCATGAAAGTGGCAGAGCGCGATGAGCTGGGGATGGCCTGGCGCGAGCTTTTGAAGCACAAAGACGCCTGGTGCGCGCGGTACCCGGCCGATCTGATGGCGGCGTTCAAGCTTGCCGGTGCCTCCGACGTCGCTTCTCTGCCGACCGCTGCCGGCAATGGGCCGGCTCCGGTGCTGCTGGACGACATGTTCTCGCTGGTGGATGACTCGAAAGTCGAAGAAGGCATTGAGGCCTCGCGCCTGCTGCAGCAGGTGTTGCCGATGCTGGAGCAGGTGCTCACCGAGCTTGATGGATTGATGAGTTCAGCCCAGGGATTGATCCAGGTCAGCCCCGAGCGCAACCCCGTGCGGCCTGCGGTGTATGTGCAAACCCTGCGCACGCTGTTGCTTGCGGCGCCGGTAGAACCCGCCGTCAGTGTGTTGTGGGCCAAACACCTGGCTGAGCCTCTGGGGCGTGAGCTCAAGCGGGTTTACGAAAGGTTGATCAATGTGCTTGAGTTGGCCCAGGTACGCACTGCCAGCTACCGCGTGTTGCCCACACCGGCGGCCACTGGCAAGCGGACGGGCGGACCGGGCGGCCCAGGTGCAACGGCCAGCGGCAGCGCGCGCAACGCGGCCGGGCCTGCGGGCGGATATGCCTCTGACGAGGAGCCGTTCCGCCCTGCCCACTTCGCCGATCTGTCCAACCACGACATCAGGAATGCGCTTTTTCACAATTTCCTCTCGGGTGACCGCAGCACCGCTGGCCATGGACTGGCACCCGCTTATTACGCCACCATCGAAGAAGAGCTGATCGCGCTGAAGGCCGCGCGCGACTCTGCCCCGGCGCCCCTGCGGGCGGAACCTCCATCCTCGGCTGTGGCTGTGAACGGCACGGGACACAGCTATTCAGGAACCCGCAGCGACCCGCAACGCCAGCCGCTTCCCGCGCAGGATGCGGATGACGCCGAGGGCGCTTCGGGCATTGTGGATGTGCTGAGCCAGCTCAGCTCCCAGGTCTGGGGCGTGTATGGGCGCGCCCGCGAGCGTGCGCTGGTCCACACCCAGTTGAAAAAAGACGCCACCCGCGTCGGCCAGGTGCTGGGCATGGAGGTGGTCAGAAAACTCGTCAGCCGCGTGGCGCAAGACCCGCGCCTGCTGGTACCGGTGCGCGAAGCCATTGTGGCGCTGGAGCCTTCGCTGCTTCGGCTGGCCATGGTGGACTCGCGTTTTTTCAGTGACGAAAGCCACCCAGGCAGGCGCCTGATGGAGCGCGTGGCGCAGCGCAGCTTCATGTACAAGGACGAGAGCAGTCCGCAGTTCGATGGTTTCTTTCAGTCTGTCACCGACGCCTTCAATGCACTCAATGCAAGCGCGATAAACGACGCCCGCCCCTTTGCCGCGGCGCTGAACGCGCTGATCGAGCTATGGGACGGGCAGGACCAGCAGGAGCAGGCGCAGCGCGGCCATATCCGGCAGAACATGCAGTTCGCCGAAGAGCGGCAACTCAAGGCCGACCAGATCGCTTTCGACCTGAGTGCGCGCGCTGACCTGGCGCAGGTACCCGGGGTGGTGCTGGATTTCCTCTTTGGCCCCTGGGCGCTGGTGCTGGCACATGCCCGCCTGACCGATACCCAGCGCCAGATCGACCCCCAGGGTTATGGCTCGCTGGTGACCGACCTGCTGTGGAGCGTCAAGCGCGAGGTCACCCTCAAGCGGCCCGCCAAACTGATTGAGATGATCCCCGGCCTGCTGGCCAGGTTGCACGCCGGCCTGGCGTCGCTGGGGCAGGACCCGCGCGAGACCGAAGCCTTTTTCGCGGCGATGGAGCAACTGCACCGTCCAGTGCTCAAGCTGCGCCGGGTGCGCAGTCGGCGCGATGTGGCCGAGTCTTGCCCTGCGCCGCTGGAGTCAACCTCCACCGACACCGATATGACCGGCTTCAATGACGCGTCTGACCTCAGCGACCTTCAGCCCGCCACACTGGCGCAACGCACCGCCAAGGCCGCTGGCCAGCCATGGATGGCACCGCAAGAGCTCGATGACGCGGGTTTTGAGGACACCCTTGCGTCAGGCCCCGCGGAGTTGAGCGCAACGCCTGACGACGAATATGCTGCGGCGGTTTATGGGCATGAAGACCAGCAAGCGCAGTCGGTCACCGAGGACGATGAGCGCCAGCCTGAAGACATCCTCATGGCGCTGCGCGAAGGCAGCTGGGTGGACCTGTATTCGAAGCGCCAGTGGTTGCGCGCCCAGCTCATCTGGGCCAGCACACGCGGCACACTTTTCATGTTTGTCAGCCACGGCGGGCATCCGCATTCGATGACCAAACGCAGCTGCGAGCGGCTGATCAAGGAGCGCCTGCTGATACCCGTCGAGATGCACGGCGTGGTGGCGCATGCGCTGGATCACCTGGTCAAGCAGGCAGACCCCAACCAGGGCCTGGTAACAGGCACTAAACCGGCAAACCCCTGAACTTCAGCGCGGCCTGACGAATCACTTCGGCCAGCAGTTGTTCCTTGGCCTGGAGTTCGCGCAGCCAGCGCGCGTCGTTGTTGGACAGCTCAACGCTGCTGCGCAGCAGGTGTATGCCGCTGCTGGCGCCCAGGGGCCCGGCATGCGGCCCGATCTTGTCCATGGTCATCAGAATGTGATCCCGCAGTGCCATGTGTTCGCCGGTGGCTGGATCCACGTACACGGCCTCCAGCCCAAAGCGGCAGGCCTGGAAGCGGTTGTAGGTGTAGACCAGGTAGTCGTCTTCGGTGGGCGTGAAGGGCTGGTCGTTCATGAACCATGAGGCCAGCGACTGCACATAGCCGGACAGCGCTGCAGCCCGGCCTACGGTCAGTGGTGTGTCGAAGACCCGGATTTCGATGGTGCCAAACTCCGGCTTGGGACGGATGTCCCAGTAAAAGTCCTTCATGCTGCGGACCACACCAGTGCGTGTCATCTTCTCAAAATAAACCGTGAAGTCGTCCCAGGTCAGGGCCAACGGTGCGCGGCCCGATAGCGGAAAGGCAAACACTGAATTGAGCCGCGCAGAATCAAAGGCCGTGTCCTGCCCCTGCACATAAGGCGACGAGGCCGACAGTGCAATGAAGTGCGGTATGTAGCGCGACATGCGGTGAAGCGTGAGCAGCGCGGTATCGGCATCAGGGCAGCCCACATGCACATGCTGGCCAAAAATCGTGAACTGCTTGGACAGGTAGCCATACAGCTCGGACAGCTCGCGAAAACGCGGCTTGTCGTAAATGCGGCGTTCGTGCCACTGCTGGAAAGGGTGGGTGCCGCCGCCGACCACCGCGATGTTGAGTTTGTCCGCGCTTTTGACCAGCGCGTCGCGAATCTGCGTCAGCTGCCCCAGCACCTCCGACGAAGACTGGCACACGCCCGTGGATATCTCGATCATGCTGGACGTCATCTCCGGCACCACGCTGCCGGGCAGCGGTATTTTGTGCATCAGACGCAGCATGTCCTCGGCATAGGGCGCCAGGTCGTAGTCGTGCGTGTTGACCAGTTGCAGCTCCAGCTCAACGCCCAGGGACAGCGCCTCAGATTTCTGGAAAGGCTCCAGCCCGCCCGGCGCCGTCGGCCGGTCTTTGTGTTCACTCACGAAGATCTCCTGTGCTGTTGTTCCACGGTTTGTGTGTCCAGGGCCGGGAGTTTTCACCGGCGCGGTAGATGGCAAAGGTGGCAAGAATGGCCCCCAGCACTTCCATCAGCAGAATGGCCGGTAACGCAATGCTGGCAATACGCGGACCGATGGAGCCGGACGCCACCACAAACTGCGACACCAGCAGCAGCGCGACCGATGACATCGGCGACATCGCGCAGCCCACCCACAGGGCCTGTTTCCAGCTGGCGCCACTGCCCACATTGCCCAGCGCGACGCCGATGATTTTGGCCAGCGCCCGCGCCACGACCAGTGCGGCCACCAGCCCTGCCACCTGCCCGCTCCAGTCGGCCTGAGCCGCCACCACGGACACCAGGACAAACATCAACATGGTCAGCATGCTCGATGCGGTGCCCATTTGCCGCGGCCAGGACCATGGGCGCGGGTTGAGCTGCTTGAGCAGCATGCCGCCCAGCAGCGCGGCCAGCGGCGCCGACCCGCCAAAATTGGCGGCCAGCGCTGCACCCGCGGCAATCAGTGCCAACAGCAAAATGCCGGTGTTCTCGCTGGTCGGGCTCATCACGCGAAGGGCCGAACGCAGGGCCAGCGCCAGGCCGGCGCCGACCGCCACTGACAGGCCCAGGACCACCGCCACGGGGTAGAGGGTGTTGGTCAGGCTCAGATCGGCGGTGTTCATCATGCCGGCGCGGGCGCTGCAAAAGGTCAGTGCATACAGCGTGCTCAAGGTAGAGAGCACCATCGCGCGTTCGGTCACCGGGCCGGACGCGCGGGTGTCCATGATGACGCGCGACAGCACCGCCGGCGAGGCGGCCATGGCCAGCAGAGCCAGGGGTTCGGCAACGATCTCGCGCACCCCCACGTAAGTCAGTGCCCAGTACACGGCTACAAACGTCAGGCTGGATTCGGCCAGGCTTTGCACCAGCACCATCGGGTTGTGACGAAACCAGCGCAGCGGAATCCGCCCGCCCGCTTCAAACAGCACAACAGCCACGCCAAGCTCCAGCAGAAAAAGGCCTGTGCCCTGCAGGGGCCAGACAGCGCCGGTAAAGCCGGCCAGGCCGGCAAAAGCGCCAACCATGGAGTAGCCAACTACTTTGGGAATACCCGCATATCGCTGCACCAGATGACCGGTGAGGGCGGCAACCGCCAGCAGTATCGACCACTGGACGGTAGGCAAGCCGGCCGAGGGCCTGATCCATTCGGCCCAGATGGCCAAGACTTCATTCATGCAAGGGGGTCTCCGTTGGTTAATGAAAGTTCTGCGCCGTTACGCCGGCTCGCGGGGGCTGAGAATGGCCGATGGCGCCTGCCCAAGCCTGGTGGAAACCGGTAGGGACGACAGCCCGGAGGTGCTTGGGGCGACACACTGATGTTTGCGCCGATGGGAGCGGGCCATTGCGGAACCCATGGAACCGCTTTTTTATTCTACAGCGCGTCAGTCGCGGAGCATGTAGGACAAGCCCTGACACTCGGATTGAGCCGACGCCATGCCAACCCTGCCCGCCAAGCTGTCAATCAGGCCTGAAAAAGCTGGCGGGCCGGATGCGCCAGCGCGCCCAGATGGCGGCTCGAATGCGCGCGCGGTCCACGCCGCTGACATTGTGTGCCTGCAATGCCAGGCGAAACGCCAGATAGAAACTCACGCCCAGGTTGAGAGCGCCTATGAGTGGAATGGACGCAACACACCACCAAAGCGCTGGCTGGCGCAATACCTCCCAGCCAAGGGTCGCGGCGGCTGCAGCCAGCTGGCCCGACGACAGCGTGACATGTCTCATTTCCAGCGACAATCCAAAAAATCCGGTGATCGGCGGGATCAGACCGAGCATGAAACCGAGCGAGATATTGGAAGCGAAGCCTGAAATATTGTCGCGCATGAAACCGGCCCAGCGCCGTGCGCGCGCCACGCCTAGCGCGCGTGTGATACGCGGGTTGTAGCGCATGCTGGATGCCAGGCGATACAGCACAAACCAGTTTTCAACCCAGCCGCCTATGATGCTGGCGGCAAACAGCACCGTGCCGGTGAAAGCGGCCCAGAGCAGCGTGGGTCCCAGCAGGCTCAGGGCGTTGAGCACATGTATCGCTTCCCGGGTATCGATCATCGGGCGGTCCAGCCCGAATTGCATCAGGCCGCTGATGATCACCACCACCGGCACCACGGTGAGGACGTTGCCCAACACTGCCGCCACCTGGGAGCGCACCAGATGGGTCACCTCGTCCACAAACTCGCTGACCGCCGTAACGGAACGCAGGTCCTTGAGTTTGGCTGCCATGGCGGGGGCAGTCATGGCGGGCTGTTTGGTGGCCAGCGTCAAATGCAGGAGCTGGATCAGTACGAAGCTGGCGGCAAACACCACGCTGGACAGAAAGCCACTCCAGAAGGCCGAAAGTGCCAGCGTGACCACGCCGAATTTAAGCAGTGTGGTGACGGCCGTCAGGGCGCCGCCACCGGCGGCTTTGCCCAGCATGTCAACATAGGCGGCGCGGTCGCGCGTGATGTAGCGCTCGCCGGTTTCGGCGCCGCGTTCGGCGACCTTGGCGGCCAGCAGCGTGGAGTTGGCGGCGATCAGCGCGCGTATGCTGCGCCGCTCTTCGGCCAGCAGCACCAGCCGCGCCAGCAGTTGCATGGCGCTGGCGGCGGGTTTGTCAGACAGCAGGCAGTCCAGCAGTTCGCGGATGCGCAAGATGCGCTCGCGCATCTGCCGCAGGCGAAACACCAGGCCAACCGATATGCCGTGCTCATCCAGGTGGTTGTATACCGACGCGGCCGCACTGCGGCAGGCGTCGAGCCGACTTTTGAACTGGTCCAGTGACAGGTGCAGGGCGCCGCTGTCCAGCCCATGCGCCATCAGCGCCGCGCGCAGCGCATCCAGATCGCTCGCCAGGCCGTGAAAAGGCCGCGTCTGCAAAGTGGCAGGGCTCATGCGCAAGCGCAACTCCGGGGAAAAACCGGTAGCAATGACCTGGCTGGTGCAGTAGGTCAGCGCCTCCAGCAGTGTGGCCTGCCAGCCCTGCAGAAGGCTGCGCGCGCCGGGCTCGGGTTCTTCGCCTGCGCCCGACGGGCTCAGCAGGTCACCGAGCTGCGTCAGCGTGGCCTGATCCAGCCGCTTGAGCCATTGGGCATCAAACGGTTGCGGGAACAGCAGCATGAACAATTCGGTAGCGTGAGTGGTTTCCGGCGTTCCGGGAAGCAACTTGTAGCGCAGGCGTTCGCCCACTTCGCTTAAAAATGCGGCGCGGGGCGCAAATCCGAAATCGGCCAGCAGCGGGGTGGCGTCCACCGTTTCGGTCAGCCTGCGCCACCAGGCTTGCAATTGGCTCGCAAAACCCGGCCGAGCCTGCGCCGCATCAATAAAGAGCCGTACCCGTGCTACAGATGCCTGCGCGTTGCCGCCGTCCCCGCGGATCCAGTCCATTGCGGCTATGAACCACAGATGCCGGCCCGCGAGCTCGGCCTGCGGATCAAGCCGGTCCAGCAGTTCAGTCAGCGTAAGCATCTGGCCTTGCAATGCTAGTGCAATACCCGGCCACTGCCCGGGGCAAGCCCGCTTGCGCCACCGGCATCCAGCACAAACATCGCAACAGGCGCTTCAAAACGCGTACCGTCCTCGGCCACAAAAAAGTAGCTGCCGTGCATGGTGCCCGTGGGCGTACGCAGGCGCGAGCCGCTGCTGTACTGGAAAGATTCACCGGGCTTGAGCAGAGGTTGATGACCGACCACGCCCAGGCCTTTGACTTCCTCGGTGTGGCCTTTGGCATCGCTGATGACCCAGTGGCGCGAGATCAACTGGGCCGCCACACCCCCGGTATTGGTGATGGTGACGGTATATGCGAAGCTGTACACCTCTTGCCCGGGCGCGGATTGTTCAGGCAGGTAACGGGGCAGGACTTCGCAGGAAAACTGGTATTTGGACATGGCTTGAGGCGGATTGGCGATCATGTTAACCGCACGCCACCGGGCAGAAAAAACGCGGGGTAACACCCATGGCGGGCGCTTGCTGCGACAATTCCGGCATGAGCCAAAAAACACCACCGGTGTACCGGATTGCCCCCTCTCTGCTGTCGGCTGACTTTGCGCGGCTGGGGCAAGAGCTGGAGGCGGTGATCGCAGCCGGTGCTGACTGGATCCATTTTGACGTCATGGACAACCATTACGTCCCCAATCTCACCTTCGGACCCATGATCTGCAGCGCCCTGAAGCCACACGCCAAAAAGGCCGACGGCACGCCGGTACCCATTGATGTGCACCTGATGGTGCAGCCGGTCGATGCGCTGGCCGCAGCCTTTGCTGATGCCGGTGCCGACCTGATCAGCTTTCACCCCGATGCCTCGGGCCATGTACATCGCAGCGTGCAGGCCATCAAGGCCAAAGGCTGCCAGGCCGGGCTGGTGTTCAATCCGGCTGCGCCGCTGGACCTGCTGGACTGGGTGATTGAAGACATAGACCTGATCCTGATCATGAGTGTCAACCCGGGTTTTGGCGGTCAGAGCTTCATTGACTCGGCGCTGCGCAAGGTCGAGCAGGCGCGCAAGCGTATCGATGCGTCGGGCAAGGACATCCGTCTTGAAGTCGACGGCGGTATCAAGCTGGACAATATCGCCCGGGTGGCGGCGGCCGGCGCTGATACCTTTGTGGCCGGCAGTGCTATTTTTGGCAAGCCGGATTACCGGGCGGTGATTGCCGGCATGCGGGCGGCGCTGGCCGGCGGCTGACAGGTGCCAGGTCCTGGCCTGGGTTGAACGGAAGAGCCTCATCATGAATCAAGCGGGCGAACCGGATGCATCGGACAAGCAGGGTCCGCCGGGCGGGACGGTTGAGCCACTAGAGCGGCGTGAAGGCGCGCGGGCGCGCGTTCTGGTGATAGAGGACAGCGAGGACATACGGTATCTGCTGGCGGCGCTGCTGCAGGACAAGTACGAGGTATTGGCCGCAGCGGCGGGTGACGAAGGGTTGCGCCTGGCCATGCGGGAGCCGCGTCCCGACATCATCCTGCTCGATGTGATGATGCCGGACATGGACGGATATGAGGTGCTGGAACACCTCGGTAGGGACGCACGTACTGCCGATATTCCGGTGATTTTTCTGACCGCGCTGGGTAGCGTGGATGAAGAAGAGAGAGGTCTGGATCTGGGCGCCACCGATTACGTGGCCAAGCCGATCAGCCCGCCCATCCTGCTGGCACGCATCAAGCTGCACCTGGAGCGCAGTATCAACGCCCGGCGGCTCAAGGATTTGTCCGAGCAGCTGTCCCGTTACCTGGCTCCTCAGGTCTATCAATCGCTGTTTGATGGTTCGCGTCAGGCGGAAATCCGCACCCAGCGCAAAAAGCTCACGGTGTTTTTTTCGGACATCAAGAACTTCACCGAATCGACGGCGCAATGGCAACCCGAAGAGGTCACCTTGCTGCTGAACAGTTATTTCGCCGAAATGTCGCAGATTGCCGCCGAGTACGGCGCCACGCTGGACAAGTTCATAGGCGACGCGATCGTGATTTTTTTTGGCGATCCGCATACGCTGGGGGTTCGCGAGGATGCGGTGCAATGCGTCAACATGGCCATTGCCATGCAGCTGCGCATGGGCCAGTTGCAGGCGCGCTGGCGCGAGATGGGTATCAACAAGGCGTTTGAGATACGCATAGGCATCAACTCGGGGTTTTGTGATGTCGGCAACTTTGGCAGCGCCCTGCGCATGGAATACACCATCATCGGTCGCGAGGTCAATCTGGCTGCGCGCCTTGAGCAGGCGGCCGAGCCCGGCGAAATCCTGATATCCAGCGAAACCTATGCGCTTGTCCAGCGCGAAATAGCGGCCGAGGCGCGGCCAGCGGTTCAGGCCAAGGGGTTTGCGCACCCGATCCCGGTGTATGTGGTCAGGCCGGGCGCCAGCACCTCGCCCGGGGCAGAGGACGTGTTGCGCTGCGAGCAAGCCGGCATGCACGTTGAAATTGACATGGCCCGCATGACGCCTGCGCAGCGGCTGGATGCGGCAGCCCAGTTGCGGGGCTTGCTGCAGACCCTGGAGCAGGCCCCCGCCGCAGCGGCCGCGCTGCCGGCGGCTGCAAAACCTGCTGCCGGAGAACCGGCCTGGCCCCTGGTGATTTTTGGCCTGGACACCGAATTGGGCTTGCGCCGTGCGATGGGTGTGAAAACCCTGTATGTTTCAATGTTGACGCGCTTTCAGGAAGGGCGCAGGGACACACCGGCGAAAGTTCGCCAGGCGCTGCACGACGGCGACACGAAAACTGCCGAGCTGCTCGTGCATTCGCTGCGTGGTGTGGCAGGGCAAATCGGCGCCGTCCGCGTGCCGCTGGACGCCGGGGCTCTGGAGCAGGCTATTCATGAGGCGCAGCCTCGTGAGGTAATTGAAGGTCTGTTGATGCCGCTGGAGGATTCGCTGGGCGAGCTGATGGCTGCGCTGGACGCGGGCCTGGCAACAGTAACGCCAGCGCCCTGACCGGTCTGCTGCACCGGGAAATACAAAAGTGCTGAATCCATGAAACTGCCTTTTCGCCCCACCATCATCACCGCCCTGAGTGTGGGCGTGGTACTGATTGCCGGGAGCATCACCGCGTCGTACCTGACCATCAACTCCCTGATTCGCGGTACAGAGCAGGAAGCGCAGACTCAGGAAACGCTGCTTTTCCTGGAGTCGGTGATTTCCGATTTCAAAACCACCGAGTCCTTGCAGCGCCGCTACCTGCTGACGCGCACAGATTCCGACCTTGCCCTCTACCGCCAGGCCAGCATGAAACTGCAGCAGGCCTTGCCCCAGGTGCTTGCGGTGCGTGGCGCCAGCGGGGAACTAGAGGACTGGCGAACGCTTGAAAGCGCGATGTCGGGGCGCATCCAGCTGATGGAGCGTGCGGTGGAAGTGGGACGTACCGCCGGAGTTGAAGCAGCTGCGGCGTTTGTTGGCAATGAACTGAACCGCAAGCTCAACGACGAGATAGCGGCGCTGTTGCCGCGTATCAGAAGTGGCGAAATCCGCACACTCGACAGCGCCCGGGAGGCGGCGCGCGAAAACGCGCAGAACGTCAAATACCTGATCGTCGCGGGCGGCGTGCTGTCTTTGGGCGTCCTGCTTTGGGCGGCGATCATGATTTTCCGGACCCAGGCCAAACGCCTGCGCGTTCAGGAAAAGCTGGCAGACAGTGAGGCGCTTGCCAGTGCGGTGGCTGAAAGCATGGCCGATGGTGTGGTGACGGTCACGCAGGCGGGTCTGGTGGTCAATGCGAACACTGCTGCAAGGCAGCTTTTTGGCTACACCCTGCAGGAGTTGCAGGGGCAACATGTCGCGCTGCTGCTGCCGGAGCGGTATCGGATGGCCTTTCGGGCCTTTTTTGAGTCGCTGGCCTTGCGACGCCCCGGTTTTCGGGAGTCTGACACCCAGGTGATGGGGCAGCGCCGCGATGGCAAGGAATTTCCCGTTCGCGCCTCGTTTGGCGATGTCAATGTGGGAGGCCAGCGGCTTTTCACCGCCATCATCCGCGACGTCACAGAAAGCAAACAGATCGCCGACGCGTTGCGCGACAGTGAGGCGCAGATGCGTCAATTGACCGACAACGTCCCCGCGCTGATCGCCTATGTGGACAGGGACCGGTATTTCCGGTTTCACAACAAGGCGTATGAAGAAGTATTCGGCCTGCCGCGCGCGAAGATTCAGGGGAAAACCATGCTCGAAGTCATGGGGCCGGCGCTGTATGCCGAAGTGAGCGAGAAGGTCGATGAGGTGCTGGCCGGGTATGCAGTGCGTTATGAGCGCGAGCATACAACCCCCAACGGCGAAAAGCGCGAATACGTGATGAGTTATTTGCCGCGTTACGGCGAAGAGGAAGAGGAAGACAAGGTCGTCGGGTTTTTTTCACTCGGCACCGACATCTCCGAGCTCAAGCGGATTGACCGCATGAAAAGCGAGTTTGTGTCGACCGTCAGCCATGAGCTGCGTACCCCGCTGACGTCCATTCGCGGGTCGCTGGGCCTGATCTCGGGGGGCATCGCAGGTGTGCTGCCGGACAAGGCACACAGCCTGGTGGAGATCGCCAAAAACAATTGTGAACGATTGATTCGCCTGATCAACGATATTCTGGACAGCGAAAAAATAGAATCCGGCAAGATGCAGTTTGAGCTCAGGCCGATGGAGATGCTGCCGCTGATGGAGCAGGCGCTGGCCGACAATCAGGGCTTTGCCGCGCAGCACAAAGTCAAACTCGCGCTTCAGGCGCCACGCCTGGCACTGCGCGTGAACGTGGACAGCGACCGCCTGCTTCAGGTCATGGCCAACCTCTTGTCCAACGCCATCAAGTTTTCGCCGCCGGAAGGCACCGTGCGAGTGATGCTCGGGCGGCATGCGGGCCGGGTGCGGGTGGAGGTCAGCGACGACGGGCCGGGTATACCGGAGGAGTTTCGCGGGCGGATTTTCCAGAAGTTCTCTCAGGCCGACTCATCGGACACCCGGCAAAAAGGTGGCACCGGCCTGGGGCTGAACATCGTCAAGGCAATGATGGAGCGCATGGACGGCAGCATTGCGTTTGCGTCCAAAGTCAACGTCGGGACGACTTTCTACTTTGAGCTGCCCGAGTGGCGCGAAGCGCCCCCGGTGACGGCTCCCATGGGGCTGGACGGCATCAGTCGTCCCCGGGTGTTGGTCTGTGAGGACGATCCGGATGTGGCGCAGCTGATCGCCATGATGCTCGACAAAGGCGGGTTTGACGCCGATGTAGCCCATACCGCAGCACAGGCCAGGGAGTGCCTCAAGACCGACAGTTATGTGGCCATGACGGTCGATGTGAAGCTGCCATATGAGAGCGGCCTGGAGCTGATTCATGCACTGCGGCAGGAGGCGCGCACGGCAGACATTCCCATTTTGGTGCTGTCGGTGACTGCAGCAGAAGCCAGGCAACACGCCAGTGCCACCCTGGCGGTTTTTGACTGGTTGGACAAGCCGATTGATGAGCGGCGATTGCTGGGCAGTTTGCGGCTGGCCATATCGGGCCGGGCGGGCGCTTCTGGATCGGACGTATGTGAGCGCTGAGCTATTGTTCCGGCCGGGCACGGGTGCATTTGACGCCGCCATCATCGACCTGGACGGCACCCTGGTGGACACCATGGGTGACTTTGTGGTTGCCCTGAACCGCATGCTGGGCGATCTTTCATTGGCGCAGGTGGATCGAGGCGTCGTGCAGTCACTGGTGGGCAAGGGCTCGGAGCATTTGATCCGGTCAATCCTGGAGTATGTGAAAAAAAGGCCTCCAGCCCATGCTGGTTGTGCGCAAGAAGCTATCAATTCAGGAGCAGGTGCCGATCTGTACGCTGCAGCCTGGCGCAGCTACCAGCGCCATTACCTGGCCATCAACGGGCAGCATGCCGATGTTTATCCAGGTGTGACCGACGGCTTGAAGCTGTTGGAAAGCCAGGGCCTGCGGCTGGCCTGCCTGACCAACAAGCCGATCGCCTTTGCGCGGCCCCTGCTCAAGTCCAAGGGGCTCGATGGCTTTTTCCTGCAGGTGTTTGGCGGCGACTCGTTTGAGCGCAAAAAGCCCGACCCCTTGCCCTTGCTCAGGACCTGTGAGGCGCTGCAAAGCCTGCCGGCCCGCACGCTGATGATTGGCGACTCCAGCAATGACGCCGCTGCGGCCCGTGCCGCTGGTTGCCCGGTGCTGCTGGTGACCTATGGCTACAACCATGGCGAGCCGGTGCGCGGCGTGGACGCCGACGGCTTTGTTGATACGCTGGCCGAAATTGATCTGGCCCGGATTGAAATAACAACGGGGCCTGCGCCCCGTTAGTGTTGTCAGTGGCTGGGGCCCGGTTCAGGCGGCCTTGCCGAGCAGCGCGTCCTTGAGTTGCCAGTCAGCGGGCTTGGAGCCAAGCCAGATGCGCATCAGCGCATTGAAAAACTCCGGCTCCTTGAACGGCTCGCCTTGTGGCACTCCCTTGACCGTGATGACGGTTCCGGTGCCGGGCACCCAGTCGATGGAGAAGGTTTCACCGGCCAGCAGCTTTTTCTGGTCAGAGAAAATTTGCCCCATTCTGATCAAACCCGGGATCAGCTTGGACATTTCCGTTTTGGGGGCGTTGTCGGTGAATCCGGCGGTGAAATTTTTCCCGAGCTCGTTCGAATCGATTTCACGCAGAAGAGTGATATGCAGCCGCTTGGGGCCGGGGGTTGCAAACACTTCTTCCGGGGTGGCGGCTTTTTTGCCCAGATACAGGCCGGCCGTGTAGACCTTGAACACGGCTTTGTAACGCACGCCCGCACCATTGAGCACCAGCTTGCTGCCGCGCAGATCAATGTTGTCCTCGAGTTTGACGCCACCCACTTCAACAGTGGCCGCAGTGGCCCCCACGGCCAGCAGGCCTGCAAGCAGGGCCAAGGTCAGTCGTTTGATCATCTTCATGGTCATCTCCTTAATAGAAATAGAACGAGCGTTCGTTTTGTAGCATTTTGTAAGCGAAATGGCGTAAGGGCAACAGGGTTTGCGAGTATGAGCCGATGCTGATCGATAAGCGCAAGTGGTTTGATACACTTCCGGCTCTTATGTTCATTCACCGCATCATAAAAACAGGTAGCAGCGACCGGGGAGCCTGGCCCTGGCGGGCCTGACTTCGCCGCCCCTTGAGGCCGCGGCCTCTGGCTTGCAGATGTTGATGCGCCCGCGCTGCCGTGCGGGCATCCCGGCCCCGCACACGGGCCTCGTGAATGAGGGTGATAGCACCAGAGGGTGTTTGTCACCGGCAAAAGGACACCACCGTGATCTCTGAACTTGAATTCAAAAGCCTTGCGCAGCAAGGCTATAACCGCATTCCGCTGATGGCCGAGGCCTTTGCCGATCTCGAAACCCCGCTGTCGCTTTACCTCAAGCTGGCCCACTCCCGGGACGGCGGAAAATTCAGCTTTCTGTTGGAATCCGTGGTCGGCGGCGAGCGTTTTGGACGCTACAGCTTCATCGGCCTGCCGGCGCGCACGCTGGTCCGGGCCAGCGGGTTTGGCGCCGATGTGCTGACCGAAGTGGTGCGGGATGGGCAGGTCATTGAAACCTCCAAAGTCAATCCGCTGGATTTCATCAACGATTACCAGAAGCGTTTCAAAGTGGCGCTGCGACCCGGATTGCCGCGCTTTTGCGGCGGCCTGGCCGGTTATTTTGGCTACGACACGGTGCGCTACATCGAGAAAAAGCTGGAAGCCTCTTGCCCGCCCGACACGCTGGGCTGCCCCGACATCCTGCTCTTGCAGTGTGAAGAGCTGGCGGTGATCGACAACCTGTCGGGCAAGCTCTACCTGATTGTGTATGCCGACCCAGCCTTGCCCGAGGCGTATGCGAGTGCCAAAAAGCGGCTGCGTGAACTGAAAGAGCAACTCAAGTACTCGGTCAGTGCGCCGGTGGTCAAGCCCACCCAGGGCTACCCGGCCGAGCGCGATTTTGCCAAGGCAGACTACCTCGCCGCTGTGGAACGCGCCAAGCGGCTGATCGAGGCCGGTGACTTCATGCAGGTGCAGGTTGGCCAACGCATCAAGAAGCGGTATACCGAGTCGCCCCTGTCCCTTTATCGCGCACTGCGTTCGCTGAACCCTTCCCCCTACATGTATTACTACCACTTCGGGGATTTCCACGTGGTTGGGGCCTCGCCGGAAATCCTGGTGCGCCAGGAGCAGGTGGAGCAGGGACAGAAAATCACAGTGCGGCCGCTGGCCGGCACGCGCCCCCGCGCTTCATCCCCCGAAGCCGATGCGGCGGTCGAGCAGGAACTGATCAACGACCCGAAAGAACGCGCCGAACACGTCATGCTGATCGACCTGGCGCGCAACGACATTGGCCGCATCGCAAAAACCGGCTCGGTCAAGGTGACGGAGGCGTTTTCAGTCGAGCGCTACAGCCACGTCATGCACATCGTCAGCAATGTCGAGGGCGTGTTGCTCGACGGCATGACCAGCATGGATGTGCTCAAGGCCAGTTTTCCGGCAGGCACGCTGACCGGCGCGCCCAAGGTTCACGCGATGGAGCTGATTGATCAGCTTGAGCCGACCAAGCGCGGCGTGTACGGCGGCGCCTGCGGCTACCTCAGTTATGCCGGCGACATGGATGTGGCGATTGCGATCCGCACCGGTGTGATCAAGGACCAGATGCTTTACGTGCAGGCGGCGGCCGGCGTGGTGGCCGACTCGGTGGCCGAGCTGGAGTGGAAAGAGACCGAAGCCAAGGCGCGGGCCTTGTTGCGTGCCTCTGAGCTGGTTGAAGAAGGTCTGGAGTAAATCATGAGCGGCAAACTCAAACTGTTGATGATCGACAACTACGACTCCTTCACCTACAACATCGTCCAGTATTTTGGCGAACTCGGTGCCGAGGTCGAGGTGTTCCGCAACGACGAAATCACCGTTGAAGGCATTGCCGAACGCGCGCCGGACCTACTGGTGGTCTCACCCGGCCCCTGTTCCCCGGCGGAAGCCGGTATTTCGGTGGCGGCCATCCAGCACTTTGCCGGCAAGCTGCCGATCCTGGGCGTCTGCCTGGGTCACCAGGCGGTGGGTGCGGCCTTTGGCGGCAAGATCGTCCGGGCACAGCAGCTGATGCACGGCAAGACCAGCGTGATCAGCACCACGCGGCAGGGCGTGTTCGCCGACCTGCCGGCGCAGTTCACCGTCAACCGCTACCACTCGCTGGCAATAGAGAAAGCGTCCTGCCCCGAGGTGCTGGCCGTCACGGCCTGGACCGACGACGGAGAAATCATGGGTGTGCGCCACAAGGAGCTTCCGATTCAGGGCGTGCAGTTTCACCCGGAATCCATCCTCACTGAGCACGGCCACGCCATGCTGAAGAACTTTCTGGTGCAGGCCGCATGAAAATTGCTATAAATTTAGTAGCTGCTCGCGCCTGCTGCTTATGAGCTGGAGGCCAAAATGATGGTTGATCTGCGCAGTGACACCGTGACCCGGCCCACAGCGGCCATGCGTGCGGCCATGCTGGGAGCCCCGCTGGGCGACGACGTGTTCGGCGCTGACCCCAGCGTCAATGCCTTGCAGGAAAAAATCGCCGGCATGCTGGGGTTTGAAGCGGCCCTGTTTGTGCCCACCGGCACCCAGAGCAACCTGTGCGCCATCCTGGCCCATTGCCAGCGCGGTGACGAGTACATCGTGGGGCAAATGGCGCACTGCTATCGCTGGGAAGGTGGCGGCGCCGCGGTGTTTGGCAGCGTGCAGCCTCAGCCGCTGAATCACCAGCCCGACGGCACGCTGGCCCTGGCCGACATCGAAGCGGCCATCAAGCCGGATGATGCACACTTTGCGCGGACCCGGCTGCTGGCGCTGGAGAACACTCTGGGCGGCAAATTGTTGCCCTTCGACTATGTGAAGCAGGCCACGGCGCTGGCAAAAAGCAAAGACTTGAGCCGCCATCTGGATGGCGCGCGACTTTTTAATGCCGCCGTGGCGCAGGCCGCGCAAACCGGCAGCAACCCGCTGGATGAGGCACGGCGTATCGCGCAGTGTTTTGACAGCGTTTCGGTGTGTTTCAGCAAGGGCCTCGGCGCCCCGGTTGGCTCTGCCCTGTGCGGCTCACGCGAATTCGTCGCCCGCGCGCATCGCATCCGAAAGATGGCCGGCGGCGGTATGCGGCAGGCGGGCCTGCTGGCCGCGGCGGCTTCGTACGCCCTGGATCACCATGTGAATCGTCTGGCGCAGGATCATGCGCTGGCCCGCCATCTGGCAGATGGCCTGGCTGGTATCGAGGGCCTGCAGGTCGAGGCACCGCAAACCAATATCGTGTTTGTGGACTTGACGGGTGAGGCCAGGGCGCAGTCGGCCGCACTGCTCAAACACCTGGCGGGTCAGGGTATTGAGGCGACGGGGCTTTACCGCCTGCGTTTCGTCACCCACCTGGATGTGGACACTGGCGGCGTGGACCGCGCTGTCGCCGCCATTCGGAAATTCTTCAAAGCTTGAGGAGCAAGCCGTGCCCGACTTTCAGCATCTTCTGCTTTTCATCGCCGCTGGCTGGTTGCTTAACCTGACGCCGGGTCCCGATGTGCTCTACATCGTGACCCACTCCCTGCGCTCCGGCGCACGTGCGGGTGTCGTGGCCGGCTTGGGCATCACGGCGGGCTGTTTTGTCCACATCTTCGCGGCTGCAGTCGGTGTCGGTGCGTTGCTGGCCGCTTCTAGCGCGGCGTTCATGGTGCTCAAGTGGCTGGGCGCGGCCTACCTGCTGTGGACAGGCATCAAGATCCTGTTTTCCAGGCGCCCGCAGGCGAGCACCGACCTGAGAGCAGTGGCCGCCAGCGAACCGCAGCGCCCGCTCAAGGAGGTGTTTGTTGGCGGGTTCTGGACGAATGTGCTCAATCCCAAGGTGGCGATTTTTTTTCTGGCCTTTGTGCCGCAGTTCATAACGCCCGACGCCGCCAACCCGGCGCTGGCTTTTGCGCTGCTGGGCATGTTGTTCAACCTCAACGCCATCCCTGTCAATGTGGGCTGGGCCCTGGCCGCCGCGTGGATGGCCAGGCGCGATGCGGTACAGCGGGGCATGCACTGGCTGGACCGCGCCGCCGGCCTGATGTTCATCGGGTTTGGCATCAAGCTGGCGCTGACCGACAATCCCACCGACTAAATCAAGAGACAAGAGAAGAGCACGACATGCCCATGAGCAACAAAATCACGCCCCAGGAAGCGCTGCAGCGCACGATTGAACACCGCGAGATCTTCCACGACGAGATGCTCAAGATCATGCGCCTGATCATGAGCGGCGAGCTCTCGCCCGTCATGATGGCCGCGCTGATCACCGGCTTGCGCGTCAAGAAGGAAACCATCGGCGAAATCACCGCGGCGGCGCAGGTGATGCGTGAGTTTTCCACCAAGGTCCACGTGGCCGACAAGACGCACCTGGTGGACATCGTCGGCACCGGCGGCGACGGTTCGCACACCTTCAACATCTCGACCTGCTCGATGTTTGTCGCGGCGGCGGCCGGCGCCAAGGTCAGCAAACATGGCGGACGCAGCGTCAGCAGCAAGTCCGGCAGCGCCGACGTGCTCGAAGCCCTGGGCATCAACATCAACCTGAAGCCCGAGGCGATTGCCCAATGCATCGCGGATGTCGGCGTCGGCTTCATGTTTGCGCCGAATCACCATCCGGCGATGAAAAATGTCGCGCCTGTCCGCAAGGAGCTCGGCGTACGCACCATCTTCAACATCCTCGGGCCGCTGACCAACCCGGCCGACGCGCCCAACATCCTGATGGGCGTGTTCCACCCCGACCTGGTCGGCATCCAGGTGCGTGCCTTGCAGCGCCTGGGCGCCGAACATGCGCTGGTGGTTTACGGCAAGGACGGCATGGACGAGGTGTCGCTGGGTGCAGCCACCGTGGTCGGCGAGCTCAAGGGCGGTGAAATCACCGAATACGAGATTCATCCCGAGGACTTCGGCCTGGCCATGGCCAGCAACCGCACGCTGCGGGTGGAAACGCCCGAGCAGTCGATGGCCATGCTCAAGGGGGTGCTGAACAAGGAGCCCGGCGCAGCGCGCGACATCGTGATCCTCAATGCCGGCGCCGCGCTGTATGCCGCCAATGTCGCCGACAGCATGAAAGCCGGCATCGCGCTGGCGCGAGAGGCCATCGATTCCGGCGCGGCCCAGGGCAAGCTGGACCAGCTGGTTGCCACCTCCCAAGCCCTGGCGGCCTGAACCATGTCCGACATCCTCAACAAGATTGTTGCCGTCAAGCACCAGGAAGTGGCCGCGGCGACGCGCCGCAAACCACTGGATGCGGTGCGTTTCGATGCCGAATCGCGGGTGCTGACGCGGGACTTCGCCGGCGCCCTGCGCGCCAAACTCGCCGCCGGCAAGCCCGCGGTGATCGCCGAGGTCAAGAAGGCCAGCCCTTCCAAAGGCGTGTTGCGGCCTGATTTTATTCCGGCGGATATTGCTCAAAGCTATGCGGAGCATGGGGCTGCTTGCTTGTCAGTACTTACTGACAAGGATTTTTTCCAGGGCAGCGTCGATTACCTGAAGCAGGCGAGGGCGTCCTGCGACCTGCCGGTATTGCGCAAGGACTTTATTGTCGATCCCTACCAGGTCTATGAGTCGCGTGTCATGGGCGCGGACTGCATCCTCTTGATCGCCGCCTGCCTGGACGATGAGCAAATGCAATCGCTGGAGGCGTTGGCCCTGTCGCTGGACATGGCTGTGCTGGTGGAGGTGCACAACCGCGTCGAGCTGGAGCGTGCACTCAAGCTCAAGACGCCCTTGCTGGGCATCAATAACCGCAACCTGCAGACCTTCGAGGTGTCGCTGGATACCACGCTGAGCCTGCTGCAGGACGTTCCGGCCGACCGCCTGCTGGTGACTGAGTCCGGCATCACGACCCCGGCCGATGTGGCGCGGTTGCGCGGGGCCGGGGTCAACGCCTTCCTGGTCGGCGAGGCCTTCATGCGCGCCGAGGATCCCGGCGTTGCGCTTGCGGCCCTGTTTCCCGACGCTATAAATTAAATAGCTGCTTGCGCTTATGTCACAAGGGCTACAGGCCGATTTGGCCTTTGAAAACCTGCCAAAACCGCTCCCCGAAGGCCCAGGGCACGGCCGGCATCTGTCCCGCTGGAACCCGGCCGACTGGCCGCTGGCCGCTGACTGGGCGCCGGTTGTCGGCCGGTTTTTGGCCAGTCAGGCTGGCCAGCAACTGGGTGCCTTTATGGAGCGGCGACTGGCCGCCGGCGCAGTCGTCTATCCGCCCCAGCCGTTTCGGGCCTTGGCCCTGACGCCACTGGCCGATGTGCGTGTCGTGATTCTGGGTCAGGACCCCTACCATGGCCCCGGGCAGGCCCAGGGACTCGCTTTTTCGGTGCCTGACGGCGTCAGGCCGCCGCCCAGCCTGCGCAACATCTTCAAGGAGCTGGTTCGGGATCTGGCCGTCGATACCGAACCACACAGCGGTGGATCGCTGGAACGCTGGGCTGGCCAGGGGGTGTTGCTGCTCAACACCAGCCTGACCGTGGAAGAAGGCCAGGCCGCCAGCCATTCCAGACAGGGCTGGGAAGTGCTGACCGACCTGCTCATGGCTGCGGTGGCAGCCAAGCCCGAGCCGGTGGTGTTCATGCTCTGGGGCGCCCACGCGCAGACCAAACAGGCGCTGATTCCTGCGCGGCACCTGGTGCTGACGGCTAATCACCCTTCGCCGCTGTCGGCTTTGCGTCCGCCCGTGCCCTTCATTGGCTGTGGGCATTTCAGCGCTGCCAACCTCTTTTTGCAGGGGCAGGGGCAGAGCCGTATTCACTGGTAAGCACTTGTTGTTCAGGATTGCCGGATGTCAAATTTCCATGGCATAATCTGAGGTTCGCCAAAGGAGAGGTGGCCGAGTGGTTAATGGCAGCAGACTGTAAATCTGCCCTCTAACGAGTACGCTGGTTCGAATCCAGCCCTCTCCACCAGCGATAAATT
>NZ_JAUXUP010000008.1 GCF_030680935.1 Polaromonas sp. | reverse complement strand
AGCAGGCGCAGCCAGAGGCGCAGCGCTTCCGGGTGTTCGCGGTGTCCTCGTGCTTCCATGTCCATGGCATCTCTCCTGATTTACTATTTATTTGATAGCTACCGATGCTTTCCGGGTAAGGGCTCAGGCCTGTTTTTGCTTTGAAAGCTCCCGGTAAAGCTGGTCCCGGCCACTCAGGTAGGGTTTGGGCCAGCTCACCGCCCGGCTTTGCAGCTTGGCCGCTTCATGCAGCGTCCAGGCCGCATCGGCCAGGTGGGGGCGCGCAATCGCACACAGATCTGCGCGGCCGGCGGCGATGATGCTGTTGACGTGATCGACCTCAGAGATGGCGCCCACGGCGATGGTCTGGATGCCGACCTCGTTGCGGATGCGGTCGGCAAACGGCGTCTGGTACATGCGGCCATAGACCGGCTTGGCGGCGCGTGTGGTCTGGCCCGAAGACACATCGATGAAGTCACAGCCCGCCGCCTTGAACAGGCGCGCGATGGCCACCGCGTCGTCGGCGGTGTTGCCGCCCGGTGCCCAGTCGTGCGCAGAAATACGCACACTCATGGGCAGGTGCGCCGGCCACACGGCGCGCACTGCACTGAAGACCTGCAGCGGGTAGCGGCAGCGGTTTTCCAGATTGCCACCGTAGTCATCGGTGCGCAGATTGGTCAGCGGGGTGATGAAACTCGACAGCAGGTAGCCGTGTGCGCAGTGCAGCTCCAGCCAGTCAAAACCGGCTTCGGCCGCGTAAAGGGCGGATTGGACAAACTGGGCCTGGACTCGGTCCATGTCGTCGCGCGTCATCGCGGCCGGCACGGCGTTGTCAGGGCCGTAAGACACAGCGCTGGCGGCCAGCAGTGGCCAGTTGCCGGAAGGCAGGGGCTCGTCGGGCGCGTCCCAGCCAAGCTGGGTCGAGCCCTTGGGGCCGCTGTGGCCGAGTTGCATGCCCATGCGCACGCCTTCACCCGAGCGATGTGCAAAATCGACAATACGCTTCCAGGCCAGCATCTGTTCATGGCTCCACAGGCCCGGGCAGCCAGGCGTGATGCGGCCTTCGGGGCAGGGCGCAGTCATCTCGGCAAACACCATGGCCGCGCCGCCCAGCGCACGCGCGCCCAGATGCACCAGGTGAAAGTCCTGGGGCAGGCCGCCTATCGCGCTGTAGGTCGCCATGGGTGTGACGTCGATGCGGTTTTTTAATTGCAGCTCACGCA
>NZ_JAUXUP010000054.1 GCF_030680935.1 Polaromonas sp. | reverse complement strand
GGGTTCGGACGCGGTGTGGTGCATGTCGAGCTGAGTGTGCTCGTAAAACTGATTCAAACAAACTAACTGCAAACGACGAACGTTTCGCACTCGCTGCTTAATTGCCAGTGAGCTTTACAACAGCAGGCCGATGGGCTGGGCAAGGGGTGTTTAGCGCAAGTTGAACGCTCCCGGCTGTAAAGATAATTTCATCGGCTGGCTCCGGGCTGGGTACCTTAACCCGGGGCAAGACAATAGGGTGCTGGCGTCCTGTGTAGCGTGCGACTGCGCGACACAGGTGGCGAGACTCAAATCAGACCGCTAAACATGTAGATCTGCCCGAACAAGGCTTGCGGACGGGGGTTCAAATCCCCCCAGCTCCACCATATAAGACGGTCAACGCCAGTGACACTAAGGCGTTGGCCCGTCAAATCGCCCCGGATTGGCGCTTGATGGCGCTCGATTCGCACGGCAATTCGCACGCGGATCCCTCTTACGGATTAGAACGTTCTTGTCTTACATACGGTGGGACAACCCTAAATGCTATGATGGTCAAAACGTGGTTGAATTGTGGTTCTGCTGCGTTTTTGTTTTTTCTTATTGCTCAGAATCCTGGAGATTAATCAATGAATGCAAATTTCGGACTGTTTAATACAGTGCCCGATGATGTTTTGCACTTTGGACGTGGGCAAGAATTTATTCCTAAGAGGGTTCCAGAACTGCTGGGCCTTAAGAAGGAGGATGTTTCTAGGCTTTCTTCCGTCTCTGTTAAATCTGTTCGGTATGACGAAAATATGCCTGAGCAGATGAGAGACCGATTGGAGGAAATAGCTAACATCATCAATATGGTTGCCACCGAATTTGACGGCGATGCTGAAAAAACAGCTTCATGGTTCAAGGCAAGGAACCCGTTGCTAGGCGATGTATCTCCCAGAGACATGATTCGCTTGGGTAGGTACGAGAGACTGCGAAAGTTCATTATTAACGCGCTAATCGAACGATCCGGTAAGCCCTATTCACACGCCGCTGCCGCCTAAGTAGGACTGAGTGGCCCGGTCAAAAACCCCTCCATATCGAGGTCCGGTTAAATCGGCAAACCCGATAGGAATTCTTGAGCTCGACAGATTCTCCGAAAAATCACTACAGCAGTGGCAAGCTGCGTCGAGAGATCTGGATGAGATTCAGGATTCACTATATTTTGGACCAGAGCCAGAGCGTCGCCGTTACCGCTCTGAACTAATCGCGGCTCTGCAGGCTGAACCCCCGTTAGCCATAGAACTTGAAAAGTGGATTCGGATTGTCACGTATCGCTACAGTGCGGCACCGTTGTCATGCGCCGGTAGCTTGCAGTACATCGGAGGTCGCTTCAATGCGGGCGTTGATTTGGATTCGATTACGGCTTGGCCGGCGCTTTATCTAGCGGAGGACCTTGAGACAGCCTTTCAGGAAAGATTCTTAACGACCATGGATAAAGACCCAAGTGGGCTTTTTGCCGAGGAGCTAGCACTTGAACAGCTTTGCAGCCATGCCACAGTAGTACTCCACGGCAAACTTAGCAAAGTATTTGATCTAACGTCCCAAGATTCATTAGCGGGTATAGCGCGAATTTTTCGTCGCATCAAAATGCCGACCCGCGCGCAGCAACTGAAGCGCAAGATGAATATTCAGAATAATGCGTGTTACATGGTTCAGAACGCGCGTCAGGTCTACGACGCAATGTTGAAACACAATTGGCGGCAATGGCCCGTACAGTTTGGACTACCGTCTCAAAGTCAGATCGTGGCAGAACTTATCCGTGCTGCAGGATTTGAAGCCATTTTGTATAAATCTACCAAAGGCCCACATAATTGTTTAGCGGTATTTCCGGACCTTCTGCAAGACGGGTCTTTTATCGCTTTGACCGACGAGCCGCCCGAAAGCGTTCTGTATAGACGATTGGATGCAGAATCGGCAACTGAACTTGAGGGCTGGGACTCCTTGCCCAAGCAGCAGCGGAAGAAGTGATTCTGCTGTCTATAGGGAACTACAGCTGCGACCCCAGCAGCAACGCCAGCCGCTCCATGACTTTTTCCTTCAGCGGGCGCGCTTCCCATTGCTCGTAGGTGACCCGGCGTGAACGCTTGAGATCGTCCTCAAACACCTGCGTCTGGCGCTCTGCAAAGGTGGTGTCAAAGACGTTCAGGTTGGCTTCGTCGTTCAGGCGGAAGGAGCGGTTGTCGAAGTTGGTGGACCCGACGGAGACCAGCAGCTTGTCCACCACCATGGCCTTGACGTGGTACATGCTGGGCTGGTACTCGTAAATTTCGGCACCGGCCTGGAGCAGCGGCCCCCAGCTGCCGCGTGACGCGGCGCGCACGGTGTTGGTGTCTATGATTTCACCGGGGGTGATGATGCGCAGCTTGACACCTCGTTTGAGCGCATCGGTCATGGCCTTGGTGGTCAGCTCATCGGGCACAAAGTACGCGCTTGACAGGTCAATGCTGCGCGCTGCCGCCGTGATCGACAGCAGGTACATCAGCTGCATGCTTTCACTGCCACCTGATGGTGAGCTTGAAAACACCTGCGCACGGCTGTTACCTGCTGGTGCAAGGGCCGGAAAGTAGGCCTCGCCGTGCATCACCTGGCCCGTGACCTTGAGCCAGTTGTCCATGAAAACTGCCTGCATCTGCGCCACCGCCGGGCCTTCAATGCTGAAGTGCGAATCGCGCCAGTGATCCGCGTCCTGCCCGTTGCCTGTCCATTGCGGCGCGATGCCGACTCCACCTGTGAAGCCGGTCCGGCCATCCACCACCAGCAGTTTGCGGTGGGTGCGGTTGTTCATGCGCCCCCAGTTGTACCAGTGGGGCTTGTGAAACTTGCGTATCTCGACCCCCGCCGCTTCCATTTTTTCAAGGAAGGAGTCGTCAATCTTCGCACTGCCCACCCAGTCCAGCAGCACATGCACTTTGACACCGGCCTTGGACCGCTCGGTCAACGCGTCCGCAAACTCCCGGCCAATGTCGCCCGACCAGTAGATGTAGGTTTCAAATGTGATGCTGCGTTTGGCGCCGCGTATGGCGGCCAGCATGGCCGGGAAAATCTGGTCGCCGTTGAGTAGCTCCTGCGCCCGGTTGCCGCCCACCACCGCAGGCCCCAACAGTGAGCCCATGGCCCGCAGGTACTGTGGGTCTTCAGTGCTGTAAAGGCGGGGGAGTTCGCGATTGACGTTTTTCTCGCCGGTGGTGAAGTTGACCGCAAGCAGTACAGCGGCCAGCGTCACAAGAAAGGTAAAAAGAACGGTCATAACCAGGCGTTTTTTCTTGATCATCGTGGTGCGGCCCATGCCCTGCGGTTGAAGGAAAGAAGGTTGCGCCAACGCGCAATGCAAGGCAATTTAAGCCGCGTCGCTGCCGCCCGCTGCGGGAAGCGGCCGATTCGACGGGTAGGCGGGTGGCTCGATCTGGCGGGTGACAATAGGGTGATGGCAACCATGCAACTTCAAGACATTCTTTTCTCTCAGGGTTTCGGCACGCGGCGCGTCTGCGCGGGGCTGATTCAACAGGGGTTTGTGGCTGTATCCCAAGTGCCGTGTGTAGATCCTGCTATGGAATTTGTAGCGGATGGTTTGCAGTTCACGGTACAGGGTGTGGCCTGGGCATACCACGCCAAGGCTTACCTGATGCTGCACAAGCCGGCCGGGTATGAGTGTTCGCAAAAACCCAGCACCTACCCCAGCATTTACACACTGCTGCCGGCGCCGATCCGCCAGCGCGGCGGCGGCGCGGCGGCCGGGGTACAGGCGGTGGGCCGGCTGGACCAGGACACCACCGGCTTGCTGCTGCTGTCGGACGACGGCAAGTTCATTCATCGCATGAGTTCGCCCAAACACCATGTGCCCAAGGTGTACCAGGTGACAGCCAAACACCCGGTCGATGACAAGCAGGTGGCCAAACTGCTGGCCGGTGTGGTGCTGGACGACGACCCCAAGCCGGTACGCGCTGCAGCTTGCGAAAAAACCGGTGAAACCCAGTTGAGCCTGACGCTGACCGAGGGCAAGTACCACCAGGTCAAACGCATGATTGCCGCGGTTGGCAACCGTGTGGAAGAGGTGGGCGGCCTGCACAGATCGCGCATCGGCTCGCTCGATTTACCGCCCGACCTGAAGGCCGGGCAGTGGCGCTGGCTCACGCCACAAGATCTCGCCGCCATCGCGGCCCGAGCGTATTCGCCCTTGGCTTAAGGGTGAAATCTGCCTCCAGCCCTTTCTGGACATGCGTCAACAGCTACGTAATTGATAGCGTCACGGCAATGTCAGCAGGAAGGCCGTCACCGCCTCCAGCGTGCGCTCAGGCTGGTCGCGTTGCGGGGAGTGGCCGCAGTTGTCGAGCCGGAGCTGGGCGGTATGTGGCGCAGCCAGTGCCAGCTCGTCCAGCTGCGCCATCGTGCCGTATTCGTCGCCCTTGCCCTGAATGGCCAGCAGCGGGGCGCTGATGTGGCCGCATTCGGCCCGTATGTCGAAGCTGCGAAAAGCATCAGACAGCCAGACATCGTTCCACTGCCAGAAAGCGCAGTCCACATCGGCGTGATGGCGCGCCAGGCGTTCGCGCAGCGTCCCGGACTCAAAGGCCACGGCAGCCGCGGCAATGGCTTGTACGGCGATGTCCTCGACCATCAGGTGCGGCGCCATGACGATGGCGGCGGCCACCGCGCATCGGCTTGCATGCAGCAGCGCGATGCTTGCGCCGTCCGAGTGGCCCAGCAGCACAGGGTTTTGAATGCCCTGACCGGCCAGCAGTGCCGGCAATACCTCCCAGGCTTGGCGGTGCATGTAGTCCGCTGGCAGCCGACCGGCGCCGCGTACATCAACCACCGCGTCAGACTGCCCGTAACCCCGCCGCGAGTACACCAGCCCCGCGCGGCCGGTGGCCTGGCACAGCGCATGTGGCCAGCTGCGGCCACGCTGCGTCCACAGGCTGACCGAGCCCAGGCCTTCGTGCAGAAAAACAATAGGCGCGCGGCCTGCGGGGCCGGGGATGCGCTGGACCTCAATCCGGGTGCCGTTGATCTCAACAAAATGCATGACGCCATCCTAAGGGAAGTCGGCGGGGAAGGGCGCTGGCGCGTTGATCAATGAGCCATACCCGCCCGCTACACTTGCGGCTTGCCCAGAAGAAAGTTGCTGCGTGAATTTCTCCCACCGTTTTCTGCTCCCCCTGCTGTTCGCCTGTGTTGCCGGTTTTGCCCTGCCAGCCCTGTCCCAGCCGGCGCCGCTGTTTGTGCTCAATTCACTGGACGCCAGCGTCAGTGTGATCGATCCCGGCACCTGGAAAGAGACCAAACGTCTGGCCACGGGCAAGCAACCGCACCACCTCTACCTGGCGCCCGACGAAAAGTCGTTGATTGTGGCCAATGCGCTGTCGGATTCACTGACATTTATCGATCCCAAGACCGCGCAGATCCAGCGCGAGTTGCGCGGCATCATCGACCCCTACCATCTTCGCTTTTCACCCGACATGAAGTGGTTTGTCACCGCAGCCAACCGCCTCAACCACATCGACATTTACCGCTGGGACGGCACCGACATCACACTGGTCAAACGGGTGCCTACTGGCAAAACCCCCAGTCATTTGTGGATAGACAGCAAAAGCGCCACGGTTTACTCGACCATGCAGGACAGCGACGAACTGGTGGCCATCGACCTGGCCTCCCAGACCGTCAAGTGGCGCACCGCCACGGGCTCCACTCCTGCCGATGTGTATGGCACTGCCGATGACAAGTACATGCTGGTCGGCCTGACCGGCAGCGATGGGGTGGAAGTTTATGACGTCAGCGGCAAGCAGCCGCAGCGCAGCCGCATCATCAAGACCGGGGCCGGTGCCCATGCTTTCCGCGCTCTTGGCGATGGCCGGCATGTGCTGGTCAGCAACCGCGTAGCCAACACCATCAGCAAGATAGATCTGCAGACTTTTGCCGTGGTGGATGTGTTTCCTGCGCCGGGCGGTCCGGACTGCATGGATGTCTCGCGCGATGGAAAACTCATTTATGTGACCTCACGCTGGTCCCGCAAGCTGACGGTGATAGATATCGCCAGCCGCGCGGTGGTCAAGCAGGTCAATGTTGGAAAGAGCCCGCATGGTGTCTGGACACTCGATCACGCACCGAGGCAGTGAGCCCCCACGGTGGATGTGGCCCCCACGGTTGCTCACTGCGTGTAGCTCCCTGCCTCCCGGGGGAGCCGCTGCGCCTGCGGGCTGGAAGAGCCAGACCCACGGCCCCGGCTGGAATGGGAGAACAGTGCGGCCTTTCGTCGCACTGCGAGTCGCTATATTTTTGATAGCTGCTTGCGCACGTCCCGCATGGGCTGAGGGCTGTTTTGATGCGCAAGGCAAGGCGGCCAAACCGGTTTACCTGACGCTGGACACCGGCCACATGGGTGTCGCGCCGCTGATGGCCGACATCCTGAACAAACACCAGGTCAAGGTCACGTTTTTTGCTGCCAATGAGCGCACGCAGACTGGGGATGGCAGCCTGGGCAGCCACTGGGCGCCCTGGTGGAAGGCGCGCGCCGCCGAAGGCCACGAGTTTGCCTCTCACACCTGGGACCACAGCTATTGGCGTGGTGACCTGGCTGCGGCACCTGCTGGCCAGCCGCAATTTCGCATCAGGCCGTCGGCAGGGCCTGCCGAAGGCAAGGACTTCACCTGGACTGCCGGTCAGTATTGCCAGGAACTGGGCCGTGCCAGCGCCCGCCTGGCAGAGATCACAGGTAAAAAACCGCTTCCGCTGTTTCGTGCGCCGGGTGGCAAAACCTCGGCCGCGCTGCTGGCAGCGGCAAAAACCTGTGGCTATGACCATGTGGGATGGGCGCCCGCGGGTTTTCTGGGCGACGAGTTGCCCAGCGAGCGATACCCGAATGACTTCCTGCTGAAGAAGGCCCTGCGGGACATCCAGCCTGGCGACATTCTGGTGGCGCATCTGGGCATCTGGTCGCGCAAAGACCCCTGGGCGCCGGCCGTGCTGGAGCCGTTGATCGTGGGCCTGAAAGCGCGTGGCTTGTGCTTTGCCACCCTGCGTGAGCACCCGCGCTACAAAGCCTGGATAGCGTCGGCGGGGGCCGAGCCAGCTGTCAAGACGGCAAAATAAGGCATGGACGGTCTGGCTGAAATTTTTGGAGTGGTGCAGCAGTGGCTGTTTGAGGCTGCCGTGCAGCGAGCCCTGTTTGCGCTGGGCCTGGGCAATCTGCTGGAAGACGGTTACGAAGCCACCGCCTGGTTTCTGGTCGGTGTGATCCAGATTGCCGTGCTGCTGGCTGTCATCGGGCCGCTGCAGCGCTGGCGACCGGTCGAGCCGGTGCTGGATCGCGCCACCATACGCACCGACATGCTCTACACGGTGATACACCGGCTGGGCGTGTTTCGCATTGCCCTGTTTTTCACGCTCGAGCCCTGGTTTGACGAGGCTTTTGGCGCACTGCGCACAGAGGGTTATGGCACCTTCCACCTGGACCAGCTCTGGCCCGGCGTGACGGACGGCGCGGTGGTGAGTTTTCTGATCTATCTGGTGGTGTTTGATCTGCTGGGGTACTGGATTCACCGGGCCCAGCACCAGTCGGGCCTGTGGTGGCGCCTGCATTCGCTGCACCATGCGCAGCGCCAGATGACGATGTGGAGCGACAACCGCAATCACCTGCTCGACGACATTCTGGTGGACAGCCTGCTGGTGATTGCCGCGCAGCTGATCGGTGTGGCACCCGGGCAGTTCATTGCCATCGTGGCCGTCACGCAGCTGAGCGAGAGTTTTCAGCATGCCAACCTGCGCCTGTGGTTTGGCCGGGTCGGCGAGCGGCTGTGGGTCAGCCCGCGTTTTCACCGGCTGCATCACAGCATCGGCGTGGGGCACGAGTCGGCAGGCAAAAACACGTTGGGGGGGCACAACTTTGGCGTCCTTCTGCCCTGGTGGGACATGTTGTTCAAGACTGCCAACTTTGAGCAACGCTACGACCCCACGGGGGTGCGTGACCAGGTTGAACAAAGCCGCGACTACGGGCGGGGATTCTGGTCGCAGCAATGGGTGGGGTTCAAACGCCTGTTCGGCAAAGCCTGAGTCTCGCTTGGAGTATCCACGTCTTCATACCAGCTGGGGCCGCCGAACCCGCTTTGCCGGTCCGCAGGCGCAGCGGCCTCTTCTTCCGTGCAAGGGGCAGGGATCCGCCGCAGGCTCGAAGTGAGCGACCGTGGGGGCTTTATATAGCGTGGGGGCTACACTTTATCCATGAACAAACTTCTTGATTCATTCTGGCGCGCGGCGATGTACTGCCTGCATCCCCGGGTGATTGCGTTGTCGTTTCTGCCGCTGATCATCATGGCGGCGATCTCGCTGGCGCTGGCCTATTTTTTCTGGAACGACGCGCTGACTGGCGTGCGCGCGGGCCTGGACAGTTATGAGCTGTTGGGCAGCATGGTGCGCTGGCTGGAGGGGCTGGGGCTGGGCGACCTGCGGGTGGTGCTGGCGCCCACCATCCTGCTGTTTTTGACCATTCCGCTGATAGTCATGGCTTCGCTGCTGTTTGTGGCTTTGCTGATGACGCCGACCATGGTGGCGCTGGTGGCCGAGCGCCGCTTTCCGGCGCTTGAGCGCAAAAAAGGCGGCTCGCTGCTGGCCAGCCTGTTCTGGTCGCTGAGTTCGACCCTGCTGGCCGCTATTGCGCTGCTGGTGTCCATTCCGCTGTGGCTGATTCCGCCGCTGATATTAATCCTGCCGCCCCTGATCTGGGGTTGGCTGACCTACCGCGTGATGTCGTACGACGCGTTGGTGGACCACGCCAGCGCTGAAGAGCGGCGCGAGATTTTTCGCCGCCATCGCAGCAGCCTGCTGGGCATAGGCGTGCTCAGCGGTTATCTGGGCGCGGCGCCCAGCCTGATATGGGCCTCTGGCGCCATGTTTGTGGCCATGGCCCCGATTCTGGTGCCGGTGGCCATCTGGATCTACACCCTGGGGTTTGCTTTTTCGTCGCTCTGGTTTGCCCACTACTGCCTGGCGGCGCTGGAGCAACTTCGCAAGCAAAACATGCCTCCGGCCCTTGATCAGCCTGCGCAAGCAGCTATTGAATCCATAGCATGACCACACATTTCGGACTCATCATCGTCGGCGACGAAATCCTCTCCGGCAAACGCGCTGACAAACACCTGCCCAAGGTGATTGGGCTGCTGGCGGCGCGCGGCCTGCAGCTCAGTTATGCCGATTACGTGGGCGACGACCCCGATCGCATCACGGCCACGCTGGCGCACGCCTTTGCCGCAGCCCGCGCCTCGGGCGACGTGGTGTTTTGCACCGGGGGCATAGGCGCCACGCCAGACGACCACACGCGACAGTGCGCCGCGCGGGCGCTTGGCGTGGAGTTGGCCCTGCACCCCGAGGCCGAGCGCCTGATCCGCGAGCGCATGCAGGACATTGCCAAAGAGCAGAGCGTGCCCTACGAGCCCGACCGGCACGACAACATCCACCGGCTCAACATGGGCATGTTTCCGGTTGGCGCCGCCATCATCCCGAATCCGTACAACAAAATCCCTGGTTTTTCCTGCCGGGCGGGGCAAGGGGCGGTGCATTTCGTGCCGGGGTTTCCTGTCATGGCCTGGCCCATGATTGAGTGGCTGCTGGATACGCACTATGCTGGTTTGCACCAAAAATTGGCCTACAGCGAAAAATCGGTGATTGTCATGGGATCGATGGAGGCAGCCCTCACGCCCTTGATGCTGGAGATTGAAGCCAGTCACAAGGGCGTCAAAGTCTTCAGCCTGCCCAGCGTGGATCATCCCGACTATGGCCGTCACATTGAGTTGGGGGTCAAGGGTTTGCCGGAAAACGTCGACGCGGCCTATCCGGTGCTGCTGGCTGGTCTGCACAATCTGGATGCGAAGTTAGGCCCCGAATTGGTGCGCTGAAGGTTGCCCCAATATGGTGCAAATAGCATTGCACTAATTCGGTGCATCACGCCCAGCCCTGATTTTTCTGCATCACAGGCCGCTTGGGGTCCAATCTGCGTGCAAGATCGCGGCACAATCGCAGGCTTGGCAGCAAAAAAGCGCCAGCGGGTGTGGCATAAAAAGTGCATTCACCCGGTCCGAAAGCATTTTTAACAACCATCCAGCAACAGGAGATTCTGATGGCAAAGACCGTCGCAGACGTCATGAAAATGGTCAAGGAAAACGAAGTCAAGTTTGTTGACTTCCGTTTTACCGACACCCGGGGCAAAGAACAGCACGTGACCGTGCCAGTGTCCCACTTTGACGAAGACAAATTCACCTCAGGCCATGCCTTCGACGGTTCCTCAATTGCCGGCTGGAAAGGCATTGAAGCCTCCGACATGCAGTTGATGCCTGACCCGAAAACGGCCAACATCGACCCCTTCTTTGAAGAGACCACGCTGTTCATGAGCTGCGACGTGCTGGAGCCTAGCGACGGCAAGGCCTATGACCGCGACCCGCGCTCCATTGCGCAGCGCGCAGAGGCCTATCTCAAGGCTTCCGGCCTGGGCGACACCGCCTACTTTGGCCCCGAGCCGGAATTTTTCATCTTTGACGACGTGCGCTGGAACACCGACATGTCGGGCACCTTCTTCAAGATCGACGAATACGAAGCCCCCTGGAACTCCGGCAGCAAGCTTGAAGGCGGCAACCGCGGCCACCGTCCTACCGTCAAGGGCGGCTATTTCCCTGTGCCTCCCGTGGACAGCACGCAGGACATGCGCGCTGAGATGGCGCTTGTGCTGGAGTCGCTCGGCATTCCGGTCGAAGTGTTCCACCACGAAGTGGCTGGCGCGGGCCAGAACGAGATCGGCACCAAGTTCAGCACGCTGGTGCAGCGCGCCGACTGGACCCAGATCCTGAAATATGTGGTGCAAAACGTCGCCAATGCCTACGGCAAAACGGCTACTTTCATGCCCAAGCCCATCGTTGGCGACAACGGCTCCGGCATGCACGTGCACCAGTCAATCTGGAAAGACGGCAAAAACCTGTTTGCCGGTGACGGTTATGCAGGTCTGTCTGATTTCGCGCTGTACTACATCGGCGGCATCATCAAACATGCGCGCGCACTGAACGCCATCACCAACCCCGGTACCAACAGCTACAAGCGCCTGGTCCCCGGTTATGAGGCACCGGTCAAGCTGGCGTATTCGGCCAAAAACCGTTCGGCATCGATTCGTATTCCTTACGTCGCCAACCCCAAGGGCCGCCGCATTGAGGCACGTTTCCCCGATCCGCTGATGAACCCCTACCTCGGCTTCTCGGCCCTGATGATGGCCGGTCTCGATGGCGTGGAAAACAAGATCCATCCCGGCGAAGCCGCCACCAAAGACCTCTACCATCTGCCGCCAGAAGAAGATGCAAAAGTGCCAACCGTGTGTCACAGCCTGGACCAGGCACTGGACTGCCTCGACGTGGGTCGCAGCTTCCTGACCAAGGGCGGCGTCTTCACCGACAGCATGATCGACGCCTATATCGAGCTGAAAATGGGTGAAGTCACGCGCCTGCGCCAGGCCACACACCCGATCGAGTTCGACATGTACTACTCACTGTAATTTTTTACAGTCACCAGCTAAAAAGGACGGCTTTTGCCGTCCTTTTTTTATGCGTCCCCGGGTTTGAAGCGACGCATGGTTGCTTCAGGCAGACGCCCGGCATGGTTATGCGTGCCGCGTTTTTGCTTTTTCAACCCCTTTGCGGGATACTGACAGACCGTCCTTGGCCTAACAGGCACTTGGAGTTACGCATGAAACTTACAGTACTTCTTTCAATTTCCGCCGCGCTTTTTGCCAGCAGCCTGACTGCGGCTTTGGCGCAGGAGCGTATTTACCGCTGCAGCGCCAAAGCCGGTGGTACGCCTGAATACATCAACAACGCCAAAGATGCGCAGGCGCGCGGCTGCAAGCAGATTGAAGGGGGCAACGTGACTGTGGTGCAGACTGGCCCGGTCAGCAAACCCGCAGTGCGTGTTGCGGCGGCAGCGCAGGCAGCGCCAGGTCCCAGCAGTGAAGAGCAGCGCGCACGCGACGGTGACACCCGCGCCATTCTGGAGGCGGAACTCAAGAAAGCCGAGCAGCGCCTGGCCGAGCAGCAAAAAGAATTCAACAACGGACAGCCCGACAAGCAGGGCATTGAAGGGCGCAACTACCAGCGGTATCTGGACCGCGTCGCCGAAATGAAAGAGGGCATTGCCCGCCACGAAAGTGACATTGCCGGCCTGAAGCGGGAAATTTCACGTTTGCCGGGAAACACCGCCAGACAGTAAGCCTGTCCCTGACCGTTCTGCGTCAGAATAGGTGGCTTGAAAAAGCCCAATCTTTTCGCGGCGGCGCTTGTCCCCGCGTCCATTCGTTTCCAATCCTTTGACCTGCTGGCCACACTGGTGGCGGTGGTGCGAACCAACGGCGTGGTGGTGTTTGCCAATGCCGCGCTGGAAGACGCTCTCGGGACCTCGCGCCGAACCATCGAGGGCTCACAACTGCCCGATTGCTTCACTGAGCCGCTGATTCTGCACAATGCGCTGGAAGGCGCTGGCAGCAACGAGTTTGCAGCGCTGCGTTACGACGCCTGGCTCAAGCCCCTGAACCGCGAGCCCCTGCCGGTACACGTGGTGGTGGCGCAAACCGACACACCGGGCGAAGCGATTGTCGAGCTGTTGCCACTGGAACAGCAGGCCAAACAGGACCGCGAAGAGCGCCTGATGGACCAGGCGCAAGCCAACAAAGAGCTGATTCGCAACCTGGCGCACGAAATCAAGAACCCGCTGGGCGGTATACGCGGCGCGGCCCAATTGCTGCAAATGGAGATCGAGTCCAAAGAGCTGACCGAATACACCCAGGTCATCATTCACGAAGCCGACCGGCTGCAAAGCCTGGTGGACCGCCTGCTGGCGCCGCACCGCAGGCCGCATCTGGTGGGCGATGTGAACATCCATGAGGTCTGCGAGCGCGTGCGCTCACTGATTCTGGCGGAGTTTCCCAGAGGGCTGCGGGTGCTGCGCGACTACGACATCTCGATCCCGGATTTCCGCGGTGACCGCGAGCAGCTGATCCAGGCGGTGCTCAACATTGCGCACAATGCCGCGCAGGCCCTGGCTGAGCGCATCGCGGCGGGTGATGCGCAGATCACTTTCAAGAGCCGGATTGCCCGGCAAGTAACTTTTGGCAAGCAGCGCTATCGCTTGGCACTGGAATTGCATGTTGTTGACAATGGACCGGGTGTTCCGGACTCCATCAAGGACCGTATCTTCTATCCCCTGATCTCGGGGCGGGAGGGCGGTTCCGGGCTGGGGCTGACATTGGCACAAACCTTTGTTCAGCAACACCACGGCTTGATTGAGTGCGACAGCGTCCCCGGCCGCACGGATTTCAAGTTGCTGATACCACTGCCTTGAGGTCTGTCGTCTTTCACGGATAACTGGTAGTACCAAAGGGACAAAACATGAAACCGATCTGGATTGTGGACGATGACCAGTCCATCCGGTTTGTGCTGGAGAAAGCCCTGCTGCGCGAGGGCCTGCCAACGCGCAGCTTCACCAACCCGCGCGAAGTCCTGCTCGCACTTGACAGCGCCACAGAAGAAGACGGCCCGCAAGTGCTGGTCAGCGACATCCGCATGCCCGGTGGCTCGGGTCTGGATCTGCTGGAAAAGGTCAAACAGAAGCTGCCCGGCTTGCCGGTCATCATCATGACGGCGTTTTCCGACCTGGACAGCGCGGTATCGGCCTTTCAGGGCGGCGCTTTTGAATACCTGCCCAAGCCGTTTGACCTGCCCAAAGCGGTCGAGCTGATTCGTCGGGCCGTCGAAGAAAGCCAGCGTGAGGAAGTGGCCGAAGAACGCATGGCCGCCACGCCCGAAATGCTGGGCCAGGCGCCTGCCATGCAGGACGTGTTTCGCGCCATTGGCCGCCTGAGCCAGAGCATGGTGACGGTGATGATCACCGGCGAGTCCGGCTCTGGCAAAGAGCTGGTCGCCCGTGCCCTGCACAAACACTCACCCCGTGCCAACGGGCCCTTTGTGGCGATCAACACCGCCGCTATTCCCAAAGACCTGCTGGAGTCCGAACTCTTCGGTCACGAGCGTGGCGCCTTCACCGGCGCGCAAACCATGCGCCGCGGCCGCTTCGAGCAGGCCGACGGCGGCACGCTGTTTCTGGATGAAATCGGTGACATGCCGTTTGACCTGCAGACACGGCTTCTGCGTGTGCTGAGCGACGGCAATTTCTACCGTGTCGGCGGGCACAACGCCGTCAAGACCAACGTGCGCGTGATCGCCGCGACCCACCAGGACCTGGAGCAACGTGTCAAGGAAGGCGGCTTCCGCGAAGACCTGTTTCACCGCCTCAACGTCATCCGCCTGCGCCTGCCGGCCCTGCGCGAGCGGCGTGAAGATGTGTTTATGCTGACGCGGCACTTTTTGCAGCAAAGTGCCAAACAGCTGGGCGTTGAGCCCAAACGCATCTCCGATGCCGCGCTGCAGCAACTGAGCACTTTCGCCTTTCCCGGCAATGTACGCCAGCTGGAGAACATCTGCCACTGGCTCACGGTGATGGCGCCGGCCCAGGTCATTGAACCGAAAGATTTACCGCCCGAGGTGCTGGGCGCTGTGGCTGAGCCGGGCAAGGCGTCCGCGTTGGTCGAAGGTGTCCCGTCGCCACGCCACCCTCCGCCGGTGGGCGAAGTTGCCCATGGGCCATCCGCCGAGCCGGCACATGCCGACAAGATCAGTGTGCCCATGGCTGCTGTCTCCGCTGCGCCTGTCCTGAGCAGCGCCTGGGAGGCCGGTCTGGAGGCAGAGGCGCTGGCGCTGCTGGCAACGGGGCGCAGTGATGTGTGGGACGTCCTGACACGGCGTTTTGAATCCAAGCTGATCCAGACCGCCTTGCTCAACACCCGGGGGCGCCGCATTGAAGCCGCACAAAAGCTGGGCATAGGCCGCAACACCATCACGCGCAAGATCCAGGAATTACATCTGGAGTGAGCCGCTTATCCCTGACCCGCGACAAGATCTATAAAACCGTGGCCCGGCAGCTGCATGGCCAGGTGCCGTGCTGGGTCTGTGGTGAACATGTGTTGCCGGCGGCGGCTACGCTGGAGCACATTCGCCCACTCAGCGAAGGCGGCAACAGCCACGCGGAAAACCTGGCTATCAGCCATGAGGTCTGCAACAGCCAGCGCCACGCGAAAGGGCTTGTTGTCGAGTCGCTTGAGTCGCCCGGGCGCGTTGCCCGTGTTTTATGAATGAAATCGGCCTTCAGCCCATGTGTGGCGGGCGTACACGGCTCTTTTATTTATAGCAAATCAAGCTGCACCACGACCGGCACATGGTCACTTGGGCGCTCGTTTTTGCGCGGCAGCTTGTCGATCACGCAGCTTTGCACGGCCGGCTTGAGCGCATCGCTGACCAGAATGTAGTCAATGCGCAGACCGCGGTTGCGGCGAAACGCAAACTCGCGGTAATCCCACCAGGAGTAACTTTTTTCCGGCTGCTCGAAAAGGCGGAAGGCATCGTGAAGGCCCAGGCCCAGCAGGGCTTTCAGGTGCTCACGTTCCTCTGTCGTGTGATGAATCGTTTCGCGCAGGCCTTCGGCGTCGTAAGTGTCGCGGTCATCGGTCGTGATGTTGAAGTCGCCCACCAGCACCAAATTGGGCTGCGCCGCTAGTTCGTCCTTGAGCCAGTTGCGCAGGCCTTGCAGCCACTTCATCTTGTACTCAAACTTCTCGGTGCCGGGCGCCTGGCCGTTGACGAAGTAACCGTTGACCAGCCGCAGTTCGCCCTGTGGCGTGTCCAGCGTCGCGGCGATCACGCGCGACTGCTCGTCGCTGAAGCCGACGATGTTTTTGACAATGTTGCGCGCCGGTGTGCGGCTCAGAATGGCCACACCGTTGTAGGTTTTCTGGCCGAAGACCGCGCTCTGGTAACCCGCCGCAGCCAGTGCCTCCAGTGGAAACTTGTCGTCACTGAGCTTGAGCTCCTGCAGGCACAAGGCATCAACCGGGTTGGCGGCCAGCCAGTCCAGCACCTGCGGCAGGCGCACCGCCAGGGAGTTGACGTTCCAGGTGGCAATTTTCATGGGCGCTCCAGCGTGACAAAACTGTAGGGCACGCCTTTGACCGAGACCTGGGTGCTGCTGCGCGCGGTTTCACGCCAGGCCGGGCCCAGCGTGGGCGCGTACGCGTCACCCTCGAAGTCCTGCGCTATCTCGGTGACTTCGACGCGTGCGGCCAGAGGCTCCGCCTGCGCATAAATCTGTGCACCGCCGATCACCCAGATGTCGGGCACCGCGCCGGCCAGTGCCAGCGCTTCTTTGAGGCTGCCGGCGCGCGTGGCGCCTTCGGCCTGCCAGTCGGTCTGCCGCGTGATCACGATGTTGGTACGGCCCGGCAGCGGGCGAAATTTCGGTGGTATTGAATCCCAGGTCTTGCGGCCCATGATGACCGGGCAACCGTGGGTGAGTTGCTTGAAATGCGCCAGGTCTTCCGGCAGGTGCCAGGGCATGACGCCGTCCTTGCCAATGACGCCATTGGCGGCGCGGGCGTAAATGAGGTTGATGCTTTGGGTCATGATGTTTGTTCCAGAGCCAGCAAAAGCGACAGGCGATCCTGTTGCGCAATGGTCTGCCAGGCCTGGTCAGTGAGCGCGCCTTCAATCGCCCACAACAGATTAAGTGATGGCTTCCCACCGCTGGCATGCACGGCTCGATAAGCATTGATCGAGCCGATCTGGCGCAGCTGCGGCTCCGAGGTGATACCGGCCTGGTTAAGCAGGCGCTCAGAGGCGGGGCCCAGATTGCGCAAGTTTCTCAGCATGTGCGCTCACACCGCTACCGGCGCCTTGATCGCCGCATGGTGCTGGTAATCCAGAAACTCGAAATCATCAAATTCGTAGTCAAAAATCGAGTCGGGTTTGCGCTTGATCTTCAGTGTCGGGTAAGGGTAGGGCGTGCGGCTCAGTTGCAGCGCTACCTGCTCGGCGTGGTTGCTGTAGATGTGGCAGTCGCCGCCGGTCCAGATGAAGTCGCCGACGTCCAGGTCACACTGCTGCGCCACCATGTGGGTCAACAGCGCGTAACTGGCGATGTTGAAGGGCACGCCGAGGAAGATGTCGGCACTGCGCTGGTAGAGCTGACAACTGAGTTTGCCTTTGCCGCCCGGCTCAGTGGCAGGGGCCACATAAAACTGGAAGAAGGCGTGGCAGGGCATCAACGCCATTTTGGACAGCTCGGCCACGTTCCAGGCGCTGACGATGATTCGGCGCGAGTCCGGGTTGGTCTTCAGGGTTTTGATGACGTCGGCGATCTGGTCAATGTGACCGCCGTCCGGCGTTGGCCAGCTGCGCCACTGCACGCCATAGACCGGGCCCAGGTCGCCGTCTTCACGCGCCCATTCGTCCCAGATGGTGACGCCGCGGTCCTTCAGCCAGTTGTTGTCGCTCGATCCCTGCAGAAACCACAGCAGCTCGTGCACGATGGATTTGAGATGGACCTTCTTGGTGGTCACCAGCGGAAAACCTTCATTCAGGTCAAAGCGCATCTGGTAGCCGAACACGCTTTTGGTACCGGTGCCGGTGCGGTCGGCCTTGAACACGCCGTGCGTGTCCACATGGCGCATGAAATCTTCGTATTGGGAGCGGATGGGATGGTTGGACGCGGAAGTCGGAATCATGAAGAAGCTTTCTGGGCGTATCGGTATCAGTAAGCGCCAAACAACGCGTCCAGGGCGTCCTGGACCACGGCCTGTTGGGGTTGCAAGCTGGCCACCGGTGTGTGTAGCCAGTTGCGCGGAAAGGTCGCCATGGTGGGTGTGTCCAGAACGACTTTTCGGCCCGCTATGGAGAAGGCGGGGTGCACTCTTTCAAGCCGCGCTCCATGTATCTTGGCATCGCTCAAGGGGATGACGATGCGCGTTTCGACGCCGCTGAGATGATCGTTTTGGACGTCAAGCACAAAAGGCGTATGGGCGTGTTCGGATTTTTCGGGATTGGTGTAAACGTCAAAGCGCGCCATCGGTCAGGCAGCTTTCTTGTCTTTGGTGCTCGCCCGGCCATCGCCCATGCTGCGGGCGAAAGTCCGGTACTTCGCGCCCCAAATGCCGTGCTCCCTGATTCGCTCGTTGTAAGCTTCGATGGCCTCTTTGTTGCGCTCATTCCACTGCTCCCAATAGCGCCGCTCGACTTCCTTGGCCAGCAGTTCGTTGACCGTCTGGGAGACATTCATGCCCATTTCGCGAGCGGCCTCCAGGACTTTCGAGTTGAGCGAAAGATTGGTCGCTTTTTTTGGCGCGTTGTCGAACTTCAGCATAAACGCCTCCACAGAAGATGCGCACATTATATGCGCAGTACCCGCCCAGGATTCATCAGGTTATCCGGATCCAGCGCCTTTTTGATGGCACGCATCATGCCCAGCGCAACCGGCGATTTGTGCTTTTCCAGCTTGCCGACCTTCAGGCTGCCCACGCCGTGTTCGGCCGAGATCGAGCCGCCAAATGACTGGACCGAGTCGAAGACCAGTGTATTCACGCGTTCTTCCTGCTCGCGCAGAAAGGCGGCAGCGTCACCGCTGGCCGGGGCCTGCACGTTGTAGTGCAGGTTGCCGTCGCCGAGGTGGCCGAAGTTGACCAGGCGCACACCGGGAATGGCCTTTTGCAGCAGCGCGTCGGTGGCGCGCACAAATTCCGGAATCAGCGACACCGGAATCGAAATATCGTGTTTGATGTTCAGGCCCTCTTCAGCCTGCGCCATCGGAATACTTTCCCGGATATGCCAGAGCTGGTGGGCTTGCTGCAGGTTTTCTGCGACCACGGCGTCGGTCACACAGCCTTCCTCCATCGCGGTTTCCAGCAAGCGTTCAAACTGATCGCGCGCGTGGCTTTCGGACTCGTGGTCGGAGTTTTCGAGCAACACGCAAAACGCTGTGTCGGCGTACAAGGGCACGCGCTGCTGGGGAAAGTGCTGTGCCACCAGGCTCAGCGCAAACTGGCCCATGACTTCAAAACCGGTCAGGCCGGCGCCCAGGTGGCGGTGCGCCAGACCCAGCAGGGTGACCGCATCGTCCATCGAAGGGACAGCGGCCCAGGCGGTCAGTTGCGCGGCCGGCATGGGGTACAGCTTCATGGTCGCTGCGGTGATGATGCCCAGCGTGCCTTCGCTGCCGATAAACAGGTTGCGCAGGTCGTAACCGGTGTTGTCCTTGCGCAGGCCCGACAGGCCTTCCCAGACCTCACCCTGTGCAGTGACCACTTCCAGGCCCAGGCACAAATCACGCGCATTGCCGTAACGCAGCACCTGCGTGCCGCCTGCGTTGCTGCCCAGGTTGCCGCCTAGGGTGCAACTGCCTTCGGCGGCCAGGCTCAGCGGAAACAGGAAACCGGCTTTTTCGGCGGTCTCCTGCAGGGTTTGCAAAATGCAGCCCGCTTCCACCGTGACGGTCAGATTGGCCGCGTCGATGGCGCGAACCGCATTCATGCGTTGCAGGCTCAGCACTACCTGGCGACCAGAATCATCCGGTATGGAGCCGCCGACCAGGCCGGTGTTGCCGCCTTGGGGAACCAGAGCAATACCTGCCGCTGCGCAAGCCTTCACCACAGCGGCCACCTCAGCGGTGTTGCCGGGTCGCACCACGGCCAGCGCTTTGCCGCGCGATCGTTTGCGCCAATCGAGCTCATAAGCCGAGAGGTCGCCATCCGAGAGTACGTAGGGCGCGCCGACCACGGCACGCAACTGGGCGAGAAAGGTGTCCATAAGCTCAGACCGGCAGTGGGGTTTTCTTCAGGCGAATGCGCACATGCATGGCGCAGGCGGTGAATAGCAGCAGGCACAGCGCTACTTCAATCAAGGCAAGGTAGTTGCCGGGGGGCTTGTCGCTCCAGGCGCGCACCGCGCCCTCGGTGAAATACAGCCAGACCATCAGGCTGAGCCAGCGGTAGGTGTACATGCGGTTTTTCAGCAACCCGGCCAGCGGAATACACAGCGGCAGCACCTTCAGGGCCAGCAGTGAGCCGCCGGGGCGCAATGGCGCCAGCCACATCTCCCAGGCCAGGCCCAAAATGATCAGGGCTGAAAGGCTACCGACGGCGAGCCAGCGGGTGGCATCGATCTGCGTTGATTTGTTCATAAGTTGTCGATGGCATGATACCGGGGATGAAATTCCAGCAGTCCCTGCAGCAGTTATTGGCGGACCTGTCGCATTTTCCGTGGCGCGACACCGCCATCACCCTGCGCCAGCGTTTTCGCGAAGACCACATGGGCCTGACGGCCAGCAGCCTGACTTTCACCACCAGCATTGCGCTGGTGCCGTTTTTTACAGTGGCGCTGGCCATCTTCACCGCGTTTCCGATGTTCTCCAAGCTGCAAGGTGCGCTGCAGGTTTGGCTGGTCAACAGCCTGATCCCTGACAACATCTCGCGCCAGGTGCTGGGCTACCTGACGCAATTTGCCAAACAGGCCAACAAGCTGGGCGTGGTGGGTCTGGGGGTGTTGCTGGGCACCGCCATTGCGCTGATCCTGACCATAGACCGCACACTCAACGGCATCTGGCGCGTCAAACGGCCACGGCCGCTGGCACAGCGTGTGCTGATCTACTGGGCAGCGATCACACTGGGTCCGCTGGTGCTGGGCGCCAGTCTGGCGGTCACGTCGTACGTCATATCTGCCTCACGCGGCATGGTGGGCGCCATGCCGGGCGGGCTGCGCATTGTGCTGGACCTGCTGCAGTTTTTTTTGCTGGCGGGGGGCATGGCGGCGCTGTACCGCTATGTGCCCAACACCTACGTGCGCTGGGCACATGCCTGGCTGGGGGGGCTGTTTGTGGCCTCGGGCATCGAGCTGGCAAAAAAAGCGCTGACCTTATACCTGAGCAGCGTGCCGACCTATTCCCTGGTGTACGGCGCGTTTGCCACCTTGCCTATTTTGCTGGTCTGGATTTACGTCGCCTGGGTGATTGTGCTGCTGGGTGCGGTGATTGCCGCCTACCTGCCCAGCCTGCTGGCGGGGGTGAAGCGGCGCGGCAGTGCGCATGGCTGGCAGTTCCAGCTGGCGGTTGAGCTGCTGCAGCAACTGCATGCCGCGCGCAGTACCGCCCGCATGGGGCTGGAGGGCTCTGAGCTGGCGCGCGCCCTGCAAGTCGATGTGCTGCAACTGGAGCCGGTGCTGGGTACCTTGACGGCACTGGACTGGATAGGCCAGCTCAGCGACCCGGACGATGCGCACGAAGCGCGTTACGTGTTGCTGGCCGACCCGGACGCCACCGCGCTGGAGCCCTTGATGGCGCAGTTGCTGCTTAGTCGTGACCCGTCGATGGAAAATTTATGGGAAAGCGGGCGTTTTCCCATGCTGCGACTGCGTGACGTATTATCAAAATGATAGCTTTCCAAGGCCTGCACGGGTTTGTTTTCAGGCTTTTTTAGCCGCCTCGTAACGCGCCTTGTTTTCCGCGTTGGGCGGGTACAGGCCCGGCAAGGCCGCGCCCTTGTCCACCTCACTCATGATCCAGCTCTCCAGCCGCTCCTGCTCGGGCGCCAGAAGCAACATTTCCTCAAGCAGCGCGGCCGGGATCAGAACCGCGCCATCGTCATCGACCACGATGACATCGCCCGGAAACACCGCGACGCCGCCGCAGGCAATCGGCTGCTGCCAGGCCACAAAGGTCAGGCCTGCCACCGAGGGCGGTGCGGCCGCTCCGCTGCACCAGACCGGCAGGCCGGTGCCCAGCACGCCGGCCTGGTCGCGCACCACACCGTCAGTCACCAGCGCCTTCACGCCGCGCTTTTGCATGCGCGCGCACAGGATGTCGCCAAAAATTCCGGCATCGCTGACGCCCATCGCATCCACCACCGCGATGCAGCCTGCGGGCATGTCTTCAATCGCCGCGCGGGTCGATATCGGCGAGGACCAGGACTCGGGCGTGGCCAGGTCTTCGCGTGCCGGCACAAACCGCAGGGTGAAGGCCCGGCCCACCAGCCGCGGCTGGCCGGCGCGTAATGGCCGGGCGCCGCGCAGCCAGACATTGCGCAGCCCTTTCTTGAGCAGCAGGGTGGTCAGCGTCGCGGTGGTGATGCCCGAAAGAATTTCCAGCACCCGCGGCTCCAGCTGCATGTTGACGGCGTCTGGCATCAGATTTTCACCTTTCCCAGCCAGATGTCCCGGTACATCGCCCAGTCGCCCATGAAGCTGTAGAGCGGGCGCTTGAAAGACGCAGGTTTGTTTTTCTCGAAGCCAAAATGCCCGACCCAGGCAAAACCATAACCCACCAGCAAGCCGGCCAGCAACCACCACGGGTTGCGCGTGAGCAGCAGGGCGGCAAAACACAGCAGCGACAGGCTGGAGCCCGCGAAGTGCAGGCGGCGGCAGGTCCGGTTGCTGTGTTCGCTCAGGTAGAAGGGGTAGAACTCTGCGAAGCTTTTGAAGGCTTTTGCATCGGGCGCCGGCTGTGGGTGTGTCTGAGTGCTGCTCACGGTGGTCTCCTGTCTTTTGTATGTGTCTCTACCGTCTTCGGACTTGTCCTGCCATGATAGCCATCAAGCGATCACGAAGGGTGCTTTCAGAAAACCGCGAAAGCGCGCCCGCCCGCCGCGCAGCGGGGCCTCCGTCAGACGGTAGCCAGGAAAGCGCTGCAAAAAGCGCCCGACCGCGATGCGGCCTTCCAGCCGCGCCAGACTGAGGCCGGCGCACTGGTGAATGCCGAAGCCAAACGCCAGGTGTCGGTTGTTGTCTCGCGCCAGGTCCAGTTGTTCGGGGTGGGCAAACTGCGCCGGGTCGCGGTTGGCTGCGCCTATACACAAGGTCAGCAGCGCGCCCTCCGTCAGGTCCACGCCACCGACGGTGCAGGCCTTGAGCGCGCGCCGGTTGCTGAGCTGGTTGGACGACTCAAAACGCAGAAATTCATCAATTTCCATCGTCAAATCGACCTCTGGCCCTTGCTGGTCGTGCGTAGACAGCTTCAGTTTTGATAGCAATTGGCCCTTTGCCTCCGGCCACTCCTGCAGTGCCACCAGGGCGTTGCCGATCAAATTGGTGGTGGTCTCATGCCCGGCGTTGAGGATGAAGACGCAGTTTTGCAGCAGTTCGGTTTCGCTGAGTTTTTCGCCAGCATCTTCGCCCTGAATCAGCCGCGTCAGCACGTCATGCTCGGGGTCGCCCGGATGTTCCCGGCGTTCGGCCACTAGGGTCTGGAGGTACGCCGTGAACTCGCTGACGCTGCGGTTGCCCAGGGCTTCCTGCGCGGGCGTGAGTCTGGGCTCCAGCGCGCCCAGGATGGCCAGCGACCAGTCGCGCAGGGGCCTGCGGTCGGTATGTGGCACGCCCAGCAGGTTGCCGATGATCTCCACCGGAATGGCCGAGGCGAAGTCCTCGATCAAATCGCCACCGCCTTTGGCCTCCATCGCATCCAGCAGACCGTCCACCAGCTTGACCAAGCCCGGCTCCATGTCGGCAATCGCCCGGCGCGTCAGCGCGCCCATGATGAGCTTGCGCACACGGGTGTGCAGCGGCGGGTCGTTGAACACCAGGCTGGTGGTGTGGTGCGCCAGCAGCGGCGAACCTGCGCCGTACTTGGGCGTGAACTCCACCTTCTTGTCCGAGCTGAAGGTCTGCGCATCGCGGTACACCGCCACCAGATCGGCATACCGTGTCAGAAACCAGGAGCCGTCGGGCATGCGCCTGACCGGTTCGGTCTCGCGCAGCAACGCATAAACCGGGTAGGGGTTGGCGTAAAAGTCGGCGGGCAGCTCGCGCAGGTCGAAGCTGGCCGCAATCTGCGTTGCACGTTCGGGCGACATCGGCGGGGTGATGTCAAACGGGTCGGGATTGGGCATGCCTGAATTCTGGCATGGGACTTACTGCGGAAAACAGGGGTTGACGACATGGAGGACGATGGCTCTCCGCTTATAGTTGCGCCTGTCATTTCATAAAACACAAAAAATACAGCCTTGGGAGGGGTATATGAAGCACCTGTTATCCATTTTTGTAGCCATGGCTCTTTCGGGTTGTGCGTCTGGTCCACTGGACGCGCCCGGAACCTTTCTTCCTCCGCAACATGACCGAGCCTTGGCTTCCGCCGTGCTGTGTTGCAAGTCTTACAGCGACATTCGGTATGCCCCTTTGACGCGGGGGAAGACCAGCGATGTACTGATCTTGCCAACATCCCCAGTGTTTGAATTCGACGGGAGGCGAAGTTTTTTTGCAGCTTTTGAGCTGGCAGGTGGCGTGAATCGAATTTTGACGGTCACCACCAAACCGGTGAACCTTGTGTGGAATCCGGATGGCCACGTGATGGTGCCATCGGTTGAGTTTCTCGACCACGGACACAAAAAAATTGAGCTCGCGCGACCTCAATATGCCCCGCAGCGGGGAGAGTCCGGTGCGCAGGCCTTTTTGAAAGTTCCTGATGGCGCCCGGTATGTGATCGTGTTGAGCGGCACTCAAGCTTCAGGTATTTCATGGCCTGATAGCGACCAGCGATCGGGACAACTTTTTATCCGCAGTGGACCGACAGGAAAGATCGGTGTATTGCTGCTCGGCGGTTGAAATTGGCGAAACTACAAGAAGGAGGAAAAATGATTAACGTCATGAAGCTCGTTGGTGGACTTTTGTTTGGGCTGTCCTTGCATGGTTGTGCAGCTTACAAGCCGGTTCCTGAGGGCTACACGGGACCGGTCGCAGTGGTTGCCGATTCCGGTATGCCGGTGGACGGAACAAAATCGATAATTTTTGCCTTGATGGATGTCGATGGTCAGGGTATCGACAACAGCTTTCGGGCTTCGGCGGGTGCGAGCCATGGTCGGGGGTTTGCGCTCACGACCCAGTTTGTCGGCCGCCCCGTGCCAGCCAGCAAAGCCATGAAAGTCAGGTTGAAGGGTTCGCATATCACCGGTGCGCCTATCCATGCCATTGCCAGCCAGATCGCGGGCACTTTTTTCTCAGTGGAAGGTGTGGTGGACTTCACGCCGATGTCGGGCGGAAACTACGTGGTTAGGGGCGAACTGAAGAAGGGCGGGTCTTCCGTCTGGATTGAAGATCGCGCGACAGGCTTGCCCGTCACAGAAAAAATCATTGAAAAGTAGGCAGAGTCCATCCCTGCCGGGCCATTTTCTCAAGTCAGCAGGAAATCCCGCATCGCAAACAGCGTTTCTTCAGGCGCTTCCGTCATCTGGTGATGGCCGACAGGAACATTGACCACCTGCACAGTTTTGCCGCTGGCCCGCGCTTTGGCGATCAGGGGCTGTGCGGCTTTGGCCTGCGTCATCTGGTCTTGTGCACCCAGCAAAAACAGCACCGGGCAGCTGATCTGCGTGATCGCGGCTTCGCCGTTGGCATAACTGTCGCAGGCCTTGAAGCCGCGGTGGAACACGTTGACTTTGCCGTTGCTGGCCAGCACGCGGCGGCCCAGGGCCATGTTGGCGCCATAAACCCAGGTGCCTGGTCCCAGCGCCGAGGGTGGCGCGGCCAACGTACTGCGCGAGAAAACATTGATCATCTTCAGCGCCTTCATCGGCTCGTTCAGCGCAGCGTCCAGCAAAGCAGGTGAGACCTTCATCGGATAAGCCGTGCCAACCAGCACCAGGTGGCTCACACGCTCTTTCAGCTGTGCAGCCGCCTCCAGTGCAATCAGCGACCCCCAGCTGTGGCCGACCAGCGCTGCGCGCTGCACGCCAGCGGCGGCTAGCAGGGCCGTGACAAAGGACGCACCCTGCTCGACGCTGGACGGTGCTTCGCCCTCGCTTTTGCAATGGCCCGGCAGGTCTACCGCCAGTACGTTCCAGCCGTGGTGGGCGAGGTAGCGGCTTTGCAAAATCCAGACGCTGTGGTCGTGGAGCACGCCGTGGACTAACACCACCGTGGGTTTGGTGGCGTCAAAAGGTTTGCCGCCGGTGTAGCAATAGGTTTTGTCACCCTTGACTTGCAGATACATACAGATGGGTCTCCAGACCGTTCGCCCTGCGCCTGTCGAAGGGGGCTTCGACAGGCTCGGCTCGAACGGAGTTAAATGGTTTTTTCCGCCGCCTTCAGCGCCCGCTTCAGGTCATCGATCAGGTCGTCCGGGTCTTCCAGGCCGATCGACAGACGAATCGTGCCCTGCGTGATGCCGGCGCCGGCCAGCGCCTCGTCGCTCATGCGAAAGTGGGTGGTGCTGGCCGGGTGAATCACCAGGCTGCGGCAGTCGCCCACATTGGCGAGGTGGCTGAAGACCTTGAGCGTCTCGATGAAGGCCTTGCCTTGTTCCCGATTGCCCTTGATGTCGAAGCTGAACACCGAACCGGCGCCGCGCGGCAGCAGTTTTTTGGCCAGCGCGTGGCTGCTATGGCTTTCCAGCATCGGGTGGCCGACTCGCGCGACCAGCGGGTGGCTGGCCAGAAAGGCCACGACTTTTTCGGTGTTGCTCATGTGGCGCGCCATGCGCAGCGGCAGGGTTTCGATGCCCTGCAAAATCAGCCAGGCGGTGTGCGGGCTCATGCAGGCGCCAAAGTCGCGCAGGCCCTCGCGCCGCGCGCGCAGCAAGAAAGCGCCTACCGTGCTTTCCTCGCTGAACACCATGTTGTGAAAGCCCTCGTAGGCTTCGGTCAGTTCGGCAAATTTGCCTGACTTCTCCCAGTCAAAGCTGCCGCCATCGACCACGATGCCGCCTATCACCGTGCCGTGGCCGCTCAGGAACTTGGTGGCCGAGTGGTAGATCAGGTCGGCGCCGTGGTCAAAGGGCTTGATCAGCCAGGGCGATGTCAGGGTGGAGTCCATCAGCAGCGGCACGCCAGCTTCATGCGCGATGGTCGACACGGTGGGCATGTCCAGCACGTCCAGGCCGGGGTTGCCCACGGTTTCGCCAAAAAACAGCTTGGTGTTGGGGCGGACCGCAGCGCGCCAGCCGTCGATGTCGCCGGGTTTGACAAAAGTCGTTTCAATGCCGAAGCGGCGCATGGTGTAGTGCAGCAGGTTCTGGCTGCCGCCGTACAGCGCAGTGGAGGCGACGATGTGCGAGCCCGCGCCCATCAGCGTGGCAATGCTCAGGTGCAGGGCTGCCTGGCCGCTGGCGGTGGCAATCGCGCCAATGCCGCCTTCCAGGGCCGCCACCCTTTGCTCCAGCACCGCATTGGTCGGGTTGCTGATGCGTGAATAGACGTGGCCGGCGCGCTCCAGGTTGAACAAGGAGGCCGCATGGTTGCTTGATTCAAAGACAAAAGAGGTGGTCAGGTGGATCGGCACAGCGCGTGCGCCTGTGGTCGGGTCGGGCGCGGCGCCGGCATGCAGGGCCAGCGTGTCAAAGCCCGGGTCAGAGTAACCAGACATGGAGTCTCCAAAAAATGGGGGAAGCGGCATTCACACTGAAACAAATCGAAGTGGCCCGCCAGCGGATTGTGGGCTATATTTGAACTGAATTTCCTGCCGGGCGGCACCGGGGAAAAACCGTCAGACTGCCGAGACAAATTCCAGAGGAGCGCCCCATGAAAGTCCTTGATATCCTGCGCGTCAAAGGCAACACCCTGTATACCGTCCACTCTGACGAACCACTGGCCAAGGCCGCCCAGATCATGGCCGAAAAGGACATTGGTTCGCTGGTGGTGATGGAGCACGGGGACCTGGTCGGTATGTTGACCTTCCGTGAGGTGATCCTGTGTATCGTCAAAAACGGCGGCGAAATCGGCGGCACGCTGGTGCGCACGGCCATGGACGACGCGCCGCTTACCTGCACCCCCGACACCGAGATCGATGAAGTCCGCCGCATGATGCTGGGCCGGCATGCGCGCTACATGCCGGTGCTGAACAAAAAAGTGCTTGAGGGCGTGATTTCGTTTTACGACGTGGCCAAGGCGGTGGTGGACGGGCAGAACTTCGAGAACAAGATGCTCAAGGCTTATATCCGGGATTGGCCTTCTGAGGAAGACGAGACGCCAGAGACCAAGCTCTGAGGCATGGCCTCTGCCCGAATTTTGCTATAAATTCAGTAGCTGCCTACGCCCGCCACCCAAGGGCGGGTGGCCGATTTGTATGCAGACTCACGCCATGCTGG
>NZ_JAUXUP010000064.1 GCF_030680935.1 Polaromonas sp. | reverse complement strand
AGCATTCTGATCAGCGCCTGGCTGCATTGCCCCGGTGGAATCACTTCTACAACTGGCACCGCCAGCACCATGGGATCGGGCTCAAACCACCCATGTCCAGGCTCTCAGCTACAAACAACCTCTTGACACTTCACAACTAGGAGCCGCGCAGGTTCCGCACCATCTCGATATGCGGAATCTCAACCTCATCAAAAACTTCGCCGCGCGGCGTAAAGCCGAGCCGGGCGTAAAAACCTTCGGCGCTTCGCTGCGCGTGCAGCAACACTTCGGTGTCGCCGCGCTGTTCGGCCTGAGCCACCAAGGCCTGAAGCAGCCCGCGCCCCAGGCTGGCGCCGCGCAGCACGCGGTTGACCGCCATGCGGCCAATTTTTGCACTGCCCGGCGCATGTTGCAGCAGCCGGCCGGTGGCAATCGGCTGGCCCAGGCCGTTGTAGGCCACGGCGTGGATGGCGGTGGCGTCGGCCTCGTCCCACTCCATGTCCATCGGAATGCCCTGCTCTTTGATAAACACCGCAGTGCGGATCACGCCGGCGTGCTCGCCCAGCTCTGACCACGCGCCGGTCTTGATCGTGACCATGGCATCGCCCGCCTCAAAGCCGGTCAGGATGTCGCGCAGCGCCTGCGGCACGGGCCGTGAGGTTTGCGTCGCCGGATCGGCAAACACGTAAACCAGCTCACAGCTGATCAGAAGTGCATCGCCGCGGAAGATGGCACCGGTGAACACCATCGAGGAGTTGCCGATGCGCGCGCATTTCATGCCGATATCGATCTGGTCGTCACAACGCGCCGAGCCGTGGTATTCGACCGTGGCCTTCTTCACATACAGGTCGCCACCGAGCTGGTGCATGGCTTCTTCATAGGGCAAGGCCAGTGCGCGCCAGTAGTCGGCCACCGCGGTGTCGAAGTACATCAGGTAATGCGCGTTAAAGACGATTTTCTGCATGTCCACCTCTGCCCAGCGCACGCGCAGACGGTGGAAAAATCGGAAGTCCTGTCGTTTCATATCAGTCTCTTTATTTGGCAAAGGCGTTTCGCAGGGCGTGCGCCGCATGGGCATGGGCTTGCCGGGCTTCGACAATGATGCGGCCCATCTTGATGAATTCGTGTGTCACGCCGCGGTAAATCTCCAGGTCCACCGTCACTCCGGCCGCGCGCAGTTTATCGGCATAGGCCACGCCTTCATCGACCAGAGGGTCGCATTCGGCCAGACCTACCCAGGCGGGGGCCACGCCCTCGACATCGGGCGCGTTGAGCGGCGCAAAACGCCGGTCTTCGCGATCGGCCGGGCTGCGCAGGTACTGGTTGAAGAAAAATTCAATGTGCGCGGCCTCCAGCACAAAGCCCTGGGCAAAACGCCGGTGTGAGGCCGAGTCCTGCTGCGCTGCGCAGCCCGGGTAAATCAGCAGTTGCAGCTCAAGCGGCAAAGCCATGTCCCGGGCCTGGATGGCGCAAGCCGCTGCCAGAGTGCCACCTGCGCTATCGCCGCCAACCGCCAGCCGGGTGCAGTCCAGGCCTTTGTCGTCGGCGTGAAAGGACAGCCAGGCCAGTGCGTCCCAGGCGTCATTGGCGGCGGTCGGGAATTTATGTTCGGGCGCCAGCCGGTAGTCGACCGAAATCACGGCGCAGCCGGCCAGTTGGCTGAGCTGGCGGCACAGGATGTCGTGCGAAGCGATGCTGCCAATCGTAAAACCGCCGCCGTGAAAATACAGCAGCACCGGCAGCGCCTCGTGGGATGGCGCGTACAGGCGCAGTGGCAGCGCATACCCGTCGCGTGCTGCAATGGTGAAGTCTTCTACCCGGGCCAGTAGTGGGGATGGAATCTCCAGAATGCCGGCGCCTGCCTCGTAGGCTGCCCGCGCCTGTAGCGGGCTCAGGGTGTGCATGGCTGGCCGCGCCGCGCGCGCCATGCGCACCAGCACGTCGCGCATGGCCGGGGTCAACAAATCGCTCGGGTCGGCGGGGCGCGTCATGGTATGAAAAAATCCGGTGATGGCGCGCCTATCACCAACGTGACGGCGATCAGGGTTTGCTTGTTTATCAAGGCGCTTCCAGCCATTAAAGTAAGGACACCAGATCGTACAACGCTACAAAGAGACAACACCCCATGGCCTTTATCTATTACGTGACACAAATCCAGTTTGACTACGGTGCAGTCAAGCTGCTCAAACAGGAGTGCGAGCGCGTTGGCATCACCAAACCGCTGATCGTCACCGACGCCGGCGTCAAGGCGGCTGGCGTACTGCAAAAAGCACTGGACGCGCTGCCCGGCATGACGGTGGCGGTGTTTGACCAGACCCCGTCGAACCCGACGGAAGCCGCGGTGCGTGCCGCGGTCACGGTGTACAAGGCCCAGGGCTGCGACGGCCTGATTGCCGTCGGCGGCGGCTCGGCCATCGATTGCGCCAAAGGTGTGGCGATTGCCGCCACGCACGAAGGCCCGCTCAAGACCTACGCCACCATTGAGGGCGGCTCGCTGAAAATCACCGACCGGGCCGTGCCGCTGATTGCCGTGCCCACCACCAGCGGCACCGGCAGCGAGGTGGCACGCGGCGCCATCATCATCCTGGACGATCACCGCAAGGTCGGCTTCCACTCCTGGCACATCGTTCCGAAAGCCGCCATCTGCGACCCCGAATTGACGCTGGGCCTGCCCGCCAAACTGACGGCCGCCACCGGCATGGACGCGATTGCACACTGCATGGAAACCTTCATGGCGCCCGCCTTCAACCCGCCGGCCGACGGCATAGGCCTGGACGGCCTGCAGCGCGGCTGGGCCCACATCGAACGCGCAACGCGCGACGGCAGCGACCGCGAAGCCCGCTTCAACATGATGAGTGCCTCCATGCAGGGCGCGATGGCCTTCCAGAAAGGCCTGGGCTGTGTGCATTCCCTGAGCCACAGCCTGGGCGGCGTCGATCCGCGCCTGCACCACGGCACGCTGAACGCGATGTTTTTGCCGGCGGTGGTCAGCTTCAACGCGAGCGCCGAATCGATTCAAAAGGAAAACCGGCTGAACCGCATGGCGCAGGCCATGGGTTTGGCTTCGGGCAGCGACATACCGGAAGCCATCAAGGACATGAATGCCCGCCTCGGTTTACCGGCGGGACTGGCTGCCATGGGTGTGCAGCGCGATCAGTTTGACCAGATCATCGTGGGCGCGATGGCGGACCATTGCCACAAGACGAATCCGCGGATCGCGACGGCGGGGGAGTATGAGGAGATGCTGGCGTCATCGCTTTGAACGTTGCCTGAACGGCAGGACTGTACTTATCAGAAATTCTTGACCGTTTTCTTGCGCAGCGATTCCGGCAGGTTCAGGGTCGCCGGGTCCCAACCTTCAATTTCCAGGACCCGGGTCAGACATTGCTCCATGAGTTCATGAGATTGCGCGGCTGCGGCCGCAATCGCTTCGTGCACCAGCCGGTCGTTGGCCGTGTCGTTGGCGCAGTTCATCTGGTAGTCGTATAACTCACGCAATTCAAACAGTGCGCGGCATACTTGTGCCGGGCAGGCGCACTGGTAAACCAGGGACTGGTCGATCACTTTGCTGAGTTGCGCGGCGCTGTATTTTTCTTGCATGGTTCAGGTTCCAGTGGAGGTTGGGGTGGTATCGGTGGCGGGGTTCAAGGCGATGCAGTCGATACCGTCATCAAAGCCACGAATGGCGATGCGTCCGATCGGTCGGGTGTTCGGATGGCTGAAGCGGGCCGCGGCGTAGGCTTGTTGGGTTGAGATGAGCTCGCGTGCGTTGGCCATGCTGCAAAGACGGGCAGCCAGATGCACGGTTGCGCCTATCACGTCGTATTGCTGCTTCTGCCCCGCCCGGCTGGAGTCGCCCACCAGGCCGGCCAGGATCAGCCCTCCTGCCACGCCAATCCCGTAGGGAAATATCTGCTGGCATCCATTGCCCGCCAGTTCCACGGCACAACGCAGCGCCAGATAGGATTTTCCCATTCCGCGGAAAACCGCCAGAATGCCATCGCCGGTGAATTTGACGACAGACCCTTCATAGTCGCGCACCAGCCTGGCCTGAATACTCAGGGTCTGGTTGAGCTGCCTGAAGAACTCGCGCGGCGGCAGTTGGGTGATCATCTCGGAGGAGCGGCGAATGTCGGTAAACAGCACCGTACCTTCAAAAAGCTCGACATCGCCGGCAGGATTCCGGTCCATGGCGGACAACGCATCCTCGGGCAACAGGTTTTCCAGTCGCGCAGCCTTGACTTCCATCGCGCGGGTGGCCTGTTTTCCTTGGGCCAGATCACCGAGTGCGGCCCTGAAACGCTGTATCAAAAACGGTTTTTCGAGGATGGCATCGACCGCGCCGGTGTCCCGGCTCCAGTTGCGCAGCCGCTTGATGGCCGGTCCTGCCGAGGCGATGGCCAGAATGGCCGTGTGCGGCGCGATCTGCCTGATCAGCCCACAGGTCTCCAGGCTCTCAGGAAAATCGAAGTGGTAATTGAAAACCACCAGATCCGGCGAGGTGCTGGCCAAGGACTGGGCCAGGCCGGAAACATCGGAGATATGCGCGACCTGGGTAAAACCTTGCGCCCGGATGTCGGCCATCAACAGGGCAGCGGTGACCGGATCGTGGTCCATCACCAGCAGTTGCATCTTGTTTTCGCTAGCCATGGGTTGGGGGTTCAAACTCTCTTGCTGTCTTGGGCGTAAGGGATGTTTCCCGACTTCCCATACCGCGAAGGACCTTAGCACAGGGTCTGAAGCCATGCTTGTTGCACTGGAACTGCCTTTGCTCGGGACATGCGTGTTGCGGTGACTTACAGCTTGTGCACCTGCCCCATGTCCGGCCGCAACAGCCACTCCTGCAACTCGTCCACCAGTTGCGCGCTGGATGTGACAGCGCTGCGCCAGGCCTTCATGCGGCCCGGCACATCGGTGCCGTAGCGCAAAAAGTCGTTGCGGTCGGGCAGCTTGCCGTTGGGCAGCGTTTTGACCCAGGCCGGGTCGGGCGCGAGCAGCACCATGTTGTCCAGAAAGTGGGTGGCGCCGTGGCGCCACTTCAGGCTTTTGTCCAGCCAACCGGGCACCACGGCCTGCTGGAAGTGCGGGTACAGCACCAGCCCTGCGGATTTTGAGTCATTCTGGCCTTCAGCCCTTTCCCCGCCTGCGTGCGCAGCTATCAAATCAGAAGCATAGTTGAGGTGCAAGTGGTAGTCGGTGATGCCGCCGTCCCAGTAGGCACCGCGCGGCGCGCCGGCAATGTCGTGCACCGCCTTGAGCATGAAAGGAATGGAGCAGCTGGCCTGCAGCGCCGGGTTGAAGTTGGCTTCGCTGAGTGCCACCTGCCGGGTGCGGTAGTCGCTGGTGGCAAAGGGCAAAGGCGCGTCCTGGCTGGAAAATACCACCCGCTCCAGCCAGGCGCCCATGGCCTTGCGGTGTACGGTGTTGGTCAGAAAGGCGCCGAAATAACCCAGCGGCGTACGCAGCCTGTGCTCCCGCCCCAGCAGGTGCCGCCCGCGCGAGGTGACGATGTGCAGCCGGTAACGCGGGTGCTGCAACACCTCCTGTACCCGGCCGCCGTAAAAGGTCGCCAGGCTCTGGCCAAACTGCTCGCTGACGCGATGGGCACTGGGCCGCTTCTGGCCGGGCTCGACGGAAAATTGCTGGGCAATGTAGTCGTCTTCGAGGCGCTGGAAAGCCTCTATCGGGTTCGCCAGGCAGGCGGTGGCCATGCGCCAGGCGCCAATCGAGGCACCGACCAGATGCACCGGCTGGTCGGTTGAAGCCAGCCACTCGCCAAAGATGAAGCGGTCCAGCGGCCCCAGCACCAGGCCTTTGGGCCCGCCGGCCGCGCCCGGCACCACCCGCACGTCCTGCGCTTGCAGGCCATGTTCGGCGATGTGCTGGCGTGCTTTGGGGCCGGCGTAAATGCGCAGAGCGTTTATGGACAAGGTCTGGTTGCTATGATTTCAGGAGCTGCTGGCGCCCGCCAGTCAGGGGAAAGATGTGGATTTGACCACGCAAGTTCCGCTCCATCGGGCCTCGGGGAGATTTTTTGCCTATTTCTTCAGTCCCGCCAGCTTGCTGAAGGCCGACTCCATGGCCGTCGAGGTCGCCGGCTGCGGCGCCCGGTTCTGCCCGCCATCATAGTTTCCGCCGCGATTTTGACCCTGGCCCGGCCGCGCACCTTCAAAGCGGTTGTCGCGCGGAGCGTCGCGCCGTGCGGGCGCGGCGTCCAGCTTCATGGTCAGGGCGATGCGTTTGCGCGCCACGTCCACCTCGGTCACGCGAACCTTCACGATGTCGCCGGTTTTCACCACCTCACGCGCGTCGGTGACAAACTTGTTGGACAACTGGCTCACATGCACCAGGCCGTCCTGGTGCACGCCGATGTCGATGAAGGCGCCGAAAGCCGCCACGTTGCTGACCGTGCCTTCCAGCGTCATGCCTTCCTTCAAATCCTTGATGTCTTCCACGCCATCGTTGAAACGCGCCACCTTGAAGTCCGGGCGCGGGTCGCGGCCTGGCTTTTCCAGCTCGGCAAGGATGTCCTTGACGGTGATCACGCCGAACTGCTCGTTGGCAAACAGCTCGGGCTTGAGCGTCTTGAGCATGTCGGCGCGGCCCATCAGTTCGGCCACCGGCTTGCCGGTGTGCGCCATGATTTTTTCGACCACCGGGTAGGTTTCGGGGTGGACGCCGGTCATGTCCAGTGGGTTGCTGCCTTCGGCCTGGCTGCGCAGGCGCAAAAAGCCGGCGCTCTGCTCGAAGGTCTTGGCGCCCAGACCGGTGACCTTGAGCAGATCAGCGCGGCTGGCGAAAGCGCCGTTGGCATCGCGCCAGCGCACCACGGCTTTGGCGACGGTGTTGCTCAAGCCCGAAACCCGCGCCAGCAGCGGCACGCTGGCGGTGTTGAGGTCCACACCCACGCTGTTGACGCAGTCCTCGACGACGGTGTCCAGGCTGCGCATCAGGTCGCTCTGGTTCACATCGTGCTGGTACTGGCCCACACCGATGGACTTGGGGTCGATCTTGACCAGTTCGGCCAGCGGGTCCTGCAGGCGCCGCGCAATACTCGCAGCGCCGCGCAGGCTCACATCGACATCGGGCATTTCCTGGCTGGCGAACTCGCTGGCTGAATAAACCGAGGCGCCGGCCTCGCTGACGACGACCTTTTCAATCACCTGTTCGATCTTCGCCATGCCCTTGATCAGGTCCGCGGCGAGCTTGTCGGTTTCCCGGCTGGCGGTGCCGTTGCCGATGGCGATCAGGTTGACGCCGTGTTTCTCACAGAGTTTGGCCAGGGTGTGCAGCGAACCGTCCCAGTCCTTGCGCGGCTCGTGCGGATAGACCGTCGAGGTTTCGACCAGTTTGCCGGTGGCATCCACCACCGCGACCTTGACGCCGGTGCGTATGCCGGGGTCCAGGCCCATGACCACACGCGGGCCGGCCGGCGCAGCAAGCAGCAGGTCGCGCAGGTTGTCGGCAAACACCTTGATCGCGACTTTTTCGGCCTCTTCACGCAGGCGGCTGAACAGGTCGCGTTCTGTGGACAGGCTCAGTTTGACCTTCCAGGTCCAGCCGACACATTTGCGCAACAGGTCGTCGGCCGCCCTGCCCTTGTGGCTCCAGCCTATGTGAATGGCGATTTTTCCTTCCGCGATGCTCGGCTTGCCGGGCTCGGGGATCTCGGGCAACAGCAGCTTGGCGTCGAGAATCTCCAGTCCACGGCCGCGGAACACCGCCAGCGCGCGGTGCGAAGGCACGCGGCCTATCGGCTCGTCGTAGTCGAAGTAGTCGCGGAATTTGCTGTTGTCGATGTTGTTTTCGTCCTTGCCGGTCACCAGCTTTGACGACAGCAGGCCTTCGGCCCACAGCCACTGGCGCAACATCTGCAGCAGGCCCGCATCTTCCGCCCAGCGTTCGCTGAGGATGTCGCGCACACCGTCGAGCACGGCCTGCACCGTGGTGAAATCGTCGCCACTTTCCATTTTTTTGGCCTTGACGAAGGCCACCGCCGCGTCGGCGGGTACCAGGGAAGGGTTGGTGAACAGTTTGTCGGCCAAAGGCTCAATGCCCGCCTCACGCGCCATCTGGCCCTTGGTGCGGCGTTTCAGCTTGAAGGGCAGGTACAGGTCTTCCAGCTCCTGTTTGGTGGGTGCGGCGGCAATCGCAGCTGCCAGCTCGGGCGTCAGCTTGCCTTGCTCATCAATGTTTTTGAGCACAGCTTCGCGCCGTTCTTCCAGCTCGCGCAGGTAGCCGAGTCGGAATTCCAGTTCACGCAGCTGGATGTCGTCAAGTCCGTCGGTGACTTCCTTGCGGTAACGCGCGATAAACGGGACGGTGGCCCCGCCATCGAGCAGCTCCACGGCGGTTTTGACCTGATGCTCCTGAACCTTGATTTCTGCGGCGATCTGGCGAATGATTTTTTGCATGTGAGTTTGAAATGGCGCTGACGGAAGGTGAGGCAAAGTGGGCGAGTGTGCCACACCCCGCCCGCCCCGACTCAGGCACTTTGCCTACAAAATGACCGGCCACCCGCGGCCATAATGAAACCTTCAATTTCAGGAGCCACCCATGCGTATCCGAACCATTGTGCTGATACTCGCGATTGTGCTGATTGCGGGTTTTGCAGCGCTGAATATGGACGAATTCACCCGCACATCGGTGCTCAGCCTTGGCTATACCACCGTGCAGATCCCGCTGGGGCTGGTCATGCTGGTATTGCTGGCCACACTGCTGCTGGTGTTCCTGGCTACCACCTTGTATATCCAGAGCACCCACCTGCTGGAAATGCGCCAGTCCACGCGCGCGCTGACCGCGCAGCGGGAGCTGGCCGACAAGGCCGAGGCCTCCCGGTTTACCGAACTTCGCCAATACCTTGAAGCCCAGGCCCTGGCCGCCCAGCAGCGTGAAGCCGCGCAGGCCACCGTGCTGGCGGAGCGGCTGGCCCAGAACCAGCAGCTGATCACCAGCAAGATCGAGCAGTCCGGCAACACCCTGGCCGCCTATATTGGCGAGCTGGAAGACCGTCTGGAAAAACGTGATGGCGTGCCGTCAGGCGCGCGGCACACCGACACGCCGCCCTTGCGCTAGGAGTCTGGGCGGCAGAAGGCCAAAAGCCAGTAAGAACAGCGGCGTCTGGCCGACAAACAGGGGTTACTTTTTTTCAAGGACCCCGGCCATGGCTTCATCCGCTTCCAAATTGATAGCTGCTTGCGCTTTGCTGACTTGGGCTACAGCCACATTTGGCATGCAAAGCCAGTGCGCCGCCGCCTCGGGCACGCTGGTCACGCCGGTGCTGGAGCTCTACACCTCTGAGGGATGCAGCTCCTGCCCGCCAGCCGACAAGTGGGCCTCTGCCTTCAAGGGAAAAGACCTGGTGGTACAGGCTTTTCACGTGGGCTACTGGGACTACATCGGCTGGGTGGACCGTTTTGCCGCGCCAGCCCACACCACCCGCCAACGCGAACTGGCAGAAAAGAATCGCCTGCGCAGCATCTACACGCCGCAGGTGGTCGTCAATGGCCGTGACTGGCCGCAGTGGCGCGGCGCCGAATCGCGCATCAGCGGCGCCCGGGAAGCGGCGCACACGCACATTGCGCTCAAGCGGCTGGCAGACGACCAGTTTGAAGCCACCGTCACACCCGGCACCGCTGGCGCTGCGCAGGCCTGGGCTGCGTACTGGACCGTCACCGAACATGGGCACAACTCCAAAGTCAAATCCGGCGAAAACGCGGGCGAATTTCTCAAGCACGATTTTGTGGTGCGCCAGTACACCCAGGCTGGTGAGTACAAAAGCGCAGGCGCTGTGCCCACGCGGCTGGTTTTGCGCAGCATTGCAGCCACACCTGGCCATGAGCGCCAGATCAACCTGGTGGTGTTTGAACCAACCAGCGGCAAGACCCTGCAGGCCTTGAGCCTGCAATGCCAGGGCTGACACAAATGACACCAGGCATGAAAAAAGCCCTGCTGCTGGCGGCATCTCACGCTGCCGTTCTGCTGTTCGGGTTCGGGTTGGGCATCTATCTGTTGCCCATTCTGACGGCGCCGCAAGGCCCGTCCTCGGCAAACGTTCAGGCGATTGCGCAGGCCGCTCCCTACACCGGCACGCTGCGCCGCGATCTGCGGGGCAGCGATCTGCTGCACTGGGGCGAAGGCACGGTGTCGGTGGGTCAACAAAACATCACGCTGGTGGGCAAACTTTCGCCCGGCCCAGACTACAAGCTTTATCTGGTGCCAGAGTTCGTGGAGGACGAGGCACAGTTTCTCAAGCTCAAGTCGCAATCGCTGCGTGTGGGCGAGATCAAGACCTTCAAGAACTTTGTGGTCCCGGTGCCGGCGGGGGTAGACCTGATGCGCTACAACACCGTGCTTGTCTGGTGTGAGACGTTTTCAGAGTTCATCTCGGCGGCCAGATACCGGTAAAAGAGGCTTTGATGGGAAGTTCCCTGCCGAAGGCAAAAACGTTTCAGGGTATAGCCGGTACTGTCGGCCTGTGCGCGACGCTACGCGCAGCGCAACCCAACCCAATCCACCGGAAACCACCATGGCTGCATGGTGGCGCCGGGCGATTTGCTGACTGCCATGGGCCGCAAATGGAGCGGGATCAGACCTTGGGCTGCTCCTGCACACTTCTTCCCACCAGGTAGCCCGCCAGCGTACCCAGCAGCCCGGTTACCGGCGCAATCTGCTGGCTGTCGTAACCGGCGACCACCAGAAACACCGCCAGCACAATGATGGTGAGCATGCCGAACAGGCGCAGGACCAGCCCGGCGGCAATGCCATGGCGCAGCGCCCAGGTGGCCAGCACCATCACCAGAAGACCAAACAGCAAGATGGACGCACTGATCGTCATGGCGTCTGTCACGGACCACCAGGGCACTTTGCCGGGGGGGAGACCGGCAGTGGGTTGCTGGGTGACGGCGGCCCTTGCCGCTGCGAGGCTGGCGGTCTGCGCCTGAAGCTGCTCGGCAATGGTCTGGCTCATTTGGTGCCTCCCTTGCTGGCCAGTTTGACGGCTGTCTCAAGCTCTTCGATGCGTTTGGTCTGCAGCGCCACGGTTTTCTCAAGCTCCTCAATCAACGCGGCTTGCTTGCTGCAGGAGGACCAGGCACCGGGGCTGCCGTGGATGTTGGGCAAATTCGCAACCGCATGGCCTGAATGCATGCCAGGTACCGAATCAACACTGTCAAACTTCTTTTTGGTGAATCCGGAGGGGCCTGTTGCCTGCGCCAGCGCCAGCCCAGGGCTGGCCAGCACGAGCCATACAACTACGCTCCACGGACGAACAAGGCGTTTCATGGACTTCTCCTCGACTGCTGAGTAGTGGGAGGAAAAGAATAGACCCGCTCCATCTGCCGCGCATCCCCCAATTAGGGGATACACGGGTGCCTCAGTTCAAGCCTCGCGCAAGGCCTTCTTCAGATCTTCACCGAGCTCCGGTTTGTGCGCAAACGGACTGGTCGGATTGCGCGCCTGCAGGATGTCTTCCAGCCGTGTCTGTACCGAGCCAATCGCCTTGGGGTGGCTGTAGATGTAGAACTGGTTGGCAGCCACCGCGTCAAACACTTTTTGCGCCACGTCGGCCGCCGTGACCTTGCCCGAGCCAACGGCCTTGTCGCTCATGGCCTGCCCGATCAGCTGGCTGCGTGTCGGTTTGGCGGCTGGCAGATCATCAGGCCGGTTGCGCTGGCTCTGGCTGATGCCGGTGGGCACAAAGAAGGGGCACAGCACGGAGGCGCTGATCTGGTCGGTGACCAGCGACAGGTCCTGATACAGCGTCTCGCTCATGCTGACCACCGCATGTTTGCTGACGTTGTAGATGCCCATGTTGGGCGCATTGAGCAGGCCGGCCATGCTGGCGGTGTTGACGATGTGGCCCTGCCAGGCCGGGTCTTTTTTCGCGGCCTCCAGCATCATGGGCGTGAACACCCGCACGCCGTGGGCCACGCCCATCAGGTTGACGCCGATGACCCATTCCCAGTCTTTGAGCGTGTTCTCCCAGATCAGGCCGCCCGCGCCGACGCCGGCGTTGTTGAAAACAAAATGCGGCGCACCGAAACGCGCCAGCACGGCCGCGCCCAGCGCCTCGACCTCGGCCGCTTTGGAGACATCCAGGCGGAAAGAAAGGACTTGAGCCCCGGTGGCACCGATCTCGGCAGCGGCCTTGTCGAGTGCATCCTGCTGCACGTCGGCCAGCACCAGGTTCATGCCGAGTTTTGCGCCTATGCGCGCGCACTCGAGGCCGAAGCCCGAGCCGGCACCCGTGAGAACCGCCGTTTTGCCTTTGAAATCCGTGATCATCAATAACTCCTTGAATTAAGCGGGACGCAGCATTTCGACATGGGGCTGGCCATCTTCGATATACGGCTCACCCTGTTTTGAAAATCCGTGCTGCTGGTAAAACTTGTCCAGGCGCGCCTGCGCGCCAATCCGTATGGGCTGCGGGCCCCAGCGCTGAAACATGCAGGCCATCGCCTGGCGCATCAGTTCGTGCCCGATCCCCAAGCCGCGCGCCGCCTGCCGGGTGATGACCCGCCCTATGCTGGCCTCGACAAACTTCACACCGGGGGGGAAGCAGCGCGCATAGGCCACCAGCTCGTCGTCGGCAGTGCCCAGAAGATGCACGGCCGCGGGGTCTGCGCCGTCCATGTCCTGGTAGGCACAGTCCTGCTCGATCACGAACACCTCGGTGCGCAGTTGCAGCACCGCATACAGGTCACGCGCAGTCAGTGCGTCAAAGGGCACGGCCCGCCAGTGCAGCCCGCTCATGCCGGGGCAACAGCTTTCAGCGCGTAACCGATGCGCGGAAAATGCACATGCAGTTTGCCGGTCCGCTCGTCGGTGCGGCTCAGGGTGTAATGCGTGCGGGTCGCGGCGATCAGTTCGCCTTCGGTCGGCTCGGGGCCGAAACTTTCGGCGGTGATGCTGACGCGGCTGCCCAGCGCAATGCCGTGCTCGTCCTGAAAGGTACTGTCGGTCAGCAGGCCCTGACCCACCGCCATCGGCTCGGCTTCGGCGGCCACGGCAATCGCTCGCGCGGCGTCAAACTTTTCCATGCTGCCCTGGCCAATCGCGTTCATGCGGTCCATCCAGTCGATGACCGCGGGGGTGTGCGCCAGGATGTCGGCCACCACCGGCGTACGTACCCGGGTGAACCACAACGGGTGGTAGGCCGCAAAGTCGGCGATACAGGGCACCTGGCCGAGGAGGAAAGGCTGCTCGTCAAGCATGTCCGAGAGGCGCCGCAGATAAGACCTGTACGCAGCAGCGGCGTCAGCCGGGCGCAGCCGTGTCATGTTGAAACTCATGGACTTGCGGTCTTCACCGAAGGCTTTGGCGGCTTCGGGTGGCACGCCGGCAAACATCTGGGCCGCGCCTTTGGGCCCCAGGTTGTGCGCCATGGCGGCCCAGAACAAGGTGCTGTCGGCCCATTGCGCAATCGTGCGCGCCAGCCCCTTGCCGGGTTCGGGGTAGATCGAAGGGGTGGGCTGCAGATGCTCCAGCACGTCGGCGATCAATGCGCTGTCGCAATAAATGTCGGCCCCGACCTGCAAAAATGGTGTCTTGCGGTAGCCGCCGGTCAGCGCCAGCACATCGGGCTTGGGCATGATGCTGGGGATGACCACCGACTTCCAGGGCAGCTGTTTGTAGCCCAGGATGAGGCGGATCTTTTCTGAAAAGGGCGATGTCGGGTAGTGGTGAAGAATCAACTCGGCCATGGGTGTCTCCTGAAAGTTCTATTGCGGCATCGCACGGTGAACCAATGCGTCAAAGTCGGTGCCGGCGCCCAGCGTGCCGAAGGCCTGGCCCCAGTTGCCCGCCAGCCGTGAGTCGCAGAAGGCGCTGAACACCGCAGCGGGGGCAGTCTGGTAAAGCAGCGCGGCCTGCACTGCCAGCGCCACGTCTTGCGCCAGCCGCCGCGCTTCGATTTCGGTCGCCATCTCTTCCACGCGGGTTGGCAAGGCGGCTGCCAGCCGGTCCAGCGCGGTATGCGCGCCTTTGGCCGGCGCCAGCTCGTGTGCCAGCGCGGCCGCTGCGTCGGCCTTGCGCAAGGCGCGCAACAGGTCGAGGGCCATGATGTTGCCCGCGCCTTCCCAGATGGAATTGAGCGGCATCTCACGGTAGATGCGCGCCATGATGCCTTCACCGCCCTCTTCCACATACCCATTGCCGCCCAGGCATTCCATGGTTTCCTGTGCAAAGTGGCTGCCGCGTTTGCAGATCCAGAATTTGGCCACTGGCGTCAGCAGGCGCGCCATGGCCTGCTCATGGGAATCCGTGGCGTGGTCAAAGGCCCGCGCCAGGCGGATGGACAGTGCCGTGGCGGCTTCGGATTCGAGCGCCAGATCGGCCAGCACATTGCGCATCAGCGGCTGGTTGATCAGCGGCTTGCCAAAAGCCTGACGCTGGGCGCAGTGGTTCAGCGCGATGGACAGGGCCTGGCGCATCAGGCCGCTGGTGCCCAAGGCGCAGTCGAGGCGGGTCATGGTGCCCATCTCCAGGATTTGCGGTATTCCGCGGCCTTCGTCACCCACCAGCCAAGCGGTGGCGCTTTCAAACTCGACTTCGGAACTGGCGTTGGCCTTGTTGCCGAGCTTGTCCTTCAGGCGCTGGATGCGAATGGCATTGAGCGTGCCGTCGGGCAACACGCGCGGCAGGAAAAAGCAACTGAGCCCGGCCGGCGCCTGCGCGAGCACGAGGAAAGCGTCGCACATGGGGGCCGAGAAAAACCATTTGTGGCCCGTCAGCCGAAAGCGCTGGCCCCAGTGGTCGTTTCCATCAGCTAGGGCCTGTGTGGTGTTGGCACGCACGTCGGAGCCGCCCTGCTTTTCGGTCATGCCCATGCCCATGGTCACGCCGGTTTTTTCGGAAAACAGCTTGAGTGCCGGGTCATAGGCTCGGCTGCCTAGTTTGGGCGCCCAGTCGGCATGAATCGCGGCATTGCCGCGCAGCGCCGGCGTGGCCGCGTAAGTCATGGAGATGGGGCACAGCGTGGATGGCTCCAGCTCGGTGAACAGCATAAAACCCGCTGCCCGAAGCACGTGTGGCGAATCACTGTGCCCGGCCCACGGCGTGCCATGCAGGCCCGCGCTCACGGACAGTTTCATGAGTTCGTGATACCCGGGATGAAACTCGACCTGGTCCACCCGGTGGCCGAATCTGTCGTGGCTGTGCAGCGCCGGCGTGTGGGTGTTGGCCAGCCGCGCATGGGTCTGCATCTCTGCACTGCCCAGCCGCGCGCCCAGCGCCGACAGCTCAGCAGGCGCCAGTGACGGGGCGTTGAACTTCAGGGCATCACGCAGCGGCCGGTTCGTATCGAACAGGTTGTAGTCCACCAGCGGCGCAGGCTGGTTAAAAACTTCGTGCGTCATGAGCATGTCGCCTTAGCGGGAGAAGGTACGGCGTAGCGAGCGGTCATCAGGCGAGGCGGACGGAGCGCAGGATCCGGAACGTACTTCAGGTACGTGAGGATTTCGAGCACCGCCCAACGACGCATGGTGACCGCGCAGTAGCCGCACTAGATGAGCTTCACAAGCTGTTTGCCGAAGTTCCTGCCTTTGAGCAGGCCCAGGAAAGCGTCAGGCGCGGCGGCGATGCCCTGCGCCACCGTCTCGCGCGGCTTGAGCTTGCCGGTGCCCACCAGCGTGCCAAGTTCCTTCAGCGCATCCGGCCAGATTTCCATGTGTTCGCTGACGATGAAACCCTGGATCTTCAGGCGGTTGGTCAGGATCAGTTGCGGATACGTCATCGGCAGCGGCTGGCCGTCGTAGCCGGCGATCATGCCGCAAAGCGCGATGCGGCCAAACGCGTTCATGCGGCTCAGCACCGCGTCGAGAATCATGCCGCCGACGTTTTCAAAATAACCGTCGATACCGTCAGGGCAGGCTTCCTTCAACGCCTTCGACAGCGACGCAGCATCCTTGTGCTGCTTGTAATCAATGCAGACGTCGAAGCCAAGTTCATCGACAGCGTATTTGCACTTGTCCGGACCGCCGGCAATGCCGACAGCGCGGCAGCCGCGTGCCTTGGCCAGGGCGCCGAAGGCACTGCCCACGGCGCCGGTGGCGGCGCTGACCACAACAGTCTGGCCGGCTTTCGGTTCAATGATCTTCACCAGGCCGTACCAGGCCGTCACGCCGGGCATGCCGACCGCGCCCAGGTAGTGCGAGAGCGGCACATGGGTGGTGTCGACCTTGCGCAGCGCGCCGGGCTGGTTTGCGTCCACCACGCTGTATTCCTGCCAGCCGCCCATACCGACGACCTTGTCACCAACGGCGAACTTCGGATTTTTCGACTCGACCACCTCGCCTGCCGTGCCGCCGCCCATCACCTGCCCCAAAGCTTGCGGAACCGCATAACTCTTGGCGTCGTTCATGCGGCCGCGCATGTAGGGGTCCAGGCTCATGAAATGGTGACGCACCAGCACCTGGCCGTCCGCCAGCGCCGGCGTGTCACTGCTGACGAGCTTGAAGTTGCTGGCGACAGCTTCGCCGGTGGGGCGGTTGTCGAGATGAATTTGCTGATTGACTGGCATGATGGTGTCCTGTTCTGCTATGAATGTAATAGCTGCTTGCGCCCGTTGGTAAAGGGCCAGAGCCTGATTTTGTTATATAAAACTGAAAAAGCAGTCTTAATCGGTCGAAATGCCTGAACGAAGCGGGTTGACCTCACGCGCGCCCACCGCGAGTCGTTTGACGTATTTGAAAGTGCCGGTGGCGTGCGCGCAGGCCTTGCCGTCTTCGTCATAGGCGGTACCCTCGGTAAACGCCATGGTGGCGGTGCTGTGCATCAGCCGGCCCTTGCCGCTGAGCTTGCCACGCGCCGGTTGCATGAAGCTGGTTTTCATCTCGATGGTGACCACACCCATCTCCTGGCGTGCGCTGCGTGCCGCCGTCGCCATGACCACATCCAGCAAGGTCATCAGCGCTCCGCCGTGCGTGACAGCAAAGGAGTTGAGATGTTCGGGCTTGGGCAAGTAGTCAATCTGCGAATGCCCGCCTTCAAACAGCACCAGCTCGAAACCGAGGTGATCAACAAAAGGAATCTCAACGCCGAAGTTCATGGCTTGATCAGCCACCTGTTACTGAAGACACACCGCCGTCCACTGCCATCCACTGGGCCGTGATGTGTTTGCCGGCGTCAGATGCGTAGAGCACACACAGGCCTTTGAGGTCTTCATCGTCACCGAGGCGGCGCAGTGGCGCGTGGGCGGCGAGCTTTTCTTCACCCAGGGCCTTCAGGGTTCCGACGGTCATGCGGCTCGGGAAAAAGCCCGGGCAAATCGCGTTGACCGTGATGTTGTACTTGCCCCATTCACAGCCGAGTGCGCGGGTGAAGTTGATGACCGCGCCCTTGGAGGTGTTGTAGGCGACGGTGGTCATCTCGGGCGGGTTGCCGCCCAGGCCGGCAATCGATGCCACGTTGATGATGCGGCCGGAGCGGCGCGCAATCATGCTCTGTTTGGCAATGTGCTGGCTCAGGATGAAGTAGCCGCGGATATTGAGATTCATCACCTTGTCCCAGGCCTCGACCGGGTGGTCTTCAGCCGGTGCGCCCCAGGCAGCGCCGGCGTTGTTGACCAGAATATCAACATGACCGAGGCGCTTGATGGTCTCATCAGCCAGGCCGCGAATATCGGCCTCTTTCGAGCAATCGGCGGCAATCCAGTCCACGGCAATGCCGGCGGCCTTGAGCGTCGCCGCCGACTCTTCGAGGTCTTCGGCCTTGCGCGAGCTCAGCATGATTTTTGCACCCGCTTCGCCCAGCGCCTGCGCCAATTGCAGGCCCAGGCCGCGTGAGCCGCCGGTGACCAGGGCTGTTTTGCCGGTCAAATCAAAAAGTTGCTGGATGGTTCGTGTCATGGTTGTTGCTCCTTGAGTCTGGGGGAATATGCAAGAAGTGTCGCGCAAGGCGGCTTCTGCGGCTGTCGCGCGGTGGACGTCTCAGTCGCCTGCGCTCAAGCGTGATCGGACATATATCAGGCCAAAACCAATGGCTGCCACGATAGCGCCGGCCGCCACCATGGACCAGCCGGTCGCATCGTCGCTGCGCTGCACCGACAGCCCCAGCACCAGCGTGAGCAGCCCGCCGTAGATCAGGACCCAGATCAGCTGCTGTAACCGGGCAATGGACTTGCTCGACGTGGTGCTGCCCGATTCCTTGAAAAACCCCATTTAAAAAGCCTCCTCCGGCAATTCGGCACAAGTCAGGTCGCGGGAAGCGACCACCTTGAGCCATGCGTCGATTTTAGGCAGTTCATAGTGATAAAAGTAGCGTACCGCGCCCAGCTTACCTGCCGTCACAGCGATCGAGTTTGTAGCATCAGCCTGCAAGGCTGCGAGCGCCACGTCCAGCCAGATCCAGGCCAGCACGGTATGGCCGAAGCCTTGCATGTAGGGCACGGCATTGGCCAATGCGTCCAGCGGATTGCCAGTGGCCCAAGCTGCCTTTGTGGTTGCGCCGACCTGCTGCAAGGCCTTGCTCAACGCGTTGGCATAGGCGGCCAGTTCCGGCATCTGGATGGCCCGCTCTACCGTATTGTTGATGCGCGCAGCCAGCAGTTGCAGGCCTTTGCCGCCTTCCATCAGCACCTTGCGGCCCAGCAGATCAGTCGCCTGAATGCCGTGAGTGCCTTCATGGATCATGTTGAGGCGGTTGTCGCGCCAGTACTGCTCGACCGGGAAGTCTCGCGTGTAACCGTAGCCACCGTGGATCTGGATGGCCAGCGAATTGGCCTCCAGGCACCACTCGCTGGGCCAGCTTTTGGCAATTGGCGTGAGTACCTCCAGCAACAGCCGGGCCTCGTCAGCGGTCGCAGCTTCTGCGGTGTGCTGCTCGTCCACCAGGCGCGCGCAGTACAACTCCAGCGCCAGCGCGCCCTCGCAATAACTCTTTTGAGCCAGCAACATGCGTTTGACGTCCGCATGTTCAATGATGCGCACCTGTGGCTGAGCCGCGTCTTTTCCTCCCGGACCCACGGGCCGGCCCTGAGGCCGGTTTTTGGCATAGTCCAGGCTGGCGTAATAACCGGCCATGCCCAGCATGACCGCCGCCGTGCCGACGCCAATCCGCGCCTCATTCATCATGTGGAACATGCAGCGCAGGCCCTCATGCGGCTTGCCGACCAGATAACCCACGGCACCCGCTTTGTCATTGACTGGGTACTTGCCCTCGCCAAAGTTCAGCAGCGTGTTGGTGGTGCCACGCCAGCCGAGCTTGTGGTTCAGGCCGGCCAGCGCCACGTCGTTGCGCACGCCCGTCAGCTGACCATCGCTGCCAACCATTTTCTTTGGCACGATGAACAGCGAGATGCCGCGCGTGCCGGGAATCAGCTTGCCATCCGGCCCCGGGATCTTGGCCAGGACCAAATGGATGATGTTTTCGGTGAGCTCGTGCTCTCCGGCCGAAATCCACATTTTGTTGCCTTTGATGCGGTAACGCGGGCCCAGCGCCTCGGCTTCAAAGTCGTCGCCGTCGGGGACAGCGCGTGTGGTGATATCGCTCAGCGAAGAACCGGCCTCCGGCTCGGACAGACACATGGTGCCGGAAAAGCGCCCGGCAAATTCGTTGCGCGCAAACACCTCTTTTTGCGCTTCGGTGCCGTGCACCAGCAACAGGTTGGCATTGCCCTTGGTCAGCAAACTGGATCCCATGCTGACCGAGGCCATGGCGAAAAAGCAGTTGGCCGCAGCCTCTATGGTGTAGGGCAACTGCATGCCACCTTCGTCATAGTCTTGCGCGGCGCTGAGCATGCCCGATTCGGCGTAGGCACGATTGGCCTCATGTGTGGCCTGCGGCAGGATGACCTTTTCGCCGTCAAAATGCGGCTCCTGGGTATCGACCAGCCGGTTGAAGGGCGCGTATTTTTCACGCGCGATGCGTTCGCAGGTGTCGAACACCGCATCGAAGGTCTCGCGCGAATGGTCGACAAAGCGTTCGCGCTGGGTCAGCGACTCGGCGCCCAGCCATTGATACAGCAGAAAATCCAGGGTGGGCCTAAGGCTCATGGTGCTCTCACTTTAGCTGGCTCACGGCCATTAAAAATAAGGGCCGAGCAGGCTGTCCGGTTTATCCGTTGCGCCTTGCTCAGCCCCTGATCAGTGTGCTTGTCGAAAGAAACTCAAAGCACTTCAAAGATGCCCGCAGCGCCCATGCCGCCACCAATACACATGGTCACGCAAACACGTTTGGCGCCGCGGCGTTTGCCTTCTATCAGGGCGTGGCCCGTCAAACGCTGACCGCTGACGCCGTAGGGGTGACCGACGGCAATCGCGCCGCCGTTGACGTTGAGCTTGTCCATCGGGATGCCGAGCTTGTCGCGGCAATAAATCACCTGCACAGCAAACGCTTCATTGAGCTCCCACAGGTCAATGTCACTGACCTTCAGGCCGAGTCGCGCCAGCACCTTGGGGATGGCGTAGACCGGACCGATGCCCATCTCGTCCGGCTCGCAGCCTGCCACCGCAAACCCAAGAAACCGGCCCAGCGGCTTCAGGCCTTTTTTCTCGGCCACAGTTTCGTTCATCACCACCACGGCGCCGCCGCCGTCAGAAAACTGGCTGGCGTTGCCGGCAGAAATCACACCGCCGGGAATGGCCGGCTTGATGCCGCTGATGCCTTCCTTGGTCGTGCCTTCGCGAATGCCTTCGTCCTTGCTGACCGTCACCTGTTTGGTGGTCAGGCCCATGACGGCGTCGGCCACCCCCATGGTGACGGTGATGGGGGCAATTTCGGCATCAAAAAGGCCGGCCGCCAGTGCGGCGGTGGCCTTTTGCTGGCTGGCCGCGCCATATTCGTCCATCTGCTCGCGCGAGATGCCGTAACGTTTGGCGACCTGCTCGGCGGTCTGCAGCATGTTCCAGTAGATCTCGGGCTTGTTTTTGACCAGCCAGGAATCGGCCAGCATGTGGGTGTTCATTTCCTGCTGCACGCAGGAGATGCTTTCAACGCCGCCAGCCACGTAAATATCGGCTTCACCAGCAATCACACGCTGCGCGGCCAGGGCAATGGTCTGCAGGCCTGACGAGCAGAAGCGGTTGACGGTGACACCCGAGACGGTGATCGGGCAGCCGGCGCGCAAGGCGGCCTGGCGGGCGATGTTGGCACCCGTCGCACCCTCGGGGTTGGCACAGCCCATGATCACGTCATCGACCTCACCGGCGTCGATGCCGGCGCGTTTGATAGCGTGTTCAATCGCGTGGCCGCCAAGAGTGGCGCCGTGTGTCATGTTGAAAGAGCCCTTCCAGCTTTTGGCCAGGGGGGTGCGGGCGGTGGAAACGATTACAGCTGAAGTCATGTGAATCTCCGGAAAATGGGGTGTTAGTTGAAAGACTTGCCTTCGGCTGCAAGTTTGGCCAGCAAGGGTGCTGGCTGCCAGAATGCCGCGTCGTCCAGCGGGTTCTGGGCAAATCGCTGCATGCTTTGAACCACATTGAACAGGCCGACCTGATCGGCGTAGTTCATGGGGCCGCCACGGTAGATCGGAAAACCATAACCCATCAGGTACACCATGTCGATGTCGCTGGCCTTGGACGCAATGCCCTCTTCCAGAATGTGGGCTGCTTCGTTGACCAGGGCGTAGACCAGGCGCTGGACGATTTCGTCATCAGATATCTTGCGCGGCGTGATGCCCAGCGCAGCGCGATGGTCTTCGATCATTTTGACCACTTCGGCGTTCGGGATGGCATCGCGTTTGCCGGGCACATAGTCGTACCAGCCGGCACCGGTTTTCTGGCCAAAACGGCCCTTCTCGCACAACAAGTCTGCGGTCTTGCTGTATTTCATGTTCGGCTTTTCCTGGTAGCGGCGCTTGCGGATGGCCCAACCGATGTCGTTGCCAGCCAGGTCACCCATGCGGAACGGGCCCATGGCCATGCCGAACTTTTCCATCGCCTTGTCCACCTGGGCCGGCGTGCAACCTTCGTCGAGCAGGAAGCCGCTTTGGCGTCCGTATTGCTCAATCATGCGGTTGCCAATAAATCCGTCGCAGACGCCGGACACTACGGCGGTTTTCCTGATCTTCTTGCTGACGGCCATCACTGTAGCCAGTACGTCCTTGGCGGTTTTCTCACCGCGAATGACTTCAAGCAGCTTCATCACGTTGGCCGGGCTGAAGAAATGCATGCCCACCACGTCCTGCGGGCGTTTGGTGAAGGCGGCAATCTGGTTGACGTCCAGCGTGGAGGTGTTGGAAGCCAGTATGGCGCCGGGTTTCATCACGCGGTCCAGTTCCTTGAAAACTTTTTCCTTGACGCCCATTTCCTCGAACACGGCCTCAATCACCATGTCGGCCTCTTTCAGGTCGTCATAGCTCAGGGTGGTGGTGAGCAGGCTCATGCGCTGCTCGTATTTGTCCTGCTTGAGCTTACCCTTCTTGACCTGGGCCTCGTAGTTCTTGCGAATAATGCCCAGGCCCTTGTCCAGTGCCTCCTGCTTCATCTCCAGCATCTTCACGGGAATTCCGGCGTTCAGGAAGTTCATGGCAATGCCGCCACCCATGGTGCCGGCGCCAATGACGGCGACGGACTGGATGTCGCGCTTGGGGGTGTCTTCCGGCACATCCGGAATTTTGGAAGCGGCGCGTTCTGCCATGAAGATGTGGCGCAGGGAGCGGCTCTCGGGCGTGAACATCAGGGCGGTAAAAATCTCGCGCTCAAAGGCCATGCCTTCGTCGAATTTTTTCTTGGTGGCAGATTCCACTGCGTCCACACACTTGCCCGGTGCCGGGAAGTTTTTCGCCATGCCCTTGACCATGTTGCGAGCGAACTGGAAGTAAGCATCACCGTTGGGGTGTTTGCATGGCAGATTGCGTACCAGCGGCAAGGGACGGGTGTCAGACACCGCTTGCGCGTAGGCCAGCGCCTCCTCAGCCAGCGACTCGGCGGATGCCGACATCTTGTCAAACAGCTTCTGCCCGGGGATCTGGGCCAGCAGTTCGCTCTTGACCGGCTCGCCACTGACAATCATGTTGAGTGCGGGTTCCACCCCCAGTGCGCGGGGCAGGCGCTGCGTACCGCCGGCGCCCGGGATCAGGCCCAACTTGACTTCAGGCAATGCCACGCTGCAGCCCGGCGCCGCAATGCGGTAATGGCAACCGAGGGCCAGTTCCAGCCCGCCGCCCATACACACTGAATGAACCGCAGCCACCACGGGCTTGGAGGAATTTTCAACCGCGAGGATCACGCTGAGCAAATTGGGTTCTGCCAGCGCTTTGGGCGAGCCAAATTCCTTGATGTCGGCACCGCCCGAGAAGGCTTTTCCGCCACCGGTCAGCACAATCGATTTGACGGCAGTATCGGCATTGGCTTTTTGCAAACCGTCGGTAATGCCCACACGGGTGGAATGACCCAGGCCGTTGACCGGTGGGTTGTTCATGGTGATCACCGCCACGCTGCCGTGGACTTCGTATTTAGCTGTCATGTGTTTTCCTTTGTTGCTTGGTGGCCAGCTGCTGGGTGCTGCGAGACCTGACAAGGTCGGACTGGCAAAAATAGAACGACCGTTCTTTTCTTATTGTAGAGAGCTTATGTTGCAGTGCAACCCTGGGGCTGGCTGCATTGTCCCTGCCGCGACAAAAACAGGGGTTATGCCCCCGCAGGGAGGCTGTGAAGATTTCGTAGCGAGCGGGTCGAGGTAACTTCGAGGAGCGGAGCCGTACAGGAGTACGGTGAGCACCACAGGAGCCAGATCGGGCCGCGCAGTAGAAAGATTCATGGTCTCTCAGACTTCCAGCCACTCCTTGCGGATATAGGCATCGGCACGCAGACTGTCTGGCGTCCCCTGAAACACGATGCTGCCATGGCCCATGACCAGTGCCCGGTCCGAAATCGCCATGGCAATCGTGAGTTTTTGCTCAATCAGCAGCACCGAAATACCCTTGGCCTTGAGCGTCTGCAGGTACTGCCCCACCAACTCGACAATTTTAGGAGCCAGGCCCTCGGTCGGCTCGTCAATGATGATCAGGTCGGGGTCGCCCATCAAGGTGCGGCACAAGGTCAGCATCTGCTGTTCGCCACCGGACAGCACCCCTGCCTCTGTGTGTTGGCGCTCCTTCAGACGCGGGAACATGCCGTACATGTCGTCAAACGACCAGCGGCTGCCCTTGCCCTTGCCTTTTTGTCCGAGCATCAGATTCTGGTGCACCGTCAGCGTCGGGAAGATGTCCCGGTTCTCAGGCACGTAACCAATGCCCAGGTGCGCGACTTCATAGGCTTTGTGCCCGGCAATCTGCTTGCCCCGCCACTGAATATCACCCTGGCACTCCACCAGACCCATGATGGCTTTGGCGGTGGTCGATCGGCCTGAGCCATTGCGCCCCAGCAGCGCCACAATTTCACCAGGCTGCACGTCAAATTGCACGCCATGCAAAACATGGCTTTTACCGTAGTAGGCGTGGAGGTTTTCTATTTTGAGCATGTTCAGTGGCCTCCCACCTGTGAATCTGCCACGGAAGAGCCCAGATAGGCCTCTTGCACGCGCTGATTGGCCCGCACGGCTTCTGGTTCGTCAAAGGCCAATACTTCGCCATAAACCACGACCGCAATCCTGTCGGCCAGGCCGAAGACCACCCCCATGTCGTGCTCCACCGTCAGCAGGGTTTTTCCCACGGTCACCTCCTTGATGAGGCTGATGAAGCGGGTGGTTTCGCTGCGGCTCATGCCGGCAGTCGGTTCATCCAGCAGGATCACATTCGCGCCGCCGGCAATGGTGATGCCGATCTCCAGTGCGCGTTGTTCGGCGTAGGTCAGGTTGATGGCCAGCACATCACGTTTTTTGTCGAGCTTGATCATTTTCATCAGCTCGTCAGCCCGGTCATTGGCGTCATCCAGACCCGCCAAAAACTTCAGAAAGGTGTACTTGTAGCCCAGACTCCACAACACACCACAGCGTAAATTTTCGAAGACGCTGAGCTTGGGAAATATGTTGGTGATCTGAAAACTGCGTGACAGACCAAGCCGGTTGATTTCAAAAGGCTTTTTCCCCTCAATCCGCTGGCCGTTGAGCAGCACCTGGCCGCTACTGGGCTCAAAACGGCCGCTGATCAGGTTGAACAGCGTGGACTTGCCGGCGCCGTTGGGACCGATGATGCCGACCCGTTCGCCGGCAGTCACTGCCAGATTGATACCGCGAATGATTTCAGTCTTGCCGAAACTCTTGCGCAGGTCTTTCAGTTCTAAAGCGTAAGCTGCCATCACATAGCCTCCCGGCGCTTGATTTCTTTTTCGATGTATTCCTGAATCTCGCTCCACTCGCGCAAAAAGTGGCGGCGTGTGACCTCAAACAGCCCCAGCCCGGTCAAGGTGACAAATGCCGCGCCAAACCAGCTGTCCAGCCCCTTGGCGTCCAGCGGAATACCCGCAAACCGCAACTCGGAGCCCAGCGTGGTGCTGAGTTGGAGGTGGTAGACCATTTCGATCATCGCGGCGGCGCCCACCAGCAGGATCAAAGCAGTGACGGCGAGCGCCAGGTAGCTGACCCAGAGTTGTCTGAGCTTGCCAAAGGCGGCCACACGCAGGTTCATCATGATCAGGCTGGCAATGCCCCCGGGCGCGTACATGACCATGAACAGGAAGATCAGGCCCAGGTAAAGCAGCCACGCCTGGGTGAACTCCGACAGCAGTACAAAAGCCAGGACCATCAGGATGCCGCCAATGATGGGCCCAAAGAAAAACGTCGCGCCGCCCAGGAATGTGAACAGCAGGTAGGCGCCCGAACGCGCAGCACCCACCACTTCAGCAGTGACGATTTCGAAATTCAGCGCCGCCAGCCCACCCGACAGGCCGGCAAAAAATCCGGCAATGATGAAGGCGAAATAACGTACCTTCTGCGTGTCGTACCCGACAAATTCAACCCGCTCCGGGTTGTCGCGCACTGCGTTGAGCATGCGCCCCAGCGGTGTGCGGGTGAAGGCAAACATGGCGCCGACCGCCACAAAGGTGTAGACCGCGATCAGGTAGTACACCTGAATTTGCGGGCCAAAGGTGATGCCCATCACGGCTTTTCCCGTCACCCGGTTGCCGGACACGCCGCCTTCGCCACCAAAAAATTCGGGAATCATCAGCGACAGCGCAAACACCAGTTCGCCCAGGCCCAATGTGATCATGGCAAAGGTGGTGCCCGACTTGCGCGTGGTGACATATCCGAACAACACGGCAAACCCCACACCGGCCAATGCACCCACCAAGGGGACCAGAGACACCGGCAGGGACAACGAGCCATTGCCGATGTTATTGAGCGCGTGGATGGCCAGAAACGAGCCCAGGCCGGTATAAACCGCGTGGCCGAAGCTCAGCATGCCGCCCTGCCCCAGCAACATGTTGTAGGACAGACAGGCGATGATGGCAATGCCCATCTGCGACAGCACCGTCATGGCCAGGCCACTGCCGAACAAAAGCGGAGCCACGGCAAGCACCAGCGCAAACAGTCCCCAGGTGAGCCAGCGCCCGATATTGAGGGGCGTAAAGGTGTAATGTGTTTTCATGGCTTATCCCTCCCGCTTGCCGAGCAAACCGCGCGGCCTGAAGATCAGGATCAGCACCAGAAACAGGTAGGGCAGGATGGGAGCCACCTGGGACAAGGTGAGCTTGATGTAGGAGTTGTTGGCCACGGCAGCACCGAGTGGCACGCCCAGTTGCTCCGCCAGGGTAGCCAGTGAGTAGTCGAAGGCCACAGCAAATGTCTGGATCACACCTATGAGCAGGGAGGCCACAAACGCACCCGACAACGAACCCATGCCACCGACCACCACCACCACGAAGATGACAGAACCCACGGTAGCCGCCATGGCCGGCTCGGTCAGGAAAGTGCTGCCGCCAATCACACCTGCCAGGCCCGCCAGCGCGGAACCGGCACCAAAAACCAGCATGAAGACGCGAGGCACGTTGTGTCCCAGCGATTCGACCGCGTCAGGATGCGTCAGCGCGGCCTGGATCACCAGCCCAATGCGCGTACGGGTCAGCAGCAGCCAGACGGAAGCCAACATGATCACGGCCACCAGCATCATGAAACCGCGCGTGGCGGGAAACGGCGAACAGACGATGCGTACCGCCGCATCGGCAGTGCTGCAAAGTTCGGCGGGCGCGCTGCCCCAGATCAGGCGTAAACCCTTGATCGAATCGTTGATCAGCGTGAAGGCCGGCCCCTGAAGTACCTCTGGCGGGCGAAACTCCACCGCAATGCGGCCCCAGATCAGCTGCACCAGCTCCACGATCACATAAGACAAGCCAAAAGTGATCAGCAGCTCTGGCACATGACCAAACTTGTGCACCTTGCGCAAGCTGACACGCTCAAACAGCGCGCCCAGCCCGCCCACCACCAGCGGCGCAATCAACAAGGCGGGCCAGAACCCGACAAACTGGGCCACGGTGTAACCCACATAGGCGCCCAACATGTAAAAACTGGCGTGCGCGAAGTTCAGCACGCCCATCATGCTGAAAATCAGCGTCAGCCCGGAACTGAGCATGAACAGTAAAAGCCCGTAGCTCAGCCCGTTCAGCATCGAGATGATGAAAAACTCCATTCAGCTTGACCTTCCTCGTCGATAAAAATAAAAGAGCCCGATACGGCAACCCGCTCGGGCTCTGTCTCTTCAGGCGTCGGTGTTTACGGACGCTTCATCTGGCAGCTGGTCGGAGTGCTCGAAATGTAGTTCGGGTACTCCTTCAGCATCGCCAGGGTCATGCCGGTTTTCTCAGGGCTGTAAGGGTTTTTGGCATCTGCCTTTTGCCAGACCGACATGTACAGCGGCTGCTGCAGCTGGTGGTCTGCCTTGCGCATCTCCACCTCTCCGTTGAAGCTCTGCACACGCAGGCCTTCCATCGCCGCCGCCACCTTGACAGGGTCGGTGGACTTGGCCTTGGCCATGGCCGCGCCCAACATTTCATAGATACGGATGGTGGAGCCGGTGTAGAAGTCGTCGTTGTACTTGGCGTTGAACTCCGTCATCCACTTTTCCATCTGCCCACCCATGTTGTAGTGGTTGTAGGCGATCTGATAGACACGTCCGGCGCCATTCTGTCCCAGGGCGGTTGGCGTGCCAGTGACACCGGCGTAGTAGGTGAAGAACTTGCCGTTGTAGCCGTTCTCGTTGGCGGCCTTGATCAGCAGCGACAGGTCGGAGCCCCAGTTGCCGGTGATCACGGTGTCTGCGCCGGATGCCTTGATCTTGGCGATGTACGGAGCAAAGTCACGCGTTTGCGCCAGCGGGTGCAGGTCTTCGCCGACGATCTGGATGTCCGGACGTTTGCGCGCCAGGGCATCCTTGCCGAACTTCACCACCTGATGGCCGTGCGAGTAATTCTGGTTCAGGAAATAAACCTTCTTGATGTCTGGCTGGCCAGCCATGAAGCTGGACATCGCCTCCATCTTCATCGAGGTATCGGCATCAAAACGGAAGTGCCAGTAACTGCACTTGCTGTTGGTCAGGTCCGGGTCCACCGCCGAGTCATTGAGGTACATCACCTCTTTGCCCGGGTTGCGCTCATTGTGTTTGGTGATTGCATCGGACAGGGCCAGCGCGACGGAGGAACCGTTGCCCTGGATGATGTAACGCACGCCCTGATCAATGGCCGCTTTCAGCGCGTTCAGGCTTTCTGCCGGGCTGAGCTTGTTGTCGATGGTCGAGAACTCGAAATTCACGCCAGCAGGGTTGCCGGTTCCGCTGTATTTTTCGGCAAAAAACTGGTAACCCTTGGTCTGGGCGACGCCCACTGGACCCAGCAGCCCGGTCAGGGGATCAATCCTGACCAGCTTGACGGTCTGGCCTTTGAGCGGCCCGGGTGCAAACATCGGCGCGCCGGCTGCCTTGGCGGGAGCGGCTTTGGCCGCAGGTGCAGCCTTGGCCGCGGGTGCGGCCGGTTTGGCTGGCGCAGCAGGCTGCGCAAAAACGGTACCGGCGCATGCAAAAGCAGCGGCCAGTGCGAGGTGTCTGATCTGAAAAGTCATCAATGTCTCCTAGGTAATCACAATGAAACAAGCGTACAAGTTTTGTGCAGTGCAGCGATCAGGGAATGCCCCTAAGCAGCCCGGTTTCTATCGCCCATGCGACAGCGGTGTCGCCACAGCCGGACTGCCCGTTCTGCACTGCAGCAGTGCAGGTCCCAAGGCTGTCCTGACTTCAGGACGAGGGCAACTGATAGTCCTTTAGTTGTTCGCGCAAGCGGGTTTTCAACATCTTGCCTGTCGCCCCCAGAGGAATGGCGTCGACAAACACCACATCATCGGGAATCTGCCATTTGGCGGTCTTGCCTTCATAAAACTGAAGCAACTCCTCACGGCTGACTTCTGCGCCCGGCTTCTTGACCACTGCGATGATCGGGCGCTCGTCCCATTTGGGATGCCGCACGCCAATGCAGGCAGCCATGGCCACTGCGGGGTGCGCCACGGCGATGTTTTCAATGTCGATGGAACTGATCCATTCGCCGCCTGACTTGATCACGTCCTTGCTGCGGTCGGTGATCTGCATATAACCGTCGGGGTCAATCGTCGCCACGTCCCCTGTCGGAAACCAGCCGTCGATCAACGGGTTGCCGCCCTCGCCCTTGAAATATTCGCCCACGATCCACGGCCCCTTGACATGCAAATCGCCGAAAGCCTTGCCGTCCCATGCAAGCTCCTTTCCCTCCGGGTCGACGATTTTCATGTCCACACCAAAAATCGCCCGCCCCTGTTTGAGCCTGATCTTCATCTGCTCGTCTTTGGACATCTCCAGGTGTTTGTTTTTCAGCGTACACAAGGTCCCCAGCGGCGACATTTCTGTCATGCCCCACGCATGCAAAACCTCGACACCATAGTCTTCCTGGAAGGCGTGGATCATCGCAGGCGGGCAGGCAGAACCGCCTATCACCGTGCGTTTGAGTGTGGAGAACTTCAGCCCGGCCGGTTTCATGTGGCCCAGCATCATCTGCCAGACGGTAGGCACGCCGGCAGCATAAGTGACTTTTTCACCTTCAATCAGCTCATACACCGACTTTCCATCCAGGCCCGGGCCGGGAAACACCAGTTTGGCGCCAGTCAAAGCAGCCGAGTACGGGATACCCCAGGCGTTGACGTGAAACATCGGTACCACGGGAAGAATACTGTCGCGTGCGCTCAGGCACATCACGTCGGGCAATGCCGCCGCATAGGCGTGCAGGATGGTCGAGCGGTGGCTGTACAACGCGGCTTTCGGGTTACCGGTGGTGCCGCTGGTGTAACACATGCTGGACGCGGAGTTTTCGTCAAAACTCGGCCACTGGTAGTCGGCCGAATGCGGGGCAATCCAGGCCTCGTAGCTGCTGAGGTTGGGGATGCCACTGCCTTCGGGCAGTTTGTCCGCATCACACAGTGCAATGTAGTGCTTGATGGTGGTGCACTTGGCATGAAAAGCCTGCACCAGTGGCAGGAAAGACATGTCAAAAAACAGCACCTGGTCTTCGGCATGGTTCGCAATCCACGACACCAGATCGGGATGCAGGCGCGGATTGAGCGTATGCAACACGCGGCCCGAGCCGCTGACCCCGAAGTACAGCTCCAGGTGGCGGTAGCCGTTCCAGGCCAGGGTGGCAATACGGTCGCTGAACTGAAGTTTGAGCGCATCCAGCGCACTGGCCACCTGGCGCGAGCGGCGCGCGACGTCCCGGTAGGTATAGCGGTGGATATCGCCTTCGACGCGGCGCGAGACAATTTCCGCGTCGCCGTGGTGGCGCTCGGCGAAATCGATCAACGAGGAGATCAACAGCGGTTGGCCTTGCATTAAACCCAGCATGGGTGTTTCCTTTTCTTCTGGCATTCGGGGTTTCAGTATCGCGCAGCAGCAAGCGGGCTTGCAGGGGGAATGCCCGCATGTATGCATGACTCGCCAAATTGGAGCGCCTAGTTTGACCATGTTGCGCCCGCACGGCAAAACCTGTCGCGGCGCATACAGTTTCTTGGTAGTTACCCTTGAGAAGAGCAGCTGACGGAAAATCACTGCCATGTTCCCGGATATCTCAGCACCCAGCACGCATTTTCTTCAGCAGCACAACTGGTTCACCCAGTTGCCGCCAGCTCAACAGGCCCATGTAGCGGAGCGCACTTTTACCCTTGCGGGCCTCAAGGGAGACGTGATGTTGCATGCCGGCGCTGAAGTCAAGGGCTGGTATGCCGTTCTGTCGGGCCTGGTCAAGCTGCAAAGCAGCTCGGGACAGGGGCGGGTGTCTGCTTTTCTGGGGGTACCGGACGGCGAATGGTTTGGCGAAGGCTCGACCCTGAAGACCGAGCGGCGCCGCTACGAGGTGATTGCCTTGCGCGACACGGTGCTGCTGTGCCTGCCGAGGGCACAGTTTGACGACCTGCTGGCGCACTCCCTGCCCTTCAACCATTTCCTGGTCGGGCACCTGAACCGGCGCCTCGGTCAGGCCATGACCATCATTGAGGCCGGGCGGCTACGCGCGCCGGAACAACGTGTTGCCCTGTACCTGAGCCGGCTGTTCTGGCACGGCAGGCGCCGGCTGGTGCTTTCGCAGGAGGAACTGGGACATCTGGCCGGCCTGTCACGGCAAACGGTGAACCGGGCCCTCAAGTCCATGGAAGAGCAAGGCCTGGTGTCGCTGGATTTCGGGCGGGTGACGATACTCGATGCGGATGCCCTGGCTGCCTACGCCACAGCCACCGAGGGGCCTTAACCCCTCATGCACGCGGCTGTTGGCCGCATAGGACAATGACGGGATGAACGCCGTCATCAACGAATCGCTTGCGGCCATCCCGGGTCAGGCATGGAACAACCGCTTCGCCACGCTGGGATCGGATTTTTATACAGAACTCCAGCCCACGCCACTGCCCGCCCCCTGCTGGATCAGTCGTAACGAGGCTCTCGCGTGCGAGCTCGGGCTGCAAGAGCAGTGGTTCGCATCGCAGGAGTCTCTGGAGGTCTTCACCGGCAACCGCATCCTGGAAGGCTCGCAACCACTGGCCAGCGTGTACAGCGGCCACCAGTTCGGCCAGTGGGCCGGGCAACTGGGCGACGGGCGCGCCATTTTGCTGGGCGAACTGAGCACCGCTTTGGGACCGCAGGAAATCCAGCTCAAGGGCGCAGGCGCCACCCCCTATTCCCGCATGGGTGATGGCCGCGCGGTGCTGCGCAGTTCGATCCGGGAGTACCTGTGCTCCGAGGCCATGCATGGCCTGGGCATCCCCACAACCCGCGCGCTGTGTGTGACGGGATCGAACGCCAGGGTGCGCCGCGAGGAGATGGAAACCGCAGCCGTTGTGACACGCACCGCGCCCAGCTTTATCCGTTTCGGCCACTTCGAACACTTCAGCTACAGCGACCAGCACCAACAGCTCAAGACCCTGGCGGACTACGTCATCGACAACTTTTACCCGCGCTGCCGGGACACCACCCAGGCCTATGCGGCGCTTTTGCAGGCGGTGAGCGAGCGCACCGCCCACATGGTGGCCGCGTGGCAGGCCGTCGGGTTTTGCCACGGTGTGATGAACACTGACAACATGAGCATTCTGGGCCTGACGATTGACTACGGCCCTTTCCAGTTTCTCGACGCCTTTGACCCCGGCCACATCTGCAACCACTCCGACACGCAGGGCCGCTACGCCTACAACAAGCAGCCCAACATCGCCTACTGGAACCTGTTTTGCCTGGGCCAGGCCCTGCTGCCGCTGATGGACTCGCAGGAGCAGGCGCTGGCCGCGCTGGAGTCGTATAAGACCGTGTTTCCGGATGCCCTGCAGGCCCGCATGGGCGCCAAACTGGGTTTGCCGGACACCCGAACCGATGACAAAAGCCTGATCGAAAACACCTTCAAGCTACTGGCAGCCGACAAGGTGGACTACACGATATTCTGGCACCGGCTGGGCGCTTTTGGCACAGCGCAGGGGCGTGAAGCGGTGCGGGACCTGTTCATGGACCGGTCCGGGTTCGATGCCTGGGCGCTATCGTATTCAGAGCGGATTGCGCAGGTGGACAAAGGGCTGAGGGCCGATTTGATGTTAAAGAATAATCCACGGTACGTGTTACGCAACCATTTGGGCGAGCAGGCCATACAGGCCGCGAAACTAAACGATTTTTCAGTGGTCAACACCTTGCTGACCTTGCTGCAGGCCCCATTTGATGAGCATCCGGGCCACGAAAGTCTGGCCGGTTTCCCGCCGGATTGGGCGGCATCGATTGAAATCAGCTGCAGTTCGTAAGCAAGCACAAAAATCGTCACAAGAGGTAGAGCCATGACTGTGAAAATCCAGAAGACTGATGCTGAGTGGAAGGCCCTGCTGGCCGAAAAAGGTGCAGAACGCGGCGCATTTGAAGTCACCCGCCACGCGGCCACCGAGCGCCCCTACACCGGCAAGTACGAGGCCGTCTGGGACGACGGCAGCTACCACTGCATTTGCTGCGGAAATCTGCTGTTTGACGCCAGCACCAAGTTTGACGCTGGCTGCGGCTGGCCCAGTTTTTCCGAGGCCGTGCCCGGCGCCATCACCGACATTGTGGACCGCAGCCACGGCATGACCCGCACCGAAACCGTCTGCAGCCAGTGTGGTGCACACCTGGGTCATGTTTTCCCCGATGGCCCGACCGACACCGGCCTGCGTTACTGTATGAATTCCGCCTCTCTCGACTTCGCGCGCAAATAGCTTGTTGGCTCCCCCGATAATCACCCCATGAAAATTCTCTTCGACTTCCTGCCCATCATTCTTTTTTTCGGCATGTTCAAGTATGCCGAAGGCAATACCGAATGGGCCGCGCGCACCGCCACTGACTGGCTGGGCTTCATGGTCTCTGGCGGGGTGGTGGGCACAGCCGAAGCGCCGGTGCTGCTGGCCACCGTGGTCGTCATTCTCGCCACCCTGGCGCAAATCCTCTGGCTGGTCGTGCGTGGCCGCAAGATCGACACCATGCTTTGGGTCAGCCTGGGCCTGGTCACGCTGCTGGGCGGCGCCACCATTTATTTCCATAGCGAAGCCTTCATCAAGTGGAAGCCCACGGTGCTGTACTGGGTCATGGGTGGTGCGCTGCTGGTCGGGCAGTTGGGGTTCGGAAAAAACGGCATCAAGTCTCTGATGGGCGCGCAAATGACCTTGCCCGATCCGGTATGGCGCACCCTGAACTACAGCTGGGTCGGCTTTTTTGCGCTCATGGGTGTGCTCAATCTCTGGGTGGCATTTACCTTTCCCACCGCCACCTGGGTCAATTTCAAACTGTTTGGCGGCATGGGCCTGATGCTGGCCTTTGTGTTGGGGCAGGCGGTTTTGCTGAACAAACACATCAAGACCGAGCCATGACCGCCATCAGCACCGCGCTTCCTGCCGACGCTTCACGCATAGAGGCACAACTGCGCGAACGCCTGAACCCCAGCCAGCTTGAAGTGCTGGACGAAAGTGCCCAGCATGCGGGCCATGCTGGCGCCAATGCCCAGGGTTTTGGCAGCCACTTCCGGGTGCGGATTGCCAGCCCGGCATTTGCGGGCAAGAGCCGCGTGGCGCGCCACCGGCTTGTGTATGATGCACTGCAAAATTTCATTGACGAGGGCCTGCACGCGCTGGCCATCGAGATCATCGAAACCCCGTGATTTTCAGACAGACGCTTTTTGCGTCTGCCCCTTCGCCCACACCGGTTCATTCCTGAGGAAACCATGAAAAAGAAACTTTTGATCGCTAGCGCCCTTGCCGGCTTGATGGCGCTGGGCGCTTCGGGTGCATTTGCCCAGAATGTGGCCATCGTCAATGGCAAGGCTGTGCCCAAGACCCGCCTGGACGCGCTGGCGCAGCAACTGGCACGCACAGGCCGGCCTGTCACGCCAGAGATGCAGGGCCAGATCCGGGAAGAAGTGATCGCGCGCGAAGTCTTCATGCAAGAGGCCGAAAAGCTGGGTCTGGCGGCCAGCGATGACTTCAAGGTCCAGATGGAGCTGGCGCGGCAGGCCATCCTGATCCGGGAGCTGTTTGCCGATTTCCAGAAGAAGAACCCGGTGACCGATGCCGACCTGAAAGGCGAGTACGACAAGTTTGTTGCAGCCAACGGCGGCAAGGAATACAAGGCCAGGCACATTCTGGTGGAAAAGGAAGACGAAGCCAAAGCCATCATTGCCAGCCTGAAAAAAGGCGGCAAGTTTGAAGACATCGCCAAGAAGTCTTCCAAAGACCCAGGCTCTGGCGCCAACGGCGGTGACCTTGATTGGGCCAACCCAAGCAGCTACGTGCCCGAGTTTGCCGAGGCCATGATCAAGCTGAACAAGGGCCAGACGACCGACGCACCGGTGAAGAGCCAGTTCGGCTACCACATCATTCGCATTGACGACATCCGTACCGCCAAACTGCCAGCGTTTGAAGAGCTGAAGCCGCAGATTGCACAGCAGATGCAGCAGCAAAAACTGGCGGCTTTCCAGCAGGGGCTGCGCGAAAAAGCCAAGGTAGAGTAAGTCCCCCGCTTTCTCCGCACTCAAAAAAAAAACGCGGCCAGGTGCCGCGTTTTTTCATGGCAGCCCCGCTTTCATGGCAACGCTGAACTGCGGCAACTTGCTGGTGTCTGCCCTGTTGACGCACACAGCGTGGCTCGCGTCAAATAGGTGGCATACCAACCATCTGGATGCCTGCATGAACACGCCTGCCTTGCGCCACACCCTCCTTGCCGGCCCTGCCCGACAGGCGGCCACGCTCCTTGTGACCCTCACGAGCGCCCTGCTTGCCGCCTGTGCGTCGATGCCGCCTGCGCCCGTGGCCGAGCTGGCGCCTACCGGCAAGCTGCGCGCAGCGATCAACTTCGGCAACCCCATCCTGGCGACAAAAGATGCGGCCACTGGCGAAGCCCGCGGCGTGTCGGTGGACCTGGCGCGTGAACTGGGGCGCCGCCTCGGCGTGCCGGTCGAGCTGGTGACCTTCCCTGCCGCCGGCAAGGTGGTCGAGGCAGTCACCGCCGCGCAGGTGGACATCGGTTTTGTCGCGATTGACCCGGTTCGCGGCGCGGGCATGGCCCAGACCGCGCCCTACGTGATCATTGAAGGCGCCTACCTGGTGAAAAACGACTCGCCGATCAAAAGCAACGCAGAAGTGGACCGCCCTGGCAACCGCATCGTGGTCGGCAACGGCAGCGCCTATGACCTGTACCTGACGCGTGAGCTGAAAAATGCCAGGCTGGTCAAGGCAGCCACCTCGCCAGCGGTCACCGACACTTTTCTGGCGCAAAACATCGAAGTCGCGGCCGGCGTGAAGCAGCAACTGCAGGCCGATGCCCAACGCCTGCCCGGCCTGCGCCTGCTCGATGGCCGCTTCATGGTGATCCAGCAAGCCATGGGCCTGCCCAAGGGCCGCGAGGCCGGTGCACGTTACGTCACGGCCTTTGTGGAAGAAATGAAGGCCTCCGGTTTTGTGGCTGACGCATTGGCCCGGCACAAGATCGAAGGCGCGGCGGTGGCGCCCGTCGCCGGGAAAAACTGAGTCTTACCCCACCCAGCGGCGTGCATTGCGCCAGAGTTCCATCCACGGGCTGGGCTGGTTGGCATCCAGCGGTGTCCAGCTCATCTGGATGTTGCGGAACACGCGTTCCGGGTGCGGCATCATGGCCGTAAAACGGCCGTCGGCCGTCGTCACCGCAGTCAGGCCACCGGCGCTGCCGTTCGGGTTGGCCGGGTAGGCCTCCGTGGGCTGGCCGTGGTTGTCGGTGAAACGCATGGCGGCAATCGCCTTGGCGGCATCGCCGCGGTGCGCAAAATTGGCATACCCCTCGCCGTGCGCCACCGCGATCGGCATGCGGTAGCCGGCCATGCCGGCAAAAAACAGGCTGGGCGAATCCAGAGCTTCCACCTGGCTCAGGCGTGCCTCGAAGCGTTCACTGCGATTCGTGGTGAAACGCGGCCAGGCGTCCGCGCCGGGAATGATGTCTGCCAGTTCGGCAAACATCTGGCAACCATTGCACACGCCGAGGCCGAAGGTGTCGGTGCGAGCGAAGAAGGCCTGGAACTGCGCCGACAGCGCCGGGTTGAAGGTAATGGAGCGGGCCCAGCCGATGCCGGCGCCCAGGGTGTCGCCGTAACTGAAGCCACCGCAGGCCACCACACCCGTGAAGTCGGCCAGTTGCGCGCGGCCGGCCTGCAGGTCGGTCATGTGGACATCGAAGGCCTCAAAGCCGGCCTGGGTGAAGGCGTAGGCCATCTCGACATGCGAGTTGACGCCCTGCTCACGCAGAACGGCGACTTTCGGACGGGTCAGGTTCAGCGCCGGACTGGCAATATTTGCTATCGACTTTATAGCTGTTTGCGCAGCTGGTGAAAGGGCTGGAGCCTGATTTGATCCCAAAAACACGTGCAAACCAGGATCCAGCGGGTTGCCAGCGGCGGCGTGCTCCTGATCAGCGCAGGTCGGGTTGTCGCGCTGCTGGTTGATCTTCCAGCTCACGCTGTCCCAGACCTGGTGCAGGTCCTGCAGTTTCGCGCTGAACACAGCCTTGGTGTCGCGCCAGACCTGCACCTCGCCCTTGCCAACGTCGAGCGAGGCGTGCTGCGGGCGCGTCTTGCCGATAAAGTGGCTGAACTTCGACAGGCCATGGTCGCGCAGGGTCTGCATGACTTCGTTGCGCACCGAAGTTCGCACCTGGATGACGGCGCCCAGCTCCTCGTTGAACAGTGCCTTGAGGGTCAGTTCTTCGCGGCGCGCGCCGACTTGCGATGCCCAGTTTTTGCTGTCGCCCGTGTCCATGCGGCTGTCGTGGATGCCATCACCCTCGACCAGCAGCATGTCGATGTTGAGCGACACACCCACATGGCCGGCAAACGCCATCTCGCAGGCGGTGGCAAACAGGCCGCCGTCGCTGCGATCGTGGTAGGCCAGCAGCCGGCCTTGGCCGCGCAGGGTATTGATCGCGGTGACGAGGTTGACCAGGTCTTTCGGATCGTCGAGATCCGGCACGTCACCGTTTTCCAGCTCCAGCGTCTGCGCCAGGATGGAGCCGCCCATGCGGTTTTTGCCCTTGCCCAGATCGATCAGGATCAAGGTCGTGTCGGCCTCTAGCGCGTTAAGCTGCGGCGTCAGCGTGCCGCGCACGTCCGCCAGCGTGGCAAAGGCGCTGACGATCAGCGAGACCGGCGAGGTGACCTTTTTGCTGGCGCCATCGTCGGACCAGACCGTGCGCATGGACAACGAGTCCTTGCCGACAGGAATCGACACACCCAGCGCCGGGCACAACTCCATGCCGACGGCTTTCACGGTGGCGTACAGCGCGGCGTCCTGGCCCGGCTCGCCACACGCGGCCATCCAGTTGGCGGACAGCTTGACACGCGGCAACTCAATCGGCGCGGCCAGCAAATTGGTGATGGCCTCGGCCACTGCCATGCGTCCGGAGGCGGCGGCATTGACCGCTGCCAGCGGCGTGCGTTCACCCATGCTCATGGCCTCGCCGGCAAACCCGGCGTAGTCGGCCAGGGTCACGGCGCAGTCGGCGACCGGCACCTGCCAGGGGCCAACCATCTGGTCGCGGTGCGTCAGCCCGCCGACGGTGCGGTCGCCGATGGTGATCAGGAAACGTTTGGACGCCACCGTTGGGTGGCTGAGCACGGCAATTGCGCTGGCCTGCAGGTCCACGCCGGTCAGGTCAATCGGTTTGATCTCATGGCGGACAGTTGTCACATCGCGCTGCATTTTTGGCGGCTTGCCCAAAAGCACATTCATCGGCATATCTACCGGTAATGCCTGGTCGGCATCCGACAACACCAGCTGCTTTTCCTCAGTGGCCGCGCCAATCACGGCAAACGGGCAACGCTCGCGCTCGCAAAAGGCCTGGAACACCGGCAGCGATTCCGGCGCAATCGCCATCACATAACGTTCCTGGCTTTCATTGCTCCAGATTTCCTTGGGCGACAGGCCGCTTTCTTCCAGTGGCACGGCGCGTAGGTCAAACGTCGCACCGCGCCCGGCGTCGTTGACCAGTTCGGGGAAGGCATTGGACAGGCCGCCGGCGCCCACGTCGTGGATCGCGAGGATCGGGTTGTCGGTGCCGAGCTGGGCACACTGGTTGATGACTTCCTGGGCACGGCGTTCGATCTCGGGGTTGCCGCGCTGCACCGAGTCGAAGTCGAGTTGCGCCGCGTTGGCGCCCGAAGCCATGGAGCTGGCCGCGCTGCCGCCCATGCCGATGCGCATGCCGGGGCCACCGAGCTGGATCAGCAGCGTGCCGGCCGGGAACAAAATCTTCTTCGTCAGTCGCGCGTCGATCGTGCCGACGCCACCGGCGATCATGATGGGCTTGTGGTAACCCCAGCGCTGGCCACCCACGGTCTGTTCGTACTCGCGGAAGTAACCCGCCAGATTGGGACGGCCAAACTCGTTGTTGAAGGCCGCGCCGCCCAGCGGGCCCTCGGTCATGATTTGCAGCGGGCTGGCGATGTGTTCGGGTTTCCCGAAGTCGCCATCAAACAGGCGCGACACGGTAAAACCTGTCAGGCCGGCTTTGGGTTTGGAGCCGCGCCCGGTCGCGCCCTCGTCGCGGATCTCGCCGCCCGCGCCGGTGGATGCACCGGGGAAAGGCGAGATCGCCGTCGGGTGGTTGTGCGTCTCCACCTTCATCAGCACGTGGGTCAGCACGCCCTCAAAATCGCTATAACTTTGATAGCTGGTTGCGCTTTCTGCATATGGGCTGGAGGCCGATTTTGCATAAAACTTCTGAACCGGCAGGCCTTCCATGACGGACGCGTTGTCTGAATAGGCCACCACCGTGTGCTGTGGGTGCAGCTTTTCGGTGTTGCGGATCATGCCGAACAGGCTCTTGTCCTGCGCCACGCCGTCGATGGTGAAGTCGGCATTGAATATCTTGTGGCGGCAATGTTCGCTGTTGGCCTGCGCGAACATCATCAGTTCGACGTCGGTCGGGTTGCGCTGCAGGCCGGTGAAGGCGGTCACCAGGTAATCGATTTCGTCGGCGGCCAGCGCCAGGCCGAACTCGCTGTTGGCGGCTTCCAGCGCTGCCTTGCCGCCAGCCAGCACGTCAATCGTTTGCAGGGCCGCGCCCTGCAATTCAGTGAACAGGCCGGCAGCCTGCGCGCGGTCAGTCATCACGCTTTCGGTCATGCGGTCGTGCAGCAGCGCTTCGACCTGGGCGCGCTGCGTATCGCTCAGCGCACCTTTGGCGAAAAACCTGGACTTGAGGCTGACGCGGTATTCGGTGATGCGCTCGATGCGTTTGACGGCCAACCCGCAGTTGTGGGCGATGTCGGTGGCCTTGGAAGCCCAGGGCGAGACGGTGCCGAAACGCGGCGAGACGATGAACAAAAAACTGTCTTCACCCGCCGCTGCAGCCGGTTCACCATAACTGAGCAGTGCCGCCAGGCGGGCCTTGAGTTCGTCACCCGCCTCGGCTTCGGTCGCCACCAGGTGCACAAAACGTGCGTTGATACCGCTGATGGTGGGTTCTATGGTTTGCAGGCGGGGAAGCAGTTGCTGGACGCGGAAGTCGCTCAGGGCGCTGATACCGTGGGCATCGCCCTCGAAAGTCGTCAGGTGCAGGGTCACGGTGGCGGTGGCCTTGTTGGTTGTCGGCGGGGCCGCGCAGGCCCGCCGGGGGTTTGGCAGCGCTGCGGGCCTGCCGGGGTACTCGTTAACCCTGAATTTTATCAGCGATGGCCGCCGTCGCCGCCTGTTCAGAGCCCAAGTGGGATAATCGCGGCATGAGTATTACGTACAAAGACGCGGCCGGCATTGAAGGCATGCGGGTTGCCTGCAAACTGGCGTCCGAAGTGCTGGACTACCTCACACCCTTCGTGAAAGCCGGTGTCACCACGCGCGAGATCGACAAGCTGGCCAACGACTACATGGTCAACGTGCAGGGCACGGTGTCGGCCACCCTGGGCTACCAGCCAGCCGGTTATCCGCCCTACCCGGCTTCCCTGTGCACCTCGCTGAACCATGTGGTCTGCCACGGCATCCCCAACGACAAACCGCTGCGCAAGGGCGACATCATGAACATTGATGTCACTGTCATCACCAAAGACGGCTGGTTTGGCGACAACAGCCGCATGTACCTGATTGGTGACGTGTCGATTGCGGCCCGGCGCCTGTGCAAGGTGACGTATGAAGCCATGTGGCACGGCATCATGCGTGTCAAACCCGGCGCGCGGCTGGGCGACATCGGGCACGCCATCCAGGTGTTTGCCGAAAAGCAGGGCTTCACCATCGTGCGCGAATTTTGCGGCCACGGGATTGGCCAGCGCTTCCATGAAGAACCCCAGGTGCTGCATTACGGCCGACCCGGCACGCTGGAAGAGCTCAAGCCCGGCATGACCTTCACCATAGAGCCGATGATCAACGCCGGCAAACGCGAGATCAAGGACGGCCCCGAAAAAGACGGCTGGACCATCGTCACGCGCGACCATTCCCTGTCGGCGCAGTGGGAGCACACGGTGCTGGTGACCGAAACCGGCTACGAGGTCCTGACTCTGTCGGCCGGCAGCCCGCCGATCCCTGAATTTGTGCCTTCTGTGCCGCTGCGGGCTGTAGCGCCAGAGGCAAGCGTCTCCACCGCCGATTCAGCCGCCTGAACCGGCGCCACCGGCCGGTCTGCCCCGCATGCGGTCCACGCTGCCCTCTTCTTCCCTGAGCGCCGAAGCGCTGGCCTTGCGCGAGCAATACCGGGCCGGCAAAGCAGCCCTGCTGGTTTCGCTGGCCAACAGCGGTTCCTCCACGCGTGGCCTGCGCAGCCTGCTGCACCGGCTGGCGCGGCACACCGACACCACCCTGCGCCGGCTCTGGCTGCGCGCCGGTTTTCCCGCCGCCTGCTCGCTGGTGGCGGTGGGCGGATTTGGCCGGGGCGAGCTGTTTCCGCATTCAGATGTGGATGTCCTGCTGCTGCTGCCTGACGCCGTCGCCGTGGGCGCCAACCCCGACCTGACCAGCCGCATCGAAAAATTCATTGGCAGTTGCTGGGACACCGGGCTGGAGATCGGCTCCAGCGTGCGCACCCTGAGCGATTGCGCCGAAGAAGCCGCCAAAGATGTCACGGTTCAGACATCCTTGCTGGAGGCGCGGCTGCTGGCGGGCTCCAAAACCCTGTTCGCGGCGCTGGTCCAGCGCCTGGACGCCGCGATGGACCCGCAGGCCTTTTTTGTGGCCAAGACGCTGGAGCTGCGCCAGCGCCACAACAAGTTTGAAAACACGCCCTACTCGCTGGAGCCCAACTGCAAAGAGTCACCCGGTGGCCTGCGCGACCTGCAGGTCATCCTGTGGGTGGCGCGTGCGGCGGGGCTGGGCAAGTCCTGGGACGATCTGGCGCAGAGCGGTCTGGCCACCGCGTTTGAAGTGCGCCAGATCAAGGCCAATGAAGCGCTGCTGGGCTTGATACGCGCGCGCCTGCACCTGGTGGCGGCACGGCGCGAAGACCGCCTGGTGTTTGACCTGCAGACCGTGGTGGCAGAGTCTTTTGGCTATGTCACGGTGGCGCAGGAGGGCAACGGTCGCGTCATTTCACGCGCCAGCGAAGCGCTGATGAAGCGTTTTTACTGGGCCGCCAAGGCGGTGACCCAACTTAACCAGATCCTGCTGCTGAACATCGAGGAGCGGCTGTACCCCAGCGGCCATACCCCGCAAGTCATCAACGCAAACTTCCTGAACAAGGACGGCATGATCGAGGTCGCCAGCGATGACCTGTACCTGAAAACCCCCCACGCCATTCTCGAAACCTTCCTGATTTACCAGACCACGGTGGGCGTCAAGGGCTTGTCGGCGCGCACCCTGCGGGCGCTGTACAACGTGCGCAGCGTGATGGACGCGCGTTTCAGAAGGGATCCGGTCAACCGGGACACCTTCCGCCAGATCCTCCAGCAGCCGGTCGGCATTACCCACGCCATGCGCCTGATGAACCAGACCTCGGTACTGGGCCGTTACCTCTGGGTGTTCCGCAAAATTGTCGGGCAGATGCAGCACGACCTGTTCCATGTGTACACCGTCGACCAGCACATCCTGATGGTATTGCGCAATGTTCGGCGTTTCTTCATGGCCGAACACGCCCACGAATACCCGGCGTGTTCACAACTCGCCGCAGGCTGGGACAAGCCCTGGATTCTCTATATTGCCGCGTTGTTCCACGACATCGCCAAGGGTCGCGGCGGCGACCATTCAGAGCTCGGCTGCCGCGATGTGCGGGTGTTCTGCCGCCAGCACGGCATTGCCGCCGCCGACGCTCAATTGATCGAATTTCTGGTCGGCGAACACCTGACCATGAGTCGCATCGCCCAGAAAGAAGACCTGAGCGACCCGCAGGTCATCGCCGGTTTTGCCAAACGCGTCGGCAATGAACGCTACCTGACCGCCCTCTACCTGCTGACCGTGGCAGACATACGCGGTACCAGTCCCAAGGTCTGGAACGCCTGGAAAGGCAAGCTGCTGGAAGACCTGTACCGCTACACCCTGCGTGTGCTGGGTGGCCGTGCGCCCGACGCAGACGCCGAGGTGGAATCCCGCAAGCGTGAGGCCCTGACCATCCTGGCGCTGCATGCCGAGCCGTTTGAGGCGCACAAGGCCTTGTGGGACTCCCTTGACGTCAGTTATTTCATGCGCCACGAAGCGGGCGACATCGCCTGGCATGCGCGCCAGCTTTCGCGCCATGTCGGCAGCGCCAAATGTATTGTGCGGGCACGGCGTTCAGCCACTGGCGAAGGCCTGCAGATACTGGTGTACACGCCGGATGCGCCAGATCTGTTTGCCCGCATCTGCGGCTATTTTGAAGAGGCCGGTTTCAGCATTCTCGATGCCAAGGTGCACACGGCCAGACCGCACAAGGGTTCGCCCGGTTATGCGCTGGATACCTTTCAGGTTGTCAGCCCCACGCTGGCCGACCACTACCGCGAGCTGGTGGCCATGGTGGAGGCCGATCTGGACCGCGCGATTGAAGAAAACGGGCCACTCCCGGCGCCGGGTAAAGGCAGGGTATCGCGCCGCGTCAAAAGTTTTCCGATCACGCCGCGTGTGGACCTGCGACCTGACGAAAAAGCCCAGCGCTGGCTGCTCAGCGTCTCGGCCAGCGACCGCGTCGGGCTGCTCTATTCGATTGCCCTCGTGCTGGCCCGGCACCGCATCAACCTGCAGCTTGCCAAAGTCACCACCCTGGGTGAACGTGTGGAAGACACCTTCCTGATCGATGGCCCGGAGCTGCAGCACAACAAGGCGCAGATCGCCATCGAGACTGAGCTGCTGGAAGCCTTGTCCTCCTGAGCGCGGCGCGGCACTCTGAGGCGGCCTTGCTTTTATCCTCAGGAAATATATAATTCATAGCTTGTCAGCACAAAGAGTTATAAAAGAATAACAAGACTTTGTGTACCTGCCGCGCCTCGTCGTGGGAACCCACTCCCAAGGAGGAACACCATGGTGAAATCGCTGCTCCGGCTGTCTGCTGGCATCGACATCCTGAACCGAAAAATCGGTCGCAGCTGCATCTGGCTGATTCTGGCCTCCATCCTGATCAGCGCCGGCAATGCCTGGACGCGCAAGCTGTTTGACGCCAGCTCCAACGCTTGGCTGGAGATCCAGTGGTATCTGTTTGCTGCCGCCTTCCTGGGCGCCGCCGCCTACACGCTGCTGGTCAACGAACATGTGCGGATCGACGCCATCTCGCAATTCTTTTCCGAGCGCACGCGCGCCTGGGTGGACCTGCTGGCCTTCCTGCTCCTTATCCTTCCCGCCTGCGTGCTCCTGATTTTTCTCGGCAGCGAGTTTTTCTACCAGGCCTGGGAATCGGGCGAGATGTCCTACAACGCGGGCGGCCTGATCCGCTGGCCCGTGTACCTGTGTATACCGCTCGGCTTCTCGCTGCTCGCCCTGCAAGTGCTCTCCGAAGCCGTCAAACGGCTGGCTTTCCTGACCGGCCACCGAAGCACAGCCCTGAGCAGTGAGGCCGACCTGCCGACATTTCGCTTCGGTGGCAAGACGCCGGGAGACGCAGCATGACCGCGTGGATCATGCTCAACATGGCGCCCATCATGTTCGGCTGCCTGGCGCTGTTTCTGGTCAGCGGTGTGCCTGTCGCCTTTGCCCTGGTGTCCTGCGGGCTGGTTTTCGGCTTCATCGGCATAGAGCTCGGCATGCTGCCGCCCAGCCTGATGCAGGCCCTGCCTCTGCGCATGCTGGGCATCATGTCCAACGAGACGCTGTTGGCCATTCCCTTTTTCACCTTCATGGGCCTGGTGCTGCAGCGTTCCGGTATGGCCGAGGACCTGCTGGAGACCGTCGGGCAGGTTTTCGGCCGCATGCGCGGAGGCCTGGCACTGGCCGTCGTGGTGGTCGGCTCGCTGCTGGCCGCCACCACCGGTGTGGTGGCGGCGTCCATCATTGCCATGGGGCTGATCTCCATGCCCATCATGCTGCGTTACGGTTACGACCGGCGTGTGGCCAGCGGCGTGATCACCGCGGCCGGCAGCCTGGCACAGGTGGTTCCACCTTCGCTGGTGCTGATCGTGATGGCCGACCAGCTCGGCCGCAGCGTCGGCGAGATGTATGCCGGCGCCTTGCTACCCGCAGTCATGCTGATCGGGGCTTATGCGGCCCTGGTGGTGATCATGGCCTTGGTGTTTCCCAAAATGCTGCCGGCGCTCCCCCCCGAGGCCCTGATCTACAAGGAGGCGGATGGCGCGAGTGGATCGCGCTCGCTGCTGGTCCTGACCGCCCTCAGCTGCGTTGCGGGCTGGTTGGCGCTGCATTTTTATCCGTACGTGCTGGAGGCCATCGACCGGAACGTGGACGCGCCCAAGGACGAACTGGTCATGGTCGCCCTGGCCGGTGGCGTGCTTTTTGCCTTTTTTGCGGCGCTCGCCGACACGCTACTGGGAACTCGCTGGTTGTCCAGGCTGGCACGGCGTGTGGCTTTCGTGCTGATCCCACCCCTGCTACTGATCTTCCTGGTGCTTGGCACCATCTTTCTGGGAATCGCCACGCCAACAGAGGGCGGCGCCATGGGCGCGGTGGGCGCCCTCATCCTGGCCGTCGCGCGCCGGCGCCTGGATATCAATCAGGCCATCGACGCCCTGCTGGCCACCACCAAACTGGCTGCGTTTGTGCTCTTCATTCTGCTGGGCGCCACGGTGTTCAGCCTGACTTTCCAGGCCGTGGACGGCAATGTCTGGGTGGAACACCTGTTCGACAAGTTGCCGGGCGGAAGCACCGGCTTTCTGATCGCCGTGACCGCCATGGTTTTCGTGCTCGGGTTTTTCCTGGACTTTTTCGAGATTGCCTTCATTCTTCTGCCCTTGCTGGCACCGATTGCCAACAAGCTGGAAATCGACCTGATCTGGTTCGGCGTCCTGATCGGTATCAACCTGCAGACCTCCTTCCTGACGCCGCCATTCGGCTTTGCCCTGTTCTATCTGCGCAGCGTCGCTCCTTCGGAAGACTATGTGGACGCCGAAACCGGCCAAAAAATCGCTCGCATCACCACCGGCCAGATTTACGCGGGTGCCCTGCCCTTTATTGCGATACAGGTTGTTTTGCTGGGCCTGATCATCGCGTACCCGCAACTGGTTATTGGCGAACGGGCCCATGCCGCCAAGGTCAAACTCAAGCAGGGCGTGATCTCTGAGCGGATGCTGGAGATGGCACCTGGCGGTGAGTACCAGACCGGTCCAGCGATGGACATGAATGCCCTGTTTGGCCTGCCGCCCGAGCCGCCAGCCTCCGCGCCGGTTGATAAATAAATAATATATATGCTAATCAATAGCTTGCATCATTTATATTATGTAGAACATTAATATGTTTACCCCCTTGCCTAGAGGCCAACTGAGAGGAGTCGCTCAGACACTCCCTGGCCTCGACACCAGACCGCCGCCCGAATACCTTCATGAAAATCCTGACCGGTTTGCCGTGGTCTCCAGGCATGGCAGGGGCACAGGGGCAGCCAAAGGCACTGCTGGTTAATCGGTGAGCGCCGTAGCCACGCCGTGGCACGCGCCCTGGTCCGGCACCGCATCAATCTGCAGTTCGCCAAAGTGCCCCTCCCTGGGCGAACGCGTGGAAGACACCTTCCTGATCGACGGACCTGAATTGCAGCAGCACCGAGCCCAGATAGCGATTGAAACCGAACTGCTGGAAGCATTGTCTTCCTGAGCACGGCACGCGGTCTTACGTCAAGACTTTCTTTTGGCATACGCAAGCTGTTTGACCACCCTTCCCTTCCAATGAGTGGCGGCAAACCCAGTGGTCTCTTCGCCGCCGCCTTCCTGGCGCTCCCGTCTCCACGCTGCTGGTCAACGCACATGGGTATAAAAATGGTGGACGCCATTGTGGCACCGGCCAATAACCCCGTACTTGACGTTCAGCTTGTCCTTTATGCTTATGCCCGATGACATCGGGCGAGCAGTGTTTGCTACCCAAACCACCAGAGAGGCTCCTCATGGATTGGCAACAAATGTTGGACACCTTCGCGCGCATGCCGCCCGAAGAAAAGCAGATCTGGTGGCAAGTTGCGGCAGGGCTGTTGGCATTGATGCTGGGCCTGCTCTGGCTGGAAAGCCGCTACTTCAAGCCCAGCGCCCGGGTTGGCAGCTGGCTGTCGGTTCGGCTGATGTCCATCCTTGCGGCACTTCCAACGGTTGCCATCGTGATCGTGCCTGCACGTGCGGTGGGAGGCCCCGCGGCACTGGGCCTTTTCATCCTTTCACTGTATACGCTGGCTCCACTGGTGTGGTTTGGCAGCCATGTGCTGGTGGGGCGGCGAGTGCGCCCGGTGCTTACGGTGCTGGAAAGCCTTGCGCTAGGGGTCACCGGTTTGGCCATTCTGGCGATACCGGGCACCGCCTACTTCGCCATGGAAGGGCCTCTGAATGCCGCTTCGCGCGAGATCGGCCAGCGCCGCGAGGTGCCGGCGGACAACCCGCCGCTGGAACACCAAGTGCAACCTGTGCAGCGCTACAACCTGGCGGGCGCCGGGCTCATCTACACCCAGTCGCTTATTGGCGCGCCCGATATGCGGCTGGTGCGGGTAGAACTGCGCCAAGGTGGGCAGTGGCCCAAAGACCAATCCACCGCGCACCCCGTTTACTGCACCCATGGCAATGACGTGCACCTGATGTGGTCCGCCAAAGAGCCACCACCCTACCTGCGCCTGCACTGGGCGCAATCCAACGGCTCCGTCATTCGTTCGGAATTCACCCCGCAGATTGCTTTTGAAGCCGCGCCCCCTGCGGCGGAGTTCAGCATGGGCTTTCGCCCTGATGGCGTAGACCCCATTGCCCCCATTCCGCGCGCGCGGGCCTACCTCGTGCTGACCAAAGAAGGGCTCGCACCGTACACCCAAATACTGGGCAACCCACCCGGCGCAGGCGAAGTACGTACCACCGATTGCGTGATGACAGGCTTCAAACGCGTGACCAGCACCGAAGACTGGCAAGTGCAGGCCATTGGCCTCTTGTTCTATCTGCCCACGGGCAGCGCCGCATTGCGCAGCCTCATCGAGAGGCCATAGTTAAATAGGCCTCTAGCCTTTGTGGAATATGCGCGAGCAGCTACCAAAAGCGTAGCAATTCAAACCTCGCACCATGGCAAATAGCAAGGGAGCCCACCATGGCTAATAAGAACACCCATCAAAAACTGGCCGATTTAATCGGCGCCGACAACGCGCGGGCATCCGTCAACCGAGCAAGGTCTATCGGTGAACTCACCAAGCGCGGGCGCAACGCCCAAGGCTATTCGCCTCTGCGAATCCTTGGGCTGCTGGGCAACTTGGCCCGTATGCTTGCCGTTGGGCCTGCCGCCCGAGCCGCCAGCCTCCACGCCGGTTGACAAATAAAGTAGTAATCTTTATAATAATCAACGAGTTACATAATTTATGTTATGTAAACCATCAATGTAGTTGCGCCTTGCTGGGGTGGTCAGCTGTCCTTGTCACCCACTGCCACAGGAGGCCAACATGAAGAGTCGCTACACAGAAATTATGTCGGGAGAGGAGACTCTCAGGCACTCCTTGGCCTCGGCTCCCGACCGTCGTCCCTTGGCCAGACGCGTCTTCTTCAAACCGGACAGCCATGAGTTGCAGGCGGAGTTTCTGCCCTTGATTCAGGCCCACGCCGATTACCTTCGTGAAAATCCTGAACGGTTTGCGCTGGTCTCCGGCCATACCTGGGGTACCGGCAGCCAGCGTTATTGCTGGCTGATCGGTGAGCGCCGCAGCCGCGCCGTGGCACGCGCCTTGATACGGGCAGGTGCACGCGCCAGCCAGATCACCGGACACAGCAAGGGGTCAGCGACCCCGGTGCTCGATGAAGGCAGCAAGGCACCGCTCTACCGGCGGCGCGCCAATATCGAATATTGTTCAGCCGACGAATTGGCAGCCAAGCTGATTCCCGCGCCGGGGGCGCCAGCCTGGTGGAAGGCTGTCCTGGGCTCCGCGCCGCTGAAAACTGCCTGAAATCCTGACCGGACGGTCACCCCTGCCGGGGTTCTGCTGAACCGCCCCCCCCCCCGATGGGCTGCAAGACTCAGTCATCGGCCGCATCCAGCCCGGGAAACAGCACCTCGGTGAAGCCGAACTGCGTAAAGTCCCGAACGCGCATCGGATACAACTGGCCGATCAGATGGTCACATTCGTGCTGCACCACCCTGGCATGAAAACCCTCGACGGTGCGGTCAATCGGGTCACCGTACGGGTCTACACCGGTGTACCGGATACGTGAGTAACGTGGCACCAGCCCGCGCAGGCCGGGCACCGACAGGCAACCCTCCCAGCCGTCTTCCTCTTCGTCCGACAGGGGCGTGATCACCGGGTTCAGCAACACGGTGCGCGGCACCAGCGGCGCGTCCGGGTAACGCGGGTTGACCGCATCGGTGCCGAAAATCACCAGTTGCAGGTCCACGCCGATCTGCGGAGCAGCCAGGCCAGCGCCGCTGACCGCACGCATGGTTTCGAACATGTCGGACACCAGCAGGTGGATCCCGTCGGAGTCGAATACGGTCACGGGCGGCGCAATGCGCAGCAGGCGCGGATCGCCCATTTTGAGGATTTCGCGGATGGTCATGAGCCGATTATCGCGGCGCTAAACCCATCGTGCCTGCCCGTCGGTCACGCTCTGGGCCGAAGACGCGGTATCAACCAACCGGGCTCAGGGCGAATGCGGCCCCGCATCCAGCAGGGCCAGCAAGGCCGCTTCGTCAATCACTGCCACGCCCAGCTCCTGCGCTTTGGTCAGCTTGCTGCCGGCCTCGGTGCCCGCCACCACGTAATCGGTTTTTTTGCTGACCGAGCCCGCCACCTTGCCGCCGGCGGCTTCCACCCGGTCTTTGGCATCGTCCCGGCTCAGCGTTGGCAAAGTGCCGGTAATCACAAAGGTCTTGCCCGACAGCGGCTGCGGCGCACGGGCAGCCGGTTCGCCCTCCAACCAATTCACCCCGCAGGCGCGCAACTGCTCGACCACCTCGCGGTTGTGCGCCTGGTCGAAGAAGGTGCGCAGGCTTTTGGCGACGATGGGGCCGACGTCGCTGACCTCCAGCAACTGCTCTTCTGTGGCGTCCATGATGGCGTCGAGCTTGCCAAAATGGCGCGCCAGTTCCTTGGCCGTGGCTTCGCCCACATGGCGTATGCCCAGGCCGAAGAGAAAACGCGGCAAGGTGGTGGTCTTGGACTTTTCCAGCGCCTGCAGCAGGTTCTGCGCGGACTTGTCGGCCATGCGGTCCAGCCCGGCCAGGGCCGTCAGGCCCAGCTTGTAGAGGTCTGGCAAGGTGCGGATGATGTTGGCGTCGACCATCTGCTCAACCAGTTTGTCGCCCAGGCCTTCGACCTCCACCGCACGCCGGTGGGCGTAATGCAGGATGGCTTCCTTGCGCTGGGCGCCGCAGAAAAGGCCACCGGTGCAACGGTAGTCGGCTTCGCCTTCTTCA
>NZ_JAUXUP010000060.1 GCF_030680935.1 Polaromonas sp. | reverse complement strand
AAGAAGTTCGCCAGGATGGACTCGGGGTTCAGGCCAATGGCCTTGAGCAAAATCGTGACCGGCATTTTGCGGCGGCGGTCGACACGGAAGTACAGCACGTCCTTCGGGTCGAACTCGAAGTCCAGCCAGGATCCGCGGTAAGGGATGATGCGGGCCGAAAACAGCAACTTGCCCGAGCTGTGGGTCTTGCCCTTGTCATGCTCGAAAAACACGCCGGGTGAGCGGTGCAGCTGGGACACGATCACGCGCTCGGTGCCGTTGATGACGAAGGAACCCTTGTCGGTCATGAGCGGCACTTCGCCCATGTAGACCTCCTGCTCCTTGACTTCCTTGACAACCTTGGACTGCGAGGTCGAGGATTCGCGGTCATAAATGATCAGCTGGACTTTGGCGCGCACGGCCGACGCAAAGGTCAGGCCGCGGGTCTGGCATTCACGCACATCGAAAGCGGGCTTGGCCAGGTTGTACTCGAGAAACTTCATCTCGACAAAACCGTTGTGCGAGACGATGGGGAAAGCGTTTTCAAACGCTGCTTGCAAACCTTCAATTTCGCGCTTTTGCGGCGCACGGTCGGCTTGCAGAAAAGCCGTGTAGGCGTCTTTCTGCATCTGCAGGAGGTAAGGAACGTTCAGCACACTTTCGCGGCTGCCGAAACTTTTGCGAATTCGCTTGCGTTCGGTATAGGAATAGGCCATGAGTTCTCCGCTTGGATGGGACACAAACAAGTACAACAACTGGTTTGTTAAGCTCTGGCGACTGTCTTGAATGAATACACCGCGTAATCAAACAGACTTGGTGGTTGGCCACTACCAACCATGGCGGACGGCAACGCATTGCGCGTTGCCCGAACCAAGGCGTTTCCTGCAGTCGGGGTCAGGAAGCACTGGCAAGAAGATTTTTGTCAAATCTGCTTGCCAGTGGTTCCAAAGAGCTGAAAAACCCGCTCGCGCGGTGCTTTTAACGCTGCTCCTTGAAAAGCACGAAAGGCTGGAAGCCGAAGCCGGCTTCCAGCCTTCGCAAAACCCAAGGATTACTTGAGTTCGACTTTCGCGCCAGCGTCTTCGAGCTTTTTCTTGGCAGCTTCAGCGTCGGCTTTTGGCAGGCCTTCCTTGACGTTCTTGGGAGCGCCGTCAACCAGGTCCTTGGCTTCTTTCAGGCCCAGGCCGGTGATCTCACGCACCGCCTTGATGACCTGCACCTTCTGGGCACCGGCTTCGAGCAGAACGACGTTGAAGTCGGTCTTCTCTTCAGCCACTGCAGCAGCAGCGCCGCCGCCGCCGCCGCCAGGTGCAGCCATGGCTGCAGCGCTCACGCCAAATTTCTCTTCGATGGCTTTCACCAGGTCGTTGAGTTCGAGGACCGTCATGCTGTCGAGCGCGGTCAAAAATGCGTCTTTATCGAATGCCATTTTGATTTCCTAAAAAAGTTGGGTACAAGTTACGCCGCTGCAGCTTCTGCTGCGGGCTCTGCGGCTGCGACAACGTCGCTGCCAGCGCCTTTTTTCTCCGCCAGCGCGGCCAGCACACGTGCCGTACGCGAAATGGGGGATTGCATCAGGCCCAACAGCTGGGCGAGCAGCACTTCTTTCGAAGGGATGTTCGCGAGCTGCTTGACGCCGTTGACGTCCAGGACTTTTCCTGCCATTGCGCCTGCGCGAATCACCAACTTGTCGTTGGTTTTTGCGAAGTCGGCAACTACCTTGGCGGCAGCCACGGCATCGGTGGAAAAGCCATAGATCAGCGGTCCGGTCATCTGGTCGGACAGGACATCAAACGCGCTACCTGCCACGGCACGGCGAGCCAGGGTGTTTTTCAACACACTCAGGTTCACACCTTTGTCGCGGGCTTGGCTGCGCAGCCTGGTCATGTCAGCGACCGTGATGCCACGGTATTCCGCCATCACAAGCGTTTGAGCTTTAGCGGCGAGGCCTGTCACTTCATCAATGACGGCTTGTTTCTCACTGCGGTTGAGACTCAAGGTCTACTCCTTAATATTGTGTCTTTGGGATGCCGCTTTCGCACCACACCATCCACACGCCTATATTCAGCGACCAACTGTTTTCAGATTCTTTTCAAAACCATTCAAGCAGCGGGACCGCCATCTGCGTTGGCTGTCTTTCGACGATTAAGCGGTTGGCTTTTCAGCCTACCGCACCAACGGTCCTGGATGGCCTGCCGGAGCCTGAACCCCGGCAGCCCACCACTTTGAACAGCCCTTGCGGGCCATTCAAATTTTTTGCAATTACGCCGAGATGGTTTGTGTGTCGACGCGAACGCCCACACCCATCGTTGACGAAACTGCCACTTTTCTCAAATACACACCTTTGCTCGACGCAGGCTTGGCCTTGGTCAAAGCGTCGATCAGCGCAGCCAGGTTTCCCTGCAGCTTGTCGGTGTCAAAAGAGCGGCGACCTATCGTGCCGTGCACGATACCGGCTTTGTCGACACGGAACTGCACCTGACCGGCTTTGGCGTTCTTCACGGCCGTTGCCACATCAGGGGTGACCGTTCCGACTTTCGGATTGGGCATCAAACCACGTGGGCCGAGAATCTGGCCCAGGGTACCGACGACACGCATGGCGTCAGGCGATGCAATCACAACGTCGAAGTCCATCTTGCCGGCCTTGATGTCGGCAGCCAGATCGTCCATGCCGACGATGTCAGCACCAGCGGCCTTGGCTTCCTCAGCCTTGGCACCTTGTGCAAACACAGCCACACGTTTGGTTTTGCCGGTGCCATTAGGCAGCACAACGGCGCCGCGCACGACCTGATCGGATTTCTTGGCGTCGATACCAAGCTGCACCGCCACGTCGATGGATTCATCGAACTTGGCAACCGCAAACTCTTTCACCAGACCCAGGGCATCGGCAACCGCGTACAGCTTGTTGCTGTCGATTTTGTCGCCGATGGCTTTTTGACGCTTGGTCAGCTTGCTCATACAACACCCTCCACCGACACGCCCATGGAGCGGGCCGTACCAGCAATCGTGCGAACTGCTGCATCAAGGTCAGCAGCCGTCATGTCTTTCATTTTGGTCTTGGCAATTTCTTCCAGCTGTGCGCGGGAGATCTTGCCCACCTTCACCGTGTGCGGCGTGGCAGAACCCTTGTCGAGCTTGATGGCCTTTTTGATCAGGACGCCTGCGGGAGGTGTCTTGATGACAAAGGTAAAGCTCTTGTCGGCAAATGCCGTGATCACCACAGGCAGCGGCAGACCGGGCTCGACACCCTGGGTCTGGGCATTGAATGCCTTGCAGAATTCCATGATGTTCAGGCCGCGCTGACCCAAAGCTGGGCCAATCGGCGGGGACGGATTGGCCTTACCAGCTGGCACTTGCAGCTTGATGAAGCCGACGATTTTTTTCGCCATACTTTTCTCCTTGCGGGTACTAACGCCAGGACGCTGTTAGAAACAGGCCCGGGCTCCCCGGGGGTTACACAACTCAATCAGACTCCGTCAAGAGCCCTCCGCGCCGAGTTGCAAGGCACGAATTTCTACCTGCCAAACAAATCAGGTCTTTTCGATCTGGCTGAATTCCAGCTCCACTGGTGTCGCACGTCCGAAAATCGTGACGGACACGCGCACTTTGTTCTTGTCGTAGTTGACCTCTTCAACCGTACCGTTGAAGTCGGTGAACGGGCCGTCCTTGACGCGAATGTATTCACCGGTCTCAAATTCGACCTTGTGCCTCGGCTTCTCGGTGCCGACCTGCATCTGGTCCACAATCTTCTGGACATCTTCTTCCGAGATCGGTGCCGGCCGGTTCTTGGCGCCGCCGACAAAACCCGTCACCTTGTTGGTGTGTTTCACCAGGTGCCAGCTTTCGTCATCCATGACCATTTCGACCAGCACATAACCCGGGAAAAATCGGCGTTCTGTGGTTTTTTTCTGGCCGTTCTTGATCTCGACCACTTCTTCAGTGGGCACCAGAAAACGGCCGAATTTGGCCTGCATGCCGGCGCGGTTGATGCGCTCGACAATATTTCGCTCAACGGCTTTTTCCATGCCCGAATAAGCATGCACCACATACCACTGCATGCCGGGAGTCGGTTGCAGGGATGTGCCAGCCGCCACTTCGCTGATCACGTCGCCGTTTATATTGCTCATTATTTCTTCCACCCCAATATCAGGTCGTAAAACACCCACTCAAGCGTTTTATCGGTGAGCCACAAAAACAGAGCCATCACCACGACAAATGCAAACACATAAGCCGTCATCTGCATGGCTTCCTTGCGGGCCGGCCAGACAACTTTTTTGACTTCGCGCCAGGAATCCCGACCAAAAGCGACAAACTGCTTGCCCGGCTCGGAGGTCATGAACACCACCACTGCAGCCACCAGACCAGCAATCAGGCCACCCCATTGGGCAATCTGCCCCTGCTTGGCAAGCAGGTAAAAGCCCGCGAGCGCACCAAAGACCAAGGCCACAGCCAGGGCCAGCTTGGCCTTGTCAGCAGTGGTGCTGACGGTTTCGACTTGAGAAGTGGCCATGAGCGCCTGATTCCTGTTCCATCATCTTGCGTCTTTTCAGACGCTTAAGCCCACCTGGGGTCTTTCGACTCCCGGCGGGCTTGCATTTGTTATCTCTTCCAACCACCTGCAGCGTCAACCGCCAGGTGGCAGGGGCAGTAGGAATCGAACCTACAACCTTCGGTTTTGGAGACCGACGCTCTGCCAATTGAGCTATACCCCTTTATCTCTCAATCAGTAGGGAAAGGGCAGAGACGCCTTGCGTTATTGACCCAACCCCAAAAAAACCAGCCTTCTTACGCAATGATCTTGGCCACGACACCGGCGCCGACGGTTTTGCCGCCCTCGCGGATGGCGAAACGCAGACCCTCTTCCATCGCGATCGGGTTGATCAGCTTGACGGTGATCGACACGTTATCGCCTGGCATGACCATTTC
>NZ_JAUXUP010000056.1 GCF_030680935.1 Polaromonas sp. | reverse complement strand
TGGGACACGGTGCGCAAGCTGTACGCAGACACGCTGGAAGCCAAGGCGCGCGGCTACGGCCCGGGCCGCTTCAGCTTCAACACCGGCGAAGGCCGCTGCCCGGGTTGTGAAGGCCAGGGCATGCGAACCATCGAGATGAGCTTCCTGCCCGACGTGAAGGTGCCCTGCGAGGTCTGCCACGGCGCGCGCTTCAACCCCGAGACCCTGGCCGTGACCTGGAAGGGCAAGAGCATCGGCGACGTGCTGCAGATGGAGGTGGACGAAGCGGTCGACTTCTTCGCCGCCATGCCCAGCATCGGCCACCCGCTGCAGTTGCTGAAAGACGTGGGCCTGGGTTACCTCACGCTGGGCCAGCCCAGTCCCACGCTCAGTGGTGGCGAGGCGCAGCGCATCAAGCTCGTGACCGAGCTCAGCAAGGTGCGCGACGACATCACCCGCCGCGGCCAGAAGCCGCCGCACACGTTGTACGTGCTGGACGAACCCACGGTGGGCCTGCACATGGCCGACGTGGAAAAACTCATCCGCGTGCTGCACCGCCTGGTCGACGGCGGCCACAGCGTGGTGGTGATCGAGCACGACCTGGACGTGATGGCCGAAGCCGACTGGATCATCGACCTCGGCCCCGAGGGCGGTGGTGGCGGCGGCCTCATCGTGGCCGCTGCGCCGCCCGACGAGGTGGTGCGGCTGGACACGCACACCGGGCGTGTGCTGGGGCCGGTGCTGGCGCGCTGATCAGGGGCGCCCGGCGCCGGGCACGCCGACCTGGGTGGTCCACACGGACGCTTCGCGCGCCTGTTGGCGGGCGTGTTCGTTGAAGTCGGGCGCCACACAGATGAACAGCGTGCGTCCGTCCGGACCACCGAGCGTGCAGGCGAACGCGCCGAGGGCGCCGGTGGAGATGCTGTCCAGGATCTCGCCGCCGGCCGCCATGCGCACCACCCGGTTGCCGATGGCGTCGGCAAACCAGACGGCACCCTCGGCGTCCAGCGTGGCGCCGTCGGGCGCGGCCTTGAGGCTGCCCAGCACGGAGCCGATGTCGATCAGCGCCGGCACAGGACCGAACGAGGCCCAGTCCCGGCGCGGACCCAGCGCGCCGTCGGCTTGCAGGTCGAAGGCCGAGATGCGGTTGCCCATGGTCTCGCCCACGATCAGGGTCTTTCCGTCGGGCGTGATCATGCTGCCGTTGGGAAAGTACAGATCGCTTGCCACGGCGTGCACCGAGCCATCGGGATCCACCCGTGCCAGCGTGGCCGCCTGCGGCGTGCCACCACCCATGAGGTCGAAGCCGAAGTTGCCCACAAAGGCACGGCCTTGGGCATCGACCACCATGTCGTTGGCGTGGCCACCGGCCACCGAGGACAGGTCGGCGTGGGTGACGAGCTTGCCGTCGGTTTCCCGGCGCAGGATCTTCCGTTCGCGCATGGACACCACCAGCAGGCGCCCGTCGGGCAGCCAGCCCATGCCCGACGGCTGTCCGGGCACCTCGGCGACCACCTCCACCCGGCCCTGCAAGTCCACGCGCAGGACCTGGTGCGTGTAGAAGTCCGACAGCCAGAGGCGGTCGTCGTGCCAGCGCGGGCTCTCCAGGAAGGTGTAGCCCGAAACAAGAACCGAGAAACGCGGATCGATGGCCATGCTGTCTCCTGTGTGTTGTTGAGCAATGACCATAGACCCGTGCGGCAGGACCACGCAAGCCGCGACCTTCGAGAGGTGACGCCTGCGTTACTCTCCAGCCGTGCCGCACCAGATCATTCACATCCACCCAGCCGCGCCGGCCCAGCCTGCGCTGGGCGCGCCGTGCAACGGCTGTGGTGTGTGTTGCCTGGCCGAGCCTTGCCCGCTGGGGCAGGTGATCTCGCGCAAGCGCACCGGGGCGTGTGACGCGTTGCGTTGGGACGGTGCCTTGTCGATCTACCGGTGTGGCGCGGTCACCGATGCGGCCGAGGTGCTGGGCCCGCGCTGGCGCTGGGCGGCGCCGGTGCTGCAGACGCTGGCGCGCCGCTGGATTGCGGCGGGTGTGGGTTGTGACGCCAGCCTGAAAAGCGAGCGGGCTTGATCAGCGCGTGAAGAGCACGATCACGCCGATGGCCAGCGCGGCGATGACGAACATGAACACACGCGTGCGCACGCGCAGCAGCTCCACCGCCGCCACCAGGCGCGCGTTCTGCTCGGCCAGTTCACCCAGGGTCTGGGTCATCTGCAGCTGCACCTCGGCCTGCTGGTCGATCAGCTGACGGGCTTCAATGAGGCGGTTCTTGAGCTCACCCAGACTGGGCTGTGCATCGGTGGCGAGGTCCAGCGGCCGGGGTGGGGCGGTCGGGCTCGCGGGCGCCTTCTGGCGGTCCATCAGCTTGCGGGCGGCGTTGAGCACCTTGGGCGCGTGTTCGATCACGTCGCCCCAGGGAATCACTTTGAGGGCAAGCAGCCAGGGGAGAGCCATGGGGGTCCTTTCGCAGGGCGGAAAACGCGGAATGCACCCTTGGGAGCAGCTTAACCCGGTGGGGTTCCCGCAGATGGGGACGGTGGCTCGCGTCTCAACAGCCAGCAGCCCAGCCCGGCCACCGACACCAGCAGCAGCGGGAAGCCCAGCGTGGGCGCCCATTGCAGCGCGGCAGCGCCTGCCGCAGGAGCGAGCACACCGCCCAGCGTGTACGAGAGCACCAGCACGGCCGTGCTGTTGACCAGGGTGATGCCGTCTTCACGCGAGCCGATGTCGATCATGGCCAGCGTGTAGAGGCTGCCGCCGGCACCACCCCACAGAAACGCCACCGGCGCAGCCAGCCACGGTGTGCCGGCCACGAAGGGAATGACGAGGGTGGCCAGCAGGGTGATGAGGGCACACACCCGCATGATCTTCAAGCGGGTGTCGCGGGCGCTGCCCCAGCGCTGCGTGGGGTGGTGGGCCAGCCGGTCGGCCAGCAGGCCGACGGGCAGCATCATGAGTGCGCTGCCCAGGCCGCTGGCCGAGACAAGCAGCGCGGCGGCGGTGGCGCCCAGTCCGAGCGCCAGGCCGTAGAGCGGCAGGATGGACGTGAGGCCGCTTTCGAAAAAGCCGCCGACGAAGCCCACGCTCATGATCAGTGGGTGAGCGCGCAGCGCGTGCCACACGCCCGACACACCCACCTGCGCGCTGTGCGCGTCGGCAGCGGCCGGCAGGCGCGGAATCAGCAGGCTCCAGCCCAGGCCGAACACCGTGAGCGCCAGTGCCAGCCACAGCGCAGTGTCGCTCTGTGCACCGAACCAGGCCAGTACCAGCGGGCCCAGCACGAAGGTGGTGCCGACCATGGTTTCGAAAATGCCGACGTTGCGTCCGCGCTGATGTGCCGGGGAGAACTCGGCCACGATGGCCTCGGCCAGCACCCAGCGCAGCCCGGCGGCCATGCCTTCGATGAGGATGCAGACGAACCACAGCACCAGCGAGTTGCTGAACAGGAAGCCGGTGATGGCGATCACCGGCACGAAGGCCGCGAGCCAGAGCGAGGGCCGGCGGCCCAGCCGCTGCGTGATGGCCGAGGCGAAGGGCGTCATGGCGAACACGCCGAGCCAGCCGGTGGCCACGAAGATGCCGGCCAGCGCGGTGGACACGCCGTCGCCCTTCAGCCGCAACAGCAGCAGCGGCATGAGCATGAAGTAGCCCACCAGCTGGAAGAAGGTGGAGCCGAAGATGGCCATCAGACCGAGCCGGGCCTGCACGGGCACGAGCGCGGGTGGCGCGGTGCCGGTGATGGCCTGGCTGTGTTGCGGCGGCAGCGGGTGCTCGCTCATGCGGATCTGGCCGACAGCACCGCGTTGGCGACCTCGGCGAAACCCGCGCCGCGCTCGCCCTGAGCCACAAAGCGCGGGTGGTGGCTGAGCGCGGCCCAGAAGCGCGCCACGTTGGCCACGCCCACGCTGTGCGGGAAATGGCCGAACATGCGCGCGTCGTTGGTGGAGTCGCCCACATAGACCCAGCGGTCGAGCTCAACGTCGAGGTCGCGTCCCAGGCGCGTGCGCACGATCCAGCGCGCGCCGGCCAGCTTGTCGTGATCGCCGATCCAGCCGTTGATGTGGATCGAGCTCACGGTGGCGTTGAGGCCTTCGCCGCGCATGAGCGCCACCACCTGCGCGATCTCCGTTTCGCTCAAGTGCGCGAACTCGCTGTGATCGATCGCGATGTCGGTCTCGCGCCCGGGGCTGTCGGTGGCCAGGCGGGTTTGGGGCAGTTCGCGCAGCACGCGTTGAGCCGTGGTCTGCAGATGTGCGAAGTGGGTGGCGCGGGTGGGAGCGTCCTGCAGGTAGTCCCGGCACAACTGGCCGTCGTCACCGCGCCACAGCGCCACGGCACCGTTCTCCGCCACGATGGCGTCCAGCGGCCAGGCCAGGGCAAAGGCCTCGCTCCAGCCGGCCGGTCTGCCGGTGATGGCCAGCACCGGCAGGCCGGCGGCGCGCAGGCGGTGCAGGGCGTCCAGCGCGTCGGGCGTGATGGCGCCGTCGGTCGTCAAGGTGTCGTCGATGTCGGTCAGCACGCCGTGGATGCGCGCGCGCGACCCGGTGGGCCACAGGGCGAGCGGTGAGGGTGCTGGGAGGGTCGGCATGGGGCCGGCAGTGTCGCACAGGCGTGCGGGAAGTCCGGGATCGAGACCCCACAAACACACACCCGGGGGCATGCTGGGCTAAAATCCGGCATCCGAGGAGCGTTGCAGCGTCCCCACTGACCAAGTCAGCAGCGGGGCGTGAGGCTCGGACCATCCATGCAACGACGCTCATCCACATCCCGTGCGATGAGCTTTTTTTCGCCCGCCGATGTGGTTCATCCATCCTTACCGGAGCGAACCATGAATGCACGTCTGAACAACCCCACCTTCACCGATTGCGCGATCGCCGACATTGCCCTGGCCGATTGGGGCCGCAAGGAAGTCAAGATCGCCGAGACCGAAATGCCCGGCCTGATGGCCATCCGCGAAGAGTTTGCCAAGGCGCAGCCGCTCAAGGGCGCGCGCATCACCGGCAGCATCCACATGACGATCCAGACCGCCGTGCTGGTCGAGACCCTGCAGGCGCTGGGTGCCAGCGTGCGCTGGGCGTCGTGCAACATCTTCTCCACGCAGGACCACGCCGCCGCCGCTCTGGTGGCCAACGGCACGCCGGTGTTCGCGCACAAGGGCGAGTCGCTCGACGAGTACTGGGACTTCACCCACCGCATCTTTGAATTCGGCGCCGCCGGCACCGAAGGCGAAGGCCCCAACATGATCCTGGACGACGGCGGCGACGCCACCCTGCTCATGCACCTGGGCCAGCGCGCCGAGAAGGACGCCTCCGTCCTGAACAACCCACAGAGCGAAGAAGAGATCTGCCTGTACAACGCCATCAAGGCCAAGCTGGCCGAAGACAAGACCTGGTACACCCGCAAGGCGGCGCAAATCATCGGCGTGACCGAAGAGACCACCACCGGCGTGCTGCGCCTGAACGAGATGTCGGCCAAGGGAACACTGCAGTTCCGCGCCATCAACGTCAACGACAGCGTGACCAAGAGCAAGTTCGACAACCTCTACGGCTGCCGCGAATCGCTGGTCGACTCGATCAAGCGCGCCACCGACGTGATGATCGCTGGCAAGGTCTGCGTGGTCGCCGGTTACGGTGACGTGGGCAAGGGTTCGGCCCAGGCGCTGCGCGCCCTGTCCGCACAAGTGTGGGTGACCGAGATCGACCCCATCAACGCCCTGCAGGCCGCGATGGAAGGCTACAAGGTCGTGACCATGGAATACGCTGCCGACAAGTGCGACATTTTTGTGTCCGCCACCGGCAACAAAAACGTCATCACCTATGACCACATGGCGGCCATGAAAGACCAGGCCATCGTCTGCAACATCGGCCACTTCGACAACGAGATCGACGTTGCTGCCCTGGAAAAATGCACCTGGGAAGAGATCAAGCCACAAGTTGACCACGTGATCTTCCCGGACGGCAAACGCATCATCCTGCTGGCCAAAGGCCGCCTGGTGAACCTCGGCTGCGGCACCGGCCACCCGAGCTTTGTGATGTCGTCGAGCTTCGCCAACCAGACCATTGCGCAGATCGAGCTGTTCACCAAACAGGCCGACTACGAAGTGGGCAAGGTTTATGTGTTGCCAAAACACCTGGACGAAAAAGTCGCGCGTCTGCACCTGAAAAAGGTCGGCGCGATGCTGAGCGAGCTCAGCGACGAGCAGGCTGCTTACATCGGTGTCTCCAAAGCTGGCCCGTACAAGGCCGACACCTACCGCTATTGAGCTGCGCTACTGCGCGGCCGTGATGCGTCGTTGCGGGTCCCGATCGGGCAATCCTCATGCACCTGAAGTGCACTCCGGTTGCCCGACGCCCGCGCCTAGCCTGACGGCCGCTCGCCACGCGCCGGTTATTCCTCTGGAGATTCATGCGCGCTGACTTATTCCTCGTCGAACACGGCCATGCCGCCACCCGCTCCCAGGCCCAGCGCCTGATTGCGGCTGGCGTGCAGTGGCGCGTGGAGGCGGGCGGCGCCTGGAAAAAAGTCGCCAAAAACGGCGACGAAATATCCGAGCTGGCCGAGCTGCAGATTCTGGACACCACCGAGGCGAAATACATCTCGCGCGGCGGACTCAAGCTCGAAGGCGCGCTCAAAAGTACCGGTCTGAAGGTGGCAGGGCTGCGCTGCCTGGACATAGGTCAGTCCACCGGCGGTTTCACCGACTGCCTGTTGCAGCAGGGTGCTGTGCAGGTGGTGGGTGTTGATGTCGGCCATGGCCAGTTGCACCCCAGCCTGCGCGCGGACCCGCGTGTACTGTGTATCGAGGGCGTCAATGCGCGCTCCATGACCGCTATGGATTTGGTAGCTGGTCCCGCTCATTCGGCGGGGGCTGAGGCTGAATTTGATGATGAAAACTTCGACGACGAGGATGCCGAGCCGGTGGAACCGGTAGAGGCCAATTTTGACTTTCTGACCGGTGACCTGTCCTTTATCTCGCTGACGCTGGTGTTGCCGGCGGTGCTGCGCCTGCTCAAGCCCGGTGGCAATGCGCTGATGCTGGTCAAACCGCAGTTTGAATTGCAGCCCGGCCAGATTGGCAAGGGCGGCATTGTGCGCGACGCTGCACATTTTGAGTTTGTCGAACAACGCCTCCGTGATGCCTGTACTGCGCTTGACATGACGGTCAAAGCCTGGCTGCCCTCGCCGATTGAAGGTGGCGACGGCAACCGTGAGTTTTTCATCCACGCCGTCAAGGGCCAAAACAACGCCGGTGAAGACCAGCCCCTGCCGGCGGCACCCCCGCGCAAGGCCGCCAAACGCACGCCGCGCAGCGAGCTGCGTGCCATGCAGGCGGCGCATGAGGACTCTGAAGAAGCACACGCGGGCCAGCACGGCCCGGCGCGCGGCAAACGCCGCGACAAGGAAGCCTGAGCGCTTTCCCCACTGAACAACAAGTGAGACTGGTGATGAATCTTCCAATCAGCTTTGAATTTTTTCCGCCCAAGACACCTGAGGGCGCTGACAAACTGCGTCTGGCGCGCCAGGAGCTGTACCTGCACAAGCCCGAGTTCTGCTCGGTCACCTTTGGCGCGGGCGGCTCCACGCAAGATGGCACCTTCGGCACCGTCGGTGAAATCCTGAAGGAAGGGGTGGACGCGGCCTGCCACTTCTCCTGCGTCGGCGCGACCAAAGCCACGGTGCGCCAGCAGCTGGCGGCTTTGCAGGCCATGGGCGTCAAGCGCCTGGTGGCGCTGCGCGGTGATTTGCCCAGCGGCTACGGCGCGGGCGGCGAGTTTCATTACGCCAGCGACCTGGTGGCTTTCATCCGCGAGTTCACGGGCGATGCCTTCCATATTGAAGTGGCAGCCTACCCCGAGATCCACCCGCAGGCCAAATCAGCCGACGCCGACCTGCAGGCCTTCGCGACCAAGGTCAAGGCCGGCGCCAATTCGGCCATCACCCAGTATTTTTTCAACTCTGACGCCTACTTCCGTTTTGTCGATGACGCGCAGAAGATGGGGCTGGACGTGCCCGTGGTGCCCGGCATCATGCCTATCACCAGCTCGGCGCAACTGATGCGCTTTTCAGATGCTTGCGGCGCAGAGATTCCGCGCTGGATACGCCTGCGGCTACAGGGTTATGGCGACGACATCGCGTCCATCAAAAGTTTCGGGCTCGATGTGATCACCGACCTGTGTGACCAGTTGCAGACGGCTGGTGTGCCGGGTATCCACTTCTACACCATGAACCAGGCGGCTGCGACGACTGAAATTTTGAAGCGGCTGTCGAAGTGAGTGTGATGTTGATCTTTTGCCGACTACATCGCAATTCCTGAGTTTGATTCTTCACAAAGCCGTTCTCCGGGGCTGGTTTACCGCTGGCCTGCTGACACTTCTGTCGGCTTGCACCACCCCGCCGGCCACCCCGCCCACAGCATCGACGCCTGTCCCGGGCGAGCCTGCTGCAGCAGCCCAAGCACCTCCTGGAGCCAACGCTTCGCCGGCCGCGCCGCCAGACGTCTTACCTGCCCCTGCAGTTGCGCCAGATGACACAGCGCTGCTCGCCGGTCAACCAGCCCGCGAGTTCGAGCAGGGCAAAGCCTCCTGGTACGGCCCGCGCTTCAACGGCAGGCGCACGGCCAGCGGCGAGCGTTACAACATGCATGAGCTGACCGCGGCGCACAAGACGCTGCCCTTTGGCACGGTGGTGCGTGTGCGCAGTCTGGTCAATGGCAAAGAAGTCGATGTGCGCATCACCGACCGCGGCCCCTTCAGCCGTGGCCGCGTGATCGACCTGAGCCGCGCCGCTGCCGAGTCAATCGGCATGCTGGGGCTGGGCGTGAAAGACGTGTTGCTGCTGGTGCCGCACTCCACACCAGCGGTGGCCGCGCCGCCCGCACCGGCCCTGAAGCGCCCGCGCATCCTTAGGCCCGCACCTCGCCCCCGCTGACCGGCGGGCGCCTGGGCGCTATTTCACGAGTTGAATAGGCCCCCAGCCCATATCAGGCGGGCGGAAGAAGCTCCTGAATTCATAGCGCTTTACGCCGCCTCAAGCAAAAATTCGACCTTGACAGCTTCGAACGGAAACACAATGCCGCCACCCTCGGCGCGATCAAGAACCCCCGTATTCAGCAGAGTCGTGATGTCGGAGTGAACGGCCTTCACGTCACGATCAACGCGGCGAGCCGCCTCGCGAATGGATACTGGCCCTGCACCGCAAAGTACCTTCAACAGTTCCCAGCGCTTCGCTGTGAGTACTTGCCAAAGCAATTCTGGCGTTGCAAAGCTGATTCGCGCCGACCGCTCCGGCTTACCGGTCTTCCAGGACTGAACAAAATTCGCCATGGATTCCTTGGGCGGGCGAACCTCAAGAATGACTGTTTTCATCGTTCCACCTCTTGATATCTTTCTGAAAATCGGCAACCAATCGCTCTGACGTGCTGAACTTGTACGAGGTCTCGGACGCGCCAAAATGGCGATGGTCACCTTTTCCGACTTCGTTGTCGTAACGCACGACGCACACCGAATCGACAACATAGGCCAGCCGGTACTTGAATTCGTGGGCTGACCCCGCTAGTGGACTTGGCACTCGCCAAAGTACCAACTCAGCGAACGCGTGGGTTGAATAGACGATCCGCGTTCGCGCGATCAAGCTTGCCTTCATGTTGGAGATGATGCCAACACGGACGAGTGTTGTCAACTGCTCCAACGACGGTGACTCCCGTCTACAGGCTAAACATGGATGCGAAAGCTGTAGCCGTGGCGCTCAAAGTCCAGCGAGTCGTAAAACGCATGCGCCTTCTCGCGCATCAGGTTAGACGACAGCGCAAGCTTGTAGCAACCACTCCCAGCCGCCAGCGCCATCGCGTGCCGCATCATGGCTTTGCCTATGCCCTGGCCCTGCACAGCCGGGTCCACCGCCACGTCTTCCACCACCGCCGACGGCGCGCCCAGATGGCCGAGGTTGTCCATGATGAGTAGGGAAAAAGTGCCGACCACTTGTGTGCCCTGTAGCGCGACGTAGAGCTTGTAGTTGGGATAAGTCGCCATGCGCTCCCAGAGGCGCTTTGCGTCCGCCAAGGCAAGAACGTTTCCGTCGTCAATGTCGGGCTGGGCATAGAGGCGCAATACCCCGGGCAGTTCAGCTTCCAGGGCAGGGCGGAAAGTGGGTTGGTGATTCATGCCTCGACTGTTCACAGGCAGTGTGTCGGGGAGATGACAGTCCTGCGATCCCCGGATAAAGGCGCGGCTCCGCTATTCGACACACCCACAACGTAGAGGTGAGGCCGCATTCGCTGGGCTGGGCAGGCTGCGCCACATGTGAACCTTGGACCTGAAGCCTGTAGGCGTGAGTACGGCCATGGGCTCCAGACCGTACGCAGTGAAGCCGAGTGACTCGTAGAGGCTGATCGCGGGCGTGTTCCCTTCAGTCACTTCAAGCTGGACGGCACGTATGTCTCCGCGATCTGTGCAGAACTGGATTGCCGCTTGAAGTAGGGCGCGGGCGGAACCATTGCCTCTCAAGAGCGGCAGGACGTACATGCCGACGACCAGTGCCTTGTGCTTTGTCTTGGGCTTGGCCGAAAACTCCAGCGCGACAGTTCCGACAAGGCTCTCACCTTTGAATTCTCCGAACGCGACCGTCATTCCTTCTGGGTGGGCGATCCGCTTGACCCACCATTCATCACTCTCTTTGGCACGTTCCTCCGGGGTCGACGTGAAAGCATCGGCGGCATTTTCGTAGGCGTGCAGCATCAGCGCTTTGTACGGCGCAGCATCCGAAGCGGTGAGGACTGCGACTGTCACGTTGTATGCGGCCTAACGTAGAGTTAAGCGGCCTGCGCGACTTTTTGCGCAGGTCCGCTTGAACGCCGGGTTAGAAGGCAGTTTGTTCTCCTCAACCATGAGTCCGCTGAGCATGTGATGATGCCGCGCCCTTTCGCTTGTTGCTCCAGGCCCTCAAAGCCCACCCAACAGGCAAAAGGATAGCGGCGATAAGTGTTCCATTCTTGCGAATTTCATCTGGAATCTCATAGGTGTTGGCTAGAAACGCTGCTGCAAATGGGAAGACCCCATACGCTAGGGCCAACAGAAGTTCTCTTCCATACCGCGCACCGCCGTATTCGGGAGTTGACCACAGCCTGGCGACTTGGGAGAAATGCCAGCCAAAGCCGGCGAAGTATGTCGCCATAAGCAAGAGTGCTAGAAATTCAGGGACCGTAAGCATTTGCGTTCTAACGTAATGTATAGAGCAAGACCTGCTCGATAAACTGGCCCGCGCTCGATATTCTGGACCTGCCAAACACGCACAAGTCCTTGTTCTTAAAAGAATATTCCATCTTTACCTCTACTCCCCAGCTAAATAAAAAAGCGCCAAACCCCGCAGCCGCGAGTTTAGGCGTAGCTGGTAGCACCGCGCATCCCCCATTTGGACGGGTGCCTTTTTTCGGCACAACCGCAAATCCCCTTGAACCGCCAATGGCAAAACAAGCAAACCTTGATTCACGTCATTGACTTCCTATAATTTCAGTAATTCCTGAAAACTCAGTAAGTACAGACCATGAACCTCGCTCCCCTGACCCAGCGTTTTGTTTTGCACTTTGGCGAAATGGGCAGCCGCTGGGGCATCAACCGCACCGTCGGCCAGATTTATGCGCTGCTGTATGTCTCGCCGCGTGCGCTCAATGCCGACGAGATCGGTGAGGCGCTGGCTTTTTCGCGCTCCAACGTCAGCATGGGGCTGAAAGAGTTGCAGTCGTGGAACCTGGTGCGGCTACAGCACCTGCCCAACGACAGGCGCGAGTATTTTCAGGCGCCTGAAGACGTGTGGGCGATATTCCGCACGCTGGCTGAAGAGCGGCGCAAGCGTGAGATTGATCCCACGCTGTCAATGCTGCGCGACGCGCTGATGGAGCAGCCGTCCACCGGCGACGACATCCACGCCCAGGCGCGCATGAAACAGATGCATGACCTGATTGAGCTCATGACCGGCTGGCTGGCCGATGTGCAAAAAATGGATTCAGCCACGCTGATCAAACTCATGAAGATGGGTGCCAAGGTGCAAAAGCTGCTGGAGCTGACTGACAAGGTAAGCAGCACGGTCAAGGCCGGGCTGACAGGCCGCGCCGCCGCACCCAAGCTGGCAGCCCCCCTGGCCAATATTCCTGAAGAAAACAACCGGAGTTGATGATGGACGGTCTAGACGCATTCCTGCTGGCGCGCATCCAGTTTGCCGCCAACATTACCTTTCACATTCTCTTTCCAACCATCAGCATTTCACTGGGCTGGGTGTTGCTGTTTTTCAAGCTGCGTTTTGTTAAAACCGGCCAGCAGCACTGGATGGACGCTTACCAGTTCTGGGTGAAAATTTTTGCGCTGACTTTTGCGCTCGGCGTGGTCAGCGGCATCACCATGAGTTTTCAGTTTGGCACCAACTGGCCGGGCTACATGGAAAAAGTCGGCAACATCGCCGGCCCGCTGCTGGCCTATGAGGTGCTGACAGCGTTCTTTCTGGAAGCGACCATGCTGGGCGTGATGCTGTTTGCACGCGAGCGTGTCAGTGAGCGCATGCACACCACCGCCACGCTGCTGGTGGCCGGTGGCACCACGCTGTCGGCCTTCTGGATTCTGGCGCTCAACTCCTGGATGCACACACCGGCAGGCTTCGAGATGATCAACGGGCAGGCGCATGTGACGAGCTGGCTGGAGGTCATTTTCAACCCGTCTTTTCCCTACCGCTTCACCCACATGATGCTGGCCTCGGGCCTGACGGTGGCTTTTCTGGTGGCGGGTATATCGGCCTACCGCTGGCTGCGTGATGACCGCGGCGCCGAAGTGATGGCCAGCCTGAAGACCGGTATCTACCTGGCCGCGATTCTGATCCCGCTGCAGATCATCGCGGGCGATTTGCACGGCCTGAACACGCTGGAGCACCAGCCCGCCAAGCTGGCCGCCATGGAGGGCATCTGGAAAACCGAAAAAGGGGCACCGGCCATCCTGTTTGCATTGCCCGATGAAAAGGCGAAGGAAAACCGCTATGAAATTGCGATTCCGAAACTGGCAGCGCTCTACCTCACGCATTCACTCGACGGCGTAGTGAAGGGCCTGGACCAGTTTGAAGGCAAACACCCGCCCGTGGCGCCAGTGTTCTGGGCGTTTCGCATCATGGTCGGCATGGGGCTGTTGATGTTGGCGGTCAGCTGGGCCAGTGCGTGGCAGCTGGCACCCTGGAAAAAGGGCACGGACCGCACGCTGCGGCCCTGGCATGCCAAGTTGCTGGTGGCCATGACCTTTGCCGGTTGGGTCGCGCTGATCGCCGGTTGGTATGTCACCGAGATTGGTCGCCAGCCCTGGCTGGTGACCGGTGTGTTGACCTCGGCTGAGGCTGCCTCGCAGGTGCCGGCCCCACGTATTGCGCTGACGCTGGCCCTGTACCTCGCGCTGTATGCAGCGTTGATCGTTGCCTATATCTCGGTGGTGTTTTACCTGGCGCGGCACAAGAAACACGCCGACCAGCCCTTTGGCGACGACAACACAGCGGGCGACACCGAGAAGCAACTCAACGTCGTCAACTACCCGGAAAAAGAAGGAGGCGCCCGTGCTTGACCTTGCCCCAGACCTGACACAGGCCGCCGGCTGGATGCCGATTGTTTTTCTGGTGGTGATGGGCCTGGCGATGCTGGCCTATGTGATTCTTGACGGTTATGACCTGGGCGTGGGTGTGCTGATGCGCCGCGCCAGCGACGACGACAAGGACAGCATGATTGCCAGCATTGGCCCCTTCTGGGACGCCAACGAGACCTGGCTGGTGCTGGGTGTGGGCATCATGCTGACGGTGTTTCCGATGGCGCACGGCGTGATTCTGGGCGCGCTCTACCTGCCGGTGGCCTTCATGCTGATCGGCCTGACGCTGCGCGGTGTGGCCTTTGACTTCCGCGTCAAGGCGCGCGCCGCGCACAAGCCGCTGTGGAACCGCCTGTTCTACAGCGGCTCTCTGCTGGCGAGCTGGTCGCAGGGCTACATGCTGGGTTCGCTGATCACCGGCTTTGACTCCAGCTGGTGGATCATGGTGTTCAACGCAATGATCGGGCTGGCGCTGGTGGCGGCTTATTGCCTGCTGGGTGCCGGCTGGCTGATCATCAAGTCCGAAGGCGCGCTGCAACTGCAGGCGGTACGCTGGGCGCGCGGCAGCCTGTGGTTCACCATGGCGGGCGTGGCGGCTATCTCGCTGGCCACCCCACTGGTCAGTCCCCTCATTTTTGCCAAGTGGTTTTCGTTTCCCAACATCGTGTTGTTGATCCCGATTCCGGCGGCGACGGCGGTGCTGTTCGCAGTGATCTTCCGCAGCCTGCAGCGCCTGCCGGTGCGTCTGGCCGAGGGCAATGAATACGGCGCCTGGGTACCGTTTGGTGCCACGGTTGGTGTGTTTTTGCTGGCCTTTTACGGGCTGGCCTACAGCCTGTTTCCGTGGCTGGTGATTGACCGCATCACCATCTGGCAGGCCGCCACCGCGCCCGCAGCCATGGGCGTGATTCTGGTGGGTGCAGCGGTGGTGCTGCCCATGATCATTGGCTACACGGTGTTTGCCTACCGCGTGTTCTGGGGAAAAAGTGCGGCGCTGAAGTATTAGCCTAGCGCTCGTCGTAACTGATAGAGACGCTGTCCGTCAGCGGCCTGGCCTGGCAGCTGAGCACAAAGCCTTTTTTGACTTCCCAGTCTTCAAGCGTGAAGTTTTTCTCCATCGCCACCTGGCCTTCAGTCACCTTGGCACGGCAGGTGCAGCAGACGCCGCCCTTGCAGCTGTAGGGCAGATCCAGGCCTGCGGCCAGGGCCACATCCAGCACTTTTTCATGCGCAAACATGCGCAGCGCGTGTGCTTTGCCATCGAGTTGCACTGTCAAATGGATGGGGCCGGGCACTGCGCTTTTTAGAGAGCCATTTTGGCCGTTAGCCCTTATCCCAACTGCGTAAACAGCTCCTGATTTAATAGCATCTGGGGTTGGCGGCCCGCTCAAAAACCGTTCTGCGTGGATATGCGCCCTGGGCACACCGGCGGCCAACAGGGCCTTTTCACAACCCTCAATCATGGCTTCAGGGCCGCAGATGAAGGTTTCGTCAATGCCGGCGGCTGGAATCAGGCTGCCAAGCAACTCGCTGACTTTCGCGGCGTCAAGCCGGCCGTTAAAAAGTGCGACATCCTGTGCCTGGCGCGACAGCAAATGAATCAGGCTCAGGCGCGCCGGGTAGCGGTCTTTCAGGTCTTGCAGGGCTTCGTTGAACAGGATGGAGCTGCTGCGCTGGTTGCAATACACCAAGGTGAAGCGGGAGTCTGGCTCGCCGGCCAGTGTGCTGGCGATGATGGACAACAGCGGTGTGATGCCCGAGCCCGCTGCCCAGCCCACGCGGTGCACGGCCCCGTTCAGTCGCGGCGTGAAACGGCCATCGGGCGGCATCACGTCCAGCGTGTCGCCAGCCTGCAGGCGGGTGGCCCAGTTGGAAAAAACACCGCCTGCAACCGGTTTGATGCCGACTTCGATCTCTTGCGCGGCTGCCAGGTGCTGGGTGCTGCTGCAGATGGAATAACTGCGGCGCACGGATTCGCCGCCTATCTGCGCCTTGAGTGTGAGGAACTGGCCCGGCGTGAACGCGTAGAGCGATCGCAGGTCGGGCGGAATGGCGAAGCTGATGGCGACGGCACCGGCGGCTTCCGGTGTGACGCGGGTGATGCGCAACGGGTGAAAGTGGGGAACGGACATGGACGCTTTATTCAATAGGGTTTGAAGTAATCGAATGGCTCCAGACAGTCCAGACACTTGTACAAGGCCTTGCAGGCGGTCGAGCCAAAGTGCGAGGTCTCGGTGGTGTTGACTGAGCCGCACTGCGGGCAGGCGACCGCATCAGGCGCGGACTTGCGGGCGGCAAAGCGGATCACTTTGTCGCTGTCGGGCGTGGTGGTGTGCGGCGGCGCAATGCCGTAGCTGCGCAGCTTTTCCTTCGTCGCTGCGCTGATCCAGTCGGTGGTCCAGGCCGGTGCCAGCTGGGTGGTGATGCGCGCGCTGATTTGCAGCTGCGTCAGCGCCGCGCGGATGTCGTCTTCAATTTGCCCCATGGCCGGGCAGCCGCTGTAGGTGGGCGTGACGATGATTTCCACACCGTCGCTGGTGTGGCGCACATCGCGCAAAATACCCAGCTCGCGGATGGACACCACCGGAATCTCCGGGTCGGGCACGGCATCGAGCGCGTCCCATACCGCTTGCAGGGTGTTCAAGGCTTCACCATTGCGCTTTGGGGTGCGCGCGCGCCAGGCTTTGCATCTCGGCCAGCAGTGGCGCCAGGTGCTCGCTGTGCTGGCCGTTTTTGCCCTGTGCCGGTTTGGCCATGACACGCGGGCGTTGCAGGCCGGCCTCTTCGAAAGCGTCGTTGACCAGTTCGTCCCAGCGGGTCTGCAGGCTTGCCATACCAGCAACGCGCTCTGAAGTTGCTATATTTTTAATAGCTGCTTGCGCCCAGTACTCCTGGGTGTAAGGCATTAAATGGTCTACAGCCCGCTGGCTGCGGGCGTGTGACTCGGCTGTGCCGTCACCCAGCCGCACCAGCCAGTCGCGCGAATGGCGAAAGTGGTAACGCACCTCTTTGAGCGACTTGCCGGCAATCGCTGCCAGTTGCGAGTCTGTCGATGTTTGCAGCGCCTCCCACAGCAGCAGCATCAGTGCGCTGTAGAAAAAATTGCGGGTGATGGTTACCGCGTAGTCGCGCTCAGAGGTGCTGGAGGCATGCGGTAGTTCCAGCAAGGTGTAGTTGCGAAAGGCCGCAGCATCGCGGAAGTAGGCCAGCGAATCTTCCGTCGCGCCACCACCCGCCACCACAGCCGCATGCTGGTACAACATCCGCGCCTGGCCGATCAGGTCCAGACTCATGTTGGCCAGCGCGATGTCTTCTTCCAGCACCGGACCGTTGCCGCACCACTCGGCATTGCGCTGGCCCAGCACCAGCGCGTTATCGGCCAGGTGCAGCAGGTAGTCCAGCGGGGCGCTGACGGGTGTTGCCAGTACAGCCATCACATGTGACCCACTTCATCAGGAATTTCGTAGAAGGTTGGGTGCCGGTAGATCTTGTCGGCCATGGGCTCAAAAAATGCGGGTTTGTCGTCCGGCTCACTTGCCGTGATGCTGTTGGACGGCACGACCCAGATGCTCACACCTTCCTGGCGCCGGGTGTAGACATCACGCGCCATTTGCAGCGCCTGCTGCGCATCGGTGGCGTGCAGGCTGCCGCAGTGTTTGTGTTCCAGGCCCTGTTTGGACCTGACAAAAACCTCCCACAGTGGCCACTCATTTTGCGGGGTGCTCATGCAGCCTCCTTCAACTGGCGTGCGCGTTGTTTGGCTGCATGCGCCTGCGCCGCATCACGCACCCACTGGCCGTCCTCATGCGCTGCCACGCGGTTGGCCAGGCGCTCTTTGTTGCAGGGGCCGTTGCCATTGACCACGGCCCAGAAATCGTCCCAGTCAATCGCGCCGTAGTCGTGCTGCTGCCGCGCTTCGTTCCATTTCAGATCGGGGTCGGGCAGCGTCACGCCCAGCACCGCAGCCTGCGGCACGGTGGCATCAACAAACTTCTGGCGCAGGTCGTCGTTGGAAATGCGTTTGATGCCCCAGCGCATGCCCTGCGCGCCGTTGGTGCTGTCGGCATCGGGCGGGCCAAACATGGCCAGCACCGGCCACCACCAGCGGTTCACTGCGTCCTGCACCATGGCGCGTTGGTCGGGTGTGCCCTGCATTTGCACCATCAGGCTTTCAAAGCCCTGGCGCTGGTGAAAACTTTCTTCCTTGCAGATGCGGATCATGGCGCGTGCATAGGGCCCGTAGGAGCAGCGGCAGATCGGTACCTGGTTCATGATGGCCGCGCCATCAACCAGCCAGCCGATGACGCCGACATCGGCCCACTGCAAGGTGGGGTAGTTGAAGATTGAGCTGTATTTGGCCTTGCCGGTGTGCAGCGCGTCGAGCAGCGTGTCGCGGCCTACGCCCAGGGTTTCGGCGGCTGAGTACAGGTAGAGGCCGTGGCCACCTTCGTCCTGCACCTTGGCCAGCAAAATCGCCTTGCGCTTGAGCGAAGGCGCGCGCGAGATCCATTGGCCTTCGGGTTGCATACCGATGATTTCGCTGTGGGCGTGCTGGCTGATCTGTCGTACCAAAGTGCGGCGGTAGGCCTCGGGCATCCAGTCCTGCGGCTCGATCTTCTGATCGGCATCTATTTTTTCGTCAAAACGGGTCTGCTGCGCATCCGGCGCCGCAGCAACCGAGGCGAGGGTCGGCGCCGAAGTATCGGGAACGTCCAGCGATTGTGTGTACATGTCTTGTCTCCTCTGCCAAAGGGGCTTGAAGGCGCCACTTGTGACGCCGCCAAATGGCAGTATAGCAATTAACCGACCGATCGGTCGGTTAATTGAAGCAGCCCGGAGGAGGGGCTTTCAGGAGTGCCTGGCCAGGTCTGCCAACAGCGCGTTGGCAGTGGGGTAGCGCTGGGCGGCTTCTTTGGCCATCAGCTGGTTCACTAGGTCTTGCAGGTCCGCATGTGCAGCGGGCAGTGGCGGCGTGGCAGCGTGCAGGTGTTTGGCCAGCAGCGACTCCAGCGAGTCGCCGACAAACGGGCGCCGGCCCGCCAGCATCTCGAAAAACATGACCCCCAGGCTGTACAGATCGGACTGCACTGTCACCGCCTTGCCACTGACCTGCTCAGGGCTCATGTAGTAAGGGGTGCCCACCACATCGCCGTGCCGGGTCTGGGTCAGGCCCAGGCTTTCCGCCTGCAGCATGGACTTGGCGATACCGAAATCGGCCAGGGCCACGCTGCCGTCGCTGCGCAGCATGACGTTTTCGGGCTTGATGTCGCGGTGCACAATGCCTTGGCCGTGGATGGCGGCCAGTGCCATGGCCAGTTGCCCGGCCACGGCCAGCGCGCGCTCGCGTGTCATCCCGGAGTCAAGCTCTGCGCGCAGGTCGCCGCGCTCGAAATACTCCATCGCAATGTAGGCGTGGTCGTCGCTGAAACCCTGGTCATGGATGGTGATCACATGCGGGTGTTTGATCTGGCTCAGCAGCGCGTACTCCTGGATAAAACGCACCAGGTGTTCAGACGCCTCTTTGCCACTGGAGTCCAGCACCTTCAGCACAATCGGCAGGCCATCACTTTCGCGTTCGGCCAGGTACACCTCGGTCATGCCGCCCGAGCCGATCTTGCGGGTGATGCGGTAACCTTTCAGGCGCACCGGCTCGGTACCGGCCTCAAACCGCAGGTCTTTCAGCGCGGCCAGCTTGGCTTGCAGCGCGTCTTTCACCGCGCGGGCCGTGATGTCTGAATTGGTCCTGACTGCTGCGCTGACTTCTGCGGCGCGCTCGGTCAGGCTGGCCATGCCGTGGATCTTGTCGTCGAGCTGGGTTTGCAGCCCGGTGATCTCCACCACATCCAGGGTCAGTTGCTTGCCGGGTACAGCGAGCGCGTCGCGCGTCCCGGTTTGAATGCCAGGGCCGGCGCCCGCCAGCACCGCTTCGCTGGTCAGCACTGTCCAGCCGCGCTCGCGCGTGACCGCCTCCAGGCGTGCCGCCAGGCTGACGGTGTCGCCCACCGGCAGCATGTCGTGGCTGTCCGCCGTGCCCATGCGGCACAGGGTAATCGGGCCACAATGCAGGCCGACGCCCACGGCAAAATCAGGCAAGCCGCGCCCCGGAAAACGCTGCACCAGCCAGGCCCGAAACTCATGCGCGGCCAGTGCCATGGCCAGACCCGCGGACACGGCGCGGCGCGAGGCCGACAGCGGCGACTCGCTGAGCGTATCGGCAAACACGGCCATCAGGCCGTCGCCGACAAACTTCAGATGCCGACCGCCGTTTGTCAGCACCGGCTGGCAACTGCGCCCGGAGTATTCGGTCAGCAACTCCGAGACTTCGCCGGCATCGAGTTTCTCGGCCAGTGAGGTGAAGTTGTGGATGGTGGACACCAGCACCGTGGCTTCCAGCACCTGCCGCGCAGCGTCGTCAGCAGGCGCTTCGACCGTGAAAGCATCGTTTTTCTCGCCGCCTATGTGATCGGCAAAAGCGTTGCGCAGGCGCGCCTCCAGCGCTGCCAGTCCGGTCGCGATGCGGGTTTCAACCCGCGCGCTTTTGCGCAGAAGGGCGTTGACAGACTCCAGCAGCTCGTTGCGCGTGAAGGGTTTGGACAGGTAGTCGTCGGCGCCTGTGGTCATGCCGCGCCGCATGCTGGCGCGGTCGTCCAGCGCGGTGAGCAGCAAAAATGGGATGGTTGCCAACGCCGCATCGCCACGCACTGCTGCCAGCAGTGCAAAGCCGTCCATGCCGGGCATGTTCACGTCCGAGATGATCAGGTCCGGCGCACGCCGCCTGGCTTGGGCCAGACCCGCAAGGCCGTCTGCCGCGGAGGCGGTTTCAAAGCCTTCCAGGTTCAAGAGGCGCACGATGTTGCCGCGGATCGCGTCATCGTCTTCAACCACAAGAATCAGGCTCATGGCGGTTCACGGCGCAAGCGGAATCAGCCGCCGTGCTCCAGCGTGAAGCCCGCATTGCGGTCCTGCCCAAGCCGCGCCACCATCTGCGGCAGTGCGGCCTGTAGCTCGGCCTTGAGCGTGTGCGGCGGGTTGATCACAAACATGCCGCTGGCCGGAAGGCCGGGACGCACGACATCACCCGCATCGTCCGTGGTCAGCTTGCTGGACTTGACCGTCAGTGTGGCATTGAGCCAACTGCGGCCAGCCTTGGTGGCCATGGTTTTGAGCTTGCGCGGCAAATCATGGGCCTCGGGACGCGGAATGACCGGGTACCAGACCACATAGGTGCCCGTGGCAAAACGCTTCACAGCGTCTGCCATGCAGGCTGCCACGCGGGCGTAATCGGTCTTGATCTCGTAACTCGGATCGCACAGCACCATGGCGCGGCGCGCTGGCGGCGGCAAAAAGGTTTTGAGTACCTCGAAGCCGTCTTCGCAGGTGACGCTCACCTGCCGGCCCACACCCAGCTGCGCGATGTTGCCGGTCAGCGACTTGAAATCGGTCGGGTGCAGCTCGAACAGCTTGAGCTTGTCGCGGCCGCTGAGAAACTGTTGTTCGATAAAGGGCGAGCCCGGGTAAATCTTCAGATGTGCCGCATCGCCGCTTTCGGCCAGCTGCGGGTTCAGGCGGTGCAGCAGGTCCACATAGTCTTGCAGCGCTGGGGCCAGGGCCTCGTTGACCGGCGGTTTGGAGCTCGTTGGCTTGCGAGTTGCTATGGTCTTGATAGCTGCTTGCGCAGATGGTACCGGGGCTATAGCCTTGTTTGGCATGGAAAACAGGCGGAAAACACCGTGTTGTGCCTCGCCGCTGGTCTCGGTGTAGTCGCCATCCAGGCGGTAAAGCCCGGCGCCGGCGTGGGTGTCGATCACGGTCAGTGCCGTGTCCTTCTGGGTTAAATACTTCATCAACGCAATCAGCGTGGTGTGCTTGAGCACATCGGCGTGGTTGCCGGCATGGAAGGCGTGGCGGTAACTGAACATGGGGCTATGTTAACGGGCAGGGCCTTTTTGCCCGAAAAAACGACTCCGTCCCTCAGTTTGACCTTGAAATTACGCCAAAAAGCGCGTTTCCGCGCCTCTTTCCGCAGCCGGGGCCGGTTTTATTGGCGCGCCGTCCCCGATATTTGTATAATCGAGGGCTTCGCAGCGAATGGCTGGCCCCGCGGCGAAGCTTTGAACACCACCTAAGAGGTTTCCATCAGAGAAACGCCGACCGTGGAAAAGGGCTGCTCAAACCAACTTTTGAAAAGTAAACCATGACAACTTTCAGCGCAAAACCCGCTGACGTGGTGCATGAGTGGTTTGTGATTGACGCGACCGACAAGGTCCTCGGACGAGTAGCCAGCGAAGTTGCTCTCCGTTTGCGCGGCAAACACAAGGCCATTTATACGCCTCACGTCGATACCGGTGACTTCATCGTCATCATCAACGCAGCCCAGCTTCGTGTCACCGGCGCCAAGTCGACCGACAAGATTTACTACCGCCACTCGGGTTACCCCGGCGGTATCTCGGCAACGAATTTCCGCGACATGCAAACCAAGTTCCCGGGCCGCGCCCTGGAAAAAGCCGTCAAGGGCATGCTGCCCAAGGGCCCGCTCGGTTACGCCATGATCAAAAAACTCAAGGTGTATGGTGGTGCAGAGCACCCGCATACCGCCCAACAGCCCAAAGTGCTTGAAATCGCAGCTTTATCGAACGGGGTGGCCAAATGATTGGTGATTGGAACAATGGCACCGGCCGTCGCAAATCCAGCGTCGCCCGTGTGTTCATCAAAAAGGGCACTGGCAAGATCACCGTCAACGACCGTGACATCCAGACCTTCTTCGGCCGCGCAACCTCGATCATGATCTGCAAGCAGCCGCTGCACCTGACCAACCATGTCGAAACTTTTGACATCATGGTCAACGTCCACGGCGGTGGTGAGTCCGGCCAGGCCGGCGCGATCCGCCACGGCATCACACGCGCGCTGATCGACTACGACACCACACTCAAGCCGGTGCTGAGCCAGGCCGGGTTTGTGACGCGCGATGCGCGTGAAGTCGAACGTAAAAAGGTCGGTTTCCGCTCGGCACGCCGCCGCAAGCAGTTCAGCAAGCGTTAATACGTTTCTGCAGTTTCCGAATAAGCCGTCCGGTTTGCGCCTGGCGGCTTTTTTCATGGCCGCGCGCTGCGTGCTGCCAGATGCAAGCCCTTACCGCACTTTACGAGGCACGGGCAGGGCGCGCCTACGATCTGCGTGCACAATGCACCCTCCTGAAATAAAAACCGCAGGCTCTGCCTTTTGAAGTTCCGACTGTTTCGCCGCCGCCTGACCATCAGCTCTCCGCGCATGGCCATTCGCAGTGCCTTGCCCTGGCCTCTGCGCTGGGCGATGGGTGCAGTGATGCTGGGGTTTTCCGCCGCCATCGCACTTTGGACGTTTGAGCTGGGCGTCAGCATCGCCGGGCTGGACCGGGACGCCAAGCTCGAATTGACCAAGCTGCGCGAGGAGGTAGCCGCGCTGCGAGCCGAGCGTGACAAATCGCAGTCGATTGCCAACATTTCCGGAAGCCTGCTGACCGCTGAAAAGGCCGCACAGGAAAAAATGATGGTCCAGATCAAACAGCTGGAAGCCGATAACCGCCTGCTGCGTGATGACCTGGGTTTTTTTGAAAAGCTGCTGCCTGCAGGCGGCGCAGAAACCGTCGCCATACGCGGTCTGCAGGCGGAAACCCTGTCTGCCATGCAGCTCAAGTGGCAGGTACTGGTGATTCAACCAGTGAAGGACGCACCGGTTTTCAACGGCAAACTCGAGTTGACACTGGGCGGGACGCTGGCCGGCAAACCCTGGACCGCCGTATTGCCCGCTGGCGGGCAGCCGCTGCAGTTCAAGCAATATCGCCGCATGGAAGGAGTGCTCGACCTGCCCCCCCTTGCCGTGGTAAAAACAGTCACGGCCAAAGTCATTGAAGGAACGGTCGTCCGCTCGGTGCAGACGCTCAAGCTCTGACCGCCATTTCCCAACACAGGATTTGTCATGTTCGGTAAAAAAACGCAACCCCCCATCAAGAGCCTGATTGCCGAGGGCAGCTGTATTGAAGGCAACCTGAAGTTCACCGACGGCTTGCGCATTGATGGCGAAGTGATCGGTGACATACGTGCCAACGAAGGCAGCCCCAGCATTCTCGTGATCAGCGAGTCGGCCTGTGTGACCGGCCACATCTATGCCGACCACGTCATCATCAATGGGCGGGTCATGGGACCGGTACATGCGGTCGAGCTGCTCGAACTTCAGCCCAAGGCCAAGATTCAGGGTGATGTGGCTTACAAAGCGCTTGAAATGCACCAGGGCGCCGTCATCTTTGGACAGTTGCGGCCCATCAACCACGAAGTCGGCGACAAGCCCTTGCTCAAGCTCGCTGCCAACAACGTTGAAAGAGTGCGCGACGAGGGCTCGGTCAGCGGCTTTGGACGCCTGTAGGCCAATTTCTAAGCCTGCATGCGCCTTGTGGTTGATCGAAGTGCTGTACCATGAATCGGTTAAATTGACCGAATTGACTGAATTGTGAAGAACGGAGACTCCCATGAGCGCAGTTGCTGAAAACATCCAGACCCAGATGCCGGACCCCTTTGTCTTTACCGACAGCGCGGCGGCCAAAGTGGCGGACCTGATTGCCGAAGAAGGCAACCCGGATCTGAAACTGCGCGTGTTTGTTCAGGGTGGCGGTTGTTCCGGCTTCTCTTACGGTTTCACGTTTGACGATATCACCAACGAAGACGACACCACCATGACCAAAAACGGGGTGTCGCTGCTGATCGACGCGATGAGTTACCAGTACCTGGTGGGCGCAGAAATTGATTACAAGGACGACCTCGAGGGCGCCCAGTTTGTCATCAAGAACCCCAATGCGACCAGCACCTGCGGCTGTGGCTCCAGCTTCTCGGCCTGAACCTGATACGGCTTCTCCGGAAGCGCATAAAAAAAGGACCTTCGGGTCCTTTTTTTATGGCCGCTGCTCAAGGTGAGGCCAGTGAGCGACCGTGGGGGCCCGGTAGAGGGCGCCCAGCACACGCGGACCGCTGGCCCCGGTGACGGCCGCCAGGTTGCCGGGCCGCTGCTCGTGCCAGGCCTGTGCCAGCCAGGCAAACGCGGCGGCTTCGACTTGCAACGGCGGCAGGCCGCGGGCAGTGGTGGCTTGAACGGAAATCCGGGGCAGGGCGCTGGCCAGTTGCCGCATCAGCTCGGCATTGAAGGCGCCGCCGCCACACACGAGCAGCTCCGTGCTGTGCGGCGCGTGGCGCAGCAGGTCGCGCGCGCAGGCTTGTGCAGTGAGCGCGGTGAGTGTGGCCTGTATGTCCTGCGGCCTGTTGCCTTCAAAGCCATTGAGTTGAACGGCAAGCCAGGCGGGGTTGAAGAGATCACGTCCGGTGCTTTTGGGTGCTGCCTTGGCGAAGTAGGGTTCAGCCAGCAAAGCGGTCAACAAGCCGGTAAGCACCTGGCCCGATGCGGCCCAGGCGCCTGAAGCATCGTAGGGCTGGCCGGTGTGTTTCAGACACCAGAAGTCCATCAGGGCGTTGCCGGGCCCGCAATCAAAACCTGTCGCGGTAACCGCGGGTTGCGCGGTGCTGGCGGGCAACAAGGTCAGGTTGCTGATGCCGCCTATATTGAGAACGGCAACGGCGTGATCAGGCCGGGCAAAAACGGCGTGGTGAAAGGCCGGCACGAGCGGCGCGCCTTGTCCGCCAGCGGCCAGATCGGTGCTGCGGAAGTCAGCGACCACATCCAGCCCGGTGAGCTCGGCCAGTAGCGCCGGGTTGTTCAGTTGCAGGGTGTAGCCGGCCGTGGCACCGCCGCTCAGCGGGTCGTCTGCAAACTCTTGTGGGCGATGGCGCACGGTCTGGCCATGCGCACCGATGGCGCGAATTCTGTCAGGTTGAATGCCTTGCAATGAGGCTTGGGCCAGCAGCGCCTTCACCACCCTCGCATACAGCAGCACCAGCTGGTTGGCCGCCAGCGCAGCGCGGTGTAATTCGTCAGCCCCGGGGGTGTTGAGCGCCAGCAGCTCGGCCTGAAAAGCGGGCGGGAAGGGCGTGGATGCAGACAGCAGGACCTGCGGTACAGCACCCGAAAGATCCACCAGAACGCCATCTGCACCATCGAGCGAGGTGCCGGACATCAATCCGATGTAGTAATCAGCCATGCGTCATTTTGCCGCATGGGGGCGGCGCCCCTGAGCCGGCCCCGGCTACTCTGCGCGCAGTTGGGTGGTGTCTGCTGCCGCTTGTAGCTGCTGCTTCACCTGGCCAGCCAGCTGGCGAAACTGCGCCAGGGCCGAAGCGGAGACGGGCACTGTGTCGTTTTGTTTGGCAATCGTCATCGGGTCCTGATGCTGCCCGTTGACGCGGAACTCGAAGTGCAAATGCGGGCCGGTGGCCCAGCCCGTGGAGCCCACTGCGCCCAGATCCTGGCCCTGGCTCACGCTTTGGCCCTGGCGCACGCCGATGCGGCTTAAATGCGCGTAAACGGTGGTGTGGTTGTTGCGGTGTTTGACAAACACGACGTTGCCAAAGCCGCCTTGAACGCCAGCGAACTCGACCACGCCGTCGCCGACGCTGCGCACAGCGGTGCCGGTGGGTGCGGCATAGTCCACCCCGAGGTGGGCGCGCCAGGTTTGCAAAATCGGGTGGAAACGCATCTTGAAGCCGCTGCTGACCCGCGAAAACTCCATAGGTGATGCCAGGTAGGCGCGGCGCAGGCTCTGGCCGTCCAGGGTGTAATAACCGCCCTTGGCCGCTGTGGCACCCGCCATCGGCTGCGTTGCCGTCGGATCACGGAACCACATCGCCTGCAGCGTTTTGCCGTTGTTGACAAATTCGGTGCTCAGCACCCTGCCGGTGCGAAGGGCCTCGCCATCGGCTTCCAGCGTTTCATAAACCACACTGAAGCGGTCACCCTTGCGCAAGGCACGGTGAAAATCGATGTCACCCGAGAAAATTTCTGCCACTTGTACGGCCACGGCATCCGGGATGCCGGCCTCGTCGGTCGCTGCAAACAGTGAGCTGCGGATGACTCCGCCTGCAAGCTGGGTTGAGCGGCTGTACGGGGCTGTTTCCACGCGTGAAGAAAAATGGTTGTTGGCATCGCGCTCGACCACCAGACGTGTGAATTTTTCTTCGTCGTCGGTGGCCCAGCGCACGCTCAGCTTGAGCAATTGGTTGCTGTCGGTCGCCTCGACTGTCACATTTTTGCCGGGGCGTCCGAGCAGTGTCAGGCGGCCGTTGGCATCACTGCGCAAAAAAGCAGCTGCTGCGGTGTCGTCGATATTCAGGCGCTTGAGCAGGGCGTCGACGGTGTCGGTGCTACGCGTGGTTTCGCTGCGGAACAGCGTGAAGCGGAAACTGCTGAGGGCGTCGGTCTGCGCTTCGGTCGGCAGGCTTTGCACGGCTTCCAGAACCTGACGAACCGGCAGGTCGGCCGCGTCCGGTGCAAGCGGGGCGACTCCGAAAGCGGTGACGCCAGTACCCAGCAACAGGGCTGCGAGGGTGCCGGTGACTCGTTTGGGATGGCGGCGAAGGAGGCGGGTGACTGCTTGCAGTCCGTACACTAGATCGTTTTTGATCAAAACTGGCGTTCCCAACTTGGCTAGGCTTCAGGCGACAGCAGCAGCCTGACAGCGACGGATGAGGGGATGACCGGCCGGCAAAATCACCAGGCCAGTCAACAACTTAGAATCGGTTTGCAATTTACAGGCCATCTCTTGCTTGGCCCCGTAACGGCAGAACAGCGAGTATATCTGTCAGACAACTGCCCGACCTGTGAAAAACCCTTATGAATCAAGCGCTTGTTACAAATTATCCGGTGACTGACCGTGTCAGGGACGCCCTGGCGGTGTCGTTGCGGGGCTGTGAAGAGCTGATTCCTGAAGGCGAATGGCTTAAAAAGCTGGCCCGCTCCGACGCCACCGGCACGCCGTTGCGCATCAAATTGGGGCTGGATCCGACCGCACCTGACATTCATGTCGGACATACGGTGGTACTGAACAAAATGCGCCAGTTGCAGGATTTGGGGCACACGGTGATCTTTTTGATCGGCGACTTCACCTCGCTGATTGGTGACCCGTCCGGGCGCAACACCACGCGGCCACCACTGACGCCAGAGCAGATCAAGGTCAACGCCGAGACCTATTACCGACAGGCTTCGATGGTGCTGGACCCGGCGCGTACCGAGATTCGCTACAACAGCGAATGGAGTGACCCGCTGGGCGCGCGCGGCATGATTGCCCTTGCCGCCAAGTACAACGTGGCCCGCATGATGGAGCGCGACGACTTCAACAAGCGCTTCAAGGCCGGCCAGTCGATCAGCGTGCATGAGTTTCTTTACCCGCTGATGCAGGGGTATGACTCGGTGGCGTTGAAGAGCGACCTGGAGCTGGGTGGCACCGACCAGAAATTCAACCTGCTGATGGGACGCCACCTGCAGGTCGAGTATGGCCAGGAGCCACAGTGCATTTTGACCATGCCGCTGCTCGAAGGGCTGGACGGCGTGGAGAAGATGTCCAAGAGCAAGAACAACTACATCGGCATTTCAGAAGACGCCAACACCATGTTTGCCAAGGTGCTGTCGATCTCTGACGTGTTGATGTGGAAGTGGTACACGCTGCTCAGTTTCAAAAGCGAAGCCGATATTGCGGCGCTCAAAAAGGAAGTCGAGGCCGGCCGCAACCCCAAGGAAGCCAAGGTGGCGCTGGCCAGGGAGATCACCGCGCGCTTCCATTCAGCTTCCGCCGCTGACGCAGCGGAACAGGATTTCATCAACCGCAGCAAGGGCGGCGTGCCGGACGAAATTCCTGAAATCAGCTTGAGCGGCGCTCCTCTGGGCATTGCCAGCCTGCTCAAAATGGCAGGCCTGGCCACTTCGACCGGCGACGGCAATCGCCTGATCGAGGGTGGCGGAGTGCGCGTGGACTCCAGCGTGGTCAGCGACAAGGCTCTGAAGCTGTCTGGAGGGGTTTATGTGGTGCAGGTTGGCAAGCGCAAGTTTGTGCGTGTGACGTTGGGCTGACAGACCTGTTTCTTTAGCGGCCGCCTGCCTTTTCCAGCATTTGCACCATCGCGCCATAACCGCGTGACCTGGCCAGCTGCAGGGGTGTGTTGCCCTGCCGGTCGGTCAGTTGCAGATTGGCACCGGCTTCAATCAGTGCCCGCAGGGTTTTTTGGTGCCGTGGGCCACCGTCGCCGAGCACGACCGCTTCAATCGCTGCCGTCCAGTGCAGGTTGTTCACATGGTCCAGCGGCGCGCCCGCGGCAATCAGCTGGCGCACCACCCCGTCGTGGCCCAGATGCGCAGCGGCAATCAGCGCGGTGCCGTCGTAGCGGCTGGTGACTTGTCTGGCGCTGGCGCCCAGGGCCAGCAGCACCCTCAGCGTCTCTTCGTCGTCGGCCACCGAGGCGATGGTGACGGCGTCGTAGCGGTCCTTGTCCAGCAAATCGATGTTGGCACCTGCCTTTACCAGCGCGCGAATGGCGTTGCGCTGTCTGGCGAAGGTCGCAACATGCAGCGGTGTGCGGCCATTGCCGTCGCGGGCATTGAGATCGGCTGTGGTGGCAATGATTTTTTCAATCTGAGTCACGTCGCCCCGGTGTGCGGCTGCGTGCAGGCCCTGGTAGGCGGCCACTTCGGCGGCATGCGGAGCCACCTGGGCCGCAGCGGGCAAGGCAGCCATGAAACCTGGCCCGCAGGCTGCAGCCAGCACCAGATGTTTCAGCGGCGCAAACAGGGGACGGGGGATCAACTTCATGGCTGGTTCTCCTGACGTGTTGGTGGGGCTTACTTCAACTGGTCCTTGACTTTTTCCAGTGCGGCCACGGCACACGCTTCGTCGAGGTGGCCACCGGGCGCGCCACCAACACCCACAGCGCCAATGGTTTCACTGCCGACTTTGATGGGCATACCGCCGCCCAGCAGCAAGAAGCCCGGAATGTCGGTCAGATTGGCGGCGGCGGGGTTTTTCTGCGCGCCTTCCATCATTGCCAGCGTGTTGTTTTTGGCAGAAGCGGAGGTAAAGGCTTTTTGCAGGCTTGCTGCCAGCGTGTGTGGCCCGGCGTTGTCGGCACGCTGCACGGCGCGCACCGTACCGGCGCGGTCCACCACCGTGACCCCCACGGCATAACCATTGGCCGTGCAGGCCGCGACAGTCGCGGTGGCAATCTGGTTGGCCAGATCAAGCGACATGTTCTTCTCGGTGCGCACGCTTTGCGCCGAAGCCGCCGTGGCGACGAGGGACAGACAAAGGACCGAAGCCTGGATGATGTGGCGCATGGGTTGTTCTCCTGATGTTGCTACGGTTCAATCAACCGTGGGAGAACTTTAAAAAATCGCGGGCCTGCAGGCTATTCGTAGCGCTACGCGCGCGGCTCGGTACAACTACGGAGCGCCGCCCCGCCCTTCCAGGGTCAGGGCTCGATCTCAACCAGCGATGCGTAGTGCCGTATCAGCTGCGCCAGCGAGTCGGCCTCCAGCTTGGCAAACAGGTTGGCGCGGTGTGTCTCCACGGTACGCGGCGAGACTTCGAGGGCGCGACCAATTTCCTTGTTGGTCAGACCGGCCACAATCAAGCCCAGCACCTCGCGTTCGCGCGTGGACAGTTGCGCGTAACGCTCTTGCGCGTGACGATCGGCCTGACTGCGTTCGCGTGACTTCACATGCTGCCGCACAGCGTTTTGCAGTGCTTCGAGCAAAGCCTCGTCGTCCACCGGTTTTTCAAGAAATTCTGCGGCCCCCGCCTTGAAGGCGCGGCGGCACATCTCCACCGTTCCGTGCCCGGTCAACATGATCACTGGCTGGTCCACTCCCTGCGCCACCAGCGTCTCCAGCACGGTCAGTCCGCTGATGCCGGGCATGCGAACGTCCAGAACAATGGCCCCAACGGTCTGACGGTCAAAGCCCGCCATGAAAGCCTGCGGGTCGGCCCAGCCCTGCACACGCAGGCCCACCGTGCTGATCAGCAGGGTCAGTCCGCTGCGCACCGCCTCGTCGTCGTCGATCAGGTGAATCAGGGGTGACAGCGTGGCACCCGAACCGACGGCTCTCATGGCTTGCCTGGGGGCGCTGGCAGCGCCAGTGGCAGGGAGAGGCTGAATACCGCCCCACGTGGCGCATGCCGCCCCGCTTTCAGGTTGCCGTGCATGCCGGCCGCCAGGGTCTCGCACAGGCTCAGGCCTAAACCCAGGCCGGCCTCCCGGGTAGTGAAGAAAGGCTCGAAGATGCGGGCAAGCACCTCATCCGTCATGCCCGGACCGCTGTCGGTCACCGCCATCTCGCCCAGCCCGCCGGTTGCGCGGACCGACACCGACAGCTGGCGCTCTTTGAAGGGCACCTGTTCCAGCGCCTGCAGGGCATTCATCAGCAGGTTGTGAATGATCTGCTCCAGCGCCACCGGCTCGGCCATGACGGTGACGGAATCGGGCAGCGCATCCAATGTGGGTAGGACGTTGCGGCGCCTGAATTCCGGCTCCAGCAGATACAGCGCACTTTGGACGGCCTGCATCAGATCAACAGGCTGCAACTGCGCGGCCAGGTCTGGCCGCTCTACCGCGCGTCTCAAGCGGCTCACCACCGCTGACGCCCGGCGCGCCTGTTCAACCGCTTGCGCCATCGCACTGCGAATGGTGGGCATGTCGGAGGGGACTTCGTCCAGCAAGCGCGTACAAGCCTGGGTGTTGGCCAGCAATGCGGTCAATGGCTGGTTCAGCTCATGCGCCATACCGGCGGCCAACTCACCCATCGCATTGAGCCGCGTGACCTGACCCAGCCTCAGCAGCTCTTCCGCGCGCCGCCGGGCTGTTCGCTGGCGCAGCAGCGCCAGCCAGCCGACCAGAACCGCCGCGACCAGGGCGGCCCAGCCCAGCATCCAGGACCAGGGCAATTCGACCCAGCCGACCTGGCGCTGTGCGACGACGTCAAAAGGCTGGCTTTCTGCCGCCAGGTGTTTGCGAAAATCAAAACGCCAGCCGCCTTGCCCCAACCGGCCGGGCTGGAGCACCCAGTCCTGGCCCTCGTGCTCAATCAGTACTCGCACTGCACTGGTCTCGGGCGCCATCGGCCATTCGCTCCAGGGTACAACGGCGCGCAAATCCATCTGCAGTGCATAACTGGCCGGCTCGGCGGCCAGGACCAGGTAGTAGCGGCCACGGGCGAAATCGACTCCGGCCAGCGCGGGGCCGCGCAGGGCACGAGAGAGGGTTTCCGCCACCAGCAGGCGCGCGTCCGGCCAGGAGGCGCCGCTTTCGCGCCGTTGTACAGAAAGAATCTGTGGATAGAGCGCGCTCAGCCGTTGTTCGGGCTGCGAGCCGGGGGTTGCAGGTTGCAGCAGTGCCAGCGTGGCCATCACCGCATCGTGCTGAACGACGCGCTGGCTCAGCAGGCGGTGCACGATGCGCGCATCGGTTTCAAAGGCCTCCCGTTGGCGCGCCAGTTCGATACGCGCCAGCATCACGCAGCCCAGTGCCGAGATCAGCCCCCAGAGCAGAAGCCCGACCCAGCGGTGTTGTTGTGCCTTGAGCATCGCTGCATTTTTGCATAGCGCGCTGGGCATCGGGGACAATGGGCTGATGACGCTGCCCGCATTGCAATCCTTGAGCCCACAGCGCCTGCTCCAGGCCTCGGTGGTGGTGGCGCTGGTGACCATTGTGCTCAAGACCGGGGCCTGGTACATCACCGACTCGGTCGGGCTATTGGCCGATGCGATGGAGTCATTTGTCAATCTGGCCAGCGCGATTTTCGGGCTGGTCATGGTCACCATTGCCCAGCGGCCGGCAGATGCAGACCACCCCTACGGCCATCACAAGGCCGAGTATTTTTCATCAGGCTTTGAAGGGCTGCTCATTGTTGGGGCGGCACTGGCCATCATCTGGGCGGCGGGTCACCGGATTTTTGATCCGCAGCCTTTGCAGCAGGTGGGGTGGGGGCTGGCTTTGTCGGTGGTCAGCTCTGCACTCAATGGTTTGCTGGCCTGGGTGATGTTTGGTGTGGCTGCCAAAAGCCGTTCGATTGCCCTTGAAGCCGATGCCAGGCACCTCGTGACCGATGTCTGGACCTCGGCCGGCGTGGTGATCGGCATAGCGGCGGTGGCACTGACCGGCTGGCTGTGGCTGGATGCGCTGGTGGCGATTGGCGTGGCGCTCAATATCCTCCGGGAAGGCGTTCACTTGATGTGGCGCTCATCGCAGGGCCTGATGGACGAGGCGGTCGAGCCCGAAGTGCTGGCCGAGATCCACAAAACCCTGGCTGGCTTTGAACATGCCACCATCCGTTTTGACCACCTGAGCACACGCCGCTCCGGTCAGCGGCGCTTTGTGGATTTGCACATGCACATGCCCGGCAGTTGGTCGCTGGGCAGGGCCGCTGCCCTGCGTACCAGCGTCGAGCAGGCGCTCATGAGCGCCGTGCCTGGCCTGCGCGCCACCATCCAGCTGCTGCCCTCCGATGTGGAAGCGCATTTTGACGATGAGAGGGATTTGATTTGATCAGCGTGATCCAGCGCGTCAGCGAGGCGCGGGTGCGGGTGGGCGGCGCAGTGGTCGGTGAGATCGGCCGCGGCCTGCTGGTGCTGCTGTGTGCCGAGCGCGGCGACACCGAGTTGCAGGCAGACAAGTTGCTCGCCAAGATTGTGAAGCTTCGGATATTTGCCGACGAGGCTGGCAAGATGAACCGCAGCGTGCAGGACGTGGCCGGCGGTCTGCTGGTTGTCAGCCAGTTCACGCTGGCCGCGGATGTATCGGGCGGCAACCGGCCCAGCTTCACCGGTGCGGCGGCGCCGGACGAAGGCAAGCGGCTTTACGACTACTTTGTGACGCAGGCGCGGCAGGCCCATCCGCAGGTAGAGACCGGGCAGTTTGCTGCCGACATGCGGGTCGAGCTGGTCAATGACGGGCCAGTGACGATTCCGCTGCGCATTGATCCGCTATCAATAAAATAGCTGCTTACGCTCGTGGAATAAGGGCTGAAGCCATATTTGGCATCTGAATCTGGCGCTACCCGGCGTTTGTACGTGATGTGACGCCAACGGGGCTATCATCGGCGGGCCATGGCAGCCCGACCACGAACCATTCGCTTCTGCACTGCCGGGGATGGAACCCGCATCGCGTACTCGCGCACCGGCCACGGCCCGCCGATTGTCAAATCCTGCATGTGGCTTAACGACATCGAGTCAGAGACTGCCAGCCCGGTTTGGGGCCCGTGGATTGCCTTGCTGAACGCCGGGCATGAACTCATTGGCCATGATCTTCGCGGCTGTGGTCTTTCAGACCGGTTGATTGGCGACACCTCGCTGCCGGCATGGGTTGGCGACATGGAGGCCGTGGTGGACGCTGCGGCGCTGGAGCGTGTGGTGATCGTCGGCTTGTCGCAGGGCGCGGCAGCCGCCATCGAGTACGCAGCGCGCCACCCCGACAGAGTGGCTGGCCTCATCATTTGCGGCGGCTATGCGAAGGGCCTGCTAAAGCGCGGCGCCACCGATGCTGAACGCGAGTTGGGCGAGGCCCTGGCAAAAATGATGGAGTTTGGCTGGGGCAGCGACAACGCCGCATTCCGCCAGGTGTTTTCGTCGCGGTTTTTCCCGGACGGTACGGCTGAACAGATACGCTGGATGAACGCGCAGATGAAAACCTGCACCACGCCCGCCATGGCGGCCCGTATTCTGCGTGCGGCCTATGAGATCGATGTGTCTGCGGCGGCGCAAAGGGTCACGTGCCCGACCCTTGTCCTGCATTCAAGAATGGATGCGGTTGTGCCATTTGAGTCGGGCCGCATGCTGGCCGGGCTTGTGCCAGGTGCACGCTTTGTGCCCCTGGAGTCATGCTCACATCTGCCCATGGTCACCGAGCCGGCATGGCAGCTTCTGCAAAGCGAGGTGGCCTTGTTCCTCGAGCAGGTCGGGGCGGTGCCTGTGCGTGCTGATGTGCCTGAACTGGCCAGGCTGACGCCGCGCGAGGTCCAGGTGCTGGAGCAAATCGCCCGCGGTCGCGACAACGCGCACATTGCTGCCACGCTGGGCCTGGCCAACAAGACCATCAGAAACCACGTCACCAGCCTGTTCGACAAGTTGGGTGTAGCCACGCGCGCCGAAGCGATCGTGCTGGCCCGGGACGCGGGCCTGGGGCAAGCGCCATCGGGACTGGCGTCCCGGCCCAAATAGCGCCGAGTGCGAAATTTCGGCCGGCGGCGGGACCACTGCCTCTGGAAAGTCGACGGGTTGTTTCATAAGCTCTGGTCATGAGGATCGGCCGGCACAGGCCAAGTCAACCGGCTTGGCGGGGGCCATCCTTTTTGCAGGAGTTTCCCATGTATCTGAAATCACATGACGCCGATATCCTCGTATCGGCATTCGGCGCCGGCCCCAGAACCCTGATGGCACACGGTGGGTGGGTGGGCAGCGGCGAGTTGTGGGCAGCGCCCTTCGAAATTCTCAGCCGGTCCTGGCGGACCATCACTTACGACCATCGCGGCACAGGCGCAACAAGGTGTGCCGCAGCCGACATCAGTTTTGAACTGCTGGTCGAGGACCTGTTTCGCGTGCTGGATGCCCTGCAGGTGCAAAGCTGCGTACTCGCAGCCGAATCCATGGGTGCCATGATCGCTTTCGAAGCGGCCCTGCGTTGCCCAGAGCGCTTTTCTGGCCTGGTCATTGTGGGTGGCCGCTACACCGGCGAACGAACGCCAGCCCGCGACCGGCTGATCGCCGGCTGCAAGGCTGATTTCCCGGCCACGATGGATGCTTTTGTCGAGGCCTGTGCGCCCGAGGAAGGCTGCGATGCCGAGCGGGCCTGGGGCAAGATGATTGTCAAACGCTCCAACGCTGTCGCCGCTGTGCAAATGATGGAATGTGTGGAGCACGTGGATGTGCAATCGCGCCTGCACGCGATCAGGGTTCCGACCCTGATACTGCATGGCAGTTGCGACGTGATCTCGCCGCTGGCCTCATCCGAAAAGCTGGTTGAGCTGATCCCGCATGCGAAGCTGCTGGTTGCCGATGGTGTTGGTCACGTGCCTACTATCACGCGCCCGCAGTGGGTGGCAGAGCAGATTCAGGATTTTTTTGCTGAACCCGTCAACGATAGGGGTTGCTGATCCCCAGGCCGGCCAGAATTTCGACTTCACGCGCTTCCATCGCGTCGGCGTCCTGTGGACTGGTCTCATGGTCCCAGCCCTGGGCGTGCAAGGTGCCGTGCACCAGAAGATGCGCGTAGTGAGCTTGCAGCGTTTTTTTGTTCTCGCGCGCTTCCTGGGCGATCACCGGCGCACACAACACCAGATCGGCCGTAACCAGCGGCGCCAGCGTGTAGTCAAAAGTCAGCACGTTGGTGGCGTAGTCTTTTTGCCGGTAGCTGCGGTTCAGGGCCTGGCCCTCTTCGGCATCGACGATGCGCACCGTCAGCTCGGCATCGCAGTCCAGCGCATGCCGAATCCAGCGTGCCACGCTGTGGCGCGGCAGTGCCGCGCGGTGGCGTTTGGCGTCATTGATGGCACCGAACTGTAGCGACAGGCTCAGTTTTTTAAGAGCCATTTCGGCTTTTTGTCCTTGTGGGGCGTGCGACAGGCACTATCAAATCAGTAGCGTCTTCCGTGCTTGGGGCTTTGCTTTTGTAGCCGTCGTAGGCGTCCACAATGCGCGCGACCAGCGGGTGGCGCACCACGTCGGCACTGGTCAGGCGGGTGATGGCGATGCCCTTGACGCGTTTGAGCACACGTTCGGCATCAATCAGGCCACTGAGCTGGGTGCGCGGCAAATCCACCTGGCTCACGTCGCCAGTGATCACTGCTTTGGCGCCAAAACCGATGCGGGTCAAAAACATCTTCATTTGTTCAGGCGTGGTGTTTTGCGCCTCGTCCAGAATCACAAACGCATGGTTCAGCGTGCGGCCGCGCATGAAGGCCAGCGGCGCAATTTCGATCTGCTGGCGCTCAAAGGCTTTCTGCACACGCTCAAAACCCATCAGTTCATACAGTGCGTCGTACAGCGGGCGCAGGTAGGGGTCCACCTTCTGGTTCAGGTCGCCGGGCAAAAAGCCCAGGCGCTCACCGGCCTCGACCGCCGGGCGCGTCAGCACAATGCGCTGCACCGCGCTGCGCTCCAGCGCATCCACCGCACAAGCCACGGCCAAGTAAGTTTTGCCGGTGCCGGCCGGGCCGATGCCGAAGGTGATGTCGTGGGTGGCAATGTTTTCCAGGTAGGCGCCCTGGTTCGTGGTGCGCGCCCGCAGATCAGCCCGGCGGGTGGACAGTGCCATCGCGCCGTCCGGCGCCACACTGAGCGCGGTGTCGCCGGCCAGCATCAGCTGCACCTGCTCTTCCGGGATCGGCCGTTTCGCCATTTCGTACAGCGCCTGCAACACCTCCAGCGCCTGCTGGGCCCGGCCCTTGGGCCCATCGATCTTGAACTGCTCAAACCGGTGCGCAATCGCCACCTGCAGCGCCGCTTCGATGGTGCGGATGTGCGAGTCCATGGGCCCGCACAGGTGGCCCATGCGGGTGTTGTTGGGCGGTGTGAAGGTGTGGCGGAGGATCAAAAGGGTGTTTTCCTTGAGGCAAGGCAATCAGATGGGTGATTGTCCCTCTATATTCAATCCGACGGGCGGGGGCGCACTGATAAGATTTGTCCATGATTGGACGCATCACTGGCCTGCTGGCCGAAAAAAACCCGCCGGAATTGCTGGTGGACTGCAACGGCGTCGGCTACGAGGTGCTGGTGCCCATGAGTACCTTTTACAACCTGCCAGCACTGGGCGAAAAAGTCAGCCTGCTGACACATTTTGTGGTGCGTGAAGACGCGCAGCTGCTCTACGGATTTGGCAGCGCCAGCGAACGCGCGGCCTTTCGCCAGCTGATCAAGATTTCCGGTGTCGGCCCGCGCACCGCCCTCAGCGTGCTCAGCGGCATGAGTGTTGATGAGTTGGCGCAGGCCGTGACCCAGCAGGAGGCAGGGCGCATCATCAAGGTGCCGGGCATCGGCAAAAAAACCGCCGAGCGTTTGTTGCTCGAACTCAAGGGCAAACTCGGCGCCGACATGGGCATCACGGTCAGCGTGGCCGACGATGCGCAGTCCGACATTCTTCAGGCCCTTGTGGCGCTGGGTTACAGCGACCGCGATGCGGCGCTGGCGCTGAAGGCCTTGCCGAAGGACGTTGGTGTCAGTGACGGCATCAAGCTGGCATTGAAAGCCCTGGCCAAATGAGCATTCAGACCGACGACTTCGACATGTCCGGCGTGCCGCCGGCCAAACGCGTCATGTCCGCCGCGCCCGCCTCTCCTAACGAAGAAGCGATAGAACGTGCCCTGCGGCCCAAACTCTTCGACGAATATGTCGGCCAGTCCAAGGTGCGCGAGCAACTCGAAATTTTTATTGGTGCCGCCAAAAAACGCAGCGAGGCGATGGACCATGTGTTGCTGTTCGGCCCGCCCGGCTTGGGCAAAACCACGCTGAGCCACATCATTGCGCACGAGCTTGGCGTCAACCTGCGCCAGACCTCAGGCCCGGTGCTGGAAAAACCGAAAGACCTGGCAGCGCTGCTGACCAACCTGGAAAAAAACGATGTCCTGTTCATCGATGAAATCCACCGCCTGAGCCCGGTCGTCGAGGAGATTTTGTACCCCGCGCTGGAGGACTACCAGATTGACATCATGATCGGCGAGGGCCCGGCGGCGCGCAGCATCAAGCTGGACCTGCAGCCCTTCACGCTGGTAGGGGCCACCACCCGCGCCGGCATGTTGACGAATCCGCTGCGCGACCGTTTCGGCATCGTGGCGCGGCTGGAGTTTTATACCGCCGACGAACTGGCGCGCATTGTCAGGCGCAGCGCCAAACTGCTCAATGCGCCTATGGATGAAGAAGGCGGTTTCGAGATTGCCCGCCGCTCGCGCGGCACGCCACGCATTGCCAACCGCCTGCTGCGCCGCGTGCGCGACTATGCCGATGTCAAGGGCAGTGGCCACATCTCGCTGGACATCGCCAACAAGGCCCTGGCCATGCTCGACGTCGATCCGCAGGGCTTCGACGTGATGGATCGCAAACTGCTGGAAGCGGTGATTCACCGCTTTGACGGCGGGCCGGTGGGCCTGGACAACATCGCCGCGAGCATTGGCGAAGAGCGTGACACGATTGAAGACGTGATCGAGCCCTATCTGATCCAGCAGGGGTATTTGCAACGCACGCCGCGCGGGCGCATTGCCACGCTCGCGGCTTACCGGCACTTGGGCGTTACGCCTCCCCGTACCGGCGATGGCCTTTTTGAGCCGGGCGCCTGAGACCTCCATGAACCTTGCCGCAACACTTTCACCCAAACGCCGCTGGATATGGGTGGGGGCGGTGGCTGTGCTGCTGGTGGCGGCAGGCACTGCATGGTGGATGCAGCGCAGCCCCCGTGTGGATGTGCTGGAGCTCCGTTACGCGCCCTTGTTGCGGACCCTGCAATTTTCTGCCCGTGTGGCCACGCTGTCCCGGGTGGACATTGGCAGCACCGTGACCGGTCGTGTGGCTCAGGTGCGGGTCACCGAAGGCGCGCAGGTGCGCCAGGGCGATGTGCTGATCCAGCTGGAGACCGATGAGCTGCGCGCTGCGGTGACGCAGGCCGTCGCTTCCGAGCGCCAGGCGCAGGCGCGGCTGGCCGGACTGCGTAGCACGGGCCGCACTTCGGCGCAGTCTGCCCTGACGCAGGCCGACTCGACGCTGAAAGCCGCCGAGGCCGAGCTGGCGCGCACCGAGCAACTGGTGGCCCAGGGTTTTATCAGCGCGGCCCGGCTGGACGAAGTGCGGCGCGCGGTGGAAGTGGCTCGGGCGCAGCAGACCGGCGCCCGTGCGCAGACCCAGGCCAATGCCGAGGCCGGTACCGATGTGGCCCAGGCCCAGGCGCAACTGGCGCTGGCCAGTGCGGCCACCGCAGCGGCGCGCGCCCGCCTGGCGCAGGCGGCTGTGCTGGCGCCTACCGATGCGCGGGTGTTGACACGCGATGTCGAGCCGGGGCAAATCGTGCAGCCCGGCAAGGCCCTGATGAGCCTGGCGCTGGCCGGGCCCACGCAGCTCAGTGCCCAGGTGGATGAGCGTTTTCTGGACCAATTGCAAGCGGGGCAGAAGGCAGCCGTGGTGGCCGACGCTTTTGCCGACCAGCGTTTTGCCGCGCGTGTGTTGTCGATTGCCCCTGCGGTCGATGCCCAGCGCGGTGCGATCGAAGTCAGGTTTGCGCTCGAACAGCAGGCGCCGGCATTTCTGCGCGAAGACATGACGCTGTCGGTCGAGGTCGAAACCGGCCGGCGTGAACGCGCCCTGGTGTTGCCGCTCAGTGCCCTGCACAGCCAGGTTTCACCCACGGCGGCGACCGTGCTGCTTGCCGTGGAGGGGCATGCACAAGAGCGCCAGGTGCGCCTGGGGCTGCGTACGCTGGATGCCGCCGAGGTGCTGGAAGGCCTGGCTGAGGGCGACGCGGTGCTGCTGGGTGGCAGCGTGCGCGCAGGTGCCCGCGTGCGCGTGCGAGCCGTTGCCTGGCAGCCGGGCCAGCCGGTGGGCAAGGCGGCCGCCGCTTCAGACGCTGGCTCGGCCCTGACCAACGCCATGGGGCGCTGACGCGCCGTCCAACACATGTTCCCCGGGTTTGGTTTTGAGCTGCGTGTGGCGCTGCGCTTTTTGCGCGAAGGGCGCATGCAGACCGTGTTGATCATTGTGGGTGTGGCAGCCGGCGTGGCCGTGGTGGCCTATATCTCGGCGTTGATCAGCGGCCTGCAGGGCAGCACCCTGACCAAAACCCTGGGCGCCCAGGCGCATATCACTGTGCGTGCGCCAGACGACCTGGTCACGCCGGCCTGGCAGGCTGCGGAGGGCACTGCCACACTGACCGAAACGCAGCCACGTGCGCAGCGCCTGCGCTCGGTTGCCAACTGGCAGGCCTTGTTGCCGCTGCTGGAAGCGTTGCCCGCCATTGCCGGTGTTTCACCCACGGTGTCGGGCGCTGGCCTGGCGTTGCGCGGCGAAGCCACCCAGGCGATTGCGCTGACGGGCGTGGATCTGGACCGTTATGACCGTGTGGTCGGGCTGCGCGGCAAGGTCATCAGCGGTACGCCGCGCCTGTCACCGGGGGAAGCGATTGTGGGCCGCGAGCTGGCGGCAGACCTGGGTGTGCGTGTGGGCGACCGGCTGACGGTGCAGACCGGCTTGGTCAGTGACTCGGTGCGCGTCACCGCGCTGGTGGATCTGGGCGTGAAAGACCTGAACCGCCGCACCGTGATCGTGCCGCTGCGTGCGGCGCAAAACCTGCTGGGCCTGCCTGGCGGCGCCACCAGCCTGGATGTCACGGTGAAAGATGTCTGGTCGGCCCAGGCCCTGGCCGACCAGTTGCGCCAGCAGTTTCCCTACAAGATCGAGAGCTGGCAGGAAAGCAATGCCCAGCTGGTGTCGGCCCTCAATGCCCAGTCGGTCAGCACCGCGCTGATTCGTGGCGTGGTGATGGTGGTGGTGGTGCTGGGCATTGCCAGCGTGCTGGTGGTATCGGTGGTGCAAAAACGCCGGGAGATCGGCATTTTGCGCGCCATGGGCGCCACGCGCGGGCAGATTTTGCGGCTCTTTCTGGTGCAGGGTGCGGTGGTAGGCGCGCTGGGCTCATTGCTGGGGATTGCGCTGGCCGTGGTCATGATCTGGCTTTTCACCACCTTTGTGCGCGGCTCAGACGGCTTGCCGCTTTTTCTGATCACACTGCCCCTGGCCACCGCCGTGCAGGTGGCGCTGATTGCCACGGTGTGTGGGGTGCTGGCTGCCGTGGCACCAGCGCGCCGCGCCGCCGCGCTGGACCCGGCGCAAGCCATACGGATGTAGCTGCATGAGCCCCGATGCCCCCGCCCCCGATGCCCGCGCACTGCTGACACTTGCTGATGTACGCAAGAGCTACAACCTGGGCCTGCCCAGCGAGGCCGAGGTTTTGCACGGCGTGTCGCTCGAGGTGCAGCGCGGGGAATTCATTGCCTTGATAGGACCATCCGGCTCGGGAAAAAGCACCCTGCTCAACATCATCGGCCTGCTCGAAGTCATGACCGCCGGCAGTTGCCGGCTGCTGGGCCAGGAAGTGCAGGGCATGGATGACGCAGCCCTGACCCTGCTTCGGCGCAGCGCCCTGGGGTTTGTGTTTCAGTTTCATCACCTGCTGCCGGCCTTTAGCGCGCTGGAAAACGTCACCTTGCCGGCGCTGATGCGTGAAGGGCGGGTCAGCGCAAAGCAGCGGGAACACGCGCGTGCCTTGCTCGCCTCCCTCGGGCTGGCAGCGGCCATGGGTAAAAGGCCGGCAGAGTTGTCGGGCGGCATGCAGCAGCGGGTGGCGATAGCCCGCGCGCTGGTCATGTCGCCCGCCCTGGTGCTGGCCGACGAGCCCACAGGCAACCTGGATACCGCGTCGTCGGATGAGGTGTTTGTGCAGCTGCGGCGCATGCACGCCGAACTCGGAACCACCTTTGTGGTGGTCACGCACGATCCCCGTCTGGCCGCGCGTTGTGACCGCCTGGTCGAGCTGGTCGATGGACGCATTGCGCGCGACGAGGCGATTACCCACGCCGCCACCTGAGCGGCTTTCAGTCCCTGGGCGCCGACGGCCGCGCGTGGCGCGTAATCAAAATTTGCGCGATGTAATAGGTGCTCAATATCCACAGCTGCGCCATCGGTAGCGGCACAGCAAACTTGTTGGTGGCCAGCAGCGCATCACTGAGCATGAAAAACCCGGCGCCGATGGCGACCCAGACCGACGCTTTGCCCTGCAGCACGGTGGCGCGGCCTATGGCCTGTGCGGCCATCAGCGCAATCACGACCACATAGGCGGCCACCGCGACACGCAGTACCGGTGTCAACCCGTCAAACAGAAAAGCGTACATCAGCGCACCCACCGCCAGCGTGGCTGCCAGCGCGCGCCGGCTGGGAAACCACGGCTGATTGATCTTGAACAGCGCAATGTAAAACAGGTGCGCCACCAGGAAGGACAGCAGGCCCGGGATGAAAAAACCGGGAAACATCAAAAAACAGTCGCCAGCGAGCGAAAAAGCCAATCCCGCCAATAAAAATATATTAAATCGGCTTGCAGCCCTTATCGGGTGTGCGTAAGCAGCTATAAAAATAATAGCAAATAACAGGGCCAGTGGTTTGAAAATGCGGTGCAACTCCACCAGTCCCAGCGCGCCGGTGGCGGTGGCCAGCGCTGCGGCCTCAATCAGCAGTACCTCCATCAAGCTGATGCGCCCTTGCAGCGCCGCGCCCACGGCCCACAGACCGGCTGTCAACACGCCCAGCCAGATGGCCGCCTGCGCCGTCGGCATGTTGTCTGCGTACCAGAGGAAAAGAGCCACACCCTGCAACAGCAGCACAAACTGCAGGGCACCAAACCACAGGGCCGCGCGGCTCAGTGGCGGGTGGTAACGCTGCACGCGACTGATGTCAAAGGCTGGCCGGGGGAAACGCGCCGCAACATCCGCCGGGCGCCAACCCGGGGGCTTGAACCACACACGTATCTTGTCGCCCCAGTGGGCCGCGTGCCACGAGTCTTTGGCCAGCGCCCAGTACACCTCGGCGTTGGACCACAGCGGGTCCCAGCTGTTGAGCGGGCTGCGTGTGCCGTAAACACATTTTTCGTCCTCTTCGCGAAAGCTGCCAAACAGCCGGTCCCAGATGATCAGCACGCCGCCATAGTTCTTGTCCAGGTAGTGGTCGTTGACGGCATGGTGTACCCGGTGGTTGGACGGCGAGCAGAACCAGCGGTCAAACCAGCCGAGTTTGGGGACATGCTCGGTATGCACCCAGAACTGGTAGAGCAGGTCCACCAGCACCACCACGCCAAAGACCAGGGGCGGCACGCCGGCAATCGCCATCGGCACATAAAAAATCCAGCCGAAGATGGCGCCGCTGCTGGTCTGGCGCAGCGCGGTTGAAAGGTTGTAGTCCTGGCTTTGGTGGTGCACCACATGCGCCGCCCAGAAAAGTGAGCTTTCATGGCCGGCGCGGTGCAGCCAGTAGTAACAGAAGTCATAAAAAACCAGTGCGATCAGCCAGCCGTACCAGGTGGTCCAGAAAGCTTCATCGGGGAAAAGCGCCACCGAGGAATAAATGGCGGTGTAGATGCCAATGCGAAACAGCCGCGTGAACACCGCACTGATCTGGCTCAGCATGCCCAGGCTGATGCTGTTGATCGCATCGTTCAGGCGGTAGGTGTTGCGGCCTTTTGCATAACCCCAGGCAAACTCGACTGCGATCAGCAGAAAGAAAACCGGGGTGGCAAGAACAATGATCTGACTGGGGCTCATGCCCGCATTGTCTCGCAGCGCAGACTGATGCGGCGCTGGCATCTACCCTGATTCGACGGTCATGCTCTTTGCAAGATTACGCGGTTTAGGGTGTTCACATCACGCCGCTATTACGCCCCAAACTGCTGTGCGGCCTGACCTCGTTGTAGTCCTGCCGCCAGATGGCCGAGGCACTCCTGGCCTGGTGCAAGGTCTCGAACCATTGCTCGTTCAGGTGGGTTCAGGCGCGTTTGAAATGATCACTGGCGAGGTGGTGAACGCCATCCCGTTAATCAAAAAAGGTTTCTTTGAACATGTCAGTGCAATGCTGGATAGCTGCCACCACATGCGGGATGGACTCTGCCACTTCGGCTTCACGCCGGATCACCATCTCGGTGGTCAATATCAGCCGCTGCATTCTGTCACCGGGATCGGCCACCTGGCATACCTTGGCAAAATCCAACAAGCCTTGGCGGGCCGAAAAAAATGACTTCTGCCCGCACAAATCCAGGGCCAGTACATCCTCAGGAATGTAGGCCGTGGTGTTGACCATGTCAAAGGCTGGCGCCAGGCGGCAGTCGTTGGTGGTCGGGTCGGTATAGAGCAGGCCAAAGTTTTTCAGATGCGCATCGCCATTGCCCACCACGCAAGACAGCGCCACCATATCGAAGAGCGCCTGCAAGGACGGTATGACATGGGGGCCAGAGGAAAACGCTTCAACGAGCTTGGCCACATGGGTATAACTCGTTTTGTATTTCTCACGCGATGAAATCCCGGCCAGCACTGCCATGTCTTCAAACCCAATAGGGGCGCCATCCGGCGTTCTGTCAAACCGCTGCATGACAAACAGCTCTTTGTTGTCTGACAAATAGAACTCCGGCACTGCCAAGCCTGACTCTTTGGCGATACTCATGCAGAGAAACTCGTTCGCTGCCAGCCCTGGATATTCCTGGCGACCACTTTTAACAATCAGGTCGTGTGTGCGTACTGTGGCCTTGGAAGACGCGGGCTCCATTGCATCGGGTGCCACCACCAGCGGCACCAACACCTTGGGCTGCACGCCCGAAATGCCGGTGCGGTAGATGTACTTGTTGACCAGTTCGGCAAACAAACTTTCTGTGCCGTCCCACGCCAGTATTTCACTTAAGTGCTCGCCGTTGCCCGGCGCACTCGCCAAAGGGTTCACAAAATCTGATTGCACGGCCACGCGGCCGATGGGTGCTTGCCCGCCAGATAGGGCCAGCAGCAACATCGGCTCCAGGTTGACGATTTTGGCCAGGCGGTTTTGCAGCTCCTCCAGTAAAAACCCCTCCGGCAAGTTCATTTGGAAGATGGGGTGCAAGGTGGCATGCGCATATTGCGCCTTGCGTACCGGCATGGTCAGGCTGACCGCCGAGCCTGCAGTAGCTGGGCCGTAGCCAAACAAAAACTGCCCCTGCTCCTGCGTCAACTCACCCGCCTCGCCCTGGGGCGTGCTGACGCGCAGGTGCGTGGCAGCGTTCATTGGAAGTCTTTCAGTTCATCCAGCGTAGGCCGGGTGCGGGGTGACAGGGTTAGTTCCGCACCCAGTGCGCCGGCCAACCGTGCGTAGCTCTCCATCGACACCGAACTGCGCCCGGCTTCCATCTCGATCACCTTCAGGCGCGTCACACCCGCCAAGCTCGCCAATTTCTCTTGGGTCAGGCCCCGGTTAGTGCGCATGGCTTTGAAGGCTTGCCCCAGTTTTTGAAGGTGAAAAGACTTTTCCATGTATCGATAGTAATACATTTATAAAAAAATGATTCATAAACGATACATTTTGTAGGCAGTACACCACAATACCCAATTCAGTTTCAACGCTTCAAGCCTTGTGCGCCGCCTTTGCCCGTGCCGCCTTCTTCTCCGTCAAACGTGCCAGTGGGATACGTCAAAGGGGACTTTCAGCAAAGTAGCATTAACAACCTTGAGTGACGGGTCAATTTTTCTCACCGCCACATTGAATTTTTCAGACCGACAGCATGCCGCTGCACAAGTCAATCACTCTACAGTGACTGACTTTGCGAGGTTTCGAGGCTTGTCCACATCGGTGCCGCGAGCAAGCGCCGTGTGATAGGCCAGCAACTGAAGCGGCACCACATGCAACAAGGGGCTTAACGCGCCGTAGTGCTCTGGCATGCGGATGACGTGAATGCCTTCGCCGCTTTCAATTTTGCTGTCTGCGTCGGCCAGCACGTACAGCATGCCGCCGCGTGCGCGTACTTCCTGCATATTGCTCTTGAGCTTTTCCAGCAGCGCATCGTTGGGTGCCACGGTGACCACTGGCATGGCGCTGGTAACAAGGGCCAGCGGGCCATGTTTGAGCTCTCCAGCCGGGTAGGCCTCGGCGTGGATGTAGCTGATCTCTTTGAGTTTGAGTGCACCTTCCAGCGCAATCGGGTAATGCAGGCCGCGCCCCAGAAACAGCGCGTTTTCCATCTTTGCAAAGTCTTCGGCCCAGCTGATGACTTGTGGCTCCAGCGCCAGTACGGCTTGCAGCGCAGCTGGCAAGTGGCGCATGGCCTTGAGGTGCACTGCTTCTTCTTTGTCGCTGAGCCGCCCCTTGTTTTGGGCCAGTGCCAGCGTCAGCAAAAACAGGCCAGCCAGCTGGGCGGTGAAGGCTTTGGTGGACGCCACGCCGATCTCGACACCCGCGCGTGTGATGTAGGCAAGTTTGCATTCGCGCACCATCGCCGATGTGGCCACGTTGCAGATGGTCAGCGTTTGTGTCATGCCCAGGCTTTGGGCGTGGCGCAGGGCGGCCAATGTGTCGGCGGTTTCGCCACTTTGGGTGATGGTGACCACCAATGTTTTGGGGTTGGGTACCGAGATGCGGTAGCGGTACTCGCTGGCCACCTCGACCTGTGTGGGTATGCCGGCAATCGACTCCAGCCAGTACTTGGCCGCGCACCCGCTGTAATAGCTGGTGCCGCAGGCCAGGATCAGCACCGAGTCGATGTCCTTGAAGACCCGGTAAGCGCCGTCGCCAAACAATTCCGGAACAATGCCGTCCACACCTTCGAGCGTGTCGGCGATGGCGCGTGGCTGCTCAAAAATTTCTTTTTGCATGTAGTGGCGGTAGGGGCCCAGCTCGGCCGCGCCGCTGTGCGCATGCACGGTCTTGACCTCACGCTGAACTGCCTTGTGGCTGCGGTCAACAATCCAGTATTTGCCCAGCTGGATATCAACCAGATCGCCTTCCTCCAGGTAGAGGATCTGGTCGGTCACGCCGGCCAGGGCCATGGCGTCGCTGGCCAGAAAGGTTTCGCTGCCGTCCTGGCCCACGCCCAGAATCAGTGGCGAGCCCGATCGGGCGCCCACCACACGGTGCGGCTCGTCCTTGCAGAAGGCCGCAATCGCGTAGGCCCCGTGCAGACGGGCAGTTGTCGCCTTCAGCGCTTCGAACAGGTCGCCGTCGTACAGGCTGTCCATCAGGTGCACGATCACCTCGGTGTCGGTCTGGCTGGTGAACACATAACCCTTGGCCTGTAACCCGGCACGCAGTTCTTCGTAGTTTTCAATGATGCCGTTGTGCACCAGTGCCACCTTGCCGGGTTTGTGCGCGGCGTCGCCACTGCCGTGGCTGAAGTGCGGGTGCGCGTTGTGTACCGCTGGGGCGCCGTGGGTGGCCCAGCGGGTGTGGGCAATGCCGGTGCCGCTTTCAATGTGATCGGCCTGGACCTGCTCGATCAGCTCGGCCACGCGCGAGGTGCTGCGCGCCCGCTTGAGCCCCTGGTCGTACACCGCCACGCCGCAGGAGTCATAACCCCGGTATTCCAGCCGCTGCAGGCCCTGCACCAGGATGGGAACAATATTTCGAGTTGAAACCGACGCCACAATGCCGCACATAAGCCACTCCAAAGTAAAACAATGAGCGGATATTAGGCCTAAGATATTTTCTTGAATCTACTTTTTTGGCAGGAAATTGTTGATTAATTTCATTGTTTCTTACATTTGGAATATTATTCCAAAACAGTTCAGATATTGGAATGAATAATGATTTCTGACATCGACGAAATCGACATCAAGCTGCTTGAAGCATTGCAGGACGATGCCTCGCTGAGCAACCAGGCGCTGGCAGCGCGCGTGTTTATTTCGCCGCCCACCTGCCTGCGGCGGGTCAAGCGGCTGCGCGACGCCGGGTTGATCGAGCGCGAAATTGCCATCCTCAACCCCGACAAACTGGCAAGTACGCTGGGCCACGGCCTGACAGCGCTGGTGGAGATCACGCTGGACCAGCAGGGCGCTGAATGGCAGCAAGCTTTCGAAACCCGTGTGGCGCAGGACAACGCGGTGCAGCAGTGTTACCGCGTCTCGCCGGGGCCGGACTTCGTGCTGGTGGTGCATGTGGCCACCATGCCGGGCTACCTGGCGCTGGCGCAGCGCTTGTTTACCAGCGACGCCAATGTGCGCAATGTGAAGGCGTTTTTCAGCACCAAGCGCGTAAAGTTTGAGCCGAAAGTGCTGTTAGCCTAATAAAGACAAAGGTATGTAGCTCCCAAATTGATAGCGATCTACAGTCTGCGCAGGGCCATCGGCCACCTGCCGATTCTGGGGGAACCCTTGAGCGGCAGTTTGCTGGCGGGTGAGGGGTTGGCGATTTTTGGGGTGTTTTTGGTGAATCGGGTTAAGTAGGTTTTCTGGCACAAGCCCCGCGTCGACTCACTTAGCGTAAGTGACAGTCTTTTTGCCGAATTCCGCCAAAATTGCAGCGCTGGGACACACGGCCTCTTCGAGCATGAAGGTGTTGCCGGCCATATAGCTGATCGGCAACAACAAGGCCTTCGCAAAGTTGCCCGGATTTGGGAATACGCGCAAGCACTTGGTCTCTGCCTGAGCCACCGTTGCCTTGAACAGGAAGGGTTGGTCCGCCTGCGTCGATCGCACGAAAAATTCATGCGAATCTGGCGCGATCTGCAGCACCGCATAGCTCTTGGTACCGAGCGCCACCCAGTCTTGCTGGCCCGATCCGAAGACGGCGTCAATGCCACCGGAGTTGAATGCCGACTCGCGGTAGACCAGGAGGGTGGACTGGTTGGTTTCCTGAAGCCTGGACAGGGGGACAAGTTTTGCGGGCGCGCACCCGCTCAAGACCAGGATGAAGCCCACCGCTGCGCAAATTTTTCTCATGTTTTTCCCAGTGTTGTTGTTTCGAAATAAGCTGACTCCAGAGTCAAGCTGGCTCAGGATGCCGTCTTTTTAGACGGCCGCGTCCAATTAGTCAAACTAACCTGCTTGCCACGCGCCACACTCAATGCGCCTGCCGGTGTGTCCTTGGTGATGGTGGACCCGCCGCCCACTGTGCCGCCCGCGCCTATCGTCACCGGGGCCACCAGCACGCAGTTGCTGCCGATGTGCACATCGGCTTCGATCACAGTGCGGTGCTTGTTGGCGCCGTCGTAATTGGCGGTGATGCTGCCGGCGCCGTAGTTCACCCGCTCACCCACGGTGGTATCCCCCAGGTAGGCCAGGTGGTTGGCCTTGGCGCCTCTGGCCAGGGTGGAGTTTTTGACTTCAACAAAATTGCCGATGTGCACGTCTGCGCCCAGTTGCGCGCCGGGCCGCAACCGGGCAAACGGGCCGACCAGCGCGCCTTCGCCAACCTGCACGCCGGGCTTTTCGCCGTCGATGTGGGTGAAAGGGTGGATCACGGCGCCTGCCGCTATCACGGCGTTGGCGATGCAGCAGTTGGCGCCTATGCGCACGCCGTCGCCCAGCGTGACTGCGCCTTCAAACACACAGTTCACGTCAATTTCGACATCCTGCCCGCAGGTCAAGCTGCCGCGCACATCCAGCCGGGCCGGGTCGGCCAGCCGCACGCCCTGTGTCATCAGCGCAATCGCCTGGCGCGACTGGTACACACGTTCCAGCGCAGCCAGTTGCAGCGGGTCGTTCACGCCGGACACTTCGGGCTCGTTGTCGGGGTGGCTGGCCACAACTTGCCGACCGTCTGCCACTGCCATGGCGACCACATCGGTCAGGTAGTACTCCTTCTGGCTGTTTTGGTTGGTCAGCCGGGCCAACCAGGTTTTGAGCAGCTTGTTGGGCACCGCCATCACACCGGTATAAAACTCGCGGATCTCGCGCTGTGCGGGGGTCGCATCCTTGTGCTCGACAATGCCCAGCACCGCGCCATCTTCCGCGCGCAGCACCCGGCCATAACCACTGGCGTCAGCGATGGTCAGGGTCAGCAGCGCCAGCTTGTCCCCGGCGCACACATCCAGCAGTTTGCGCAGGGTTTGTGCCTGAATCAGCGGCACGTCGCCGTTGAGAATCAGCGTCACACCGTCGTCGGCCAGCAGCGGAACCGCCTGCTGCACCGCATGCCCGGTGCCGAGCTGCGGTTCCTGCCGCGCGAACTTTATCCGCGACTGAAGGTCAGAACTGCCTGTAGCCCAATCAGCGCCTGCGCAAGCTGCTTCTACTTCGATAGCGCCGTGGCCGGTGATCACCACCACCTGGCGCGCCGATAGCCGCGCTGCGCAGTCGATGACATGTCCCAGCAGTGCACGACCGCCCAATCGGTGTAACACTTTGGGCAACGTGCTTTTCATCCGCGTGCCTTTGCCTGCGGCCATGATGACAACATCAACTGAGACTGGAATCGCCATGAAGTTTCCTGTACGTTTTGCAAATCGGGACAGCCACTGGGCCGGGGCGGCAGGGCAGCGCCGCAAGCCGATTATCGGTGTGCTGGCCGTGCTGCTGCTGGTGGCTGGCCTGCAGGCCTGCAGCGCCGTCAAAATTGCCTATAACCAGGCGATTGAGCTGTCTTTCTGGCAGCTTGATGGCTACTTTGACTTCAACGACACGCAAAAGCCCCGCGTGCGTGAAGAACTGGCCAAAGTTCACCAATGGCACCGGCAAACCCAGTTGCCCGGGTATGTCGAGGCTTTGCAGCGCTGGCAGACGTGGTTGCCCGGGGAAGTAACCGAGGCACAGGCCTGTGCGGTCTTTGACGAAGTGCGCAACAAGCTGCAAGCCATATCCGACCGCGCATTGCCTGCGGCGGGCAGTTTGGCCGCCACGCTGGTGCCCGAGCAACTGAACGCAATGCAAAAGAAGTTTTCCAAACTCAATGCCGAATATCGCAGCGAGTTCATCGAAGGCACGCCGGCCGTTCTGATGGAAAAGCGCCTCAAGAAGGCCGTGAGCCGGGCAGAAATGTTGTACGGCTCACTCGACGAGCCGCAGCTGGCGGTGCTCAAGTCGCGGCTGGCCCAGTCGGCGTTTGATGCGAACATTTCTTTGGGTGAGTTTCAGCGGCGCCAGCGCGACGCCCTGCAAAGCCTGAGCCCCCTGGTCGCCGGGCAATCCACCGCCGAACAAGCCAGGCCGGTCGTGCAAGCGTATTTGCAGCGGGCAATGAACTCACCCAATGCTGCCTACCGCGCTTACCAGGAGCGCCTGACGCGCGACAGCTGCGCCACCTTTGCCGCGCTTCACAACAGCACCACTGCCGCGCAACGGGCCAAGGCGGTTGAAACCCTGACCGCCTATGCGCAGGATTTCAGGCTGTTGACCGCGCAGCGCTGAACCCTGCCGCACGAAGCAAAAGGCCTATTGGCCTTTGGCCTTGGAATGCGACAGGCCTTCGCGTTCGGCTGCTTTCAGCTCGGCGGCTTCGGCGGCGTCAGCCGGGCGCGCAGCTGGTGCATCGGCAGCCAGGTTGGCATCCTTCAGGTAGGTGTCCACACCCTTTTGATAGTCGCGCGTACCTTCATAACTGCCTTCGCCGATTTGCTGCGGCTTTGGCGTGGTGCTGTTGGGTGTCTGCTTGTTCATGGTTGTCCTTTTGAAAGTGTGATGGAGTGGGGGCTTGCGGTGAGTGGCGCCATCAAGTTGGCGCAACAGCGCCTCGCCTGGCATCGGCAGAGCCTGGCGCGCCAGGGGTCGGCTGACCAGTCCACCCTTTGTGCCGCGGCTGAAACTCGCCCGATCCACTGCTTTGCTGTTGCTGCTGGTTCACCGGGCGGTGTGGCTGTTGCTGCAGGCCAGGCGGCCTGAAAACGATTTTGTTGTTCATAAAAACTCCAAAAACCTGTTTGCCTGCGCCGGTATGGTGCAGAAAAAGGAATAAGGAGTCAGCGTAAAAAGCCGTTTGCCCGGGCGCTGTCGGCCCAGGTGGGTGGCCGCTGTCGGCGCCGGACTACAACAAAGGTACCTGGCGCACAGGCAGCTCGTAATAGTCGGCAATACGCTGGAGGGCTTTGGGGTTGAGCAAGCGCAGGCGCCCGTCCCTGAGCTCATGCAAACCGAGCTTGTGCAGGGCTCGCAGAGTTTTGTTGGTGTGCACCAGCGACAGGCCGAGCGCGTCAGCAATGTGCTGCTGATTGATCGGAAACGCGATCGAGCCTTCTTCAACCAGCCCCAGGCGCTGCACGCGACGGTACAGGTGCATCAGCAGCATGGCCACCCGCTCTGTCGCGTTGCGTCTGCCGGTGCTCAGCAGGTTGTCGTCCACCATGCCTTCCTCGCGCGCCGACAGCCAGGTCACGTCATAACCCAGGCTGGGGAACTGGCGAAACAGGTCCCACAGGCGGTCGCGCGGAAAAACGCACAGGGTGGTATCGGTCAGCGCTTCCACGCCGTGGCTGGGGCCGTCGGCAAACTCCTGCTGCAAACCGATGAAGTCACCAGGCAGCAAAAAATTGAGGATCTGGCGCCGGCCATCGCTGAGGGTCTTGTAGCGAAAAGCCCAGCCCGAATACAGCGTGAACAGTTTGCCATTGGGGTTCTGCTCGGAAATGATCGAAGTGCCTGCTGTGGCCAGCGCAGCGCCGCTGCGAAAACTCTCGATGAAGGCCAACTCCGCGTCGCTGACGGTCTTGAACGCCTCGGTGCGGCGCAAGCGGCAGTCGGCGCACTGCCTGGGGCAG
>NZ_JAUXUP010000024.1 GCF_030680935.1 Polaromonas sp. | reverse complement strand
CAAGCTGACCAGCTGCGCCGAGTTTGGCGTGTCGGTGTTGCCGCACGCGCGTGGCCGCGGCTATGGTGCGCGACTGTTTGATCGCGCGGTGATCCATGCGCGCAATGAGGGCGTGAGCATGATGTTCATCCACGCGCTCAGCGAAAACACCGCCATGCTCAACATCGCCCGCAAGGCCGGCGCGGTGATCGAGCGCGATGGTTCCGAGAGCGAGGCCTACCTCAAGCTGCCACCGGCCGACCTGGATTCGCGCATGACCGAAATGGTCGAGGAACAGATCGCCCAGACCGACTACCGCCTCAAGGTCCAGGCCCGGCAGTTCTGGAGCATCCTGGCGATGGTCCAGGAAGTGCGGCGCGGCGTGCGCGACAGCCGCGACCGCATGTAAAGGTGGCCCCCACGGTCGCTGATATCCGTTCGTCCTGAGCCTGTCGAAGGATGCCCCCAGGGGCACGCCGAAAAATCAATCCGCAGCTGGCTTGTAGCGCCGTGCGCTGCTGCCATGGCGCCTGTCGGCCAGCGGCAGGCCTCCTTCTGCAGCCAGGGTGTCGGCGCTTTGCTGCAGGCGCGTCAGCAGGTCGGCCAGCAGGGTGACCTCTTGCGGCGTCAGCACGCTCAGTACATCGTGGTTGATGCGCCTGACCAGCGGAAACAGCCGCGCATGCAGATCTCTTCCCGCCTCTGTCAGCTCCAGCCGGATCTGACGGGCGTCACCAGCGCGGCTGCTGCGGCTGACCAGTTTTTTTTCCGCCAGTGTGGTCACTGCTTTGGAGGTGCGCGAGCGGTCCAGGTGGGCATGTTCTGCCAGCTCTGAAGAGCCCAGGGGGCCGCGCGAAGCCAGCTGCGCCAGAATGCGCCATTCGCGCCGGGTGATGCCGAACTGGCCTTCGCAGTAACGCACCACCATGCCGCCGGCGGTAGCCTGCAGGCGGCTCAGCCGGTACAAAAGCAGGTCGTCCAGAACCTCGGGCGCACCAAGGCTGGAGACCGCGGCAGAGGCGGCTTGAGGCAGGGCGGGCATCAGGGTTACTCCCGGGGATGATTGATTTCTGCAATCAAGGGTGGCGCCAGGACAATCGCGGCTCCAACCGGAGATTTATCATGCCACAGCCGCTGCTTTCCCCTGCGCCCAATCGCCGCAAAGTCCTGCTCCAAACCGCCGCTTGCACGCTGGCTGCCGGCCTAGCGCTGCCGCAACTGGCCCGTGCCCAGGCCGGGCCGATTCGCATCGTGGTGGGTTATCCACCCGGCGGCGCGTCAGACCGCGCCGCCCGTCTGGTGGGGGATCGAATGCAGCAGTTGCTCAAACGACCGGTGATTGTTGACAACCGTGTGGGGGCCGGCGGACGTCTTGCCGCGCAGCAGTTGGTCAACACCCCGCCTGACCAGACCGTGCTGATGATCGGCAACCCCGCGGTCATGAGCGTGGCCCCGCTGATCTACAAGGACCTCAAATTCGACCCGCTCACTGACTTTGTGCCCGTGGGGGCGGTCACGGACTACGATTTTGGTGTGGCGGTCAGCGCGGCCCTGCCAGTGCGAGAGGTGTCGCACATGCTGGCATGGATACGCGCCAACCCCGACAAGGCCAACGCCGGTGTGCCCGCGACTGGCAGCCTGCCGCACTTTTTTGCCCTGATGGTGAGCCAAATGGCGCAGACCAGGGTGGAGGTGGTGGGCTACCGGGGGTCGGCGCCGCTGCTCAACGACCTGATAGGCGGCCAGATCCCCATTGCCTTCGATACCCTGGACTCCCTGCTGCCGCAGCACGAGGGTGGCAAGCTGCGCATTCTGGCAACGTCCGGTGCAAAACGCTCGCCCTTTTCGCCCTCAGTGCCCACCTTCAGGGAACAGGGCCTGCCGCTGGTAGCCACCGGATGGAACACGTTGTTTGCACCATCCACCACGCCCAAACCGATGGTGGAGCTGCTGGCAAAAACCGTGCTCCAGATCATGCAGGAGCCCGACACACGTGCCAAATTTGAAGCCGCCAAAATGGTGCCGGTGGCCATGAACCAGGCACAAACCGCTGCCGCGCTCAAAGCCTTCAATGATCAGTGGAGCCCGGTGATCCGCCGCTCGGGCTTCAAGCCTGAAGCCTGATGAATTGACGCTGCGTGTGACTGCTTCAAAACGTCCCAACATCATTTTTATAGTGGCCGATGACCTGGGTTATGCCGACCTGGGCTGTTATGGCGGTCGCGCCCCGGTGTCACCGGTGCTGGATGGTCTGGCCGCCAATGGCCTGAAGTTCACGCAAGGCTATGCCAACTCACCGGTGTGCTCACCGACCCGCTTTGCGCTGATGACGGCACGTTATCAATACCGGCTACGCGGCGCAGCTGAAGAGCCGATCAACAGCAAAAGCCGGGGCAGCAGCACCTTGGGGCTGCCGCCGGATCACCCCACCTTGCCCTCGCTGCTGAAAGAGAGTGGTTACCGCACGGCCCTGGTTGGCAAGTGGCACCTGGGCTATCCGCCGCATTTTGGGCCCTTGCGCTCTGGGTATGAAGAGTTCTTTGGCCCGATGTCCGGCGGGGTGGACTACTTCAGCCACTGCGACTCCAGCGGGCGCAAGGACCTCTGGTTCGGCGAGGAGACGCAACAGGAAGAGGGCTACCTGACGGACCTGATTTCGCAACGCGCGGTCGACTACGTGCATCGCATGGCGACGGGCGCCAAAGAAGATCAGCCCTTTTTTCTCAGCCTGCATTACACGGCACCGCATTGGCCCTGGGAGACACGCGACGACGCGGCGCTGGCGCCAGAAATACAGGACAAGCTGTTTCATCTGCACGGCGGCAACATTCATACCTACCGGCGCATGATCCACCACATGGATGAAGGCATCGGCTGGGTGATACAGGCGCTGCAGCAGCAGGGTCTGACCGACAACACGCTGGTCGTGTTTACCAGCGACAACGGTGGCGAACGCTTCTCCGACAACTGGCCGCTCGTAGGCGGCAAGATGGACCTGACCGAAGGCGGCATTCGTGTGCCCTGGATTGCCCACTGGCCGGCACAGATTGAAGCGGGCCAGGTCAGCGAACAACACTGCATGACCATGGACTGGTCCGCCACCATGCTGGACGCGGCCGGCGTGCAGGCAGACCCGGGCTATCCGCTGGACGGTGCCTCGCTTATGCCGGTGCTGCGGCAGCCAGGCCACCGTTTTCACCGGCCGCTGCATTGGCGCATGAACCATCGGGGCCAGCGCGCGCTGCGCGACGGCGACTGGAAGTATTTGCAGGTGGACGGCAACGACTACCTCTTCAACATCCCCGCAGACGAGCGCGAGCGTGCCAACCTGGCCGGGCGCGAGCCCGAACGCCTGGCCGCCATGCGCGAAGACTGGACCCGCTGGAACGACAGCATGCCGGCGATTCCCGCCGATGCCACGGTGAGCCTGGGTTATTCGGCCAAGGACATGCCGCAGCGCTAGTCAGATGTGGACCCCCACGGTCGCTCACTGCGAGCCTGCGGCAACTCCCTGCCCCTTGCACGACAAAAAGGGGCCGCTGCGCCTGCGGGCCGGCAAAGCCGGACCCGCGGCCCCTGCTGGAACAGGAATGCATTCGCAGTTGGCCGCATCTCAATCAGTTCGTCCTGAGCATGCCGAAGGAGACCCTCAAACGCCAGCTCTGCAGCGCCACATGAATACGTTATCCTAGGCAGCTCGCAACTACGTACACCGCCTGTGTCCGACAACCCCCCCAGTAGACCGCCCAAGCCCGAAGACAAGCGCGGCTTCCTGCAAAAGCTTGCAGAGATGCTTCATCCGGGGCCCGACTCCAAGGCCGAGTTGATTGAAACGCTGGTCGAAGCGCAGGACAACGAGGTCATTGGCGCCCAAAGCCGCGAGATGCTGGAGGGCGTGATCCGCATGGCCGACATGACGGCTGGTGATGTGATGGTGGCCGCGCCGCGCATGGACGCCGTCAACATCGACGCGCCCTTCGACGAACTGCTGCATCTGGTGATAGACACCGCCCACTCGCGCTTTCCCGTTTACGAAAACGAGAAAGAAAACATCATCGGCATCCTGATGGCCAAGGATTTGCTCAAGCTGCAGCGCGCGCCCGAGCTCAACATCCGCGCGCTGCTGCGTCCGGCGGTGTTTGTGCCGGAAAGCAAGGGCCTCAACGACCTGCTGCGCGAGTTCCGCGGCAACCGCAACCACCTGGCCATCGTCATTGACGAGTTTGGCCGTGTCGCCGGCCTGATCACGATTGAAGACGTGCTCGAACAGATCGTCGGTGAAATCGAGGACGAATTCGACATCGCCGAGGACGACGGCGACATCTTCGGCCTGACCGACCACACCTACCGCGTCAGCGGCGACACCTCGATCGAACGTGTCAACGAGGCCTTCGGTGTGAGCTTGCCCGAGACCGACTTTGAAACCATAGGCGGTCTGGTGGCCCACGAGATGGGTCATGTGCCCAAACGCGGCGAGCAGTTCGCACTGGCCGGGCTGCAGTTCACCGTGCTGCACACCAAAGGTGGCGCGGTTCGCTGGTTCAAGGTGTCGCCTGTAGCCGCAAGCTGAGGCATTCGGAGGAAGGCGCAGATGGGCAAGCAGACGATCAACAGCATGATGGCTTCGCTGCCGACCATGCCGGCGCTGCTGGAGCACATGGGCCACGCCCGACTTCGCACACGCTTGTCGTTGCTGGATATTGCTATTGTTTTAATAGCTGGTTGCGCGCATGCCTTCAGCATGGCCTGGCCTTTTTCCTTTGGGTTTGCGCAGGGGCAGACGATCTGGTGGCTGCAGTTGCTGGCGTTGGCCACGCTCGTCTGGCAGCTGGACCGCTGTAAACGCTGGCGCCAGGGCTTGCTGCTGGGCTGGTTGTTTGCCACCGCCGGCCTGTGCGCCACCTGGTGGTGGCTTTATATCTCGCTGCATGTGTATGGTGGGCTGGCCGCGCCGCTGACGGTGCTCGCCGTAGGCGGGCTGGCGGTTTTTCTGGCGACCTACTATGCCGTGGCTGCGGCGCTGTTTGTGGGCATGGCCCCTGTGGGGCGTACGCGCCGTGCTGTCGTTTTTGCGGCGCTCTGGTTGCTGGCCGAGCTCGCCCGGGTGGAATTTTTTACCGGCTTTCCCTGGGGTGAAGCCGGTTACGCCCATCTGAGCGGCTGGCTGGACGACTATGCCCGCTGGGTCGGCGTTCATGGCATGACTTTCCTGGCGGCGTTTATCGCAGCCAGCTTTGCCGGCCTGGGCCGCACGAAGCGGCAGTTGCTGGTGTTTCCGTTGCTGGTTCTGCTGTTGGTGGGAGTGGCTGTTTTTGCCGGACGCTCCACATCCACTCCGGCGGGCCGGATGCAGGTCACCCTGCTGCAAGGCAATATCCCGCAGGACGAAAAATTTCAGCCTGGCAGCGGCCTGCCCACTGCGCTGCGCTGGTACGCAGAGCAATTGCAGGCCGCCAAAACCGCACTGGTGGTGGCGCCAGAGACTTCCTTGCCGTTGTTGCCGCAGCAACTGCCAGAGGGCTACTGGGCAGCGCTGCAGACCCGTTTTGCAAGCGGCCAGCAGGCTGCATTGGTTGGTATTCCGATGGGCAGCAGCGGCGCAGGTTATGCCAATTCGGTGGTGGGACTGGTGCCCGGCAAGTCAGAGGTCTACCGCTTTGACAAACACCACCTGGTGCCTTTTGGCGAGTTTGTGCCGACTGGCTTTCGCTGGTTCATCAACATGATGAACATTCCGTTGGGCGACTTCCAGCGCGGCAAACCCGGGCAGGCCACGTTTGACTGGCAGGGCCAGCGCCTGGCGCCCAACATCTGCTACGAAGATCTGTTTGGCGAAGAGCTGGCCGCAAGCTTTGCGGATGCAGCCACCGCGCCTACTGTGATGGTCAACGTCAGCAACATCGGCTGGTTTGGCAACACGGTGGCCATTGACCAGCACCTGAACATCTCGCGCATGCGTGCGCTGGAGTTCGAGCGGCCCATGATCCGCGCGACCAACACCGGCGCGACGGTGATCATTGACCACCGCGGTCAGGTCACGCATGAACTGCCGCGCCATACGCGCGGCGCACTGGTCGGCGAGGTCGAGGGCCGCAACGGCATCACGCCTTACGCCTGGTGGGTCTCGCGGTATGGTCTGTGGCCGCTGTGGGGCTTGGGGCTGGCGCTGGTGTTGCTGGCTGCACTCTTTCGCCGCCGTTAACCGGCAACCGGGGCGCTATAAAAATCGTAGCTGCTTGCGCTCATCCAGAAAGGGCTGAAGGCTTATTTTGCTTGTAAGTATCAGCGCAGGGCCTGCCCCATACGTACCAGGCGACCGGGCCGCCCGGCGGTGATCTCGCCCTCACGCTGCACCGCCACGCCGGCCACCCAGGTGCCCACATAACCTTGGGCCTTCTGCAAAAAGCGCTTGCCGCCGGCCGGCAGATCCCGCACCAGCACCGGTGTGCCCACACTCAGGCGCTGCGGGTCTATCAGGTTCAGGTCGGCGCGTTGGCCGGGGGCAATTGTGCCGCGATCCGTCAGGCCCAGGTAACGCGCATTGCGTTGCGTCATCATCTCGACCGCGCGCGCCAGCGGCAGTTTGCCTTGGGCGCGGCCCAGCACCCAGTGTGTCAGCATGAAGGTGGTGAAACTCGCGTCGCACACCGTGCCCACATGGGCGCCGGCGTCGCTCAGGCTGGACAACACACGCGGATGGTCCAGCATCTGGCGTACCGCATCCAGCGAGCCGCTGTTGTAGTTGAAGATCGGGAAGTAGATGAGATGGCTGCCGTCGCCGCCGGCCAGGTGGTCGTACAGCGCCTCCAGCGGCGTGATGCCGCGCTGTTTGGCCAGCACCAGAAAGCTTTGCATCACGTTCGGCTCGTAATTGAGCGTGGCGTCCAGCGGGAACATGCGGCCGCTGATCATGTCGATACGCGCCAGCAGAATGTCCACCAGCGGCGGTATCGCCGTGCCGTCGCCGGCCAGGCGGTCCGACTTCTCGGCCAGGATACGCGCCTTGCGCGCCGGTTCGCGCAGCGCGGCCGCGCGTTCGGCCAGCGGCAGGTGGGCGACTTCCTTGTAGCCGGGGAAACCCATGAAGGGGTGAAAACTCGCGTCGAGACCGTTGATCACGCCAATGCCGCGTGCGGCGGCCTGCAAGTAAAGCGGCAGGCCGGCGGCCACCGCGGCATCGACGCGCTCGCGAATCGCTTCGTACTGCGCACCGCCCGGGTCACGCTGCAGCCAGGTCATCGACAAGGGCTTGCCACTGGCGCGCGCCAGTTGTTCGACCAGGTCAAATTCAGCATCAAAACCTTCCGGCCCCTGCAGCAGGTTGAAGTCGCTGACGACCTGCAGCACGCCGTGATCAATGCCGTCAAAGGCGCCGGCCAGACCGACCAGTTCGGCAGCAGTGGCTTCGGCGGCGGGCGTCTCTTTGCCTTCGGAGGTGCGGTGGTTGTCACTGCGGCCAGTGCTGAAGCCGGCGGCGCCAGCCTGCAGGGCCGCGTGCAACAGGGCGCGCATCGCGGCGATGTCGTCCGGGGTGGCCATCTGTTTGGCAACGGCCCGCTCACCCATCACATACATGCGCAGCGGGTCGTGCGGCACCTGCACCAGGTAGTCCAGGCTGCGCGGCGTTTTTTCCAGCGCGTCCATGTACTGCGGAAAACTTTCCCAGTCCCAGCGTATGCCTTCATGCAATGCCGCCCCCGGAATATCTTCCACCCCCTCCATCAGTTTGATCAGGTCGTCCTGGTGGCCAGAGCGCACAGGCGCGAACCCCACGCCGCAATTGCCCATGACGAGTGTGGTCACGCCGTGGTAAATGCTGGGCGTGAAGTTGTCGTCCCAGGTCACCTGGCCGTCGTAGTGGGTGTGGATATCGACAAAACCGGGCGTGAGCCACAGGCCGTGCGCGTCCACGGTTTCAAGGGCGGCCTCGTTGGTGGTGCCCACAACAACAATGCGGCCATCACGCACACCGACGTCGGCCACAAAGGGCTCGCCCCCGCTACCGTCCACGACGGTGCCGCCTTTAAGCAACAGATCGAGCATCTTTTCTCCTCCACCACCAAGCCAGGGACAGGCCGCTGACGATGTGCCAGATGCCCCACAGGCTGGCCAGCGTCACCATGCCCAGGTCGCTGTTGAACTGCACACCAATGATGCCCAGCGCCAGCCCGGAGTTTTGCATGCCACCTTCAATCATCACCGCGCGGCGGTCTTTCTCGCTGACCCGCATGGTCACGCTGGTGATCCAGCCAAAAAAGAGACCGCTGGCGTTGTGTAGCACCACGATCAGCAGTGTTGGCAGCAGGCCGAGCGTGAGCAACTGGCGCTCCTTGATCAGCCCCGCCACGATGAACAGCAGCAGTGCGGCCACGGCGAAATTCCCAAGCGGCTTGCGGATGCGCGCGGTGATGCCAGGCAACTGGTGCGAAAAAAGCAGGCCCAGGCCCATGGGAACGGCCAGCAGCAATAGCAGGCTGATCCAGATGGCTGAAGGGTCAATCGCCAGTTCACGCAGCCAGGCCGCAGTGGCCGGGTTGCTGGCAATCATCCAGCTGAAGTTGAATGGTGTGGCAAACAGTGCGATCACGCTGGCCACGGCGGAGACACTGACCGACAGCGCGGTGTTGCCGCGCCCCAGGTGCGTCACCACATTGCTCAGGCTGCCACCAGGGCAGGCCGCCACCAGAATCATCGCAGCCTCCATGTTGGGCGGCAGGTCCAGCGCCAGCGTCGCCAGCCAGGTGGCTACCGGCAGCAGGATGAACTGCGGAATCAACCCGCATATGACCGCCCGGGGCGTTTTGGCGACGCGTGTGAAGTCCTCCACCCGCAGCTCCAGCGCGACTGAAAAGACCATGGTGGCCAGCACCAGGCTCAGGATCAATTGTTGTGTTGTCATGACACTTTCCTTGTGCCTGAGGGTAACCGGGTGAAAGCTCCGTAAAATCAAGGGTTTTCGCGGGTTCAGCCCGCTTCGGCCATCCTGGCGGCCTGCCCCGCCGCACTCCCAATTTATGTTGACCTTTCAGCAAATCATCTTGACGCTCCAGTCCTACTGGGACAAACAGGGTTGCGCGCTTTTGCAGCCCTATGACATGGAGGTCGGTGCCGGTACCTCACACACCGCTACCTTTTTAAGAGCACTGGGCCCCGAGCCCTGGAAGGCCGCTTATGTGCAGCCCAGCCGCCGGCCAAAAGACGGGCGTTACGGCGAAAATCCAAACCGCCTGCAGCACTACTACCAGTACCAGGTGGTGCTCAAGCCGGCACCCGCCAACATCCTGGAGTTGTATCTCGGTTCGCTGGAAGCACTGGGCTTCGACTTGAAAAAGAACGACATCCGGTTTGTTGAAGACGACTGGGAGAACCCCACGCTGGGCGCATGGGGCCTGGGCTGGGAAGTCTGGCTCAACGGCATGGAGGTCACGCAGTTCACCTACTTCCAGCAGGTGGGCGGCATCGACTGCAAACCCATCACCGGCGAGATCACCTACGGCCTGGAGCGTCTGGCCATGTATTTGCAGGGTGTGGACAACGTCTACAACCTGACCTGGACTGAAGGCGCGGACGGCTCAAAGCTCAGTTACGGCGACGTGTACAAACAAAACGAGGTCGAGCAATCGACCTACAACTTCGAGCACAGCGATGCCGACTTTTTGTTCACCGCTTTCACTGCGCATGAAAAGCAGGCCAAACACCTGATTGACGTGCAGCTTGCGTTGCCGGCCTATGAACAGGTGCTGAAAGCCGCGCACAGCTTCAACCTGCTCGACGCGCGCGGTGCGATCAGCGTGACCGAGCGCGCCGCCTACATAGGCCGCATCCGCAATCTGGCGCGCGCCGTGGCGCAGAGTTATTACGAAAGCCGCGAACGACTCGGCTTCCCCATGGCGCCGCGCGAGTGGGTGGAACAGATGACGAAGAAGGCTGCATAACAACATGACAACGAAGAACCTTCTGGTCGAACTGTTTGTGGAAGAGCTGCCGCCCAAGGCGCTCAAAAAACTCGGTGAGGCGTTTGCGGGCGTGCTGTTTGAGCAACTCAAGGCCCAGGGCCTGACGGCTGCGGATTCGGCCCTCACGTCTTTCGCCTCGCCGCGCCGGCTCGCCGCGCATATCACTGCTGTTGCTGCGCAAGGCGCCGACAAGGCGGTCTCGCAAAAACTCATGCCGGTGGCGGTGGGCCTCGATGCGGCGGGCAGCGCCACGCCAGCCCTGCTCAAGAAACTGCAGGCGCTGGGCGCCGATGCATCGGCTGTGGCCGGGCTGAAAAAAATCATGGACGGCAAAGCCGAAGCGCTGTTCTATGACAGCACGGTCACCGGGGCCACGCTGGCCGAGGGGCTGCAAAAAGCCCTGCTGGAAGCAATTGCCAAGCTACCCATTCCCAAGGTCATGACTTACCAGCTCGCCGACGGCTGGAGCGACGTGAAGTTTGTGCGGCCCGCCCATGGGCTGGTCGCGTTGCACGGCAGTGACGTGGTCGCCATCGAGGCCCTCGGGCTGAGGGCGGGTAACAGCACGCGCGGTCACCGCTTCGAGGCAGCGGTCGATCCTGTCGTCCTGAAAGATGCCGACAGTTATGCCGCGACGCTGGCAAAAGACGGCGCGGTGATCGCAAGTTTTGCCGAGCGCAGGGCCGAGATTGAAAAACAACTCGCTGCCGCTGCAGCTAAAGTTGGCGGTGGCGTCAAGGCCATCGACGACGACGCACTGCTTGACGAAGTGACTGCGCTGGTCGAGCGGCCCAATGTGCTGGTCTGCGAATTCGAAAAGGAATTTTTGGGTGTGCCGCAGGAATGCCTGATCCTCACGATGAAGGCCAACCAGAAGTACTTCCCCTTGCTTGAAGCGTCGGGCAAGCTCAGCAACAAGTTTCTGGTGGTCAGCAACATCAGCCCGGCGGATGCGAGCGCCGTGATTCAGGGCAATGAACGTGTGGTGCGCCCCCGCCTGGCCGATGCCAAGTTCTTTTTTGACCAGGACCGCAAGAAAACACTGGCTTCGCGCGTGGTGGGGCTGGACAAGGTGGTTTATCACAACAAGCTGGGCTCGCAGGGTGAACGTATCGCTCGCGTGAGCCGCATTGCCACCGACATCGGGATGCTGCTGGCTGTCGACGGCGACTCAGGCCTGGCCATGCACGCTCAAAAAGCTGCAGAGCTTGCAAAAACAGATTTGGTCACGGACATGGTTGGCGAGTTCCCCGAGTTGCAGGGCACCATGGGCAGGTATTACGCACTGAACGACGGCTTGCCCTCTGATATCGCAGACGCCATCGAAGACCATTACAAGCCCCGCTTTGCCGGCGACGAGTTGCCCCGCAACCAAGTTGGGGTCATCGTCGCGCTGGCTGACAAGCTGGAAACCCTGGTCGGCATGTTCGGCATCGGCAATTTGCCAACCGGCGACAAAGACCCGTTTGCATTGCGTCGCCACGCCCTCGGCGTCGTGCGCATGCTGATCGAGCGTGAACTGCCGCTGCAATTTCACGAGATTACGCGTCTGGCTTTCGGCGCCTTTCCTGCCGGTTTGCTGCAGGACAAGGCGGTAGAGCTGGACGAGTTCCTGATCGAGCGCCTGAAAGGCTATCTGCGCGAAGGTGGTTATTCGGTGGCAGAAGTCGACGCCGCGATTTACGCGCAAAAGCTCGGCCTGTGGTCCACCCTTCCCAAACGCCTGGCTGCCGTGCGCACCTTCGCCGCGTTGCCCGAAGCCCCGGCCCTGGCCGCCGCCAACAAACGCATCAGCAACATCCTGAAAAAAGCGGACGGCGTGGACGCCCATGTCAGCGAGCTGTTGTTACAAGAGCCGGCCGAGAAAGCCTTGCACGCTGCGATGAAACAGGTGGCACCGCAGGCCAGTGCCCAGTTTGACGCTGGCGACTACGCGGCCTCGCTGCAAACCCTGGCTGCACTGCGTGATCCGGTGGACGCCTTTTTTGAAGGCGTGATGGTCAATGCAGAGCAAACCGATTTGCGGCTGAACCGGCTTGGCTTGCTGGCCACCTTGCATGCGGCCATGAACCGCGTGGCCGATCTGTCCCGCCTCGCGACCTGACCGGCTCAGCATGATGGACCTGAAACTGGCATGGCGCGCGTGGAAAACACGTTACCGGGATCAGGTGTTTGAGCTGCGCGCTATCCGCGAGGCCCTGCGCCATGGCGGCGTGGCGCTGGACGTGGGCGCCAACAAGGGCAGCTACCTGTATTCGATGGCGCGCTGGGCCGGCGCATCGCCGGTGGTGGCGTTTGAGCCGCAGAGTCGGCTGGCGACTTACCTGACAGGCGCTTGCCAGCGTTCTGGCCTGCGCAATGTGACCGTTGAAAACCTCGCTTTGTCCAATCAGCAGGGCGAACTTGACTTGTTTGTACCCGGTGACAGCCATTCTCCAGGCGCTTCGCTGGAGGCCAGCATTGCCGACAAAACCGACTGCCACAAGGAAACGGTGCAGGTCACGACACTCGACGCGTACGCGGCCGACAAGCTGCATGCCCCGGTTCGCGTGATCAAGATTGATGTGGAAGGCCATGAGCTGTCGGTGCTGCAGGGCGCGCTGGCGCTGATCCGGCGCGACAAACCGTTGCTGGTGATCGAGTGTGAAGGCCGCCACCTGCCGGCCGGAAAAACCGTTCCCGATTTCATCGCACTGGTGGAGTCTCTTGGTTACAGCGCGACGCTGGCCATGCCGGGCCTGCGTGAATTGCCTGCGGCCGAGTTTCGCGACGAGTTACATCAGAAGCAAACCGGTGAGCGTTTCTGGGACGCCAAGGACTACTACAACAACTTCATCTTCCGACCCACAGTGTCAACAGGGGCTGCGCCATGAAACTCGTCATTCTTGATCGCGACGGCACCATCAACAGCGACAGCGACGACTTTGTCAAAACACCGGAAGAGTGGGTGCCCCTGCCTGGCGCGCTGGAGGCGATTGCGCGCTTCAACCATGCGGGCTGGCATGTGGTGATTGCGTCCAACCAGTCGGGCCTGGGCCGTGGCCTGTTTGATGTGGCCTCGCTCAACGCCATGCACGCCAAAATGCACAAGATGCTGGCCGCCGTCGGCGGACGTGTGGATGCTGTTTTTTATTGCCCGCACAGCCCCGAGGAAAGCTGCAACTGCCGCAAACCTTTGCCCGGCCTGTTTGAACAGATAGGCGCGCGTTTTGGTGTGGCCCTCAAATCGGTGCCCACAGCCGGTGACTCGGTGCGTGACCTGCTGGCCGGCGCTGCTGCCGGGTGCGAGCCGCACCTGGTGCTGACGGGAAAATCGGCGACCTACCAGGGCGGTGGCCAGCCAGAAGGTTTGCCGCCCGGCACGCGCCTGCATACCGATCTGGCCGCTTTTGCAGAATTCATCCTGAACCGCAATACATCTGTAGCGCTATGAAAGTAATAGCTGTTTGCCCAAGTAAATAAAGGGCTGCAGCCCTGAAATACCTTAAACCTCACTGAAGATATTGCCATGCCATTGATTCGATCCATCCTGCACCTGCTCTGGATGACGCTGACCGTGATCCCCTGGGCGCTGGCTGTCCTGGTGTTTTCGATGTTCGGCAGCAGCACCCAGATTTACTGGATGTGTGCCGGCTGGCTGCGAGTGGCCGTCAGCGGCGGTACGGTCATTCTGGGCATCAAGAATCGTGTGACCGGCATGGAAAACCTGCCGACGGCGGAGACCAGTGGCTGCGTGCTGCTGCTCAAACACCAGAGCACCTGGGAGACGTTTTCCATGCCGACGCTGATGCCGCACCCCCTGGCCTACGTGTTCAAAAAAGAGCTGCTGTACGTGCCGTTTTTTGGCTGGGCCATGGCTCGCATGGACATGATCCATATAGACCGCAGCCAGCGCGCCCAGGCCTTCAACAAGGTGGTCGAGCAAGGCCGTCGCCTGATGAGTCAGGGCGTCTGGGTCATCATGTTCCCTGAAGGCACGCGGATTGAGCGCGGGCAGCAAGGCGTCTATAAAACCGGCGGAACACGGCTGGCGATCGAAACCGGGGCTCCGGTGATTCCGGTTGCCGTCACATCGGCCAAGTGCTGGCCGCGCAAGGCCTTCATCAAGAAGCCCGGTATCGTGGACATCTCGATTGGCAAGCCCATCAGCAGCGTTGGCCGCAAGCCGGAGGAACTGATGCGCGAGGTTGAAGCCTGGATAGAAGCCGAGATGCGCCGCCTGGATCCCGAGGCCTATCCGGAAACAGCCGAGACACGACTCTGACGCTGTGTTTACTGGTTAGTCCCCCCAGCGCTAAACTGCATCATGCAAAGGCTTCTTCAGTTCACCCTTGACCTGTTTGACAGGGAGCCACAGCAACCCACCCTGGCCCAGTCCGGCAAACCGCGTCAGCCCGGAGAATCAAAGGTAAATCGGCCTCTGTCCCTTGTCCCACCTGCGCCACCAGCTATAAAAATAGTAGCGGACGATGCGCCCCTTGCTGCTGATTCCCTGCCCGCGCAGACGCTGGCGCAGCTGCTGGCGCCGCCCACCTACCGCCACCCCGCTGCCACGCGCGAAGCCCTGCTGCTGGGCAGCGTGGTGGGTTACCACTTCCGCCGGGGTAAACGCCGCACCATTGGTTTTTCGGTGGGGGTGGACGGGCTGGTGGTCAGCGCGCCCAAGTGGGTGCCGCTCTATGAAATTGACAAGGCGGTGCAGGAAAAAGCGGGCTGGATAGTCCAGAAATTGCATGAAACCCGGGCCCGTCACCGGCGGCTTGAGTCGGCCCGCATTGAATGGAAGGAAGGTGCCTGCCTGCCCTTTCTGGGCGAGCAGGTCAGCCTGGTGATTGACCCGACACACGCCTTCGGTGGCGTGGGTGCTGAGCTAAGAGCCGGCGCGCCGCCGGGTGCCGCGATGGAGCCTGACGGCTCGTCGACCAGCGCAGCAAAAACTCTGCAAATTGCGCTGGCACATGGGGCTGGCGCCGAACAGATTCGCGATGCGGTTCAGGCCTGGCTGATGCGTCAGGCCAAACGACTCTTTACCGAGCGCCTCAACCATTTCGCCCCGCAACTGGGCGTACAGTGGCGCAAGTTGAGCCTGAGCAGCGCCGGTACACGCTGGGGCAGCGCCAGCGCTGACGGCTCCATACGCCTGAACTGGAGGCTGATCCATTTCAGGCTGTCGGTCATAGATTATGTGGTGGTGCACGAATTGAGCCACCTGCGGGTGATGGACCACAGCCCGCGCTTCTGGGACACTGTGCGTACTGTCGTGCCGAACTACGCCGAGCTTCGCAGTCAGCTCAAAGACGAGGCCGTGCCGCGCTGGTAGCTTCTGGGTTTAGTGAGATTTCGTGCAATAAAAGGCAGGGAGCGGGTAAACATGTGGCTGCCAGGGATGGACAAACTTGTAAACGTCTGTAATATGACAAATGTGATGAAAGTGACATCCGATAACGATGCGCAGGAGTAAATAGCTTTATGAACGACGACAAACCCATCCTGGTGGTGGAAGACAATCCCGACCACCTTGAACTGACCGTGCTGACCCTGCAAGAGCAGGGCGCCGACACCGCCATCGTGACGGCGCGTGATGGCGCCGAGGCGCTGGATTATCTGTTTGGGCAGGGCGCGCACGCGGGGCGCGATACCCAGAAGCAGCCGGCCTTTGTGCTGCTGGACATGAAACTGCCCAAACTTTCGGGCCTCGATGTGTTGCGCAGTCTGCGCAGCAACCCGCTGACGGCGTTGGTGCCAGTGGTCATGCTGACCTCTTCCAGTGAGCAGTCGGACATCATTGCCTGTTATCAAAGCGGGGCCAATGGCTTTGTCCGCAAACCCGTTGATTTTGGCGACTTCACAGAAAAACTAAGCCGCCTGCAGGAGTACTGGTTGCGGGTCAATGAGTCCATTGCCACGGCCTGAGCCGCCGCTCCCGTCTGGCACGCGGCTGCGCCCGCCCTCCCCCCGCATTTTCCCAGGAAGTCGCAGCGCGTCCGCCTGACTCGCTCAGCGCTATTGACCCGTGAAAGCCACATTCAGCCTTCGCGCCCGCATTGTGCTGCTGTTGGCGGTGGCGATTGTCCCGCTGTTTGGCATGTCGATCTACACCGCGTGGCATAACGCAAACGCAGCGCTGGAGCGAGCCAAGAGCGAGTTGCAGTTTGTGGCATCGCTTGTGGCGGCCAATCAGCAGAGTGTGGCGGATTCAGCCCGGCAGGTGCTCACCGCGCTTGTCCAGTCGCCCTGGGTGGTGGCTGGTGATCTGGCCGACTGCAGGCGCTATCTGACGAAGCTGAACGCCGAGCTCCCTATGTATACCAACCTGGGTGTCATAGGGTCCGATGGCTTGCTTCGATGTGATGGCCTTGGCAATGCTGCGGGTGGTTACGCCGGTGACCGTGACTATTTTCAGGCGGCGCGGTCAACCGGTCGCGTGGCTGTCAGCGGCTACATGCGCGGGCGCAACAGCGGCAAACACATCATCACATTTGCGATGCCGCTGGTTCAGCCGGGCACAGCGGCCGGTGTTGCCTTCGTCACGGTGGATCTGACGGAAGTCGCCCGCGCATTGGCCAATGCTCCTCTGCCAGGCGGCAGAAATTTTGTGGTCACAGACCGCAAAGGCATTGTGCTGGTATCCAGCGCAGACGCATCGGCCGTGGTGGGGCAGCCGGTCTCTGTGCCTTTGCTACAGCAGGCCTTGACCAGCATGCAGACCGGCATCGGTGAAGGTCCTGACACGCAAGGCCGGCAGCGGCTTTTCGCCTTCAGGCCTGCAGGAGCAGCCGGGCAAGCTTTTTCCTTTGTGGCGGTCAGTGTGGACCGGGACGCTGCCGTTGGTGCAGTCCGAAATCAGCTTGGACTGGAACTCACGCTGATAGCCCTGGTGGCTTTTCTGGGCAGTTGGCTTGCCTGGCGAATGGGCGGGCAAGCGATTGTGGGGCCGACCGAAGAGATTCTCCATGCCACCCGGCAGATCCAGGAGGGGCGTTATGACGCTCGCATTCCGGCATTGGCTCTTGAGGGTGGAGGAGAACTGTCCCGGGTCGCAGCTGGCTTCAACTTGATGGCGGAATCCCTGCAAAAGCAGCAGGCCGCATTGCAAGCTGAACTGGACAGCAGTGACGCGGTCAAGCGCAAATTGCAGGACGCGCAACGCCTGGGGCGAATTGGTTATTGGCAGCTTGACGTCCATACCAGCCAGAGCTGGTGGTCCGATGAAGCCTACGACGTGCTGGGGGTAGATCGCAGCAGCTTTGACGGAAACTACACCAGCTTTGTCCAGCTGGTTCATGCGGACGATCGGCAAGGCTTCGCTGCGGCTCGCGCAGCGGCTGTTGAGGCGGGTCTGCCACTGGACACCGAATTCAGGGTGACCACCGATGCCGGCGAGGTGCGTTGGATTCACCTGTTTGGCCGAGCCCACGACCAGGATGAAGATGACCCTGGGCCAGTCAAGCGCAGGGCGGGTGTCATCCAGGACATCACCGAGCGCAAGAAGGCCGAGCTGGCTGTGGCCCGCAACACCGAACTGCTGAACCGCACTGGCGAGATGGCGAAAATTGGCGGGTGGGAGTTGCTGCTCGACCGCATGGTGTATGTCTGTTCGGACGAGGTGTACCGCATCCACGAAGTGCCGCCAGTCCGCTATACGCCGCTCGAGCAGGCGATCGGTTTTTATGCGCCAGAGGCGCAACCCCTGGTGCGCGCCGCCCTGCAGGCGGGCATTGATCACGGCCAGCCCTGCGATTTGATCTTGCCGCTTGTCACTGCCAACGGGCGCCGTCGTTTGGTACATCTTCAGGGCCGCGCTTTGCAAGAAGACGGCAAAACCGTGCGGCTGGTGGGCGCATTGCAGGACGTGACCGAGCAGCAGGAGGCACAAAGCCAGCTCAAGCTGCTGGAGGCGGCGGTCTCGCGCCTGAACGACATTGTGCTGATCACCGAGGCTGAGCCGGTTGAAGAGCCCGGGCCGCGCATTGTTTTTGTCAACGACGCGTTTGAGCGCCGCACCGGTTACAGCCGCGAAGAGGTGCTGGGCAAGTCGCCCCGTTTTTTGCAGGGGCCCAAAACGCAGCCCGACGAACTGGACCGCATAGGCGCCGCGCTCAGAAAGTGGCAGCCGGTGCGCGGCGAGTTGATCAATTACACCAAAAGCGGCCAGGAGTTCTGGCTGGAGCTCGACATCGTGCCCATTGCCGATGCCAGCGGATGGTTTACCCATTGGGTTGCGGTGGAGCGGGATATAACCCAACGCAAACACGCCGAGCAGGCCCTGGTGGACAGTGAGCAACGCTACGCGGCCTTGTTTGAGGCTGCGCCGGTGCCGATGTGGGTGATTGATGCGGAAAACCATCGCTTTCTGGCTGTCAATCGGGCGGCGATCGTGAGTTATGGCTACAGCCTCGACGAATTTCTGACCATGACTATTTTCGACATCCGCTCGGAACTGGAAGCGCAGCGTCTGCGAGGGGAAATTGCCAGTGGGTTCAGGCAGGTGATCAGTCGCCGCCTGCACCGACGCAAGAACGGCCATGAATTTCACGTCGGGACGGTGTCTAACCCGCTTCAGTACAGCGGGCGGCCAGCGCGTTTTGTGGTGGCCCTGGACATGACTGCCCAAGTGCTGGCCGAAAAGGGCGTTCGGGACCACCTCTTCACCCTGCAGCGCGCGGCCGACGCGACCCAGGCCATTACCCGTCACCGAACGCTCGAAGCCGCGCTGCAGGAAACCGTGGAGCAGGTCCGGGCCGTCGTAGGTGCCCATCAGGCGGCGGTGAGCCTGACATTGCCGGGCGAACAGCGACGCGTGATCAGCGCCACATCGCATTCAGACAAATATGCGCATTGCCGCGACATGGTGCGGCTGATCCATGCCAGCGGCCTCGACGCCATGGCCAGCACCGCCGCCAGCCCCATGCGCCTGACCCAGCCTGAACTGCAGGCCCATCCGCTTTGGGTTGGCTTGAACGAGGGGGATGACAAAGCCCCGGCGATGCGCGGCTGGCTGGCGGTGCCTCTGACCGGCCACAACGGAGAAACCATGGGGCTGCTGCAGGTCAGCGACAAATACGAGGGTGAGTTCACCTTGCAAGATCAGTATGTCAGTGTTGAGCTGGCGCAACTGGCTTGTATTGCCATCGAAAACGCACAACTTTTTGAGCAGGTCCAGCAGCTCAATTTGAGCCTGGAGCAAAAAGTGGCAGAACGCACCGCTGCGCTTGCGCGGCAGGAGGCCATGTCCCGGGTGCTGGCGGAGCAGGCGCCGCAGGTGGTCTGGAACGCCGACACCGAGGGACGGGTGACCTACGCCAACCGCAAATGGTACGAATTGATGGGCGGCGAGCCAGCTGACTGGATGGGCAACAAATGGCTCGCTGCAATTCACCCCGACGACCTGACCGATATGGTCGCCAACTGGGAGGCTGCGCGCGCGTCGCTCCAGCCGTACCACGGCATGCGGCGCTTCCTTGCACAGGACGGGTCTTACCACACCATGTCTTACCGGGCGACACCAGTTCTCGATGAACAGGGCAGCGTGTTGTTCTGGGTCGGCATCGACGCTGATGTGACGGAGATCAAGGCGGTGGAGTCCGCCCTGCGCCTGTCCAACCAGGAGCTGGAGGCGTTTTCGTATTCGGTGTCACACGATCTGCGCTCGCCGCTGAACACGGTAGATGGCTTCAGCCGACTGCTGGCCAAACAGCTCGGTGCCGACCAGTTGAATGAAAAAACCCGGCACTACCTGTCGCGTATTCAGGCGGGGGTGGGGCAAATGGGCCGGCTGATTGAAGACCTGCTGTCACTGGCCCAGGTGTCTCGTATGCAGTTGCGCCACGAGACGGTAAACCTGAGCGCGCTGGCGCATGAAATTGCCGACGAATGCCGGGGCCGTGACCCGGAGCGGGTTGCCAGCATCCACATAGAAGACGGACTTCAGGCGCAGGGCGATGGCCGGTTGCTGCGCGTGGTGATGGAAAACCTGCTGGGCAATGCGTGGAAATTCACATCCCAGCTGGCGCATGCCGAGATCCACGTAGGGCACACCATTGACGCCGCCGGCCTGATGGTGTTTCTGGTGCGCGACAACGGCGCGGGTTTTGACATGGCCTACGCGGACAAACTTTTCAACACCTTTCAGCGCCTGCATGCGGTCACCGAATTTCCGGGGACGGGGGTTGGTTTGGCCACAGTAAGCCGGGTGATCAGCCGACATGGTGGTCAGGTCTGGGCTGAGTCCGCACCGGACCAAGGCGCGACATTCTTTTTCACGCTGCCGGGTGCGGTTGTGCTGCTCGATAGCTGAAAAGGTAAGATTTTGTGTCAAATGATTGTTATTAAATCCAATTGATTAAATCCATTAATTTGTTTAAATTAACAGTTCTTATTTTCAAGGGCTTTTCATATGCCGCGTGAACCTCAAAATTTTGAAACCGCCATCACGGCAAGTGATTTTTCAAGCGACGACTACTGCGGCACCACTTATGCGGCCAAGCTGCTGGGTCTGTCTGTTGCCACCGTCCAGTCGCTGGTTGAAAAGGGCGAAATCGATGCCTGGAAAACGTTGGGGGGCCACCGTCGCCTCTCGCTGCGTGCCATCAACAATTATTTGTTGAAGAACAGCCCGCAACTGGCCCAGGTCGATGCCGACCCGCGCAATCGGCTCAGTGTGCTCGTGGTGGAAGACGATGAGGCAACCTGCGATCTGTACAAGGCCCAGTTTGAAGAATGGAACATGCCGGTCGATTGCAGTTTCATGCCGTCCGCGCTGGAGGCCTTGATGGACATTGCCAGCATGCGCCCTGACCTGTTGATCACCGACCTGAACATGCCGGGCGTCGATGGCATGGAGATGCTGCGGGCGCTCAAGCGCAACCAGCAACTGATGGCCATGCAGATACTGGTCATCAGCGGCCTGTCCAGAGAGGCCGTGCGCGAAAGGGGTGAGCTGCCGCCCAACTCGCATTACCTTGAAAAGCCGATCAATTTCGACTGGCTGCACGGTTACGTCACCGCCTTGCTGGTGGCCAACCGGAAGTGGCGCTGACACGGCGCCATTGAGCGACTGATCTGGAGCCGGCCCCGTGAAGTTCACCAGGTGGTTGAGCTGGCTGACCCACAGAACGCGCCGCCCCGCAGCACGCCTGCCAAGCGCCCAAAGCATCGCGGAAGATGCTTTTCAAGCCGCACTGGAGCTGGCCGCCGACGGCGTGATACTGCTTGACGGGAGCGGCCGGGTGCTGGCGCTGAACAGCCACGCGCAGGCGCTGATGCACTCGGGACTTGGCGCTTTGCAGGGGGTCGATTTCTGGGAAGCCTTGCCAGAAGCCATCACCGACAGGCACCGCGGCGCTGCTGAGCTCGCCTTGCGCTCAGACAGCCGCAGCAGCTTTGTCAGCCATTACGCGTTTGAGGACCAGTGGGTCGAATATCAGCTGCGGCAACAGGCAGACGGCATGATCGTCAATTTGCGCGATGTCAGCGCAGAGCATCATGCCTTGCGCAGCCTGCGCGAAAGCGAGGCAGGCCAGAAAACCCTGTTTGACGCCCATCCCGTGGCCATGTGGCTGTACGATCCCGCTTCGCGCCGGCTCCTGGCGGCTAATCAGGCCAGCGCTGCCCTGTATGGCCAGCCTCTGGAAGATGCAGCTGGCCGGTCGGTTGAAATTTTTTTCCCCGATGGCCAGGGTGCAGCCTTGCTCGATTCCCTGCCGGCGGGGGATTTTCATGGCGAGATGCGGCTGTGCACGCAAAAAAAAACCGATGGCGAACGTATGCTGGTTGAGCTCGTCTGCGCGAGTATCCACTGGCAGCTGCGACCGGCCGTATTGGTCAGTGTGGTGGACGTGGGTGCGCGGCATCTGGCGGACGCGCAATTGCGGCAGCGCAATGACGAACTGGAGCTTGGCATGGCGCAATCCACCCTGCAGGCCCAAAGCAGCCGCAAGGAACTGGAGACCTTTCTTTATGCGATGTCGCACGACCTGAAAGCCCCTCTGCACGTTGTCAGCGGTTTTGCGCGTACGCTGGCAGAACGATATTCCCCCGTGCTGGACCAGCAGGGGCAGCATTTTCTGGAAAGAATCCAGGCCAGCACGCGCCAGCTGGCCAAACTGATCGATGACCTGCGTACCTTGAGCTACCTGCCGCGCGTGACCCTGGTACTCGAGACGGTGGACCTGGTTCCGGTCTGCCAGCGCCTGCTGGACGAGCTGGGCAAGCGCGAGCCCGAGCGCCAGGTGCTGGTTGAAATGCCGGCGGAACTGCTGGTGACGTGTGACAAACACCTGCTTGTCACAGCCCTGTCCTGTCTGCTCGATAACGCCTGGAAATTCACCTCCAGAAAAGAGCAAGGCTGGATCAAGGTCGGGCTGGTACCAGGCTCAGACCCCGGCGACGCTGTTATTTGTGTGTCGGACAACGGTGTGGGTTTTGATGCCGCATATGCGCAGAAATTGTTCACGGCTTTCCAGCGGCTGCATTCGACCGCGGATTTTCCGGGTAGCGGGCTGGGCCTGGCCATTGTTCAACGTGTTGCCCAGCTGCATGGGGGGCAAGCCTGGGGTGTGACGGCGAATCAGGGCGGTGCCAGCTTCTTCCTGTCGCTGCCCCAGGTGGCGGCGACTCATGTACCCGACGCGCCAGCTTGATGGGGCGCCGGGTCAGCAGGCCCTGAAGCGGTAAACCCCGTCGCCGCCCAAAAGCCGGGTGAGCTTGCCTTCAAACCACAAGGTGTGCAAATGGGCTACCGCCTCACCCAGGGCAAACGTGGTCTGGTGCACGTCCAGCGGGCGTTTGAACATCACTGGCAGTATGTCGGCGCCGCTGCAGGGGCCTGCGCTGCAAGCGTCCAGAACTTCTGCCAGGCGGTCGCAGTGATGCTCGTGCAACTGCGCAATGCGTGTGTGCAGGCCCCTGAAGGGCTTGCCGTGTGAGGGCAGGGTCAGGGTATCGGCGTGCAGCGGTAAAAACCGGTTGATCGACTGCAAGAACAGGGTCAAGGGGTTGGACTCTGGCTCCACGTCGTAGACGCTGACGTTGGTTGAAATGCGCGGCAGTATCATGTCGCCGCTGATGAGCACGGCCGCGTCGGCGCAATGCAGGGCGATGTGTTCTGGCGCGTGGCCGTAGCCGGCTATACATGTCCACAAGCGGCCACCGATGGTGATGTTATCGCCATCCATCATGCGGTGAAAACTGCCGGGGACTGCGGGAACCAGACCGGGGTAGTAGCTGGTACGCCCCCGGATCTGGTCCAGATAAAGTGGGTCCGACAAGCCGTGGGAGGCAAAAAAGTCGGCAGCACTGGCACCGCCAAAGCCGGTGCTGCTCTGGCTGCCTATGCGTGCGGCGTTGTAGTCGGTGGCGCTGATCCACAAGGGGGCATTCCAGCGCTCGCACAGCCAGTACGCCAGGCCGATGTGGTCGGGGTGCATGTGGGTGACGATGACACGCAGGATAGGCAGGCCTTCGAGTTCATTCGCAAATATCTGCTCCCATTGCGCTTTGGATTCGTCCTTGCTGATGCAGCAGTCCACCACCGTCCAGCCCTGTACATCACCCTGCGGCCCGGGCAAGGCATCGCGCAGCAGCCACAGGTTGATGTGGTCCAGCGCAAAGGGCAGGCGCATGCGCAACCACTTGACCCCGGGGGCGACTTCCAGCGCGCCGCCGGATGGCGGCAGGGTATCGCCAAAAGGGTAGTCAAGCTGGGCTTCCTGTGCATTCATCTTGTAAGATCACCGGTTGAATTGACGTTTACGTTAACGTAAGCCTGATTCAGGCATTAAACCTGATTTACCGATCCGCACCACCAGGGCCCTGTCACCAGGGTTTCAGCACATGGCAAGCACCACCCACTCCATCAGCGATCTGGCCAGAGAGTTTGACCTGACGACCCGTGCCATCCGTTTTTACGAAGACATGGGCCTGCTGCAGCCCGAGCGTGACGGGCCGGGCGGGCGCAACCGTGTGTACAGCGCCCGGGACCGCACCCGGCTCAAACTCACCCTGCGCGCCAAACGGCTGGGGCTGAGCCTGACCGAGGCCAAGGAAATCATCGACACCTACGACAGCCCGCGTGATACCGGCCCGCAGCTGACAAAATTTCTCGCCGTGCTGGCGCAGCACCGCAAACAGCTGGAAGAGCAGATGGCGGACCTTCAGGCCAACCTGGAGGAGGTCAAGGCGCATGAAAAAGAAGCCCGCGCGCTGCTGACCAGGACAGCCAAGGCCGGGAAAACGCCCAAAACCGCGAATAAGCCATAATTGACGTTTACGTAAACGTCAATCAACAACGCCGTCATGGACCAGCCTGAATTCAAGCCGAAAGACGAGGGTTATGCAGCCCGGGTACGCGATAGTTTTGCGCTGCAGGGTGCCATGGCAACGATTGGTGCGCAGCTTGCGCAGGTGGAGCCTGGCCGGGTGGTCATCGAGCTGGACTGGGCTGCGGGCCTGAGCCAGCAGCACGGCTTTCTGCATGCCGGCATGGTGGCCACCGCGCTTGATTCAGCCTGCGGTTACGCTGGTTTCTCGCTCATGCCGGCTGACGCCGGGGTGCTGACGATCGAATTCAAGATCAACCTGCTGGCCCCGGCCAAGGGCCAGCGGTTTCGCATGGTGGGCCAGGTCATCAAACCCGGCCGTACCGTGACTGTGACCGAAGGCCGGGCCTACGCCGTCGATGACGGTCGTGAAAAACTCATTGCCACCATGGGCGCCACGCTGATGACCATCACTGGCCGCGACGACGTCAAAAACTGAGCGTCAAAAAAACCGGATCGAAAAAACAAGGAACCCGCATGAACAACCTGCCCGGACTCAACTTCCAGCTTGGCGAAGACATCGACGCACTGCGCGACGCGGTACGCGAATTTGCCCAGGCCGAAATTGCGCCACGCGCCGCCGCGATTGACGCCAATGACCAGTTTCCCATGGACCTGTGGCAAAAAATGGGCAGCCTCGGTGTGCTCGGCATCACCGTCAGCGAGGAATACGGCGGCGCCAACATGGGATATCTGGCGCACATGATCGCCATGGAAGAAATCAGCCGTGCCAGTGCCTCGGTCGGGCTGTCTTATGGCGCGCACAGCAACTTGTGTGTGAACCAGATCAAGCGCAACGGCACCGAGGAGCAACGCAGCAAATATTTGCCAAAGCTGATCAGCGGCGAACATGTGGGCGCCCTGGCGATGAGTGAGCCCGGCGCCGGCAGCGACGTCATCAGCATGAAACTCAAGGCCGAAGACAAGGGTGGTTATTACCTGCTCAACGGCAACAAGATGTGGATCACCAACGGCCCCGACGCCGACACCCTGGTGGTATACGCCAAAACCGAGCCCGAGCTCGGGGCGCGCGGCGTTACCGCCTTTTTGATCGAAAAAGGCATGAAGGGGTTTTCAGTTGCGCAGAAGCTGGACAAACTTGGCATGCGTGGCTCACACACCGGCGAGCTGGTTTTCAGCAATGTGGAGGTGCCGGCGCAGAACATTCTGGGCGGCCTCAACAGCGGCGCCAAAGTGTTGATGAGCGGGCTGGACTACGAACGTGCCGTGCTGACCGGCGGGCCGCTGGGCATCATGCAGTCGGTCATGGACAATGTGATCCCCTACATCCACGACCGCAAGCAGTTTGGTACCCCCATCGGCGAGTTCCAGCTGATTCAGGGCAAGGTCGCCGACATGTACACCGTGTTGCAGGCCGGCCGGTCGTTTGCCTACACCGTCGCCAAGAACCTCGACCTGTTGGGAGTTGAGCACGTGCGTCAGGTGCGAAAGGACTGCGCCTCCGTCATTCTCTGGTGCGCCGAAAAAGCCACCTGGATGGCCGGTGAAGGCGTGCAGATTTTCGGCGGCAACGGCTATATCAACGACTACCCGCTGGGCCGGCTCTGGCGTGACGCCAAGCTGTATGAAATCGGCGCGGGTACCAGCGAGATCCGCCGCATGCTGATTGGCCGCGAGCTGTTTGCCGAAACCATGTGAAGCGGCGCAAGCCACAATAGCGCCATGACTTCTTCCATCAACGACCTTTTCAGCCACAACCGCGCCTGGGCCGGGCAAATGGAGCGCGAGCGCCCCGGCTTTTTCACCAGCCTGGTCAAGCAGCAAAAGCCCAAATACATGTGGATTGGCTGCTCCGACAGCCGGGTGCCCGCCAACCAGATCACCGGCCTGGAGCCGGGCGAGGTGTTTGTGCATCGCAACGTGGCCAACATCGTGGTGCACTCGGACCTCAATGCGCTGTCGGCCATCCAGTTCGCGGTGGACATGCTCAAGGTTGAACACATCATGGTGGTTGGTCACTATGGTTGCGGCGGCGTGAAGGCGGCGCTGGATGGCGCGCGTATCGGCCTGGCCGACAACTGGATACGCCACATCCAGGACGTGCGGCACCGCCACCGCCAGCTGCTGGACAGCCTGTCGGACGCCGTGCGCGCCGACGCCTTGTGCGACCTCAACGTGATCGAGCAGGTGGTCAATGTCTGCGTCAGCACCGTCATGGTCGACGCCTGGGCCAAGGGCCAGAAGGTCAGCATCCACGGCTGGGCATTTGGGGTGCACGACGGACTGTTGCAGGACCTGCAAATGACCATCTCGGATCCGGCAGAGCTCGATACCTTCTACCGTGCGGCGGTCGAACGTGTCTGGGACACGCGGCGCGCGTCCTGAGTTTTTTCCAGCACACATCATGTTTCCGCAGCGCCTGGACTCGCCCCTTGCCTACGACATCGCCAAGGCGATGATGGATGGTTTCAACCGCCACTACCAGCTGTTTCGCACCGAGTCGGCACGCGCCAAACACCGCTTTGAAACAGCCGACTGGCACGGACAGCAGCGCGCGCAGCGCGAGCGCATCGAGTTTTACGACCTGCGTGTGCGTGAGGCCTCGATGCGGCTGGAGCGCGAGTTCAAGGCCGGTGAGCAGCCGATGGAAGTCTGGCACCAGATCAAGCTGCATTACATAGGGCTGCTGGTTGATCACCACCAGCCGGAGCTGGCCGAGACCTTTTTCAACTCGGTCACCACCAAAATCCTGCATCGCAGCTACTTTCACAACAACTTCATTTTTGTGCGCCCGGCGGTCAGCACCGAATACATCGAAAACGACGAGCTGGCTACCCAGCCGACCTACCGCGCCTATTACCCCCAGCGCGACACGCTGCATGAGCACATTGTTCGCATGGTCAATGACTTCGAGCTTCATGTCGGTTTTGAAGACCTGGCGCGTGACGCGGGTTATGTGGTGGAAGAGCTGAACAACCGGCTGGGTGAAGCCAAGCTGCGCGCCAATTTCCAGATCCAGGTGCTTTCCAGCATATTTTTCAGAAACAAGGGTGCCTACATCGTTGGCAAGCTGATCAATGGCTTCAGCGAACTGCCCTTTGCCTTGCCCTTGCTGCACGGCAAATCCGGAAAATTACTGATCGATTCGGTGCTGATCGGTGAAGACGACCTGTTGATCCTGTTCAGCTTCGCGCGTGCTTACTTCATGGTGGACATGGGCATTCCGTCTGCCTACGTGCAGTTTTTGCGCAGCATGATGCCGCGCATGCCGCGCGCCGAGATCTACAACGCGCTGGGCCTGGCCAAGCAGGGCAAGACACTGTTCTACCGCGACTTTCTGTACCACCTGCGGCACTCTACCGACAAGTTTCGTATCGCCCCCGGCATCAAGGGCATGGTCATGCTGGTGTTTGACCTGCCGTCCTTTCCCTATGTGTTCAAGGTCATCAAGGACTATTACCCGCCGCAAAAAGACACCACGCGTGAACAGATCAAGGGCAAATACCTGCTGGTCAAGCAGCATGACCGCGTTGGCCGCATGGCCGACACGCAGGAGTACAGCGAGGTGGCTTTCCCGCGCGAGCGTTTTGACGACGAGCTGATCGCCGAGATCGAGAAGTTTGCCCCCAGCCAGTTGGAGATCAGTGACCGCGACGGTGACGGCCAGATGGAAGTCATCATCAAACATGTGTACATCGAGCGCCGCATGATCCCGCTCAACATCTACCTGCAGGAGGCGTTTGACACCGGGGTCGAGGACCCCTTTGCAAAAAATCAGATCGAACGTGCAGTGCTTGAATACGGCAACGCCATCAAGGACCTGGTGGCTGCCAACATCTTTCCGGGCGACATGCTCTGGAAGAATTTCGGCATCACACGCCACGGCAAGGTGGTTTTCTACGACTACGACGAGATCGAATACATCACCGACTGCAATTTCCGCAAGGTGCCGACACCGCGCAACGAAGAAGAAGAAATGAGCGGCGAGGTCTGGTACAAGGTCGGGCCCAAGGACGTCTTTCCCGAGACCTTTGGCCCCTTCCTGCTGGGCAACGACGCCGTGCGCGAAGTTTTCATGAAGCACCACGCCGACCTGCTGGAGGCCACTTTCTGGCAAGGCCACAAGCAGCGTATTGCCGACGGCCATGTACACGATGTGTTTCCGTATGAACGCGAGCGGCGTTTTGTGCACAAGTACGCCGCGCAGAAAACCTGAGCACTGCCGCGGCAAACGCAGGCACCGTGACCCAGTTGACCTCATGACCTCATCACCTCAAGGAGAAAACCATGTCCACATCCATCGCTGATTCCATCGTTATCCTGGGCGCTGCCCGCACCCCCATGGGCGGCTTCCAGGGCGACTTTTCCAGCCTGTCGGCACACGACCTGGGCGGCGCTGCCATCAAGGCCGCCATTGAACGCTCGGGCATTGCCCCCGAAAAGGTCGACGAAGTGCTGTTTGGCAACTGCCTGATGGCCGGCCAGGGCCAGGCGCCTGCGCGCCAGGCCGGCTTCAAGGGCGGCCTGCCCGCCAGCACCGGCGCGGTGACGCTGTCCAAGATGTGTGGATCGGGCATGGAAGCCACGCTGCTCGCGCACGACCAGTTGCTGGTTGGCAGCCGTGACGTGATGGTGGCCGGCGGCATGGAGAGCATGACCAACGCGCCGCATCTGCTGCTCAAGGGCCGCAGCGGTGTACGTATTGGCCATGACCGGATTTTTGACCACATGATGCTCGACGGCCTGGAAGACGCCTACGAGCCCGGCCGCGCCATGGGCACCTTTGGCGAGCAGTGCGCCGACAAGTACAAGTTCACGCGTGAGGCGCAGGACGCCTTTGCCACCACCAGCGTGAATCGCGCCAAGGCCGCCACCGAGTCCGGCGCCTTCAAGGCCGAGATCACACCGGTCACCGTCAAGGGCCGCAGCGGCGAGACCGTGATTTCCATCGACGAAGGCCCGGGCAAGGTCAAGCTCGACAAGATTCCCACGCTCAAGCCCGCGTTCAAGAAAGACGGCACCATCACCGCGGCATCGAGCTCGTCCATCAACGACGGCGCCGCCGCGCTGGTGCTGGCACGCGCATCGACCGCAAAAGAGCTCGGTGCCAAGCCTATTGCCCGCATCGTCGGTCATGCCACCTTTGCGCAGGAGCCCGAGTGGTTCACCACCGCACCGGTCGGCGCCGTCAACAAGCTGCTCAAGAAGATCGGCTGGAGCGTGAAGGATGTGGACCTGTGGGAAGTCAACGAAGCTTTTGCCGTGGTGCCCATGGCCGCGATGAAAGAGCTCGGCATCAGCCACGACATCGTCAACGTCAACGGCGGCGCCTGCGCGCTGGGCCACCCGATTGGTGCCAGCGGCGCACGTATCATCGTCACGCTGATCCATGCGCTGCAGGCGCGCGGCCTCAAAAAGGGTGTGGCGACCTTGTGCATAGGCGGCGGTGAAGGCACGGCGCTGGCGCTGGAATTGCTATAAATACAATAGCTGCTCGCGCATATATCTAAAGGGCTGGAGGCCGATTTGATACTCAATCAAGAGCAGGAGCAAATTCGCGACGCGGTGCGCGACTTTGCGCAAGCCGAACTCTGGCCACACGCTGCAAAGTGGGACAAGGAACACCATTTCCCGAAAGACGCACACAAGGCCCTGGCCGCGCTGGGCGCCTACGGCATTTGTGTCCCGGAAGAGTTTGGCGGCGCCAACCTCGACTACCTCACGCTGGCGCTGGTGCTGGAAGAAATCGCCGCTGGTGACGGCGGCACCAGCACCGCCATCAGCGTGACCAACTGCCCGGTCAACGCCATCCTGATGCGTTACGGCAATGCAGCGCAAAAAAAGCAGTGGCTGACGCCGCTGGCGCAGGGCGACATGCTGGGCGTGTTTTGCCTGACCGAGCCGCATGTCGGCAGTGATGCCTCCTCATTGCGCACCACGGCCGTGAAGGACGGCGACGATTACGTGATCAACGGCGTCAAGCAGTTCATCACCAGTGGCAAAAACGGCCACGCGGCCATCGTGATTGCAGTCACCGACAAGGGTGCCGGCAAAAAAGGCATGAGCGCATTTTTGGTGCCGACCGATGCGCCTGGCTATGTGGTCGCGCGTCTCGAAGACAAACTGGGCCAGAACTCCAGCGACACCGCGCAGATCAATTTCGACAACTGCCGCATTCCCGCAGAGAACCTGATTGGCAAAGAAGGCGAGGGTTATGGCATCGCGCTTGGCGGCCTCGAAGGCGGGCGCATCGGCATTGCTGCACAAAGTGTGGGCATGGCGCGCAGCGCGTTTGAGTTTGCGCTCAGCTACGCCAAAGAGCGCCAGAGTTTCGGCACCGCCATCTTCAACCACCAGGCGGTCGGTTTCCGGCTGGCCGACTGCGCAACGCAGCTTGAAGCCGCGCGCCAATTGATCTGGCACGCCGCCAGCTTGCGTGACGCTGGCTTGCCTTGCCTGAAGGAAGCGGCCATGGCCAAACTGTTTGCCAGCGAGATGGCCGAAAAAGTCTGCAGCGCCGCCATCCAGACCTTGGGCGGTTACGGTTATGTCAGCGACTTTCCGGTCGAGCGGATTTACCGGGACGTGCGGGTCTGCCAGATTTACGAAGGTACGTCTGACGTGCAGAAGATCATCATTCAAAGAGCACTTTAGGCACCCCCCGCTTGATCAGGCACGGGTCGGCAGCCTCAGCTCACAGCGGCCAGACGATCAGCAACATCGGCATGCTTACCGCCACCACCAGCACCTCCAGCGGCAGGCCCAGCTTCCAGTAGTCCCCAAAGCGAAAGCCACCCGGTCCCAGGATCATGGTGTTGTTCTGGTGCCCGATCGGCGTCAGAAAGGCGCAGGAGGCGCCGATGGCAACCGCCATCAGGAAGGGGTCGGGATTGACGCCCAGCGTCGATGCGCTGCCGATGGCGACCGGGCACATCACCGCAGCGGTGGCTGCGTTGTTCATCAGGTCCGACAGGAACATCGTCACCAGCAGTACCAGGGCCAGCGCGATGGTGGCGTTGCCTTGCGCGACCGAGCTCATCAATGCGCGTGCAATCAGATCTGCTGCGCCGGTGGACTGCATGGCGTTGGCCAGCGGGAAGAGGGCGCCCAACAGCACGATGACGGGCCAGTCGATGGCCTCGTACACATTGCGCAAGGGCAGGGTCCGAAGCAGCAGCGTGAACAGGACGCCGGTCATGAAGGCGATGGGCGCCGGCATCAGCCCCAGGGCGGCAGCAGCCACGGCCAGCAGCATGATCAGCGAAGCCTGGATGGCTTTGCGCTTGTTGGGGATCAGCAGATCGCGACCGGCCAGCGGCACACAGCCGGTATCGCTGGCAAATTCGGCGATCACACTGGGGGGGCCTTGCAGCAACAGGATATCGCCGGGTAGCAGTGGCATTGACCGCAGACGCTCGGTAGACCGGTTGCCCTCCCTTGACACCGCCAGCAGGTTCAGCCCATAGCGGGTGCGCAGCGAGATGTCACTCGCTGAGCGTCCCGACAGAATGGGGCCGGGCAACACCACCAGTTCGACCAGCACGATCTCCGTCGCGCCGCCGCGGGGCTTGTCGTCTTCTCCTTCTTCCTTTTTCTCTGCCTTCTTTTCCGTGTTGACGTCACCGCCTGAGGTTTGTGAAGTTTTCGCGATCGCAGCATCCTCCGCCGGTAGATCAGTGTCCTCCCGGTCCTTTGGCCGACCCGACTCTTCCAGCTTCAGCCCGAGCGAAGACAAGACCGTGGAGAGCGTGTCCGCCGCGGCCTCGATGACCAGGATGTCCCCGGCGCGAAGCATGCGCTGCGGGCTGGGGGCCGTGATCCGCATCTCGTCGCGCACCAGGCCCACCACCTGCGCACCGGCTTCCTCCAGCACGTTTTCCACCTCAGCCAGCGTCTTGCCTGCCGACGCGCCGTTTTCGAGAATGCGCACCTCGGTCAGGTAGGCGCCGGTGTCAAAACCTTCCAGGCCTGCAGACTCGCGTTTGGGCACCAGGCGCCAGCCCACCACGGCGATGAACAGCACCCCCAGCACCGCCACCGGCACACCGATGGCCGCGAAATCGAACATCGCAAAGGGCCCCTTGCTGTCGGCCATTTCGGCCCGGAACCCGGACACGATCAAATTGGGCGGCGTGCCTATCAGTGTGGTCATGCCACCCAGAATGGTGCCAAAGGCCAGCGGCATCAGCATGCGCCCCGGCGGGATGGACAGGCGGGTGGCGACCTTCAGTGCAATCGGCATCAGCAAGGCCATGGCCCCCACGTTGTTCATGAACCCCGACAACAGGGCGCCCACGCCCATCAGCGCGGCCAGGCTGAGCACCTGTCCCGCCTTGCGGGGAATGGCGTAGCGCGCCAGCACCTCGACCGCCCCCGAGACCTGCAGCGCCTTGCTCATGATCAGCATGCAGGCCACCGTGATCACCGCCGGGTGGCCGAAGCCGCTGAACGCGTCCGACGGTGAAACCAGACCCGACCACACACAGGCCAGCAGCGCGCTGACGGCCACAAGGTCGTGCCGCCACCTGCCCCACAGAAACAGCCCAACCACCAGGCCGAGAATGAGCAGGACGGTGATCTGGTCGGTGGTCATGGGCTGGCTTGGTGATGCTGCGTGCGCAGGGAACAGGTCGATGGCATGACTGCTACTGTATCCGTATCGCGCCCGGCGCCAGCGTCTGAATCGGGCGCGGATAATCGATGCAACAGGAGACCCACATGCCCATCACCAAAGGATTTCGCGCTCTCGTTGACGAGGCCATGGCCCAGGTCAAGACCTACAGCGTCGAAGAAGCCAAAACCAGAATGAACGATCCGAACGTGCAGATCGTTGATATCCGCGACGTGCGCGAGCTCGGCCCCGGCACGCTGGTCGGTAGTTTTCATGCGCCGCGCGGCATGCTCGAATTCTGGGTGGACCCGGACTCGCCGTACCACAAGCCTCTGTTTGCAGATGAAGGCAAAGAGTTCATTTTGTTTTGCGGCGCCGGCTGGCGCAGCGCCCTCGCGGCCAAGACCCTGCAGGATATGGGCATGCGCAACGTCGCCCACATCGACGGAGGTTATGCCGAGTGGCAGAAACAAGGCGCCCCGACCGAGACGCTGGAAGAGCGCAAAGCCAGGAAGAGCTGATGCCGCAGTGTCCCTGCGGCCGTATCGGCCCTTTGAAAAAGCCGCTCGAGCTGGCCAGTTGCTGCGGCCCCTTCATCGACAACTTTGCGCAAACTCCTGCGCCAGATGCCCAGGCACTGATGCATTCGCGTTACACCGCCTTTGTGTTGGAGCGGGCAGACTATCTGCTGGCCACCTGGCACGCCAGCAAGCGCCCGCAGACCATCACTTTTGACCCCGGCGTGAAGTGGCTGGGCCTGGAAGTGCGGCAGCAGCGGCTGCTGGACAATACCCGTGCAGAAGTTGAATTTGTCGCCAGACAAAAGGTTCCCGGTAACCCGGCGGTACGTCTGCATGAGCTGAGTCGCTTTGTTCACGAGGCAGGGCGCTGGTTTTACCTTGACGGTGATTTGAAGAACTAACCCATCACATTTGACATGTTTATCGGAGAAATATCCCGTCAGACGGGCGTCACGCCCAAGGCGATTCGTCACTATGAATCGCTGGGCCTGCTGGGCAAGGTCACCCGCGCCGGGTCCTATCGGGTGTATTCAGGCAATGACGTCAAGCAGGTCGGCCTGATCAGACAGGCGCAATCCCTGGGCTTTCGTTTGTCGGATCTTCGCCTCGTCTTGCAGGGCGATTCAAACCAACCCGACTGGGAAGGGCTGTCCCGGCAGATCGCGCTCAAACGGCAAAACATTCAACAGGAAATAAACAGGCTGCACGGCCTGGACGCCCAACTGGAGCTGATCAACGCGGAAATCCAGTCCTGTCCCAGTTCGGGCGCAAGCCTGAGCCAGGCTTGCGATGTTGCGCCGTCGCAGCCGCCTGCAGAAAGTTCTTGACTCTGCCCCCGGGGGCAAGCCTTAGCCTGACTCCTTTTACTTTGGAGAAGGGCAGCATGGGTAAACGGATTTTGGTGATTTTGGGTCACCCTTCAAGCGACAGTTTCTGCAGCGCGCTGGCAGACAGTTATGCCGAAGCTGCGCGCCGGGCAGGACATGAGGTCAAACTGCTGCGGCTTGGTGACTTGAAATTTGATGTTGTCCTGCATGAGGGGTTCAAGAAAATCCAGGAGCTTGAGCCCGACCTGATTCTGGCGCAAGAGTCCATTCTGTGGGCAGAGCATCTGTGCTTTGTCTTCCCCATCTGGTGGGGCGGAGTGCCCGCATTGTTGAAGGGTTTTCTGGATCGGGCTTTTCTGCCGGGATTTGCATTCAAGTACCGTGCGGGCGCTGCGTTTCCAGACCAGCTCTTGAAAGGGCGCTCAGCCCACATCCTGGTAACCATGGACACGCCGCCTTGGTATTTCAGGTGGATTTATCGCATGCCCGCCATTCACCAGATGCGCAAAACCACGCTGGAGTTTTGCGGAATCAAACCCGTCAAGGTGTTCAGCTTTGGTCCTGTGCTGGGCTCCAAACCGGCGCAGCGCGAGGCCTGGCTGCAAAAAGCCCGGTCCGCCGCCTCTCGCCTTTAGCTCAAAGGCAGGTCTGCGTGCCTGACACTTCTACAATCGCATCCATGGCGCCCACGGCGGCGTCGAATATGGAGAACATCAGTGCGTTTTGAAGCTGTGCTTTTTGACTGTGACGGCGTGCTGGTGGACAGTGAGCCCATCACCAACGGTGTGCTTCGCGACATGCTGGAAGAAAGCGGCTGGACGCTCAGCAGCGCCGAATGCATGCGCCTGTTCATTGGCAAGGCCGTCAAGGACCAGGCCGCGCTGATTGAAGAAAAAACCGGCCGCCCACTGACCGAGGAATGGCTGCACGAGTTTCGTGGACGCCGCAACGAAGGGCTGGTCGAAGGCCTGCTGCCGATTCGCGGCGCTCTGGAAGCGGTGGCCCAGATCCACGCGCTGTACGAAGGCCGCATCGCCTGCGCCTCCGGCGCCGACCGCTTCAAGGTCGAGCTGCAACTGGAAAAATGCGGCCTCATGACTTACTTCAAGGACCGCATCTTCAGCGGCCACGAGATGCCGCGCTCCAAACCAGCGCCCGACGTTTATCTGGCCGCCGCTGCCGCGCTGGGTGTGGACCCGACGCGCTGCGCCGTGCTCGAAGACACGGTGCCCGGCGTGACCGCCGGCGTGGCAGCGGGCGCCACCGTGTTCGGCTACAGCCCGGCAGAGGCCGGGCATGATGCGCCCGATGCCCTGCGCGCTGCGGGTGCCAGCCTGATCTTTATCGACATGGCAAATTTGCCCGACATGCTTTGAGCGCTTACTTCACTTCCAGCGGCCGCCGACGGGCGTTTCTTGATGAGAACCATTGAGAATCAAGCTCGCACAGCCGTGTTGGCGCAGGCACTGGAGAACTACGATCCTCGGGGTGAGCTGGTGGGCCTGGCCGCGCGCAAGGCCGCTGCATTGGCTGCCTTGAATGAGCTCGGTGAAGTTTCGCCAGATGGCCGTGCTGTTCCCGATGATCAAGTGGTGGCCACGCGTGCGAGGCACCTGGTGGATCTGCTGGCGTCAGAGCATCCGGCCTTGGGCTCACTGCAACGCCCGAGCGCACTATGGTCCGGAGTGGCCGTTGCGCTTCCGGTGCTGGCTTTGTTGGCGGGCATCGGCACTGATCGAATTGGCAATCCGTACCGGGTGGACCTGCTCTCTGCGCCCTTGTTGATCATCATTGGATTCAACCTGCTGACCTACTGCCTGCTTGTGGTCTTGACGTTGCGGCGAAAGTCCCTGGCCACTGTGTCATGGGTCCCTTCCCTGCTCCAGCAGATTGACGCCTGGCGTTCGCGTCAGCGCGGAGGGCGTGCCAACGTGATGGCCGGGTTTTATCGGCTCTGGCATGTAATGGCCGGCCCACTCATCATTTACCGCTGGAAAACCGTCCTGCATATTTCTGCCGCGGCCCTGGGTGCTGGCGTCGCGCTGTCACTGGCTGGACGGGGTTTGTTTGTTCAGTACAAAGTCGGCTGGGAAAGCACATTTCTGGGTGCCGATACAGTGCACGGCCTGCTCGAATTGATCTTCTGGTTGCCGACAAAGGTATTCAATCTCACACCCCTCACCTTGGCCGAAGTGACGGCATTGCGCAATTTTCAGAATGACGGCGTGGCTGGCGACCGATGGGTCTGGATGTACGTTGGTCTGATGACGCTATTGGTTATCCTGCCTCGCTTGCTGCTCGCCGCCTGGTCCGCAGCGCGCGCCCGCTCAGCGAGCCGCCAATTGCGGCTTGATCTTTCCAGCCCCTATTTTCAAGCCGTGTTGGCCTCCATGCGCCGCGTCCGTCTGAGGATCGGTCTGGCCTTTTCCGATGCCCGCACGCATGACCAGTTTTTGCGCCTGGCCCGACTCGTCGCGGACGACCCTCTGGCGCAGCAGCTGGCGATCTCAACGCCGGAAGGTGATTTGCTGCAGTGGATTGAAGAGCCCGGCTCCGATTCGCCGGTTGACTGCGTTCTGTCCATTGCGACGCAGGAGCTGGCAGACAAGCCGATGCCGTCGGCCTGGTCCGGCCGGCCATCCGTCGTGGTCCCTGCATATAGATTGGCGAACAGTTGGCAACAGTGGTCTGTCCTGACGCATGCACTTGCCGCCGGATTGGACTCCCACGCGCAAGCCGGATGGAGTCGCCTTGGGAGCAAGCTGCAACAAGAGCAGCAATTGCGCTTTGAACAGAGCATGGGGGCGGTTGCCACTTGTTTGGCCAGGGTCGCCCTGCAAATCAATGGCGAAACCTCGGTGGACGCCATTGAGCGAGCTCTGGACGAACTGTTTCTTGACCTGCAGCAACTGCATCGCCTGGAGCGGGCGAGTGGTCGTGCACTGGAGGGTCAGCTGGTGCAGTATTACAGCGCTCCCTCAGGCATGGGAAAGACTTCGGTCACCGCAGCCAGCGCTGCCACCGGGGCTTCCGTTGGTGCTGCGGTTGATGCTTCTACTGGCTTTCTGACATTGGGCGCAGGTACTGCTTTGGGTGCTCTACTGGGGGCCGGCATAGGCTGGATAGCCGCACTGCGGCGCAAGAAGGGTGTCGACGCCGACATGATGCAGCGTCTCACGCAAGCCGCTTTGCTGCTCTATATGGAGTTTGCCCATTCCGTTCGGGTGCAGCCCGGGACCGGTGGTCTTCGTGCCGGCTGGAAAACGGAAATTGGAAAAGAAGTCCAGCAACGAACAGATAGTCTGTCAAGTCTCTGGTCGGCTAAAGATGGTGCGCTGGAGGACCAGATCGCGGCGCAGGCTGCCCCCGCCCTGATGGAAGCCATGCAAGCCGTGCTGGCAACCTTCTATCCACCCACTGTGCCCGTGGAAGTCATCGCTTGAGCGACAAAATTTTTTGACTGTCATGACCGCACCGCAGCGGTGGTGAGCACAAACTGCCGTCGACAGGTGGAAGCGCCGCTGGTGGCCTGGTCAGGATAATTAGGTATCAAATAGGCCTCCAGCCCTTATGTAACAGGCGAAAGCAGCTATGAAAATAATAGCGAAAAGACTACCTCTGGCAGCTTCGGGTCGGATGCCCAGCGGTAGGCACGCTCTTCGTCGCGTTCAACGGGACGGCACCGCCTGCTGAAGATAGTCGTTCACCGCCGCTTGCCAAATGCCCGGGTAGGCATGAATGGCATGGCCGTTCTGGCCAGTGGGCGCTGGGTAAGTCACAAAGCTGCCTTTGCCGCCTGCGGCCAAGAAGGCGTCGAAATTGAAGCGGCTGTGGCGCAGTGAATAAAACGGGTCTTTGTCGCCGTACAGCCATAACACCGGCTTGCCAAATGCTGCAGCGCGTTTGAAAGACACGGCGTTGACGGCCTCCGCCTGAGAGCATCTGTCGCTTACCCACCCGCCCACAAAATTCAGCACACCCAACAATGGATTGGGGCGTGTCCCCGCATAAACAGAGGACAGTATCCCGCCGCGCGACACGCCGCCCATCAGCAGACGGGTGGCGTCCACGTCGCTGCGTGTCAGCACATGCGCCATCACCACATCAAGATCGGCCAGCGCCCGTTCCATGCCGGGCAACGTCAGCGCAGGGTCACACGAATAGCGCGAGCGGTTGAGCTCAAAACCCTCGTCATACAGCCCGTCAGACTGGCCGCGCCCACGCCGCTGCGGGTACAAAACCAGCCAGCCCTTACGTGCAAAGACCCGCGCCAGATCGGGGTTGGTCCAGGTGCTGGTGAACCGTTCGGGCTTGTCGCCACTGCCGGTGGAGCCGTGGTTCATCACCAGGGTGGGAAAAGGCCCGGCGCCTATGGGCCGGTACACCACCATCTCCAGCGTCTGCGGTTTGCCGTTCTCTGTCCACGGGGTGGGCACGCGCTCAACCGTGCGGGTGTGGTCATCCACCGGCTTCTGCGTCAAGAGGCCGGTGGTAATCAGCTCGGTATCGGGCTTCCAGATCGAAAACTCCATCTCGCCGCTGGGCCGCAGGCGCAGCACGAGTTTTGCCCCGGTCTTGACCCTGAATACCAGCTCATCGTTGACAAACTGCGCCTCGCCCCGGTCATTGATGGTGCTTTGTGCAGAGCTGCCCGCGTAGGCCAGCGTAGCGCCGGTGTCGGTGACCCTCTCCACCGCAATCTTTGCGTTGCACAAGGCCGCCCAGCAGGCCCAGCCAGCCCATAGGCCACTCCATCGCGCCTTGTCGGCGGGCAGACTGGCGGCGGGTTGCGTGATGGTGGTGCCCTCGGGCAACACCGCAGCCATCGGGCTTTCTGAAAACCCGGCAGACAAGCCGGGCATGTAATCGGGCCAGGCGGTCTGCGCCCCTGCCGTTGTCGCCCAGAAAAAACATACCAGTGTGATTAGCCGGTTCATTGCTTTCTGCCTCTCCTTGGTTGGTGAAGTGTAGGGGCGCGGAGGCTCTTTATTGAAGGTTGCTGGTTGAGGGGGCTACATGCGGTTCGCCCGTTCAGGCGTGCCTTCACTTGGCGGCTCACCAGCGCATGTCTGGCAAACTTGCAATGTCTGCCCTTCCATACAACGCGCCCCCCAAAAAGACCACACCCCAGTCCATGTGTTCCAACTACCGCCCTGTGACGCGCTCCGACAGGTTGTTGACCTTCTTTGGAGTTGAGCGCGCGCGTGATGAAGCACCGATTGACGTCTGGCCTCTGGGCCTGGCACCTTTCATTCGCCTGGCAGAAGACGGCTCCGGCCACCGTGTGGTCGACGACGGCATCTTTGGCTTGTTGCCAAACTTTGCGGCAGAACTGGCCGCCGGGCGCAAAACCTACAACGCACGAAGCGAAACGGTGGCCAGGCTGCCGAGCTTTCGCGAGTCGTGGAGCAAGGGCTGGCGCTGCATCATTCCCGTCGAGGCTTTTTATGAGCCCAACTGGGAGAGCGGCAAAGCCGTGCGCTGGCTCATTCAGCAGCCCGGCGAGGTGCCCATGGGCATCGCAGGCATTTACCGCAAGTGGCGCCACCCCAACGGCCGCGAAGACTTTACCTTTGCCATGCTGACCGTCAACGCCGATGGGCACCCGGTGATGCAGCGCTTTCACAAACCGGGTGAAGAAAAACGCATGGTGGTCATCTTGCCCCCGCAGGACTACGGCGCCTGGCTGTCGTGCCCGGTGGCCCAGGCAAGCGGCTTCTTCAAGCAGTGGCAGGGCCAGCTCGATGCCAGCCCCGCACCCCTGCCGCCGCGGGCACCCCGAAGCAGCAGCGTGCTGACCTCACGCATGCCACCCCCGGAGAGCGGCGAGCTTTTTTAAACGCGCGCTGCCCGCTTTTGCGCATATTTCTTGTACAAAATCGGCCCTCTGCCCTTATGTGACAAGCGCAAGCAGCTATGAAAATAGTAGCGATTCAGGTGGATTGAACAACCGGCCGAGCCTGACCTTGCTGGTCTGGCGCGGAGATGGGGATCGAACCTGGGCGAGGGCGTGAGTGACTTGGGCTACTGCGCACTAGACTCTGTACGCACCTCCATAACAAATTTCTGCGAAAGGGACGCAATGCTTCTACAAAAAATCTTCCGGGTCATCATCACCCTCGTTCTGGTCGCCGGTCTCGCTGCTTGCGCGACGGGAACACCCTTCACGGAAACCGCCGCCCCTTCAAGTGGCAATGGCGTGGTCTATGTGTATCGACCGGATCGTTCGTTTGCAAGCTGGGGTTGTCCCCAGTTTTCAATCGACGGCGGCGCAGTGCGCTCCATGCAGAACGGCGGGTTTCATCGCCTTGAGCTTCCCCAAGGACAGCATCTTCTTAAAAGCCAAAATTCATGGTGCTCCGTGTTTCCTGTAGCCCGTGCGTTTGCGTTGCGCGAGGGGGAGACGATTTTTATCCGCTACAACGTGCTTTCGGACTACAAGCCAGGTTTTCATCGCTATGACGGTCCCGACAACATCTATCACGGGTATGAAATCGTCTCGCGTGACGTCGCGCTTCCGCAGTTGAAAGAGCTTCGGGCCAGTGCCGAATGATACTGATCGCAGTCGGATGAACTTCGTTTGAACGTGTCGGGCAAGCAGACCTTCAAAGTCGAAGCTCACGTTTAGACTACCGTCGCGACGGGTTCGGTGTCCATCCAAAACAGGTCATATCATTGAGGCGGAGATGTTAAGAATCAAGCGGGAGAGTTTCAATGACCATTAGCGCTCATGTACGCAGTATTACTTTCCTTGATTCCACCACTATTGAGCTAAGTGGCGATGACGTAGTGCTCATCGTCGGCCCAAATAATTGCGGGAAAAGCCAGACGCTCCGCGATATTCAATCGAAATTGAATAATGCGACATCTCCAACTACTTTGGTCACATCCCTTCAATTAGCTCGCCAAGGAACAACGCAAGATCTTGAGGAGTGGCTGAAAAAAACTGCCCACGATGAACCCCACACCTCTGGGCAGAGGATATTCGATTTTCTTGGAAACCGAACAAATTGGGACAACTTGAAAAATAGTTGGACTCTCGGTGAATCTCATTTTCATAATCAAGCTGGGTTTTTTGTTCACTTGATGAAAACCGAGGAGCGTCTCCAACTAGTCCGGGAAGCCGAAAACACGGCATTCGATAGTGCGCCGGCACACCCGATAGGACATTTGCAACGAAACCCTGAACTAGAGAGGCGGGTAAGCGAGAAGTTCTTTGCTGCGTTTGGAAAATATTTGTATGTACACAGAAACGCTGGACGGACGGTACCTCTGTATGTTGGCAACTTTTCATCTGAAGAGATGCTTCTTCAGCCGTTCAGTCATGAATATGTCAAGGCAGTGGAGGCTCTCGCCAAGCTGCAGGACCAAGGCGATGGCATGCGGAGTTTTGCTGGGGTCCTGCTAAATTCTATTGTTGGGGAACGCCCGATTTTGCTTATTGACGAGCCAGAGGCATTTTTGCACCCTCCGCAGGCTAGATTCATAGGAAGAACGATAGCCGACGATAAAGCGCGCGGACGTCAATTATTCTTAGCAACGCACAGCGGGGACATCGTCCGTGGTGTTCTGGATTCAAAGAAAAATGCCATCCGGATACTTCGGCTACAGCGTGTGGCCAATACGACAACGGTTCGAGAGCTGAATACGGCTAGTGTTGCAGAAATTTGGCGCGATCCTTTGCTCAGGCATTCCAACATCCTAGATGGTCTATTTCACGACAAAGTAGTTGTTTGCGAGGCCGATGCGGACTGTCAGTTCTATTCCGCGATTTTGCAAGCTGTGAGCCCGGATGGTGCGCGGCGCCAATCTGACATTATGTTCACGCATTGCGGAGGAAAGGCACGAATTGCGATGGTTGTAAGGGCACTTAGTGCGGTAGGAGTGCCTACAGTTGCGGTGTGCGACTTTGATGTGTTGAATGATGAGCGGCCGTTACGCGACATAGTAGAAGCGACAGGAAACGATTGGACGACCGTTTCCTCAGATTGGAATGTCGTCAACACTGCAATTGGCCTCAAGAAGCCCGACCTATCTGTTGCGGAACTCCGCGAAGAGCTCATCTCCGTAGCAGCGACATTGACCAATCAGGAGTCGATTAAGAGTGCAAAAAGCAGAGTAGCAACAGTGCTTCGGAAAGGATCGGCGTGGGCACAAGCGAAGGTAGTTGGATTACCTTTCGTTCCGAGTGGTGAAGCGTCACAGGCGGCCGGTAGACTCTTTAAAAGCTTGGCGGGCATGGGGATCTTTGTGGTTCCAGTCGGTGAAATCGAACAGTTTTGCAAGAGTGCGGGGGGGCATGGCCCGGCTTGGGTGAACTCTGTCCTTGCTAGAAGTCTGGCTGACGATCCTGAGCTGGAATCTGCTAGAGGGTTTGTGAAGAAATTGGTTGCTTAGAACCTTTCCAAATTGCCCTTAGCGGATTCGTCGAAAACCGAAAATCCGGATAAAGCGTTTCTCATTGCCGACGCTGTTGCAGCCACCACCACAGGCATCATTAGGATGCCCGTGTGGTTAGATAAAAACAGGAGACACCATGAACCCCGCCACCCGACGGCAAACGATTGCCGACCTGCTGCACCGCACCGCCAAACGTTATCCCCACAAAACCGGCCTGATCTGCGGCGACACACGCTGGACCTTTGCCGAGTTTGATGCGCTGGTGGACCGTGTGGCCGCTGGCCTGGCTGGCATGGGAGTGGGCCATGGCAGCCGCATCGCGGTGCTGGCGCGCAACTCGCACGGATTTGCGGCCCTGCGTTTTGCGCTCGCGCGGCTGGGTGCAGTGCTGGTGCCGATCAATTTCATGCTCAAGGCCGAAGAGGTGGCTTTTATCCTGCGCCATGCCGAGGCGCAGATGCTGGCCACCGACTCTGGCCTGGCCGAGCTGGCGCGCAACGCTGCGGCGCTGGATACGAAAGTGACGCAGTTTGTCTGGCTGCCTTCGGAAGACGCTACGCAGCCGGTGCCGGGCATGACCTCGTTTGACGATCTGGCCGCAACCCAAGGCACACCGCCCGAAGTGTCACTGGGCAGCACCGACCTGGCGCAGATTGTTTACACCAGCGGCACAGAGTCCATGCCCAAAGGCGCGATGCTGACGCACGACGCGGTGATCTCGCAGTACGCCAGTTGCGCGGTTGATGCCAGCATTGCGCATGGCGACGTGATGCTTCATGCGCTGCCGCTGTACCACTGCGCGCAGCTCGACGTGTTTTTTGGCCCGGCGGTTTATGTGGGGGCCACCAGCATCATCACCGCCAAACCCACGCCCGACAACCTGCTGCCGCTGATGGCGCAGCATGGCATCACGTCGTTTTTTGCACCACCCACGGTGTGGATTGCGCTGCTGCGTTCACCGATGTTCGATGGCTCTGACCTGTCCACCCTGCGCAAGGGTTATTACGGCGCGTCCATCATGCCGGTCGAGGTGCTGCGCGAGCTGGCGCGGCGGCTGCCCGACGTCGGCTTCTGGAACCTTTACGGCCAGACCGAAATTGCGCCACTGGCCACCATGCTGGGCCCCGACGATCAGCTGCGCAAGCCCGGCTCTTGTGGGCGTGCGGTACTCAATGTCGAAACCCGCGTGGTGGACGACGGCATGAACGATGTGGCGCCCGGTGAGGTTGGCGAGATTGTGCACCGCTCACCGCACCTGATGCTGGGCTACTTTCGCGACGAAGAAAAAACAAAAGCCGCCTTTGAGGGCGGCTGGTTTCACTCGGGCGACCTGGCGACCATCGACGACGAAGGTTTCATCACCGTGGTGGACCGCAAAAAAGACATGATCAAGACCGGCGGCGAAAACGTGGCCAGCCGCGAGGTCGAAGAGATGATCTATCGCCTGGGCGCCGTGTCGGAGGTGGCCGTGGTCGGTGTGTCGCACCCCAAATGGGTCGAGGCCGTGGTGGCGATAATCGTCGTCAAGGACGGTCAGACGCTGACCGAGCAGCAGGTGCTGGCCCATTGCAATGAACACATTGCCGGCTTCAAGGCGCCCAAGGCGGTGGTGTTCACCGACGCGCTGCCCAAGAACCCGAGCGGCAAGCTCTTGAAGCGGGACCTGCGGGTGCGCTACCAGGATGTATTTGCCGGGTATTAATCAATCAAACAAACCACGGAAGACAAAATGACGACACCCCCTACCCCTACCGGCCTTCAACTGCAGTCCCTGGTCAAGCCGGAAGGCGTGCTGGAGATATCGCTCGCCAGCGTGCCCACGCCCACCCCTGCCGACGATGAGGTGGTGGTACGCATAGAGGCCACACCCATCAACCCGTCGGACATTGGCTTGCTGTTTGGCGCGGGTGACATCAGCACCGCCAAGCTGTCGGGCCCGGCCAGCCACCCGGTGGTGACGATGCAGATTCCGCCAGCGGCCATGAAAGCCATGGCCGGCCGGCTGGGCCAGGCCATGCCCGTGGGCAACGAAGGCGCGGGTGTGGTGGTGGCGGCGGGCAGCGCGCCTGCCGCGCAGGCGCTGCTGGGCAAAACGGTAGCCCTGCTGGGCGGTGCCATGTATGCGCAATACCGCTGTATCAAGGCCGAACAATGCCTGCTGCTGCCCGAAGGCAGCACACCGGCCGAGGGGGCCTCGTGTTTTGTCAACCCGCTGACCGCGCTGGGCATGGTGCAGACCATGCGGCTGGAGGGGCACACGGCCCTGGTGCACACGGCAGCGGCGTCGAATCTGGGGCAGATGCTCAACAAGATTTGCATCAAGGACGGCATAGGCCTGGTCAACATCGTGCGCAAGCCGGAGCAGGCGGCCTTGCTGAAGTCGCTGGGCGCGACCTATGTGTGTGACGCCACGGCGCCCACCTTCATCGAGGACCTGACTCAGGCCCTGGTGGCTACCGGCGCCACCCTGGCCTTTGACGCTACTGGCGGCGGCAAGCTGGCCGGGCAGATCCTTGGCTGTATGGAGGCTGCGCTGAACCGCACGGCCAAAGAGTACAGCCGTTACGGCTCCATCACACACAAGCAGGTTTACATCTACGGTGGGCTGGACACGCGGCCCACAGAGTTCAACCGCAACTTCGGCATGGCCTGGGGCATGGGCGGCTGGTTGCTGTTTCCGTTTCTGCAGCGCATTGGTGCAGAGGCCGCGCAAGCCCTGCGCCAGCGTGTAGCCAATGAGCTGAAGACCACCTTTGCCAGCAGCTATTCAAAAGAGATTTCACTGGCCGAGGCGCTGCAACCGGCAGAGATTGCGGTGTACGGCCAGCGCGCCACGGGCACCAAGTACCTGCTCAACCCCAACAAAGGACTGGTGGCCTAATCGCGCGGCTCGCCCGACGCAGGTTTGGCCGAAAAGCGCAGCACACCATCGCGCAGCGGTGAAAAGCGCAGCACCAGCAGGTCCAGCAGGTAGTTCTGGTACATGCGCCACGGCCGGCGCAGGCCCTGGCGCGCCAGCAAATGGGCCGAGCGCTGCACATAGCCGGAGCTCAGGTCGAGGAAGGCCTGCGTCGGCAGCTGCGGGTCGTCATTGACCGGTACACATACCTCAAGTTGATGCGCTTGCATCTCGTTGAGCAGCCGGCAGACATAACGCGCCACCAGCTCGCACTTGAGCGTCCACGACGCATTGGTGTAGCCAGAGGCCACCGCCATGTTGGGCACACCGCTGAACATGGCCCCCCGGTAGATGACGGTCTTCGAAAAGTCCACCGCCACACCGTCCACGCTGAGCGCCGCGCCGCCCAGCACCTTGAGCTCCAGGCCGGTGGCGGTGACGATCACGTCTGCCGCAATTTCCTGACCTGAAGCCAGGCGTATGCCCGTCGGCGTGAAACATTCGATCTGGCCGGTCACGATGTCGGCCTTGCCCTCGCGGACGGCGCGGAAGAGGTCGGCGTCGGGCGCGATGCACAGGCGCTGGTCCCATGGCTGGTAGCTGGGCGCCAAATGGCGCTGCACGTCGAAGCCCGGGCCCAACAGCCGCGCGGCCTGCCGCAAAATCAGGCGCCTCACGGTGGCAGGCCTGCGGCGCGAAAACTGATAAAACGCGCTGGCCAGCACAATGTTCTTCCAGCGGATCAGGGGGTGAGACAGCCGGTTTGGCAGCCAGCGCCGCAGCAGCGCGCCGATGCGGTCGTGTGCCGGCAGGGCAACGATGTAGCTGGGTGAGCGCTGCAGCATCGTCACATGGGCCGCGGTGGCCGCCATGTCGGGCACCAGCGTGACCGCGGTGGCGCCGCTGCCGACCACCACCACCTTGCGTTGGCTGTAGTCCAGCCCGGCCGGCCAGTGCTGCGGGTGCACGATGCGCCCGCCAAAACTCTCACGGCCGGGCCAGGGCGGCTCGTGGCCCTGTTCGTAGTTGTAGTAGCCGCTGCAAAAAAACAGGAAACGGCAGGAAAAATGCACTTCGCGCGTGGCCTCGCCCGGGGCAGTGAGGCTGGCGCTGACGCTCCAGCGTGCCTGCCGCCCATCCCAGGCGGCGCTGGTGACGCGATGGCCAAAACGGATGTGCCGGTCTATGCCTTCATCGCGCGCCGTGGCGTTGACATACGCCCGGATGTCTGGCCCGTTTGCAAAGCTGGCGTCGCTTTCCCAGGGCCGGAAGCTGTAACCCAGGGTGAACATGTCGGAGTCGGAGCGCACGCCGGGATACCGAAACAGGTCCCAGGTGCCGCCGATCGCCTGCCGGTTTTCAAGAATTACATAGCTGCGTGTCGGGCATTGGGTCTGGAGGTAGTGGCCCGCCGCCACGCCCGAGAGCCCGGCGCCCACGACCACGACGTCGAAGAAGCTGGAGTCGGTGGGGCTGGCTGTCATGTGGGCAGTTTAAGTGACGCCGGGTACGCGCTGGGTGCGTCAGCTGGCGTACATCAGGCGAAAAAAAACCGGCCCAAAGACCGGTTTTTTTAATGGAGCTGCAGAGCTTAGTAGCTGTTGCGGCCACCGCCGCCGCCGCCGCCGTAGCCGCCGCCACCGCCACCACCGTAGCCACCACCGCCGCCGCCGCCATCACGACGACCGCCACCGCCGCCGCCGAAGCCGCCGGTACGTGGCTCCATCGGACGGGCCTCATTGACGACCATGTCACGGCCATCAACGGACTTGCCGTTCATGCCGCTGATGGCTGCCTGGGCTTCCGCGTCGCTGGACATTTCCACAAAGCCGAAGCCCTTGGAGCGTCCGCTGTCGCGGTCCATCATGACTTTGGCGGAAGTGATCGCGCCAAATTCAGAAAAGTGTTGTTGCAGGGAATCGTCGTTCACCGAGTAGGAGAGGTTGCCGACGTAAAGTTTCTTGCCCATTTTGGGACCTTTCAAAAAAGCTTGCGGGTTTTGAATAAACACGCGAAGCGGGTATGACGGTTTCGGTTAAAAAACCGGTCAACGAAATTGACGCACGGCATAAACCATGCGTTCAGTGGAACCGGGGTCACTTCGCCAGGGCTTAAACCGGCTGGTGTCCCAAGTTGTAAATTCGGTCGGGGGAAGGAGGAAAAGAGACCGGGGTGAAGCTCGCCGCTGGGGGAGTTTGACGACCGGGAGGGCCGGAACTATCGGCCAAAATGGTTCGGAGGCGGCATGAGAGGTGCCACTTCCTTGTCAGACTACAGTTGTTGCAAAGGAAAGCATTTTTGCAACAGCGCGCCTATTTTACTCCTCTTCTGAACTCTCCGGGATTTTGGCCCGTCCAGGCCCTGAATGCCCGGCTAAAACTTTTCTCGTTTCTGAAGCCTGCCGCGTCGGCCACCTGCTTGACGGGCTTGTCGCTGCGATGCAGCAATTGCCCGGCGCTTTCGAAGCGAACTTCGTCTTTCAGGGCCTGTAGAGAGGCTCCTTCATCCTTTAATTGCCGGTGCAGCGTGCGTGCAGAAATGTTCAGCAGCGCAGCCACTCCACGGGCGTTGTGTGCCTGGTTGGGGTGGGCAGACAGCACTTGCCGCACATGCTGCAGGGTTTTTTCATCGCGCCAAACTGCAACGGGCCGGAAACATCAGGCCATAAGTGGCCACGAAATCCCACACTCCCGACCAGCGCCCCCGCATACCTGGCCGGCGCGGTCGCCCGGACAATCAGACCAGCACTATTTGCGTACGCATGCTGTGCAGCGCGAACAGCACTTCTTCCTGCTCGCGTTGCCCGATCCCGTTTTTCTTCATGGCGTCCAGCGAATCGTCCAGCACCGCCATGAATTCAGACGCAGCGATGTTCATGCCTTTGTGCGCGGCCAGCAAGTCCTTGCCCTTGTAGACATTCGGGCCACCCGTGATGGAAATGAAAAAAGTGGCGGCCGCATTCTTGAGTTTGGGCAGATCCGTTTCCGAAAACCGGGTGGCTACGCGGGTGTTGATCATGTGGTTGTCAACCAGATCGCCCGCCAGACGGGTTATGCCTGCGGTCGCGCCAAGGCGTTCATAAAGTGATTGGGTCATTGTGTTCTCCAGTGGTTGGGAAAAGTTGCTTCAATACCGGACTCATGATTGAAGTGGCTTCACCTTAGTCATGCCTGCGGGACCTGTGAAGTACAGGATCTGTAGTGCGCCCACTGTTCTGCCTTGACCCGGTTCGCAGGAGCGCGTAGGCTGGGGCAGCCGCTCGGGCGAATGGTAGCGGTGCGCAGCGTGCGTCGCGCGTTTTCTTCACGATTCCGTCTGACTGGCGTGATCAATGGCCTCGCCAGGAGCATGGAACATGAAGACTTACGGACAATTTTGTCCGCTGGCACAGGCGACCCAGTTGCTGTGCGAGCGCTGGACCCTGATCATCGTGCGCGAGTTGATGGCGGGCAGTACCCGTTTCAGTGAACTTCAACGCGGTACGCCTCTGCTTTCGCCGACCTTGCTGTCCACGCGCCTGAAGCAACTGGTCAATGCGGGTGTGGTCGTGATGCATGAAGCCAGGCCCAATCCCACCTACCACCTGACTCCCGCGGGGCAGGCGTTGCGCCCCATCATCGAACACCTGGGCATTTGGGGTCATCACTGGGCCGGCTCGAGGCTGAACGATGGCGACCTGGATGCCGGCCTGCTGATGTGGGATATGCGCCGCAGCGTTGACGCCCAGGTGTTCCCACAGCGGCGGGTGGTCGTGCAGTTTGAATACCCCGATGCGCCAGCCGGGGCGAGGGACTGGTGGCTGGTGTCCGAAAGCGGCGAGATTGACTTGTGTCTGCATGACAACGGCTACGAGGTGGACATCCTGATCCGCTGTTCGCTCAGAACCATGACCGAAATCTGGACCTGCAGGCGGCCGTTCAGCGACGCGGTGAGGAGTCGCGACATTGACGTCAAGGGTGATTCGAAGCTGGCCGGCAGACTGCAAGACTGGCTGCGTACCAGCGCCTTGTCCGGGCTGGGCGCACAGAGTGAATCACGCAGCGCCGATGAGGCGACTCACTGAGTCCGGCACTCGATAAAACGCGGCTAAGCTGCATCGCCATCTACTGTGTAGTTTCGGCGCCCTCAACCCGCCACCTTCATGCTTTTCTTCGAAACTCCCCCGGCGACACCCCGGCCCACAGGCGGAAGGCGCGGGCAAAACTCTTCTCATTGCGGAAGCCCGCGGCATCGGCCACCTGCTTGACCGGCTTGTCGCTGCGGTGGAGCAAGTCTTTGGCGCGTTCAAACCGCACCTCGTCCTTCAGCGCCTGCAGTGACGCGCCTTCTTCCTTCAGTTGCCGGTGCAGGGTGCGGGCCGAGATGTTGAGCAGAGCGGCGATGCCGTCGGCCTTGTGTGCTTGCTCGGGCCAGGCGGTCAGGGCCTGGCGCACCTGCTGCACCAGCAGGCGGTCGCGCCGGTATGGCAGCACCGTCAGGGGCAGGGCGCGCTGCAACATGTGCTGCAGGGCTTTCTCGTCGCGGCGCAGGGGCAGGACCAGGTAACGTGCGTCGAAGCGGATCTCGGCCTGCGCGGCAACAAAACGCAGCGTTCCGGGAAACATCAGGCCATAAGCGTCCACATGCGCCGGCGCAGCAAACGGAAAACGCGCACCCTGCAGCGGGATGCGCGAGTCGATGTACCAGCAGGCCAGCCCGTGGATGTTGCGCAGCACATGGACCAGGCAGAACTCCCGCGCGGCCTGGCCTTGTCGGCCCAGGTGAGCGCGTTCCTCGATCTGAATGGCAGCGCTTTCGCCAGCGGTCACCAGCTTGAGCTGGATGTCGTCCGCCAGCAGGCTGTGGTGGCGGCACCAGCGCTTGAGGGCCACGCCCAGATTGGGCGCACTGAGCGAGGCCCTGGCCAGCATGCCGTAGCTGCCCCAGGGCAGCCGACGCGAGAATGCACCGAGTGCTTCGTCGTCCAGTTCCTGCATGGCCGCGCCGGACAAGACCTCCATCTGGCGGGCGGTGATGCGGGCGTCAGCCTGCTGCAGCTTGGTTGGCGTGATCTGTGCCTGCTTCAGTGCCTTGACCGGGTTTTGGCCGTTTCTTTCGTAGGCTGCTGCAATGACTCTTGCAAAAGCCATAGGTGTGGCCGCAACAGCCTGTGTGGGTGCGGTGGACAGGCGGCGGGCAGGCATGAGTCAAGTTTGCGTCAAGTTGGCACGATTTGCAACCTGCGAGGCGCCCACATGGGAGCTTCCCGGGTCCGTGCCGGGCAGTTTGGCGTTAAGGTGTGGCTGATGTGCGGCCACGCGTGCCGCTATGAGGAAAACATGCCAGTTCTGGAGACAAAACTCAACGCCCGCTCTGCGGACTTTCAGGCCAATGCCGCCGCCATGCGCGCGCTGGTGGCTGATCTGCAGGTGCAAGTGGCCAAGGCCGCCGCCGGTGGCGGTGAAGCGGCCCGGGCCAAACACGTGGCGCGCGGCAAGCTGCCGCCGCGCGAGCGGGTGCAGATGCTGCTGGACCCGGGCACGCCTTTCCTCGAACTGGCGCCGCTGGCGGCGCTGGCCATGTACCCCGACCGCGATGGCAGCGACAGCGCACCCTGCGCCGGCGTGATCACCGGAATCGGCCGGGTCAACGGTGTGGACTGCATGATCGTCTGCAACGACGCGACGGTAAAAGGCGGCACCTACTACCCGATGACGGTCAAAAAACATTTGCGCGCACAGGAAGTGGCGCAGCAAAACCGCCTGCCCTGTATCTATCTGGTCGATTCGGGCGGCGCCAATTTGCCGAACCAGGACGATGTATTCCCTGACCGTGACCACTTCGGCCGTATCTTCTACAACCAGGCCAACATGAGTGCGCTGGGCATTGCCCAGATTGCAGTCGTGATGGGCAGTTGCACGGCCGGCGGCGCCTATGTGCCTGCCATGAGCGACGAGACCATCATCGTCAAGGAGCAGGGCACCATCTTTTTGGGTGGCCCGCCGCTGGTCAAAGCCGCCACGGGAGAGATCGTCACCGCCGAAGACCTGGGCGGCGGCGACGTGCACACGCGCCTGTCGGGCGTGGCCGACTACCTGGCGCAGAACGACGCGCATGCGCTGGCACTGGCGCGCGCCGCGGTCGGCAACCTGAATACAAACTACAAGCAAAAAGAGGCTCCAGCCCATATGGGACGTGCGCCACGTGCTCCTGAATTTGCAGCAGATGAGGTTTACGGCGTGGTGCCGGTTGATACCCGCAAGCCTTATGACGTGCGCGAGATCATTGCCCGCATCGTGGACGGCAGCGAGTTCGACGAGTTCAAGGCACGTTTTGGCGCCACGCTGGTGACGGGTTTTGCGCACATCGAAGGCATGCCGGTCGGCATCATCGCCAACAACGGTATTTTGTTCAGCGAGTCGGCGCAAAAGGGCGCGCATTTCATCGAACTCTGCTGCCAGCGCAAGATCCCGCTGGTGTTTTTGCAGAACATCACCGGCTTCATGGTCGGCCGCAAGTACGAGGCCGAAGGCATTGCCCGCCACGGCGCCAAGATGGTGATGGCCGTGGCCACTGCCCAGGTGCCCAAGTTCACCATCATCATCGGCGGCAGCTTTGGCGCCGGCAACTACGGCATGTGTGGCCGCGCCTACAGCCCGCGCTTTTTGTGGATGTGGCCGAACGCGCGCATCTGCGTCATGGGCGGCGAGCAGGCCTCGTCGGTGCTGGCCAGCGTTCGGCGCGATGCCATCGAGGCCAAGGGCGGAACCTGGACTGCCGAAGAAGAAAAAGCCTTCAAGCAGCCCATGCTGGACCAGTTTGAACACCAGTCGCACCCCTATTACTCCAGCGCGCGGCTGTGGGACGACGGCGTGATCGACCCGGCAGACACGCGCCGCGTGCTGGCGCTGGGCCTGCGCGCCAGCCTGAACGCGCCTATCCCTGAGCCGAAGTTTGGCGTCTTCCGCATGTAACGCGCCAGAAAGAACCCATGTCCAACGCCTCGATTTACGACACCCCCGAGTACGAATCCCTGCGCGACCAGATTGGCCGTTTTATTGCCAAAGAGGTGGAGCCGCACGCCGCCGCCTGGGAGGAAACCGGTTGCGTGCCGCGCGAAGTTCTGAGGCGCATGGGCCAGGCCGGCCTGTTCGGCCTGATGTATGAAGAGAAGTACGGCGGCGCCGACAGCGACGCGATGACCAACCTGGTGTTTGCCGAGGCGTTGTCGCAATCGACTTTTGCCGGTTTCATCATCACCGTGCTGGTTCACACCGACATGGCCAGCCCGCATCTGCACCATGCGGGCAATGCGGCGCAAAAAGACAAGTACATGAAAAAGGTGATTGCCGGTGAGCTGATCACCGCCGTCGGCATCACCGAGCCGGGTGCCGGCTCCGACGTGGCAGGCATCCGCAGCACCGCCAAACGCGAGGGTGACGACTGGGTGCTCAACGGCACCAAGATGTTCATCACCAATGGGGTGCACGCCGACCTGTATTTTGTGGCGGCCAAGACCGGGCCAGGCAAACGCGACATCTCGATGTTCATTGTCGAGAAGGGCACGCCCGGCTTCACCGTTGGCCGCGCGCTCAAGAAAACCGGCTGGCTGTCCTCGGACACGGCCGAGCTGATTTTCGACAACGTGCGCATTCCCGCCTGGAACTTGCTGGGCGAGGAGGGTAAGGGGTTTTATTCGGTCATGAAAAACTTCCAGACCGAACGCATCGCGCTGGGTGCGATGGCGGTGGGCCATTGCCAGCAGGCGATCAAGCTCACGCTGGACTACGTGCGCCAGCGCCAGGCTTTCGGCGGCCCGCTGTGGGACCAGCAGGTGATCCGCCAGCGCCTTTCCATGCTGGACGCGAAGACGCGTGCCGCGCGCGCTTTCATGTACCACTGCGCCTGGCGCGTGACCCAGGGCCATGACATCGTGCAGGACGTGTCCATGCTGAAGGCGCTGACCGGCGAACTGGTCAACGAGGTGGTGCAGACCTGCCAGCAGTTCCATGGCGGCATGGGTTACATCCGCGAGACCGCGATTGAGCGGCTGTGGCGCGATGCGCGCGTGCTGGCCATTGGCGGAGGCGCGACCGAGGTGATGTTGGAAGAAGTCGCCAAGCGTTATTGAACGGAAAGAAGCAGGCCATGAAACATCTTGAACTGAGCTTCGGCGGCGGTATCTCTACCGTCACGTTGAACCGCCCGGAGGTTCGCAACGCCTTCAACGACGAAGTGATTGCCGAATTGACGGCGGTGTTCATCGAACTGGGCAAACGCCAGGAAGTGCGCTGCATCGTGCTGGCCGCCAACGGAACCGCTTTTTGTGCCGGTGCCGACCTGAACTGGATGAAACGCATGGCCGACTACACGCGCGACGAGAACGTCGCCGATGCGGGCGCGCTGGCCGAGATGCTGCGCGTGGTGTATGCCTGCCCCAAGCCGACGATTGCCAAGGTGCAGGGCGATGTCTATGCCGGCGGCACTGGTCTGGTCGCGGCCTGCGACATCGCGGTCTCGGTGGACAGCGCCGGGTATTGCCTCAGTGAGGTCAAGCTGGGCCTGATCCCGGCGACCATCAGCCCTTACGTGATCCGCGCCATGGGCGCGCGTGCTGCGCACCGTTACTTTCTGACAGCCGAGCGCTTTGATGCGGCTGAGGCCTTGCGCATTGGTTTTGTACACGAAGTGGTCACCGCCACCGAACTGGATGTCAGGGTCGGCGAACTCGCAAAAACGCTTGTCAACGCCGGCCCGGAAGCGATCAGGCTATGCAAGATGCTGGTGCAAGACGTGGCGCACCACGAAATCACACCATCGCTGATCCAGATGACGGTGGAAGGTATTGCCGACATCCGTGTCAGCCCCGAGGGGCGTGAGGGAGTGCAGTCCTTCCTGCAAAAACGCAAGCCCAACTGGTTGCAGTCTGTCTGAAACGATGTACCTGTCCATGCGCCCCCCAAAATTGATTTTTGTCGCCGTGTGCCTGGCTGCGTCACTTGGCCCGGTCATGGCGCAGTCCGGGGACATCGACGCATCTCTCAACGAGACCGTGGTGCAGATACCGAAAAAGGGCCTGTTCAACATTGCGCTGGAGACCACGCTCTACAGGCCCGACGGTGAGGGTCCTTTCCCGGTGGCGGTGATCAACCATGGCAAGGCCTATGGCGACGCGCGTTTTCAGGGTCGTTACCGGCCGGCGACAGCAGCCCGCTACTTTCTGCAGCGGGGCTACGCGGTGGTGGTGCCCATGCGGCAGGGCTTTTCGAAATCGGGCGGCAGCTACATAGGCGGCGGATGTAATGTAGAGAGCAATGGCAAGGTGCAGGCCGAGGATGTCAAAGCGGTGCTTGACCATGTGGTCACCCAACCCTGGGCCGACAAGGACCGCATCGTGGTTCTGGGCCAATCCCATGGCGGCTGGACCACGCTGGCTTTTGGCCCGCTGAATTACCCCGGAGTGAAGGGCCTGGTCAATTTTGCAGGGGGATTGCGACAGGAGGGCTGCAACAGCTGGCAGAAGGCCCTGGCCTCGGGGGCGGCCAGTTATGCCGCTCAGACCCGTTTGCCCTCCTTGTGGTTCTATGGGGACAACGACAGCTATTTCACGACAGACACCTACCAGGCCATGTTCGACCAATACACGGCGGCCGGCGGGCAGGCCCGTCTGGTGGCGTTCGGAACTTTTGGCAACGATGCGCACAACATGTTTGCATCGCGCGCCGGACAACGGATCTGGCAGCCGGAAGTCTCGCGCCTGCTGGCGTCTGTGGGCCTGCCCAGCGAACCTGTAGGCAACTTTGCAAAATACGCCGCGAGCGGACTGATGCCCGTGCCACCCAGAACCGGGTTTGCCGCCATCGACGACGAGAGCAAACTTCCCCATGTGCGCGACACCGGGCGCGCGGCCTACAAAACCTACCTGACGAAATTTGTCCCGCGCGCCTTCGCCATAGGAACGGATGGCGCCTGGGGCTGGGCCGACGGCGGCGAAGATCCCTTGAGGCGCGCGGTGGACAACTGCCAGCGCAACAGCAAAACGCCATGCAAACTCTATTCGGTGGACGACTTCATCGTCTGGCCCTGAGGAGACACGTATGCAGCCCCTGGACACCGCACAACTGATTGCCCTGGCTGGCGCGCTGGGCTGGGCCAGTGGCATTCGGCTTTACCTGGTGATATTGCTCACCGGGCTGGCCGGTTTTATGGGCTGGCTTGTCCTGCCGCAAGGCCTGCACCTGCTGGCGCATCCGGTGGTGCTGGGTGCCAGCGGGTTCATGGTGTTCGTTGAATTCTTTGCCGACAAGATTCCGGGGCTGGACTCTCTGTGGGACGTGGTGCACACCGTCATCCGCATCCCCGCTGGTGCTGCGCTGGCGGCTGGTGTCTTTGGCGCCGACAGCGGCCTGATGGCCTTGCTGGCGGCCCTGATGGGCGGCGCGCTGGCTGCCACCAGCCACACCGCCAAGGCAACCACGCGCGCGGCCATCAACACATCGCCAGAGCCCTTCAGTAACGTGGGCGCTTCGCTGGTGGAAGACAGCGTGGTGCCCGCGGGCTTGTGGCTGGCCATCGCGCACCCGCTGGTGTTTGTTTTCATGCTGGTGCTGATGCTGGCCCTGAGCGTGTGGTTGATCCGTATCTGCTGGCGTTATCTGAGGCAACTGTTTGCACGCGTCGCCCGCATCTTCAGCGGCAAACCCGATACCGGGCCGGCACCGGCTTTCACCCTGAAATCTCCCTTTTCAAAGAACGACTGACATGTTTAAAAAAATACTGATTGCCAACCGCGGTGAAATCGCCTGCCGCGTAGCAGCCACGGCTCGCCGCATGGCGATCCAGACCGTGGCTGTTTACTCTGATGCAGACGCAGATGCCAAACATGTGACGGCATGCGACGAAGCGGTTCACATCGGCAGCAGCGCGCCCAAGGACAGTTATCTGCGCTGGGAAAAAATCATTGCTGCTGCCAGGGCCACCGGCGCCGAGGCGATTCATCCGGGCTATGGCTTCCTGAGCGAAAACGAGGAATTTGCCCAGGCTTGCGGTGCTGCTGGCCTGGTATTCATCGGCCCGCCAGCCTCGGCCATCAAGGCCATGGGCCTGAAGGCCGAGTCCAAACAACTGATGGAAAAAGCCGGCGTGCCGCTGGTGCCCGGCTACCATGGCAGCGACCAGGACCCGGCTCTGCTCAAGCGCGAGGCGGACCGCATTGGTTACCCGGTGCTGATCAAGGCCAGTGCCGGCGGCGGCGGTAAGGGCATGCGTGCGGTCGAGAAAAGCGAAGACTTCGAGGCGGCACTGGCCTCCTGCAAACGCGAAGCCATCAACAGTTTTGGCGACGATGCGGTGCTGGTGGAAAAATATGCGCAGCGCCCGCGCCACATTGAAATTCAGGTGTTTGGCGACAGCCACGGCAACTACGTCTATCTGTTCGAACGTGATTGCTCGGTGCAGCGTCGTCACCAGAAAGTGCTGGAAGAAGCACCTGCGCCGGGCATGACAGAGGCCATGCGCCAGCAGATGGGCGAAGCGGCGGTAGCGGCGGCGCGTGCCGTCAACTATGTGGGTGCGGGCACGGTCGAGTTCATTGTCGAGCAACGCAGCGACGGCACGATGAACTTCTTCTTTATGGAAATGAACACCCGGCTGCAGGTGGAGCACCCGGTCACCGAAGCCATCACTGGCCTCGACCTGGTGGAGTGGCAACTGCGCGTCGCCTCGGGTGAAAAGTTGCCGCTGGCGCAGGACCAGTTGCGCATCCATGGCCATGCGATTGAGGCGCGCATCTGCGCCGAAAGCCCGGACAACAATTTCCTGCCAGCGACCGGCACGCTGCATGTGTATGGCTTGCCGCCTTCGGTTTCTTTTGAGCGCGGGCTGGTGCGTGTGGACGCCGGTGTGCGCGAGGGCGATGTGATTTCACCTTTTTACGACTCGATGATTGCCAAACTCATCGTGCATGGCGATACGCGTGAGCAGGCCCTGGCGCGTATGGACGAGGCGCTGGCGCAGGTGCACATCGTGGGTCTGAGCACCAATGTGCAGTTTTTGCGGCATGTGGTACATAGCCGCTCGTTTGCCGAAGCCGACCTGGACACGGCCCTGATCCCGCGTGAGCAGGCGGTGCTTTTCAAGCAGGAAAAAATCGGCCTGCCGGCTGCAGCAGCGGCAGCCGTGGCCTTGACCCTGCTGGAGGAAAAAAGCCAGGAAACCAGCGACCCCTTCAGCAAGCGCGACGGGTGGCGCGCGCATGGAGTGGCGCTACGCCGCTTTGAGTTTGAGTTTCACGGCGAACCGGCGAAAGCCGAACTGACCTACCTGCATGACGGCGCCCTGCGTCTGGCGGTGGGTGGTCAGGAGGGCCTGTTGGTGTTTTCGCGCGACGGCGATGCGGTCACGCTCGATTTCGGTGGCCAGCGCCTAAAAGCGCGGCTGTACCGCCGGGGAGAAACCGTGCATGTGTTCGCCCGTCAGGGCGCGACACAAATCACGGTGGTGGACATGCTGGCCCATGCCGGCGAGGCCCATGGCGAGGCTGGCCGGCTGACTGCGCCCATGCCGGGCAAGGTCGTGTCGTTTGCCGTGAAGGTGGGTGACAAGGTGAGTAAAGGCCAGGCATTGGCCGTGATGGAAGCCATGAAGATGGAGCACACCATTGCCGCCCCGGCCGACGGGGTGGTGCAGGAGCTGCTGTACGCGCCCGGCGACCAGGTCACAGAGGGCGCAGAACTCCTGAAATTGGCAGCCTGAACATGCAGCCCTTGCCGGTCGAGGTGACGGCACAATTGAGCCCATGAAAATTCTCTTTTGTTGTACCGGCGCCAAGGCCGATCCCTGGGTGGCCGGCTTGCGTACGGAGTTTCCTGCGGAAAGTGTTGAGGACTGGGCGTCGGGCGCACCACCGGCTGACTACGCGGTGGTCTGGGCGCCTCCGCAGAAGTTTCTGAACGAGCAACCCCAGCTCAAGGCGCTGTTTAATATCGGTGCTGGCGTCGATGCGTTGCTGAAGCTGCGCCTGCCACCTGAAGCTGCAGTGGTACGGCTTGATGATGCGGGCATGTCGGTGCAGATGGCCGAGTATGTGAGCCATGCGGTGATCCGGCACTTTCGCGAGCTCGACGGTTACGAGGACGACATCCGCAGCGGCAAGTGGTCTTACCGCAAGCCGCATCTGCGGGCTGACTTCCCGGTGGGTGTCATGGGCCTGGGCGTGTTGGGCGAGCGCGTGGCGCGCACCCTGGCGCAGTTCGACTTTCCGGTGAATGGCTGGAGTCGCTCACCCCGAAGGGTTGAGGGCGTGCAATGTTTTTCCGGTGAATCTGGCATGGCGGATTTTCTGGCGGCGACGCGTATCCTGGTCTGCCTGCTGCCCCTCACACCGGAGACTGAGAACATCATGGACCGCGAAGCGCTGGCCAGATTGCGGCCAGGCGCCTACGTCATCAATGTGGCTCGGGGCGCGCATCTGGTGGACGATGACCTGATCGCGCTGATCAACAGCGGGCATATTGCTGGCGCCACACTGGATGTGTTCCGCACCGAGCCTTTGCCTTCGGAGCACCCTTTCTGGAAACACCCGAAAATCAATATCACGCCGCACACCTCGGCGCGTACGCTGCGCGAGGAAACCATTGCCCAGATTGCCCAAAAAATCCGGGCGGTAGAAAAAGGCGTACCTATTGCCAGCCTTGCCGGTGTGGTTGACCCGAAAAAAGGATACTGATCCCATGAGCATTCCATCCAAAGTCAAAATCGTCGATGTCGGCCCGCGCGACGGCCTGCAGAACGAAAAAGCGCCTGTGCCCGCGGCCGTCAAGATCGAGCTGGTGCACCGCCTGCAGGACGCAGGCCTGACCGAGATTGAGGTCACCAGTTTTGTCTCGCCCAAGTGGGTGCCGCAGATGGCCGACGCCGCCGAGGTCATGGCCGGCATCACGCGCAAGCCGGGTGTGCGTTATTCGGTGCTGACGCCCAACATGAAGGGCTTTGAGGCTGCCGTGTTGTCAAAGCCCGACGAGATCGTGGTGTTCGCCGCGGCCAGCGAAGCCTTCAGCCAGCGCAACATCAATTGCTCGATTGAAGAAAGTATTGAACGCTTCCGACCGGTGACTGAAGCAGCCCTGGCGCGCGGCATTCGTGTACGTGGCGCCATTTCCTGCGCCGTGGGCTGCCCTTACGAAGGCGAAGTGGCGCCGGAGCGTGTGGAGATGGTCGCGCGTCTGCTCAAAAGCATCGGTGTGCAGCACATGGGTGTGGCCGACACCATTGGTGTGGGCACACCGATCAAGGTGCAGCGTGCGATGGAAGCGACGCTGCGGCATTACGACATCGAAGACGTGTCGGGTCATTTCCACGACACCTACGGCCAGGCACTGGGCAATACCCTGATCTGCCTGCAAATGGGCATCTGGAACTACGACACCTCGAGTGCCGGTCTGGGCGGCTGCCCCTATGCCAAAGGCGCCACCGGCAATGTGGCGACTGAAGACGTGGTCTACATGTTGCAAGGCATGGGCATAGACACCGGTATTGACCTCGACAAGCTGATCGATGCTGGAAAGTTCATCAGTGACTACCTGGATCGCAAGCCGAATTCGCGTGCGGCCACGGCCTTGCTGAACAAAAGGTTGAACTGATGTGTGGTGCCGAACTGATGTCCTTGCCTGAGGGCGTGCAGCGCGTTGCTGCCTTGCTCCAGGAGCGCGGCCATCCGCATGCTCCCGTGATGCTCGACGACGCGGCGCGCACGGCGCAGCAGGCGGCCGATGCACTGGGCGTGGCGCTGGGACAAATTGCCAAGAGCATTGTGTTTCGCCGCAAGTCGGATGACGCGGCGGTGCTGGTCATTACCGCAGGGGACCAGCGCGTCGATGAAAAAAAGGTTGAAGCCCTGATTTGCCCCGACGGAAAACGCCTGGGCCGCGCCGATGCAGCCTTTGTCAAGGAGCGTACCGGCTTCTCCATTGGCGGTGTTCCGCCCCTGGCACATGCCACGCCGTCGATCACGCTGATCGATCAGAGCCTGTTTCGTTTTGAGCAGATATGGGCTGCGGCCGGGCATCCGCATGCGGTGTTCGAGCTCAGCCCGCAACAGCTTCAGTTGCTGACCGGCGCGCCGGTGGCCGAGATTGCTGTGGATCCGGTGCAGGAAATCGCAGACTTGCAGCACGCTATTAATTTGGTAGCTGCTCGCGCTCATGAAATAAGGGCTCAGGCCATAAATCTTCCTTCGCCGTGTATCTCGGTGTGCCGCATGAGCGCAGCCAGCGGCTGGTGCGAAGGCTGCTTTCGCACACGCGACGAGATCGCCCTCTGGAGTCAGGGTACCGATACCGACAAGCGCGCTGTCTGGAACCTGATCGAGCAGCGAATGGCGGCCTTGCAGCCATGAAACACATCACCTTCTACCTCGACTTCATCTCGCCCTACGCCTATCTGGCTTTTGAGAAGCTGCCCGAGGCGCTGAAGGGCATCAGCTACAGCGTGACTTACAAACCCCTGCTGTTTGCCGGCCTGCTCAAGCACCATGGACAGCTGGGCCCGGCCGAGATCGCCAGCAAGCGTGAGTGGACCTACCGACAGGTGTTGTGGCTGGCGCAGCAGCAGGGCATCACGCTGAAGCTGCCCGCAAGCCACCCTTTCAATCCGCTGGCTTTGCTGCGCCTGGCCGCGGCCTGTGATGTGCAAGGAACACCCAACCGCTACGTTTGCGAAACGATTTTCCGGCATGTCTGGCAAAGCGGATTAGAGGCGGCGGACGCGCAGCGGACGGTTTCTCTCGCTACGCAACTGGCGCCTCCGCGCGACATCAACGGTGCAGACGTCAAGGCCCAGCTGAGCGCGCACAGTGACGAGGCCATCGCGCACGGCGTTTTTGGCGTGCCGACCATGCTGGTGGACGGCAAGCTCTTCTGGGGACTCGACGCGCTGTCCATGCTGCGTGGCTATCTGCTGGGCGAGAGCTGGTTCGCAGGCGCAGACTGGGACGCAGCAAGCCAGCTTCCCGCTGGCATTCAGCGTCAGAAGTAATCCCGTTCCCCTGCCAGACTGCAAAAGTACAGGTATTCGTGCGGGTTATCCCTTGCCTTGTCAGGGGCCGATAAGTTTCGCGCAAGCTCCTGTTGGATTCACGTCAGAGCTGGGTCAGTGACCTCCAAAATAATTGTGCAAGCCCTCATGTCGAGGGCCTTATTATTTTTGGAGCCCGCCCATGACAACAACAGCGCCCAACAGGCCCATGACACGCGAGGAGAAAAAAGTGATTCTCGCCTCGTCATTGGGGACCATTTTCGAGTGGTATGACTTCTATCTGTACGGCACCCTGGCCGTGATCATCGGTAACCAGTTTTTCTCGGCACTGGACCCCGCATCCCGCACCATCTTCTCCCTGCTGGCGTTTGCTGCCGGTTTTCTGGTGCGTCCGTTTGGCGCCCTGGTATTTGGGCGCCTGGGCGACATGGTGGGCCGCAAGTACACCTTCCTGATCACCATCGTGATCATGGGCCTATCCACCTTCATCGTTGGCTTGCTGCCCAACTACGCGTCCATTGGCGTTGCCGCGCCAATTATCCTGATCGGCCTGCGAATGCTTCAGGGCCTGGCGCTTGGAGGCGAGTACGGCGGCGCCGTTGTTTATGTCGCCGAGCATTCACCCCACGGCAAGCGGGGTCAGTACACCTCATGGATCCAGACCACGGCCACGTTGGGCCTGCTGTTGTCGCTGGTCGTGATTCTTGGCGTCCGCACCGCTGTGGGTGAGGCTGCATTTGCTGAGTGGGGCTGGCGTGTTCCTTTCCTGGTCTCCATCTTTCTGCTGGCCGTATCGGTGTACATCCGTTTGAGCATGAACGAATCACCCGCTTTCACCAAAATGAAGGCTGAAGGCAAGACGTCCAAGGCGCCGCTGTCCGAGTCTTTCGGCCAGTGGAAAAACCTGAAGATCGTTATCCTGGCGCTGGTGGGTCTGACGGCCGGACAGGCTGTGGTCTGGTACACCGGGCAGTTTTACGCACTGTTTTTCCTCACCCAGTCGCTCAAGGTCGATGGCGTGACAGTCAACCTCCTGGTCGGCGCTTCACTGATCATTGGCACTCCTTTCTTTGTTTTGTTCGGCATCCTCTCGGACAAGATTGGCCGCAAGCCCATCATCATGGCGGGTTGCCTTCTGGCCATCGTCACCTATTTTCCGGTCTTCAATGCCCTGACCCAGGCCGCCAACCCGGATCTGGCAGCTGCCCAGGCCAAAAATAAAGTCGTGGTGACGGCAGATGCCAAGGAATGTTCGTTCCAGTTCAACCCCACCGGCACCGTCAAGTTCACCAGCTCGTGTGATGTGGCCAAACAGGTGCTGTCGGCCAACTCGGTTAGTTATGACAATGCAGCCGGTGCTGCCGGCGCGCCAGCGACCATCAAGATTGGTGAGACGGTCATCACCAGCTATACCGCTGTAGGGCTGTCGGCCGACGAGGCCAAGAAGAAGGACGTCGAGTTCAAGAAGGCCACCAGCGACGCACTGAAAGCAGCTGGTTACCCCGCCAAAGCCGACCCGGCCAAGGTGGACAAGCTGATGGTCATCCTGATCCTGTCTTATCTGGTGATTCTGGTGACCATGGTGTACGGCCCGATAGCGGCCATGCTGGTTGAGATGTTCCCGACCCGAATCCGCTACACCTCGATGAGTTTGCCGTATCACATTGGTAACGGCTGGTTTGGCGGCTTGCTGCCTGCGACCGCGCTGGCCATCGTGGCTCAAACCGGCAATATGTTCAACGGGCTTTGGTATCCGATTGTGGTGGCTGCGATCACCCTGGTGATCGGTACGCTGTTCCTCAAGGAAACCAAGGACGTGGACATCTACGCAAACGACTGATACTTGCATGACGGCGCAGGCCTTGGGCTGCCCCGCACATTGATCTGGCTTGCACCGGCCAGCGAGCCCCCGGCATCATGTCGGGGGCTTTTTTTTTTTTTTTTTGGTGCGCCCGGCAGGGCGTACCTACTTCCAATCTCTCTGTAATCGCCTGGCACCGAAAGTACGGTCAGGAACCTTGTTGCCCAGGGTTGCAGCGTTTTCGATAACTGCTTTCCGCAGAATCCAAGGACCGCAACGGGTCCAGTCCTTGGGGGAGTTACTATGACGCAAATCGGCCAACAGCGGTCCGTCGGCTTCATCCCTGAATTTGTGCGATAGCGGACCTTGCGGGGCGCGCACAACGTACGGTGCCAGTGCCAGCGTGCGGTAGCTCAGGTGGTCGCTCGGCGGCGTCCATAGGG
>NZ_JAUXUP010000019.1 GCF_030680935.1 Polaromonas sp. | reverse complement strand
GGAGGTCTGCGTCAACGTGCCGCGAAACAGCTCTTCCAGCGCAATCAGCCGATGCTGGGCATCGAGAAACAGCACTGCAAAAATCTCGTGGGGTCGGCTGCCCAGCTGCAACTGCAGGTAGTCGCGTACTGCCTGCGGCGTGGCAAACAGCGGTTTTTCCTTGAGCTGCTCCGACAGCGCTCGGCGCGCCAGCTCCAGCACGGCAATCAGCTCGGCGCGTTTGGCCGGCCCGCCCAGGCCCTTGATACGTTTCAGGTCATCGGCCGTTGTGTGCAGCAGCCCTGCCACACCGCCAAACGTGTCCAGTAGCTCCTGGCCCATCTGCAGCGCGTTTTTTCCGGGCAGTCCGGTGCGCAGCAACAAGGCAAGAAGCTCTGCGTCACTGAGTGCGCCCACGCCGCGCGCCAGCAGCTTTTCGCGCGGGCGGGCGTCTTCGGGCAGGTCTTTGAGCAGCATGGCGGCTTGAGGAGTTGAGCAGACGGAAAAAACGGGTAACAAGCGCAGTATCAGGGCTAAACCGCCCCGGCTTTTCGCATCCGGGCAGCACTTTCTACAATAGGGGCAGTTTACAAAACAGCTGTTGCCCGAAAGTTTTATGTCCACCGTGGAAACATCCGCCCCCGCCCTTGTTGAGCCCGGCTCGTTTTTGACCCTGCATTACCGCATGGCTGGCCCGGACGGCGCTGACATCATCAATACCTTTGACGGCAAACCCGCCACCCTGAGCCTGGGCACGGGCGAACTTTCCCCAGCCATTGAGCAGCGTCTGCTGGGCCTGGCTGAAGGCACCCGCACCCGCTTCGAGCTGGTGGCCGGCGAGGCCTTTGGCGAGCGCAACCCCGAGCTGCTGCAATGGGTGGCGCGCAAACTGCTCAACGAGCTGGGCGATGCGAACGAGAAATACAGCGTTGGCGACGTGGTGCAGTTCCCCACCCCGGACGGCATGGGCCAGTACGCCGGCGCGGTGCAACAAGTCAAGGCCGACGGGGATGCAGTGCAGTTTGACTTCAACCACCCGCTGGCGGGCCAGCCGGTTACTTTTGAAGTCCAGTTGATTGGTGTTTTATGAACGAGAAGGCATCGCCGCAGGAAATCATCCTCGCCGAACCGCGCGGTTTTTGCGCTGGCGTGGACCGCGCCATCGAAATTGTCGAACGTGCCCTCGGCAAGTTCGGCGCACCCATTTACGTGCGCCACGAGATCGTGCACAACACCTATGTGGTCAATGAGCTCAAGGACAAAGGCGCAATCTTCATCGAGGACCTGGACGACGTGCCACCCGGCGCCACTTTGGTGTTCAGCGCCCACGGCGTCAGCAAGGCCACCGAGCGCGAGGCCGAGCGCCGGGGCTTCCGGATTTTTGACGCCACCTGCCCGCTGGTGACCAAGGTGCACGTGGAGGTGGCCAAGCTCAACAAGGAAGGCTACGAGTTCATCATGATCGGCCACAAGGGCCACCCCGAAGTCGAAGGCACCATGGGCCAGCTCGACAGCGGCATTCATCTGGTGGAAGACGTGGCCGATGTGGCGCGCATCCAGCCGGGGCAAACGGACAAACTGGCGGTGGTCACGCAGACCACGCTCAGCGTGGACGATGCCGCCGAGATCAGCGCCGCCGTGAAGGCGCGCTTTCCGAATGTGCGCGAGCCCAAGCAGCAGGACATTTGCTACGCCACGCAGAACCGCCAGGACGCCGTCAAGGTCATGAGCCCGCAGGTGGACATCCTGATCGTTGTCGGCAGCCCCACCAGTTCCAACAGCAACCGCCTGCGCGAGCTGGCCGTCAAGCTGGGCACCGAGTCCTACATGGTGGACGACGCCAGCGAACTCAAACCCGAATGGTTCGAAGGCAAAAGCCGCGTCGGCCTGACCGCCGGAGCTTCGGCGCCTGAGATATTGGTCAAGCAGGTGATAGATCGCATCAAGGCGCTGGGCGCGGTGTCGGTGCGCAAGATGGCGGGCATCGAGGAAACCATCAAGTTCCCGCTGCCCAAGGGTTTGCGCATGGACGGCACCGCGCTGGATGCGCTGGACAGTGATTTGCATGCCGAGCCGTGAACCGATGACAATTCGCTATCAAATTGAAAGCTGTCAGCGCAAGTTCCAAAAGGGCTACAGCCACTTTATCCATCAAACCCCGGTGTGGACGCTGCCTGGCAAGGCGCTGGGTGTGGATTGCGCTGAAGTCTGGCTCAAGCTGGAACATCTGCAGACCGGCGGCAGCTTCAAGGCGCGCGGCATGCTCAACCGCCTGCTGGCCAACCCCATCCCCGAAAGTGGGGTGATCGTCGCCTCGGGCGGCAATGCCGGCATTGCCACAGCCGCCGCCGCGCGTGAGCTGGGTGTGCGTTGCGAGGTGTTTGTGCCCGAGGTGTCCAGCCCCGCCAAACGCGCCAGGCTGGCCGCACTGGGTGCCGAGGTGGTGGTGACGGGTGCGGCCTATTCGGATGCGCTGCAGGCCTGCCTGGCGCGCCAGCAGCAAACCGGCGCCCTGCTGACCCATGCCTATGACCAGGCCGAAGTGGTGGCAGGTGCCGGCACCCTGGCGCTTGAGATCGAGCAACAGGCTGGTTTGCCGGACGCCGTGCTGGTCAGTGTGGGCGGTGGCGGCCTGATTGCCGGTATCGCCAGCTGGTTTGAGCGGCGCGCGCGGGTAGTGGCGCTGGAGCCGGAATTGGCGCCTACGCTCTACCGGGCGCGAGAAGCCGGGCAGCCGGTCGATGTGGCGGTCAGCGGCATCGCTGCAGATTCACTGGGTGCCAAACGCATTGGTGATCTGGCCTGGGCCGCCACACAGGCCCATGTGGATGATGCCTTGCTGCTCAGTGATGAGGCCATCCGCACGGCGCAGCTGTGGCTGTGGAAAGAGCTCAAGCTGGCGGTCGAGCCGGCTGCGGCCTTGCCCCTGGCAGCGCTGCACAGCGGCGCCTACAAGCCGCGTGCCGATGAAAAAATCTGCCTGATTCTCTGCGGCGCCAACCTCGATCCGGCAACGCTGTCCTGACGGTGTCCGCCCGCTGGCCGGGCCTCACGTAAAATCGTGGCATGTTAGACATCAACCTGCTCCGTAAAGACCTGCCCTCCGTGATCGAGCGCCTGCAGGCCCGCAAGAACCCGCAAGCCTTCCTGAACATCGAGGCCTTCCAGGCGCTGGAGGCCGAGCGCAAAACCCAGCAAATCCGCACGGAAGAGCTGCAGAACCAGCGCAACACCCTGTCCAAACAGATCGGCCAGCTCAAGGCCAAAGGCGAAGACGCCGCACCGGTGATGGCGCAGGTGACGGCGTTCAAGGCTGAGCTGGACAGCTGCGCCATACGCCTGGAGGTGATCCAGAGCGAGATGCAGGCGCTGCTGCTGGCCGTGCCGAATCTGCCGCATGAAAGTGTGCCCGCAGGTGCGGGCGAGGCTGGCAATGTCGAAGTCCGCAAGTGGAGCCCCGTCGAAGGCCCAGGCGGCGAGCCGCCGGCATTTGCTTTCGAGGTCAAGGACCATGTCGATGTGGGTCAGCCGCTGGGGCTCAACTTTGAGCTGGGGACCAAACTCACCGGCTCGCGCTTCACCGTGATGCAGGGCCAACTGGCGCGCCTGCACCGCGCGCTGGCCGCTTTCATGCTCGACGTGCAGACGGCTGAACACGGCTACACCGAGTGTTATGTGCCCTACATCGTCAACGCCGATTCACTGCGCGGCACCGGCCAGTTGCCCAAGTTTGAAGAAGACCTGTTCGCCGCCAAAAAAGGCGGACAGGAAGGCGGAAACGACGAGGTGAGTGAAAACGCCGCGCTGTATTTGATCCCCACATCCGAAGTGCCGCTGACCAACTTCATGCGTGACGAGATCGTGCCCGAGGCGAAGTTGCCGCTTAAATTCACCGCCCATACGCCGTGTTTCCGTTCCGAGGCCGGCAGCTACGGCCGCGACACGCGCGGCATGATCCGCCAGCACCAGTTTGACAAGGTCGAGATGGTGCAGATCACCCACCCCGACAAAAGCTACGAAGCGCTGGAGGCCATGACCGGCCACGCCGAAGCGATTTTGCAAAAGCTGGGCCTGCCGTATCGCGTCATGCTGTTGTGCACGGGCGACATGGGGTTTGGCGCCACCAAAACCTACGACCTTGAGGTCTGGCTGCCAGCGCAAAACACCTACCGCGAGATCAGCTCGGTCTCCAACTGCGAGGCCTTCCAGGCGCGCCGCTTGCAGGCCAGGTTTAAAAACGCCCAGGGCAAAAACGAATTCGTGCACACCCTCAACGGCTCCGGTCTGGCGGTGGGCCGGACGCTGGTGGCGGTGTTAGAGAACTACCAACGCGACGACGGCAGCGTTGCGGTGCCGGCTGTGTTGCAGCCTTATATGGGCGGCCTCACGGTTTTGGCGCCCTGATAGAATCTCGTCTTCACTCAGGAGAGGTGGCAGAGTGGCCGAATGTACCTGACTCGAAATCAGGCGTACCGCAAGGTACCGTGGGTTCGAATCCCACCCTCTCCGCCAAGGATTCGTTTTACACAGTCCAGCATAGACCCCCAAAAGCCCCGCAAACCCAGTGTTTACGGGGCTTTTTTGTTTTCTGCCGTCTGATATGGGGTACTGCAAGCCGGGCAAGTTTGGGGGTATCTTCGGGGGTATCGGCTCAAAAAGTTGGGGGGAATTGCCCCGGATTTCGTGGAGGTCCGTTGGGTTAAGTCAGACCGTTGTGGCGGCCGGGCAGGCGAGTTGCCGATACTAATTTTCTTCAGCTTCGGCACCGCGAATGTATCCGATAGGCTCCAGCGCAGCTTCTTGTTTTCGCGCTCCGGAGCTTTAACCCGTTCACGTACGTCAATGTGATGCCTTGCCTGGTTCCGGCATCAACTTCATGCCTGCGCACTCACTCATGCAGGGTCTGGGCACACAGCGGATCTTGGCCGACGTGACTCAACGGCAGCCTACAGGGACGGGTATTCGCCACGGTAGTCCTGCACCATGCCCACAGCACGGTCGCGCAATTCCGGGGAGATTTTCTTAAGAGAAAGCGCCCCACTGTCTGAAGCTCACGTGCTACATGCAGTCAACTGCCTGTCGAGAAAAGCAGCAATTGCGTCATTCACAAGTTCTGGGTGGGTCACTGGTCCCATGTGCCCAAGACCATTGAATGCCATAACTTCCACGCGCGGCAAGACTGCCGTCAAGAGCCGTGCGACGCCCAACGCAGATTGCGTGGTGAGTTTTCCGACCATGTACAAAACCGGAATATCAAGCGCTTTAAAAGCATGCAAAGCAGTAGGCTCGGTGAACAGCGCATGGCCCCATCGACGAACATTGACTACAGAGGCGGCTATCGGGCCTCTTTTTGAATCTGGCGTGGTGTCCCAGCCTTGCGGCCCCATCCAGTAATCAATAAAGTGTTTCGCGGCCCGGGAAGAATCGCCGTCATCCAGCGCGCCGCCGGCGGCCTGGACTGCCTGCCTGATTCCATCGGCTGCGTTGGGCGGGGCTGAATCTGCGTCGATCAATGAAAACAGGGTGGGCTCATACAAAACCATGGCCCGCACGCGTCGTGGCTCGTTCAAGGCCACTTTGAGTGCTGTGGCTGCACCATATGAGTGAGCCACCAAAAAGAACGGCTCGCCCGCGGCGCTCAGCACGGGTTCAAGGAAATTTGCTTCGTCATCCAGGCTGATGGTTTGGTCAGAGGACCAGTCCGCACTCTTTCCTGCGCCATAGCAATCTGGCGCAAGCACGCGAAACCTCGGCGAGAGAGTGTCCATCAGGCCGCGCCATTGACTCGAACTGCTGGCGTTGGAATGAAGGCATACGACTGCTGGCCCACTTCCTGATTCGCGTATGAAGGGTGTATTTGCGGGCATAGCGAGTTTCGGTTGAGCCTACTTGATGAGATGCTCTAGAAGAAAAGCAGTTTGAATGCCTGCCACCTCTTTGAAGCGCTCACCCGGGTGATAGAGCAATCCGAAATGGCCATCTTTGACGTCAACCCAACGCTTGGGGGCGGGGATCAGTGCGTAGGCATGCCGAGCAACTTCCAGATTGGCGTGCACCATTTCATCTTCCGGCGCCACCATCAAAAGCGTGGGTACACGGACATATGCTGCGCAAAGCAGAGGGGTGTAGGACACGGGCGTTGGTGGAATCACGCGGGTGACCCGGTTTTTCCAGCTCGAGCCCGGACGGCCACCATATTCAATGAACCAGCGAAAGGCCTGGATCGGCTCGAGCAAAGACGCAACAGATGATGGATCAAAAGAGACAACGGGAAGTGGGCCGGTGGTGGTTTCCGGTGTCCCGGCCACATCGCCATGCAGCAAGGTTTGTTTAAAGGCTGAAATATAGTCATCGCTGGTCTGCAGAGCGGGAAGAGTCATCCCGAAAACAGGGCACTGGGCAACCACCGCGCAGGGTCTCGGGTCGCAAGCGGCAACGGCAACGACCTGTCCACCGGTGTAGCTGTCACCCCAAAGAGCGATCCGGCCAGGATCAATCTCAGGGCGGTCACAGGCAAAGTCCAGTGCTGCCAGGTAGCCGCGACATTGAACCCATGGATTGATTTCGCCGCGCGGCTCACCACCGCTTCGACCAAAGTTGCGATGGTCATAAACCATCGCAACAATGCCTGCGCGGGCAAATTCTCTTGCGTATTCAATCAACACCATTTCAACCGTGGCCGAGGTTCCATGCGCCATGATGACGGCGGGTTTGCCAACCACCGTGGAAGATGGCATCACAAGCTTTCCACGCAGCAGGGCACCTTCAGAGGCGAACTCGATCTCAGTTTCGCTGATCATGCAGAACTCAGCGGCAAGTGATGACAACTTCGAGGTACTCGCTGGGCACCACCAGAGAATCGGGCGCCGCGCGGTTCAGTTTGTTGAGCAGAACAGTCAAGTCAGTTTCGAGTGCCAGCGCCTGTTCCGGGGGAAGCGCAGCAAAAGCTTTGTGAACAGGCCCGTACCACGAACGGAACACTTCAATGAAGTGGACTGCGGAACGATAGCGAAAGTTGAAGCTTCGACTGGTGATAGCGATAGACGCCGCATCCTTCTCAAAGAGGTGACGCAAATGCTCTTCTGTACCCCAAAGTGCCGGCGATTGGACTCCGGCAGGCGGGGCAATGAAGCGGCCAAGGATCTTGAAGACCTGTCCGATAAAGCTGGCCGAGGTCCAGTTGGCCAGACCAATGCAACCACCAGGCCGGCAAACGCGCACGAGCTCCGCAGCAGCCTTTGAATGGTCGGGTGTGAACATCACGCCAAAGGTGGAAAGCACGGCATCGAAACTGTTGTCTGCAAACGGCAGCAGCTCGGCATCAGCTACCTGGAATATGGCATTCAGCCGCTCCGCACGCGCTCGCTCGGCCCCTCGGTCAAGCAAGCTTCCGACATAGTCGGTAGATGTCACTTTGCAGCCGCGGCGGGCTGCAGCCAGCGTTGCATTGCCATTGCCGGCAGCAACATCAAGCACTTCTTGATCCCAGCGCAGGTCGCAGGCTTCTGCCAGCTCTTCGCCAACGATTTGTAGGGTAGTGCCGATGACGGCATAGTCACCGCTTGCCCATGCGGTTTGCTGGCGGGTCTTGAGAGCATTGAAATCGTTAAGGGATGTCATGGCGTTCAGCTCCTGTGTGTTGACAGGAGTCAGTAGGCCATTCGGTCCCGTTTTTTTTCAGGGACCTGTGTCCTGGTTTGATGAGAAAGTGCCGGTCAGGTCTGGGGCTGGCGTCCTGGAGATGAAGCTCCCAGCTCACCCAAACCAGCCAAGCGAGCTCTCACGATGGCCTGTGGACGGTTTTCAACCTCGAGTTTTTCGAAGATAGCCGTAATGTGGTTACGCACCGTCTTGTCGGCAATCGTCAGATGGGCTGCTATTTGAGCGTTGTCCAGTCCGCCAGCCACAAGATTCAGCACCTGATGCTCACGCGGGGTGAGCAGGGGGAATGCCCCTTCACCTGTGTGATTTGGAACAAGAAACTCTTGCAACAATTCGTGCAGACGGACAAATGCAGGCTCACCGGGCAAAGGGACATGGCTGGTGCTGTCGAGTGGCTCAAAGCGAGCACCCGGAATCGACGCCGCCAAGAACCGACCTTCCTCCAAAGGCACACGATTGTCGCCCCGGCTGTGAAGTACCAATGTAGGTACACGGATTTGCGACAAAGCAGGAGAGGCGTCCAAATCTGCAAAGGCGCGCATCAGCCGTGCCGCTGTGCCGGGTTGTGTGGCACGACGCTGAATCTCGTTGAAGGCATGCGCTTGGGCGGGTGTCGCATTCGGAAAGAATTGCGAGGTGAACATTTGCAAAAACGCGGGATTATCCTGACCCCAACCGAGCTCCACAAGTCGTGTCATTGCCTGAAACAACTCGCGCTGGGCATCACTTGGATTCCTGACCAGAGTGCCGCGTGCGAAGGCACCGCAGAGTACCAGGTGACTTACGCGCTCTGGATGGCGCGCTGCATAGGCGATTGATACTGCGCCGCCCTGTGACATTCCTAAAAGTGCAAATTTCTTCAGGCCCGCTGAGTCCACAACGCTTTCCAAATCTGCAACCAGCACATCCAGCGAAAAGTCATCTACATCGCGATCGGAAAGGCCACACCCCCGACAGTCGTAGCGTGTAAGCCGGTGTCTGCGTGCCAGCGCCTCTATCCAACCGGCCCAGACCGGTGTCTGCCCGTCAAAATCCAGACTCCCGAGCCAATGGGCGGCACGAACCAGTGAAGGCAGAGTTGTGCCGGCACCCGTCGTCGCAAAAGCGATGCGCGTGCCCCCTGGTGAGCGTGAAAACTGGATCTGCTGCTCCGTCATGTACCCATACTTTAACCAAAGTCATCTTTCGCCGATATCCATGCATTTACTCGCTGACTTGTCCCACGACTCCCTTCAAACGAAGGCAGACTCTGCCGCGACTGTTTCAAGCGGATGCGCGCTGAAGTGAGTTGTTATCGGCGTGGGATGTTGCAGTGTTTGACCAACCACACAGCACCTTTGCGCCGCCGTGAGAAGTTTTTCCAGCATTTCCGGCGGTGTATCCTCCCTGGCCTCGAGGTGTATGTTGCACGTGATGGATTGAAAGCCCACCGGAACATTCATATCAATGCCCATTGCGCCACGCACGTCGACAGTCGCTTTGACTTGAACCGCCAAGGCGATCAGTTCAATCCCCATCAGGTTGGCAACCATCCGGATAGAGGAATCCTGGCAGGCTGCGAGGGCGGCGCACAGCAAGTCGCCTGGGCATGGCGCGTCGTACGGTCCACCCACTGCGCGATGCACTCCGCAAGGCACTTTGACGCCACTTCCGCGCATCGGCTCGACACGCGAATGAAAAGGGTCAGTCGGGTCCATGCCGCCGGTGCGCGCTTCATCGGTGACCATGGCCAGTTCTGGTGTTTGCGCATATTGAGCACGCAAGCTCGCCTGACTTTTATACACAGCGTTTTTCATCACATTTCTCCAAATAAAGAGTTAGGGGACTTCAGGAATCAGGAAGACGGAACCAACTCGCGAACCGCCTCTCGCATATAACTCTGTCATTTCATACCGTGCGGCAAGCCGCACGATTTCTGGAATTGGGTTACAACTCAACGATACAAAGACCGCCCGTCGAAGTCCCTTAAAGTTCCTAAAAATCCGCTAAACATTTCAAACGATGTCATTTCCAAGGAAGGCTCATGCAAGACCGTTACCACTTTGACCGCTTTGAAGTCAGGCCGGCGGAGCGGTTGTTGCTGGTGGATCGCGTCCCGACGGCGGTGGGTGCCCGTGCTTTCGATTTGCTCATGTGCCTGCTGGTGCACAGGGACCGGATGATGACCAAGGCGGAGATTATTGACATCGTCTGGCCCGACCTCGTGGTGGAAGAAAACAATTTGTCCGTGCAGGTTTCAGCGCTTCGCAAACTTCTGGGCAGCCATGCGATCTCCACGATTCCTGGACGGGGTTACCGGTTCTCCCTGGACGTCAAACAGGGCAGTGCGCCAGCAGAGGGCGATACGCAACTGCCCAGAAAAGCCGCAATTGCCAAGCCCACGATTGCAGTCCTGCCGTTCAACGTCCTGTCTGATGATCCTCAAATCCACTTTCTGGCCGACGGCCTGGCAGAAGACGTCATTGCCCTGTTGGCGCGTGTCCCGGGCTTCTTACTTATTTCGCGCGCGTCCTCGTTCGCCTTTCGGGGCCTCGGTGTCAGCGTGCCTGAAGTGGCCATGCAACTGGACGTTCGTTTCGTGGTCGAGGGTAGCGTGCGTGTCAGCAACGATGCGCTACGGATATCGACCCAGTTGATTGACGCAGCTTCGGGACACGTCCTGTGGAGCGGTCGCTTTGATCGCCGGCGTGACGAAGCTGTGGATTTGCAGGAAGTCATTGCGCGCGGGATTATTTCTGAACTTGAACCCGAGCTCACGCGTGCCGAAATTTCCCATATACGCCGTCAGCGACCAGAAAATCAGGATGTCTGGGCCCATTACCATCAGGCCATTGGGGCGATTGCACTTCATGGGTGGGGTAAAGACGCAGTGGCCGAGGCGCGGTCGCAGCTTCAAAAAAGTATCGCCCTTGACCCGGTCTTTGGCTTGGGGCACGCCCATTACGCTTTGTTGACTGCCCTGTCCCTGAACGTTGGGCTTCTGCCCAATGTTGGGAGTCTGGTCGAGGAAGCCCTGGGTGCGGCCAATGATGCGATCAAACTTGATGACGGAAGCTCTGAGGTCCTGGGCTACGCGGGCTGCGCCCTGTGCGATCTTGGACAACATGCCAGGGGCATTGAAGTTCTTCACCAAGCCCTTGAAATAGACCCGAGCAATGCCCAGGCTCACGTGGCGCTGGGTGCTTCGCTTGTTTTGACGGGAAAACTGGAGCCAGGTATCGAAAAAATGCGGTTCGGAATGAAGATCAGCCCGCGAGACCGGCGGCTCGGGTTTTGGGGCTGGGCGCTGGGCGTCTTTCTGCTCAGGGCTGAGCGACAAGACGAGGCCTTGCTTGAAGCGCGCGCGTCCAGCAGGCGTGATCCCAAGTTCCATTTCGCTCGCGTGCTTGAAGCTGCAGTTTTGGACCGTCAGGGGCACCTTGTTGAAGCCGGCGTACAACTTGCGCAAGCTCGCCAGTTGTGCCCAACTCTGACGTTGAACGAAATAACGTTGACCCATGGCCGCCGTGTTGGCGAGCGCATGGCACTGCTTTGGAAGCAGGTTAGGTAGCGCTTCTTGGGATTCGGGTTGCGTTCCAGGTTTCCGTCTTTTTGGTTTGCGCTATCGTATCGGCATGCCAGATTTGCCAGCCCCCCTGACGCAGCCTTCGGTGTACCTGCTGGCCGCCCATCCCAACTGGCGCGAGTCGCGGGTCAACCGCCGCCTGCTGGCGGCGGCGCAGGCCTTGCCGGGCGTCAAGGTGTGTGACCTGTATGCTCGTTACCCGGACTACGACATCGACGTGCCAGCCGAGCAGGCCAGCGCGGCTGCGGCCAGCCTGATTGTCTTGCTGCACCCGGTGCAGTGGTATTCGATGCCGGCGCTGCTCAAGCTGTGGCTGGACGAGGTGCTGGCCCACGGCTGGGCTTACGGCGCGGGTGGTACCGCCTTGCAGGGCAAAGACCTCTGGCTGGTGGCGACCACCGGCGGGCCGGAGAGCTCATACCACCCGCAAAGTTACAACCGCTACTTTTTTGATGCCTTTTTGCCGCCGTATGAACAGACGGCGGCTCTGTGCGGCATGCGGTTTTTACCGCCACTGCTGCTGCATGGTGCGCACAGTGCGTCTGAGCAGGAGGTGGCTGCACATGTGGCCGTGTTTGCTGAGCGGCTGAAAACTTACCCCGCGTGGCCCGAGCTGGCCGAACTTGATGCCTGCCCGGCCTGCGACGTACCTGCCACCGACCGACCGCAGGAACCGGACGAAGCCCGGTCGCCCCAAGCCGCAAGCAGGAGGGCAGCCTAGCCATGGAACATTCACCCGCCTGGCTGATCAACAGCCTGATTTACCTCAGCGCCGCTGTCATTGCGGTGCCGCTGTCGCGCGCCCTCGGCCTCGGCTCCATCATTGGCTACCTGGCCGCCGGCATTGCGATTGGCCCTTGGGGGCTGGGCCTGGTCAGCAATGTCGAAGACATCCTGCATTTCGCGGAGTTCGGCGTGGTGCTGATGCTTTTTCTGGTGGGGCTGGAGCTGGAGCCGCGCCGCCTGTGGAGCCTGCGTCGGCCGATTTTTGTTTGGGGCAGTGCGCAGGTACTGGGCTGCACCGCGCTGCTGTATCTGGCCGGGCTCGCCGCTGGCGTTGGCTGGAAGGTCAGCCTGGTGGCCGCGCTGGGGCTGGCCCTGTCCTCCACCGCGATTTCGCTACAGGTGATGGGCGAGCGCAACCTGCTGCCCACCCCCAGTGGTCAGGCCGGGTTTTCCATTTTGCTGTTTCAGGACGTGGCCGCCATTCCCATTTTGGCCCTGTTGCCGCTGCTGGGTGTGATCGCCCTGCCGGATGCCGGCGCCGCAACACCTAGCGCCTGGCTGGAGGCGCTCAAGATCATGGCCGTGATAGGCGGCATCGTGCTGGGTGGGCGGCTGCTGATCCGGCCGCTGCTGCGCTGGATTGCCAAAAGCAAAACGCCAGAGATTTTTACCGCTGCCTCCCTGCTGCTGGTGGTGGCGATTGCGGCACTCATGCAATTGGTCGGCCTGTCGATGGCGCTGGGGGCGTTTCTGGCGGGTGTGCTGCTGGCCGAAAGCGAATACCGGCGCGAGCTGGAGACCGACATCGAGCCTTTCAAGGGGCTGCTGCTCGGCCTGTTTTTCATCGCCGTGGGGATGAGTATTGACTTTGGCGTGCTGCTCAAATCGCCGGGCCAGATGGCGCTGATTGTGCTGGCTTTTCTGTCCATCAAGGGCGTGGTGATCTGGCGGCTGGCCAAAATGATGGGCGTGCCCTTGCAGGAGCGACCGGTCTTCACGCTGCTGCTGGCGCAGGGCGGCGAGTTTGCGTTTGTGGTGTTTCAGGCGGCGGCCGGTGCCCGGGTCTTTTCCGCAGAGACTGCCTCATTGTTGATAGGCGCGGTGGCTATTTCGATGTTGCTCAGCCCGCTGCTGCTGGTGGCCATCGACAAACTGCTGCTGCCGCGCTGGGCCACCCGCCATACGCCGCAACTGGCCGAGATCAGCGAGCAGCAGCAGGCGCCCATCATCATTGCCGGCTTCGGGCGTTACGGCCAGATCATTGGCCGCATGCTCAGCGCGCAGGGCCTGGCTGCCACCGTGCTGGACCACGATGCCGACATGATCGAGGCGGCGCGCTCTTTTGGCTACAAGGTGTTTTACGGCGATGCGACGCGGCTGGACCTGCTGCGCACCGCCGGTGCCGCCACGGCCAAAGTGCTGGTGATCGCGGTGGACGACACCGAGCAGTCGCTGGCCATTGTGGATCTGGCGCGCGAGCATTTTCCGCAACTGGAGCTGGTGGCACGCGCGCGTGATGTGACGCACTGGAACGCGCTGCGCGACCGGGGGGTGACGCGGGTCGAGCGCGAGCTGTTTGAGGCCAGTCTGCGCAGTGCACGTACGGTACTGGAGGTGCTGGGCTACCCGCCGCACGAAGCGCGCGTGCACGCCTTGCGTTTTCGCCGCCACAACATCGCGCTGTTCGAGCAGATGTACCCGCACCACAAAGACCGGGCCAAAGTGATTGCGGTGATCAAACATGGGCGCCAGCAGCTTGAAGCGCAGATGGCCCAGGAGCGTGCTGAAGCGCAGGCCAGGCGAGCGAGCGGGCAGGAACGTCCGCCGGGTTGGGACGGCTGATTCTGCGCAGAGCCAGCGCTTAAAGCAGGCCCTGGGTGCGCGCCAGATGGCTGGCCTGCGACCGGCTCTTCACATTGAGCCGGCGAAACAAGCGCCACAAATGCACCTTTACCGTGTGTTCGCTGATTTGCAGCTCGTTGGCGATGTCGCGGTTGCTCATGCCCCTGTCCAGCATGACCAGCAACTGCTTCTGGCGTTTGGACAGTTTTTCGGGGTCGGTGATGGCCTCGGGGTCGGAACTGTCATCCAGAAAACTTTTCAGAACGCGTGATATCTCGGTGGCGCCGGCCGATTTTTCAATATAAACATCGGCCCCGGCTTCCAGCGACAAGTCGCGAAAATCTTCTGCCGGGGCGGCAGACAGCACCACAATCGGCACGTCCGGAAACTGCTGCCTCAGCTCGCGCACACCTGATACGCCATGGGTGTCCGGCAACTTGAGGTCCAGGCATATCACATCGGGCATGCCATCTTGCTCGACAGCGCCAGTAACGGCCGCGAGCCGGTCCAGTTCGGTCACGCTGGCTTTGGTGTGCAGCCGACGAATCAACAACACCACGGCTTCGCGCATCAGGGGGTGGTCGTCGATGACAAAAATGCGCATGGGGCTGTGAGGGTTAGGAGAACTTCTCAGATCGGACAAGGCGGCCCGGTTGTTGTCTGTCAAGTCAACAACCTCACTATAAACACTAAATGCGGAGATATTGCACATTTCTTCATGTCAAAAAATGCGGCTTGTCCGTGCGCTACCGCACGCTGCGCGTTTATTGACCGGTTTCTGGCCCGGGTTCGGTCAATTGCTGTAGCGCAGACGCCAGTGCCAGGCTGGTCTCGTCAGCAACGGGCTCGAGCCTGGACTGCAGCCCTGCCAGCGCTGCGGCGCCCTGGGTCTGCAGCATCTTGACGGCCTGGGCCGCGTCGCGCGGGGAGTCAAAACCCAGGCTTTGCAGCAGCAGCCGGCCTTGGGCATCCAGCAGCTTGAAGTGAAACCTGCCATCGGCCTCGCGGTACTGCTTGAAAACGGGCAGGACGGTTTTGGCGATTCTTTGGGGGCTAGCTGGCGCCTGGCGGGATGCCAGCGGTCGCAGCCCGACCGCATGGCGCAAATCGCGTATGAAGGGCAGCGCCAGCTTGCGGGCTTTTTCGGCGCCTGCCAGCAAGATACTTTCGATTTTTGCGGGGTCTTGCAACAGCGCCTGGTAGCGCGCGCGCATGGGTGCCACCTCGCGGTCAATGCGTTCAAACAGCAGTTGCTTGGCTTCTCCCCAGCCAATGCCATCGGCGTAGGCTTTGCGCAGATCGGTGGTTTCCTGGTCACTGGCAAAAGCCTGGTAAATCTGGAACAGCGCCGAGCCGTCGACTTCTTTGGGCTCACCCGGTGCGCGCGAGTCGGTGACGATGCCGGCAATCAGTTTCTTGAGTTGTTCACGCGGCGTGAACAGCGGGATGGTGTTGTCGTAACTCTTGCTCATCTTGCGGCCATCCAGGCCGGGCAGCAGCGCCACGGACTCTTCGATCAGCGCCTGCGGCAACACAAAATGTTCGCCGTACAGGTGGTTGAAACGCTGCGCCATGTCGCGCGCCATCTCGATGTGCTGGATCTGGTCGCGCCCAACCGGTACATGGTGTGCCTTGAACATCAGGATATCGGCGCCCATCAGCACCGGGTACATGAAAAGGCCGGCGCTGACATCGGCATCGGGGTCGTTGCCGGCGGCGGTATTTTTATCGACCGAAGCCTTGTAGGCATGGGCGCGGTTGAGTACGCCCTTGGCGGTCACACATGTCAGCAGCCAGGTCAGCTCGGGGATTTCCGGAATGTCCGACTGGCGGTAAAAAGTGACGCGCTCCGGGTCCAGCCCGGCGGCCAGCCAGCTTGCGGCGATTTCCAGGGTGGATTGCTGGATGCGCGCCGGCTCGTCACATTTGATGAGGGCGTGGTAGTCAGCCAGAAAATAAAAGCTCTCGGCGCCGACGCCCGTGCTGGCTGCCACCGAAGGGCGAATGGAGCCGACATAGTTGCCCAGGTGGGGTGTGCCGGTGGTGGTGATGCCGGTGAGAAAGCGCTGCGGCGCGGAGTTTTGTTTGTTTGTCATGGCAGTCATCGAACCAGCATCGCCAGCGGCGTCAACACAATTTCAAGAACGGCGTAGGACAGGGTCATCAGCGGTCGCATCCACCAGTCGGTCAGCACACCGGCAATCACCAGCGCCATCACCACAAAAAAGCCCCAGGGCTCGACGCGCGACACCAGCTCGGCCTGGCGCCAGGGCAGCAGGCCCACCAGCACGCGTCCACCGTCCAGCGGTGGCAGGGGGAACAGGTTGAACACCATCATCACGATATTGACCAGGATGCCGGCCTGGCACATCTTGATGAAGAAAGGCTCGGTCACCGTTGCGCCTTGCAGCAAGTAAAGCGCGATACCCCACAGCAGGGCTTGAGCCAGGTTGGCGCCCGGGCCAGCGAGTGCGACCCAGATCATGTCGCGCTTGGGGTTGCGCAGGTTGCCGAACTGCACCGGTACCGGCTTGGCATAACCAAACAGGAAGGCGCCCGAGGTGGCGAAATACAGCATCAGCGGCATCACGATGGTGCCCAGCGGGTCTATGTGTTTGATCGGGTTGAGGGTCACGCGGCCGAGTGTCCATGCGGTGTTGTCGCCAAAGTAGCGGGCCACATAACCGTGGGCCGCTTCATGCACGGTGATGGCAAACAGCACAGGCAGCGCGTAGATGGCGACGGTTTGAATCAGGTTGGCAATGTCCATGCGGCAATTGTCTCAGACGCGCGTCCCGGAAAGGGCGCTGGCCCGGGCAAAAGCCCCCACGGCCCCGCGCGGTTGTGCGCTTGTCTAAAGTAAGCCCCATGGATTCCTTGTCTCAAATTGCCTTGGGGGCTGCTGTTGGTGTGGCGGTGATGGGCCGCCGTACCGCGGTGTGGAAGTCTGCCCTGTGGGGGGCGGTGGCAGGCACGCTGCCCGATCTGGATGTGCTGATCGACCATGGGGATGCCATTTCCAACATGGTGCTGCACCGGGCTGAAACCCATTCACCGTTCTGGCTGACGCTGGCCTCGCTGCCTCTGGCCGCAGGCGTGGCGCGCCTGCATGGTCAGATGGCGCTCTGGCGCCGCTGGTGGCTGGCGATCTGGCTGGCGCTGGTCACTCACCCGCTGCTGGACGCGATGACGGTGTATGGCACGCAACTGGGTCTGCCGTTTACCAACCATCCCTACGGCGTGGGCAGTGTGTTTATTGTGGACCCGCTCTACACCCTGCCCCTGCTGGTGGGTGCGGGCTGGGCGCTGGCCGGCCGTGGCAACAGCCGTGGACTGCGCGCCAACGCGGTCGGCCTGGTGCTGAGCAGCGCCTATCTGGCGTGGGGTGTGATCGCGCAGGCGCAGGCCACCCGCGTGGCCGAACAATCGCTGATGGCGCAGGGCATCCCGGCGCAGCTGCTGCTGGTCACCCCCACGGCTTTCAACTCGCTGTTGTGGCGCGTGGTGGCGGTGGACGGGGAGCACTATCACGAAGGTTTTTATTCGCTGTTCGACGCGCAACCCCACGTGGACTTTGATCGCTTTCCGCGCGGGGCTGCCCTGGCCAATGAGTTGTCTGGCATCCCGCACGTGCAGCGGCTGAGCGCTTTTACCAAAGGGTTTTACAAGCTGCGTGAAGAGGCCGGGCGGGTCTTCATCACCGACTTGCGCATGGGTCAGGAGCCGCGCTACATCTTTGATTTTGCGGTGGCACAGCGACACAGTGCCTTGAGGGCGCTGGAGCCGCCCGAGCAGCTCGGTGCGCGCCCTGACCTGGCGCGCGGGCTGCCTTGGCTTTGGCGGCGCATGTGGGGCGAGGAGCTGCCGCCACCACGCTGAGTTGTGCAAGGGTTCGCCCGAACTCCTAAAGCCCCAGGCGCTGCAGCCCGCCGCGCCCCAGCCGCACGACCAGCGCCTCGCCGCCTTCGCCCATGGGGGTCAGGTCGATCACGGTGGTGGCCTCTTTGGGGCAGGCGCCTGCGTCGATCACGGCGGCCAGATCGTGGCCCATCTGTTCGCGTATCTCAGCCGCGTCGTTGAGTGGCTCGGTTTGCCCGGGCGGGATCAAGGTGGTCGCCAGCAGCGGCGCGCCATGCAGTTCCAGCAGGCATTGCAGGGTTTTATGGGCCGGCACCCGCAGGCCTATGGTTTTGCGCGAGGGGTGGCTCAGGCGCCGCGGGACTTCCCTGCTGGCTTCCAGAATGAAGGTGTAGGGCCCGGGTGTGGCCGCCTTGATCAGCCGGTACTGTTTGTTGTCCACCCGAGCGTAGCTGGCCAGCTCGCTGAGGTCGCGGCACAGCAGGGTCAGGTGGTGTTTGTCGTCCACCCCGCGTATGCGGCGCAGGCTGTCGGCGGCGGTTTTATCGTCGAGGTGGCAGACCAGCGCGTAGCTGGAGTCGGTGGGCACGGCCACAATCGCGCCGCGTGTCAGCAAGGCTGCTGCCTGCCTGAGCAGACGCACCTGCGGGTTATCGGGGTGGATGTCAAAAAACTGGGCCATCGGGGATTATCCGCAAGGGATCAGGATTCTGCCGGCCGCACATTGAACTGGCTCAGCGCGCGGCTTTCGCGGGCGGTCAGCCAGGCACCCACGGCGCCGCAGACAGCAATCAACAGCACACCGGCCATGGACCAGCGATCCGGCACGTGCGCAAAGGCCACCCAGCCGCCCAGCATGGCAAAGGCGATCTGGGCGTAGAGATAGGGGGTCAGTGTGGCCGCCGGGGTACGCATGTAGGCCAGGATCAGCATGAAATGGCCTACGGTGGCTGCCGCGCCCATGAGCACCAGCCAGCCCCACAGCGACCACGAAGGCAGGCTGGTCCAGACAAAGGGCAGGGCGGCAGATGCCAGCAGCGTGCCGACCCAGCCGGTGTACAGGTGCATGGTGATCGGGTCCTCGGTACGCGCCAGTTTGCTGGTGAGGACCTGAAAACCGGTGTTGGTGACCACCAGGCACAGGGGCAGCAGCATGGTCCAGTCAAAATTTTCGCCTCCGGGGCGGATGATGACCAGCGTGCCGACAAAGCCGCCTACGACCAGCGACCAGCGCAGGGCAGACACCTTTTCGCCGAGTGCGGTGGCTGCCAGCAAGGTGATGACCAGCGGCACAATCGCCCCGATGGCGGTGAACTCGGCCACCGGCATGTACTTCAGGCTTAAAAACGCAAACAGGCTGCTGAGCAGCAGCAGCAGGCCGCGCAGGCACTGGAATTTTGGATGCGCGGTGCGCAACACACTCAGGCCCCTAAGCGGCAGTACCACCGCGGTGGTGGCGGCTGCCTGGAAAAAATAGCGAAACCACAGCGCCATCAGGATGGGCACACCGGCGCTGACAAATTTGGTGGTGGTGTCCAGCACGGCAAAACACGCGACGGCCGCTATGACGAGTGCGATACCCGCCAGGACAGAGGGCGACTGCCTCACTGAATACGGTCTTCCAGCAGCTCCCAGACGGGTATCAGACCGCCAGGTAAAAAGGGCAGGGAGCCCAGGTCGGTATGGCTTTCATCGGGGCTGTGGAAGTCGCTGCCGCGCGACGCCGCCAGGCCGAACTCTTTGGCGGTTTCGGCGTACTTCACATACTCCTGCACGGTGTGGCTGCCGGTCACCACCTCCACAGCCTGGCCGCCATGCGACTTGAATTCGGTGAACAGCGCGTATTCTTCATTGGCGGTGAATTTATAGCGCCCCGGATGGGCGATGACCGCCACGCCTTTGGCGCTGGTGATCCAGTTCACCGCATCACGCAGGCTGGCCCAGCGGTGCGGCACATAGCCAGGCTTGCCTTCGGTCAGGTATTTGCGAAACACCTCGGAGGTTTCCTTGCAGACACCGGTCTCCACCAGAAAGCGGGCAAAGTGCGTGCGCGAGATCAGCTCCGGGTTGCCGACAAACTTGAGTGCGCCTTCATACGCACCCTGTATGCCGACTTTGGCCAGGCCGTCCGACATTTCCATCGCGCGTTGTTCGCGGCCGCCCCGGGTGGTGTGCAGGCCGTTCAGCATGGCGGTGTCGTCCGGGTCAAAACCCAAGCCAACAATGTGCACAGTTTCGTTGGCAAAGGTCACCGATATTTCGGTACCGGTCAGGTAGCGCAGGCCTTGCGCCCTGGCCGCGGCGGCCGCCCGGTGCTGCCCGCCAATTTCATCGTGGTCGGTCAGGGCCCAGAGTTCGACGCCATTGGTTTTGGCGCGTTCGGCCAGCGCCTCGGGGGTCAGGGTGCCGTCTGACACGACGGAGTGGCAATGCAGGTCGGCGTTCAGTATGTTTTTGGCTGTCACTGGCTCATTTTAGGCTTGAAGCCCCGCCCCTGCCGCCGCCCGCCCCTTGGCCTTGCCAATCGCCTACCATGGCGGTTTCACTTGCATTTCTGGGCCTTGGCATGATCACTGTTCACCACCTCAACCACTCCCGCTCGCAACGCATCCTCTGGTTGCTGGAAGAACTGGGGGTGCCCTATGAGATCAAGCGTTACGAGCGCGATGCCAAAACCATGCTGGCGCCGCCTTCGCTGCGCAAGGTGCATCCGCTGGGAAAATCGCCGGTGATCACCGACGGTGAGCTGACGCTGGCCGAATCGGGCGCCATCATTGATTACCTGATTGAGCGTTATGGTGCGGGGCGCCTGAGCCCTGCGGCGGGCACGCCGGAAAAGCTGCGTTACACCTACTGGCTGCATTACGCCGAGGGCTCGGCCATGTCGCCGTTGCTGCTCAAGCTGGTGTTCGACAAAATCGAAACAGCGCCCATGCCGTTTTTTGTCAAACCGATTGCGAAGGCCATCAGCGGCAAGGCCAAAAGCAGTTTTATCGAGCCGCAGATCCGCCAGCACCTGGACTACCTGGAGGCCGAGCTGGGCAAGGGCGCGTGGTTTGTCGGTGATGAATTCAGCGGTGCGGACATCCAGCTGAGTTTTGCAATCGAGGCCGCAGCCGCGCGTGGCGGCCTCAACAAAAGCCGGCCGCGCCTGATGAATTATCTGGAGCGTATCCATGCACGCCCGGCCTATGCGCGCGCGCTGGAGCGTGGCGGTGAATACACCCTGCTGGCTTGAGCTTCAAGGCTTTCAGGCCCTCAGCCCTTATGGAGCTTGTGTAGGCAGCTATCAATTGCATAGCGTCTGACTGCTCCGCCCTATCTCAGCGAAAGCCGAAATACGACAGGATGAAGCCGATGATCACGACAAGGCCGACGATGTAAATGATGGTGTTCATGCTGTCCTTTTGAGTTGCAGTGGCGCGCCGACGGGTGCGCCTTGTGAAACAGAGCATGACCGGGGCCATGGCGACTGGCTGTAGGCAGCGTCACCCGCGCGCAGTCAGACAAGCACTACAGCTCGGCCGCTTCCACCAGAAAACGCACCCGCTTCACACCCTGCCATTCATCGGCATCCAGCCGGAAAGCCAGCTTGACGCGCGCCGGCAAAGACTCGGTGTGACCAAACCAGATGCCATCTACCGGCTGGCCCTGGTGTTTGAGCTTGAGGGCCAGGTGTTTGTCGCCAACCAGGCGCTGCGACACCACTTCGACCTCTTCGCTGAAGGTGGGGGCTGCAAAACCCTGGCCCCAGACTTCCTTGTGCAGCGTGTCCACCAGGTCAGCGCGGCGGTACTGCGGTGCCAGCGGTCCGTCGGTATCGAGGCGGCGCAGCAGGGTAGCAGCGTCCAGCCATTCATGCGCCACCTGCTGCAGTGCCTGTTCAAACACTTCAAAGTGCTCTTCGGCAATCGTGCAGCCCGCTGCCATGGCGTGGCCGCCAAAACGCAGCAATACGCCGGGGTGGCGCTTGGCCACCAGGTCCAGCGCGTCGCGCAGGTGAAAGCCAGGGATGGACCGACCCGAGCCCTTGAGCTCGTGCTCCTTGCCCGGCGCCTGGCTGGCGGCAAACACAAAGGTCGGGCGGTGCAGCTTGTCCTTGATGCGAGAGGCGACGATGCCAACCACGCCTTCGTGAAAGTCCGGATCGAAAATGGCGATCGCCGGCGGCGGCTCATCGTCCATGTCGATCATGGCGTCGGCCGCGTACTGCGCCTGCTCGCGCATGTCGGCCTCTATCGCGCGGCGCTCACGGTTGATACCGTCCAGCGTTTTGGCGAGCTCGTCGGCGCGGGCGGGGTCGTCGGTCAGCAGGCATTCGATGCCCAGCGTCATGTCGCTGAGCCGGCCAGCGGCATTGATACGCGGGCCCAGGGCAAAACCAAAGTCAAAGCTGGTGGCCATGGCCGCCACACGTCCTGCGGCGGTGAACAGGGCCGCCACCCCGGCTGGCAGGGCGCCTCTGCGTATGCGTTTGAGGCCCTGTGCCACCAGTCGGCGGTTGTTGGCATCGAGCCTGACCACGTCGGCGACCGTGCCGAGGGCCACCAGCGGCAGCAGGGAATCCAGCTTGGGCTGGGTGACCGCATCAAACACACCGCGCTGGCGCAGTTCGGCGCGCAATGCCAGCAGCACATAAAACATCACGCCCACGCCGGCAATGGATTTACTCTCAAAGCTGCATCCAGGCTGGTTCGGATTGACGATCACTTCTGCGTCGGGCAACACGATGTGGCCGTCTATCAGCGCAGGCAGGTGGTGGTCGGTCACCAGAACCTGCATGCCCAGCACACGTGCACGCGCCACCCCGTCCATGCTGGCAATCCCGTTGTCCACCGTGACCAACAGATCGGCGCCCGTCGCCTTGACCCGTTCGGCGATCGGTGCCGTCAGGCCATAACCATCGACGACCCGATCGGGCACGATGTAGCTGACGTGTGTGGCGCCCAGCAGACGCAGGCCGCGCAGCGCTACGGCGCAGGCGGTGGCGCCGTCGCAGTCGTAGTCGGCCACCACGCAGATTTTCTTGTGTGCGGCCATCGCGTCGGCCAGCAGCACCGCCGCCTCTGCCGTACCTTTCATGGACGCAGGGGGTAACAATTTGCCCAGGTCAGCGTCCAGTTCGTTGGCCGACACCACACCGCGCGCGGCATAAAGCTGGGCCAGCAGGGGGTGAATACCGGCCTGCTCCAGTACCCAGACACTGCGCGGGGGTACTTCACGTACTATTATTTTCATAGCTGCTCAAGCACACCAACAAAGGGCTGGTGGCCAAAAAGATTCCTGACTTTGGCCCAAAGGCCAGTGTGGGTCGATTCAAAGCTCAAGGCGTTGCGCTCGCCGCACAGGCTCAGGCGGACCGTGTCACCACCTTGCTGTAGCGCCAGCAGGCGTGCGCCTTCGCCTGCGTCCAGCGCGGACCAGGCTTGCGTGTAGAGCGGCCAATCGTCATAAAAGACCGCCTGTGCCAGGTCTTGCGCAAGCGTGGCTTCGGGTTGCGACTGCGGCAGAAAGGTGTCGGGCAGGGCACCCGTGCCACTGATCCAGAAAGAGTTGATGCCGGCCTGCTTTCTCGCTGCGCGTGCATCGTTGACCGCATGGGTATAAAGCAGCATCTGCATCTCGTTCTGCAGCAGGCGGATCTGTCGGGTGGCGGGCATCCAGGGCTCCACATTGCGGCCCAGCACGCGGTCCAGTGAGGCGCTGGGCAGCATCCTGAAAAGTTCGCCCTCGGCCAGCCAGCGTGTTGGCTCTGCGTAGTGCAGGGTGATGCCCTCGGTCGCAAAGTAGGGTTGCATCGCGACCAGCAGGGCGCGTGAGTCTTGTTCCTGCAAACCCAGCGCAGCCGGGTCGGTCAGGGTGGCGTGGTCCCGGCCCATGGCCCAGTGGCAGGGGGTGATGAGCGCCCAGGCCCCTTCGCCGGGGGTGCCACCGTTTTTCAGTAGTTGCCAGGCGGCCCAGGGTATCAGCCCATCTGTCATCGGCAGGTTCAGCGCACGGGCCAGTACCCGCTCGTGGGGTGGCGACAGCGAGCGCTCATCCCCGTTGTCGGTATGGATCGGCTTCATGCCCTGCAGCAACTGGTTGAAGTTGCGAAAGGCCGCAGGCGGCAGGGCTTTCATGGCGGGCAGCCAGTCGGCGGCCGAACAGGCGGCAAAAGGCAGCACCAGGTGGTGGCAGATCGGGGGCGGCGTCACAGGCATGGCCCTATTGTCCGGGATGCCACAATTGGCGCCATGCAAATTCCCTACGAACTGATTTTGGGCTGGCGCTACACCCGCGCCGGCCGCGCCACGCGGCGCAACGGTTTTATTTCCTTCATCTCCGGCGTTTCCATGCTGGGCATCGCGCTGGGCGTGGCGGCGCTGATCATTGTGCTCAGCGTCATGAACGGCTTCCAGAAGGAAGTGCGCGACCGCATGCTGGGCGTGATCTCGCACATCGAGGTGTTTGCGCCTAATGGCGCGGCCCTGCCCGATGTGGCCAAAACCCTGGCCGAGATCAAGCAAAACCCGAATGTGCTGGGCGCCGCCAGTTTTATTGCGGCCCAGGCCCTGCTGGCGCGCGGCGAAGACATGAAGGGCACCATCGTGCGCGGCATAGACCCGGCGCTGGAGGGGCAGGTCACCGACCTCGCGGTGGACCTGAAGGACACCGCCTTGCCAAAGTTGGTGCCTGGCGGCTTTGGCGTGGTGCTGGGTGGCGAGCTGGCACGCGCGCTGGGCGTGCGTGAGGGAGATCTGGTGACACTGATTGCCCCCAGCGGGCAGGTCACGCCCGCCGGTGTGGTGCCGCGCCTGAAACAGATGACGGTGGTCGGCACTTTTGATTCCGGCCACTTTGAGTACGACTCGGCGCTGGTGATGCTGCACCAGGACGATGCTGCAAAAATTTTCAGGCTGGAGGGCCCGACTGGCATCCGCATCAAACTCAAGGACTTGCACCAGGCGCGCGAGGTGGCGGCAGAACTGTCGCGCAGCCTCAGCGGCGATTTGTTGATACGTGACTGGACGCGGCAAAACAAGACATGGTTTGCCGCCGTGCAGCTTGAAAAACGCATGATGTTCATCATCCTGACGCTGATTGTTGCGGTGGCCGCCTTCAACCTGGTCAGCACGCTGGTGATGACGGTGACCGACAAACGCGCCGACATCGCGATCTTGCGCACCCTGGGCGCCAGCCCGAAAAGCATCATGGGCGTGTTCATGGTGCAGGGCGCCATGGTGGGTGTCATCGGTACCTTCTCGGGCCTGCTGCTGGGCCTGGTGATCGCGCTGAACATCGACGTGCTGGTACCCGCCCTGGAGCGCCTGCTGAACGCCAATTTTTTACCCAAAGACATCTACCTGATCAGCCGCATGCCGAGTGACCCCCAGTACGCCGACATCATGCCGATTGCGGTGATTGCGCTGGTGCTGGCATTTCTGGCGACCATTTATCCGAGCTGGCGCGCCAGCCGCGTGAACCCCGCAGAGGCTTTGAGATATGAATAAAAGAATTTGTGGGTGCGCGTATGAGTGATGTAGTTTTAAAAGCGCAAGGCCTGACCAAACGCTTCCACGAAGGCCCGATTGACCTGACTGTGTTGCACGGCGTGGACCTGCAGGTGATGGCCGGCGAAACGCTGGCCATCGTCGGCGCCTCAGGCTCCGGCAAAAGCACCTTGCTGCACCTGATGGGCGGGCTGGACGCACCGACCAGCGGGAGTGTCGAACTCAAGGGGCAACAGATGTCGTCACTGTCGGCGGCCGAACAGGGCGATTTGCGTAACCAGCACCTGGGCTTTGTCTACCAGTTCCACCACCTGCTGCCAGAGTTCAGCGCGCTCGACAACGTGGCGATGCCGCTTTGGATACGGCGCCAGGACCGCGACAAGGCGGCACAGACCGCCACTGCCATGCTGGCCAGCGTGGGCCTGAAAGACCGCATCCACCATCGCCCTGCCGAGCTGTCGGGCGGTGAACGCCAGCGTGTGGCCATTGCCCGCGCGCTGGTCACACGTCCGGCCTGCGTGCTGGCCGATGAACCCACCGGCAACCTGGACCGGACCACCGCCGACGGCGTCTTTGAACTGATGCTGCAACTCGCCCGGGATCACGGCACGGCCTTTGTGATGGTGACCCACGACGAAACCCTGGCGGCGCGTTGCGGTCGGCGTTTCCGGCTGGTCGAGGGACGGCTGTCGGAATGGGCATGAAGCCGCTGGCCAGCCAGAACCCGCTTCGGTAGCCGGTCAGTCCGGCATAAGGGCATTGGCCAGCCTGCCGCCCTGAAAAGGGCCGGGCGTGCATAATCCTTGGTCGCCTCGCGGCGCGCCTGCGCGTTTCCTCAGCCGGGTGAGCCCTTTAACACGCCGTGGCATTACCTTGCTTGCTTGCGGTCCAGGACAACACCACCCGCGCATGACCGATCACTACACCGCCCTTGGGTTGGACAGCGCTGCAACGCTGGCTGACATCAAGAAGGCCTTTCGCCAGAAGGCGTCGTTCTGGCACCCCGACAAAAATGCCGATCCCCAGGCGCCGGCGCGTTTTCGGGCGGTGCAGGAAGCGTATGAAGTGCTGTCGGACGCGGAAAAACGCCAGGTCTACGACGACAACCGCCGTCGCAACCTGCTCGACAGTCCGCTTGCCACCGCAACCGAGATCTGGAAGAGCTATTTAAACCCGCTGCTGTGATACCGGCCGGCACCATGACCCATCACATGAAAAAACCTGCAGCATGAGCATCTCCCCCTATTTCCTCGACCTGCGCTCGGCTTACCAGTCCGAAATGGACGACCTGCGCTTCGACACCGAGGGGCGCGACGTCTTGCGCCAGCGTCTGGCCGGCAAACGCCAGGAAATCGGTTTTTTGGTCCAGATGATGGAGCTCAGTCCCGAGATGGTGGCGGTGGTGTTTCACCAGGGTTTTGATTTCACCAGGCGGGAGGCCATGGATCATCTGCTCACGCATGACGGCGCTGGCTTTCCGGCATGGAGCAGCCTGGCGGGCAGCTTTGAGATGGCGCCCTGGGCCAGTGACCTGGCCAGGATCGTTCTGCAGGCGCCGGGCGGGGACAAATTCCTGACACTGACTGCAGGCCTGGAATACATGGCCGGCCTGCCGGTCCCCGCCGGGATGATGGTCGCCGGCGAAGACGAGGATGACGACGAAGACGAAGGCAGCGACCAGGACGGCGACGATGACCTGGTGATCTTTGATGACGACGGAGACGGTGGGCAAGGCAGCGATGTCCGTGCACGCCAGGAGGCTGCTGCCTCCTGGCTGGTCCAGCAAGGCTTCGATCAGAAAGACTGATGCAGCCACCCCTGACATGGAAGATGAAACCCTGATGACAACGCACCTCGCCCTGATCGAAAGAACCCAGACCCTGATAGCGGCCGGCGATATCGTCGGTGCCGAGTCGGCTCTGGTGGAGCTCGCCGACGCTGAAGGTGATGCCGCGCTGATGGTGGTGCTGGAACAGTTGCCGCCCAAGGACGTCCTGGCCGTCATCCGCGAGTACGACAACTCGCGCGAGTCGGTGGTCGGTCTGCTGGTGTCGCCCGCCCAGTTTGCCCGCGCCGTGGTGATCGAAAAGCTCTACAAGGACCTGACCCGCACGCATTTGCGCGGTATGGTCAACGCGGTCATCTTCCGCGAGGATGCGGACCCGGTGGAATTCCTCACGGCGATCGGCGACCTCGACGGCGGCGCCGAGGCACTGGCCGATTATTTCTCCGATCAATGGAGTCGTGTCGAGGGTTTTGCCCGCAGTGGCAGTTTCGAGCCCGCCGACGAGTACGGCAAGATGCTGTCGCAGTCCGCCCTGCTGACCTCGGCGTGGGAGAAACCGCGCGTCCAGCAGGACGAAATCGCCGACCGCGACTGGATGCAACTGGCCTGGATACTGCGTTATGAACTGCCGGACCTGTTCATTGAAATGTTGATGGTGTTGCGCGCCAAGGTCAGTGCCCATCAGGCAGCTGCGCCCGAGGACGAGGAGGAGGCCGAGGACGACGGCAAGGTCGAAACCGGTGACACCGACCGTGGCAAGGCCACACCGACGGCGCGCGAGTCCGACGAGGAATCGGCGATCTGAACGCGCGCAGTCCCATGTCTTCGCCTTCAGCCGTCTCGCTCTACGACGCCCGTCCGTTTTTCGAAAAGGCGTTGCGGCATGGCGTGTTGCACGGCATCATCGACCCCGAAAAAATCGAGGCGATGCGTATCGAGGGCCCCAAGGGCATGGTGCAGATTGCGCGTTATTTCGGCAACGAGTTCTTGCGCCCTGAGCTTGAAAAAGCCCGCGACCGCATGGTCAACCTGGTCAGTCTGTACCTGGAGAGCAGTTGCGACGGCGACCTGCAGCAAGCGGCCGAGTCGCTGCGCGATTTTTCGCTGTTGTCGCGCTCCAAGGGCGGCTCCGACATGCTCAAGGCGTTGATCGCCATGCCGCAGAACAGCCACTTTGGCATGAACGAGCGCGGCGGCTTCACCGACGCGCATATTCCATTGCTGGCCAAATGGTCGCTGCGCAGCCTGGCCGACTACCAGTCTGAACTGACCAGGCGCAGCCAGGCAGGGCAGTTGGTGGATGCGGCGCTCTGGCTGGCCGGAGAGCTGGGCATGGACGCCGACGATCTGGAAGAGGCAGGCAAAGATGCCGAAGCGGTGATACGCACCGCATTGCTGGTTTTGGCCTCTGGCCGCATCGAGATGCCCGACTGGGTGGCGTTCGAGAAGATGGTCGGCGCCTTACGCAAGAAGCACGCGGGCGGCGCTGCGGTGCTGCCGGTCGCCTTACCCAAAAAACTGCCAGCTCATCTCCGCAGCGCGGTGGAAGTGGTGCGCCAATCGGTGATCACCGATGCACCCAAAATACTTGATTCGGCCTTGCCGGTGCGCCAGTTGTTTGACCGAAGCCCTGCCTTCATGGGCCGGTATTTCTGGGTGGAAGACGGCCTCCAAGAAGTCGACCACCACGACCGCCAGGCGTCTACGGCGTGGAACAAGGTCACTGGCGGCAACAGCGACGATGGTTCGCTGCTGACCCTGTTGCTCTGCGTGGCCGCAGGCGCTACTCCCAAAACCATGTTGACTGAAAAAGGTGCTGCGGCCCTGGTGCGAAAGATCCGCAAATCCGGTTTCGAACCGGCGCTGGCCCGCCAGTACATCCTGGACAACGCGCCGGTGCAACACCACGACGCTTACGCCAGCTTGTGGGACGACTTCATGGAAGAGGCGCAGGGTACGCTGCAAAGCGACGCGGTACACGCGCTCAATGACGCTGTGGCCTTGTTGCGGCGCGAATGCCATGTTCAGTAGGGCGGTTGGCGCCCGGTGTGGCGGACCCTGCTTTTCTTAAGGAATTTTGGGCTCTAGCCCTTGTCCTGTATGCGTGAGCAGCTATTGAATTTATAGCGAATTTATGGCGCTGGCGGTCATTCCTGACTTGATCCTAATCCACGTCTGATGACTATCACCGTTCGGGCAGAGCCTGTCGAAGCCATCTTTGCCTCAAGGCCTCAGGTTAGCCAGCAAGCCGGGGGTTGCCCGGCAGCAACTCACTTTCTTTTTGCGTCGCCAAAAAGAAAGTAAGCAAAGAAAAAGGCGACCCTGCTGTCTGCGTCCCCTCTTCGCTGGCGCTACGAGGGGCAACCTGCGGTGCTCGGGCCAGCCGGGGCCGGGCTCGAACTCGCCTTCGGCTCAGACAATCGCCCGTCCTGATCCGTCTGGACCTGCGCTCCTCGGCGCATACAGAAGGGTGGGGTGGAAAACCAATGCGGGGACAAATCCGGAGTGCAGGAAGCGCGCAGCGCTTCCTGCACGGGAATCCCAAGGGACAGTCAAGTTTGCACGCGAGCGCAGCGCACGCGGCCAAATGAGGCTCCCTTCTCTCGCCCAGCGGGGCGAGGGAAGGGCGGGGGGTTGGGAGTGGGGAGTTGAAACTACTGTCTGAGGCAAGCTGAGGATGCAGCGTGATGCCTGAGCATGCAGGCGAACCGGGCGCGGCTTCAAAGTATCCGGTTGAACCACAGCAGCGACAAGCCCGCCGACAACAGTGCCAGCAGCGCCGCCGCCAGCGCCAGCAGGCCGGAAATTTCAGTTTCCTTTTTCTCGACGGTGAGCCGCGAACTCAGGGTTTCATAGACCTTTTTCAGGTCGGCTGCCGTGCCTGCGTAGTAATACTCGGCCTGGGTTTTGGTGGCGATCGCCTTGAGGGTTTCCTCGTCCAGCTTGACGCGCATGGACCAACCTTCAAAACCTATGGTCTCGCCATCGACCGTGCCTATGCCCACGGTGTAAATGCGCACCCCGCGGTCGGCGGCCATCTTGGCCGCCTCCAGCGAATCCACGCCGGTGGTGCGCTGGCCGTCGGTCAGCAAGATGATGGCGGCCGAGGTGTAGGAGCCGGGCGCGACCGGTGTGAACTCCTTTTTGGGCTCCTTCGGGGCCTGGTCGATGGCCACGCCGCTGTTCCGGTTACGGCCATAGGTCAGCGAGGCGAGATCAATGCCGGCATTGGGGAACAGCTCACCGAGCGACACCACGATGGCGTTGCCAATGGCCGTGGCACGTTGCAACTGGAATTTGTCAATCGCGGCCACCAGGTCTTCGCGGCTCAAGGTGGCTGGTTGCACCACCGAGGCGGTACCGGCAAAAGCCACAATACCGACCCGCACGCTGCGCGGCAGCTCAGCCAGGAAGGCTTTGGCCGCATTTTGCGAAGCAACCAGGCGGTTCGGCTGTACGTCGGTGGCCCGCATGCTGCCCGACACGTCCATCGCCAGGATGATGGTTTCCTGCTGTGAGGGCAGGGTGATGACGGCAAAAGGCCGTGACGCCGCCAGCAACATGGCGGCCATGGCCAGCAAAAACAGCAGGGGCGGGATGTGGCGCCTGAAATTCTGCCCCGTGCCCATGGCTTCGCGCACGATGGACAGACTGGCGTAGCGCAGCGCCATCTTCTTCTTGCGGCGCAGCAGCCAGACATACAGCGCCACCAGTACAGGCAGGGCCAGCATCAGCCAGAGAAACTGGGGCCACAGGAAAGTCACGGGTGAGTTCACAGCGGGTCTCCTTGGGTCAGGCCATTGTCAGGCGGCCACCTTGAGATGGTCGGGTAGCCTGCGCAGGCCTTTACCAGCCGCACCTGAGGCCTGGCCACGGCGCTTGCGCAGCTCGGTAAATCGCATGATGGCATCGACCAGGTCGCCATCGGTGGAGAGTTCCAGCGTATCGACCCCCGCCCGCGTCAAGGACTGGCGCAACTCCGCCTCGCGCTGGGCGGCAATGCGGGTGAAACGTTGCCGGAAACCCTTGTCGTGGGTGTCTACCAACAGTTGTTCACCCGTTTCTGCGTCGCGGATCGGGATCAGACCCAGGTCGGGCAGCTCGAGTTCCAGCGGATCGAGCAGCCGCACCGCCACCACTTCATGGCGCTGGGCCAGCTGTCCCAGGGTTTTCTCCCAGCCGGGCTCGCTGATGAAGTCAGACACCACAAACACGGTAGAACGGCGGCGCAGAAACTGGGCGGCGGAGCGCAGGAGGTCGTCCAGGCGCGTGGGCGCCGTACCTTCGATTTTCGGCCGGGCCTGCATGCTGTGCAGCAGGCGCAGTACATGACCTCGCCCCCCGCGTGCGGGCAGTACCGTGTCCACACCGGTGCCATACAGCATGGCGCCGACGCGGTTGCCGTGGCGCGTCAGTACGCGTGCCAGCACCGCTACAAATTCGCTGGAGACCTGGCTTTTGCGTTGCGGACCGGAGCCAAAATCGACCGAAGGGCTGAGGTCCAGCAAAAACCAGCTGGCCATCTCGCGGTCTTCGGTGAACACGCGCACATGCGGCAGCTGCAGCCGCGCGGTGACGTTCCAGTCGATGTGGCGTACATCGTCGTGGTGCTGGTACTCACGCAGATCGGCCAGATCCATGCCGGTGCCGCGCATCAAGGTGCGGTAGTCGCCCTGCAACAGGCCGTCAAGCCGGCGCAGCACGGTCCACTCCAGGCGGCGCAGCACCTGCTCGGCGCCTGCCCCGGTCGATCCCGAAACGGGCGTGGCCTGAATCCCGCCGGACGTCGCAGCGCGGTCCGCTGCTTCGGTGGGCTCCGCACTGGAAAATCTGCGCAACCAGCTCTTCATGATCAGTCAGCGCCCCCAACGGACCGAGGAGCACTCCCCATCAAGCAGGGGCCGCGGGACTGGCTTCGCCGCACCGCAGGCGCAGCGGCCCCCTCGGGGGGCAGAGAGCTACACGCAGTGAGCGAACCTGGGGGCAACATATCTAGGCGGCTAGCTTCTCGTGTTCAAGCGGTTTTGCCGGAGCTGGTATTTTTGCCATGATTTTCGAAACCACGGTGTCCGCGTCAAGTCCTTCCGACAGTGCTTCATAAGACAGCACGATCCTGTGCCGCAGCACATCAGGTACGAGGTCGGTCATGTCCTCAGGCAGAACGTAGCTGCGACCACGCAGCATGGCCAGCGCGCGTGCGCCCTCGGTCAGGTTGATGGAGGCGCGCGGGCTGGCGCCGAAGGTGATGAAACGGGCCAGGTCCTTCAGCCCGTGTTTTTCAGGAGTACGCGTGGCCGACACCAGACGCACCGCGTACTGGATCAGGGACGGGTCCACATAGACCTGCCTGCATTCCCGCTGCAGCGCCGCCAGTTGCTCGGTGCTGGCAACGCTGGAGACCGCGACGGCCGGGCCAATCACGCGCTGGACAATCACAAACTCTTCTTCATCGGTCGGGTAATCCACCAGCACCTTCATCATGAAACGGTCCACCTGCGCTTCGGGCAGGGGGTAGGTGCCTTCGGTTTCGATCGGGTTTTGCGTGGCCATCACCAGAAAAGGCTCGGGCACCTTGTGGGTTTCACCGGCTATCGTGACCTGGCGCTCCTGCATGACTTCCAGCAGCGCGCTTTGCACCTTGGCCGGTGCGCGGTTGATTTCGTCGGCCAGCAGCAAGTTGGTGAAAACCGGCCCCAGTGAGGTGCTGAAGTCGCCGGTTTTCTGGTTGTAGATGCGCGTGCCCACCAGATCGGCCGGCACCAGATCGGGCGTGAACTGGATGCGTTTGAAGTTTCCCTGTATGGTGTTGGCCAGGGTCTTGACGGTCAGGGTTTTGGCCAGTCCTGGTACACCTTCAACCAGCAGATGACCCTGGGCCAGGATGGCAACCATGACACGCTCCAGGAAGCGGTCCTGCCCGACCACCACGCGTTTGACTTCGTAAAGAATCTGCTCCATCAGTTGTGCTGTCTGGGGGTCTTGTGCAGGCGTCTGGTTTTGCATGGGGTTGTCCTTCAGAAAGGGGTCAGGCCGACGGCGGAGGCGGCGTTTTCAATGGGCACAGCGAAAGCAATACCGACAAAACTGCGCTGCTGGTTGGGGTTGAGAATGGCGGTGACAATGCCGACCACTTCGCCATCCATGGTGACCAGCGGACCGCCTGAATTGCCCGGGTTGGCGGCGGCGTCAAACTGGATCAGGTTGCGGATGTCCTGTTTGCCCTCGGGCGAGCGGAAGGTCCGCTTGAGGCCCGAGATCACGCCCGCAGAGGCTGAAGGTCCGATGCCGAAGGGGTAACCCACGGCCAGCACGTGGTCGCCAGGCGCGAGGTCGCCGGTCGAGCGCATGGTGGCTGCAATCATGTCGTCAGGGATTTTGTGGGCCTGCAGCACCGCCAGGTCGTTTTCTGGCTGGGCGCCGGTAATGTGGGCGGTGGATTCCAGTCCGTCGGAAAACACCACCTTGATGGTCTGCGCGCCTTGCACCACATGCAGGTTGGTCAGGATGATGCCCTTGTCCACGATGACCACGCCGGTACCTACCCCGTACTCCACGTCTTCCTTGCCGTCCTTGCTTTTGCCGTAGCCGGTGACCCGCACCACCGACGGGCGGATCGCCTCATAGGCTTTGGCTGCTGCCGATGGCAACTGGGTGGTCTCCAGCGTCTTCAATACCGCGGCATTGATGTCTTCCTGCGTCAGCCGGCGCTGCGAGGGCCGCAGGGAAAGCGACAGGCTGACAAGAAGCAGCACGGTCAGGACCAGCAGGGCGGCCCAGAGGAGACGCGGATTGGACCAGGAGAAAAAAGCCGATACGCCAGCAACAGGGCCCGGGGATCGGGCTTGAGCGCCAGGTGCTGGCTGGTCAATCGGCTCCTGGGTAGGTCGGCGGGAGCTGCTGTAAAGGGCTGGCCTGCGCATCCGTTTCACCTGTGCATGTTGGTTTCTGGGCTGACGAAACTGACGGTATCACGTCTGGTACTTCCGTGCACGTTGGTCATATAGAAGGCGGGGATATTCACCGAAGAATTGATGACAGTTTCCAGGACAAGTTCCAGAGCGGGTTGCCGCACGGGTTCTAGGGCATTATTCGGGCATGCTTTTCTGGATAGACACCCATTGCCACCTGGATGCGCAGGAATTCGATGGGGACCGCAGTGACATGAGGCGCAGGGCTACAGGCGCGGGTGTGGGGCACTGCGTCCTTCCGGCGGTCGGCGTTTCCAGCTTTGACAGGGTCAGGGTCCTGGCGCATGAATTCGGCGACAGCTATGCGCTGGGCATACATCCGCTGTGTATCAAGGACGCGCTGGACGGCGACCTGGCGCTGCTGGACACCGAGTTGGCGCGGCGAAAGGACGACCCGCGCCTGGTCGCGGTCGGAGAGATCGGGCTGGACTTCTTTGTGCCCGAACTGAACCAAAGCCCGCTGCGCGAACGGCAAGAACATTTTTACCGCGAGCAGCTGCTGCTGGCGCGCAAACATGCTCTGCCGGTGATCCTGCACGTGCGCCGGTCGGCCGACCGGCTACTCAAGCATTTGCGTGAACTGGCGCCCCTGGGGGCTGGTTGGCAGGGCATTGCCCACGCCTTCAATGGCAGCGAGCAGCAAGCGGAAGAATTCATCAAGCTGGGTTTCAAACTCGGGTTTGGCGGGGCAGTGACCTTTGACCGGGCGCTGCAACTGCGGCGGCTTGCGGCCGCCCTGCCCTTGTCTGCGCTGGTGCTGGAGACGGATTCACCCGACATTCCCCCGCACTGGCTTTACAAAACCGCTGAACAACGCGGTCAGGGTCAGGTCCAGGGCCGCAACGAGCCCGACCAGCTGCCGCAGATCGCCGCCGTGGTGGCGCAGCTGCGTGGTGTGCCGGTTCAGGCGCTGGCCGATGCGGCCTGGGCCAACTCGCTGGCGGCTTTGCCAAAACTGAAGGGCCTGCTGGCATGTTGACGGGGCTGGCGCCGCTGGTCTGCAGCCAGACGCGTTTGTTGATCCTGGGCAGTTTTCCCGGCGTGGCCTCGTTGGCAGCGCAGCAGTATTACGGCCACCCGCAAAACCACTTCTGGAAGATATTGCAAGCCATTTGGCCTTCTGACCCAATAGGAACAAGCGTAGACAGCTATCAAAAACGTAGCGAATGGTTGCTCTCGAAGCGCCTTGGTGTGTGGGATGTGTACGCGGCCTGTGAACGCGAAGGGAGCCTGGACAGCCATATTCGCCAGCCGGTGGTCAATGATTTTGCGCGGCTGCGGCAGATGTGCCCGGCGCTGGAGGCCCTTGCCCACAACGGTGGGGAGAGTTTCAAACAGCTTCGCCATACTTCGTTGTTGGGCTTGCCAGTTTACAAACTGCCTTCCACCAGCCCCGCGAATGCCTCCTGGTCCTTTGAGCGCAAACTTGCCGCGTGGCGCGACGTATTTGAAAAGCACCGACTGATCACCTGAACCCATGGCCCGCAAAGACACCACCAACACTGCACTGGCAAATCTGCCCGAGGTCAACTTCTCCGACGCCGGCGATGTCCGCTATTTGCACCTGGGCACCCAGTGGGTGCAGGGCTCGATGCTGCTGGACAAACCCTTCGACATTGAGCTGGAGTATGCGCAGCGCATGATGGTCTGGCTGCTGTTTGTGGACGCTTCGGCGGTGGCTGCGCTGCGTGCCATGCAGCTGGGTCTCGGCTCGGCGGCGCTGACCAAGTTCTGCTACAAGAAACTCAGGATGAAAACCACCGCGGTCGAGCTCAACCCGCAGGTGATTGCGGCTTGCCGGCTGTGGTTCAAGCTGCCGAAGGACGATGCGCGCCTGCAAGTCATCCTGGCCGACGCGGCGCAGGAAATCCGCAAACCTGCGCACCACGGCCAGGTGGATGTGCTGCAGGTGGACCTGTACGACCATGAGGCGGCAGCGCCCGTGCTGGACAGCGAAGCGTTTTATGCCGATTGCCGGAACTTGCTGTCGGAGGGCGGCGTGATGACCGTCAATCTGTTTGGCCGCGACTCCAGTTATCTGCGCTCGCTCGAAAAAATTGCCGGAGCCTTTGGACCGGAAGCGGTCTGGGCCTTCAAGCCGACGCGGGAGGGCAACACCGTGGTGGCCGCGCAGCGTGAGCCAACCCGGCCCGAGCGCACGGAATTGGTGCAACGAGCCGATTGCATTGAATCGCGCTTCGGCCTGCCAGCCAAAAAATGGCTCAGACTGTTCAAGCCGGTGTGGTGAGCCGAGGGTGGACGCCCCTGCAGATTGATCAGTTACAGTGCCACCATGCGTTCAGCGATGCCCCCCAAACCTCACCCTGAGTCGGCAGCCAAAGCCGTACCCTCCGGTCCGCTGGATTGGCGCCGCCTGGTGGAATGGCTCAGTGAAGACGGTGTGATCTCTGCCGCCGAGGCGCAGCGCACGATTGCCCGTTGCTCGCAGGTGCAAAGCGCGCAGCATCCGCTGGTGCGGCTGGCCAGCGTCAGCATGAGCCGTCTGGCTGACGGCAAGCCGCTGGATATTGAAACCATCGCGCAGTGGCTTGCCGGTCGGGCCGGCCTGGCCTATCTGCGGATTGACCCCCTGAAGGTGGATGTGGGCAAGGTGGCCGACAGCATGTCTGCGGTGTATGCGGAGCGGCACAAGGTATTGCCGGTACAGGTTACCGCCTCAGAAGTGGTGGTGGCCACTTCCGAGCCTTTCATCACCGACTGGGTCTCCGAGGTGGAGCGCCAGGCCAAACGCAGCGTGCGCCTCGTGGTCGCCAACCCGACAGAAATCGCCCGCTACACCGCCGAGTTTTTCGCGCTGGCCAAGTCGGTCAAGGCGGCCATGAAGGCGGGCGGCAGAGAGGGCGCGGCCAGTTTTGAGCAACTGGTGGAGCTTGGCAAAACCAACAAGCAGCTCGATGCGAATGACCAGGGCGTGGTGCAGGTGGTCGATTGGCTCTGGCAATACGCCTTCGACCAGCGCGCCAGCGACATTCACCTGGAGCCGCGGCGTGACCAGGGCGTCATACGTTTTCGCATCGACGGCATCTTGCACCCTGTTTACCAGTTGCCCATGGGGGTGCACAACGCGATGACCGCGCGTATCAAGCTGCTGGGGCGCATGGACGTGGTTGAAAAACGCCGGCCGCAGGATGGACGCATCAAGACCCGTAACCAGCGCGGGGACGAGGTCGAGATGCGCCTGTCCACCTTGCCGACAGCCTTCGGCGAAAAAATGGTGATGCGGATTTTCGACCCCGACACCACCGTCAAGGACCTGGATGCGCTGGGTTTTTCGCAGCACGACGCAGCGCGCTGGGAGTTGCTGGTCAAGCGGCCCTTCGGTATTGTGCTGGTCACCGGGCCGACCGGATCGGGCAAAACCACCACGCTGTATTCGACCCTCAAGCGTATCGCCACCGAAGAAGTCAATGTCAGCACGATTGAAGACCCGATCGAGATGATTGAGCCCGCTTTCAACCAGACGCAGGTGCAGGCGCATCTGGATTTTGATTTCCCCGAGGGCTTGCGCGCGCTGATGCGGCAAGACCCGGACATCATCATGGTGGGCGAAATCCGCGACCTGCAGACCGCCGAGATGGCGGTACAGGCCGCGCTGACCGGGCACCTGGTCTTCAGCACCCTGCACACCAATGACGCGCCTTCGGCGGTGTCGCGCCTGATGGAGCTGGGTGTGCCTTCCTATCTGATCAATGCCACATTGCTGGGCGTTCTGGCGCAGCGGCTGGTGCGCACCTTGTGCCCGCAATGCCGCGAGAAAGATGAAGGCAGCTCACGCGAGGCGCTGACAGAAATCGTCAAGCCCTGGCAGATCAATGGCGGTTACCAGCCCTACAAACCGGTGGGCTGTGTCGATTGCCGCATGACGGGTTTCATGGGGCGCATGGGCCTGTATGAGCTGCTCACGGTCAGTGAGGCGTTCAAGGACAAAGTCACCAAGGAACCGAGTATTGATGCGCTGCGGCGCCAGGCGGTGCTTGATGGCATGCGGCCGCTGCGGCTGGCCGGCGCGCTCAAGGTGGCAGAGGGCGTGACCACCATTGAGGAAATTCTCTCTACCACACCGCCGTTGTCCTGACTGCTTTCTTACGCAAGCCTTCCGATTTTCGCGGCCTGGCAGCCTAAGTGAAAGCCACATATGCGCCAGGGGCAATTGAATGCACAATCCATCGATTCCAGTTTATAGAGGAGACAAACCGTGAATATCAAAAGTCAGAAAGACTTTTTTGCCGGTCTCATGTTCATGGGTGTCGGTGTCGCGTTTGCGTGGGGTGCAACGACCTACAACGTTGGCACCGGGGCACGCATGGGCCCGGGCTATTTCCCGCTGATGCTGGGCGTCATGTTGGCACTTATTGGCGTGGTGATTACCTTCAAGGCCCTGGTGGTCGAGACGGTAGGCGGGGACAAAATCGGCAAGTGGGCCTGGAAGCCGCTTTTCTTCATCATTGCGGCCAACGTGGTATTCGGCATTTTGCTGGCGGGCCTTCCGGCCATCAAGTTCCCTGCTTTCGGCATGATTGTGGCGATCTATGCCCTGACTTTTATTGCCAGCATGGCTGAGGCTGGCTGGAAATTCAGGACTACCCTCATTCTGGCAACCGTACTGGCCGTCGGCAGCTATCTGGCCTTTGTCATTGCGCTGAAGTTGCAGTTCCCCGTGTGGCCGTCCTTCATCACCGGCTAAGGAAAAGAAAATGGATCTGATTGCAAACTTGTCCCTGGGTTTTGGCGTTGCGTTCACGCCGATCAACCTGCTCTACGCTTTCGCCGGCTGCCTTCTGGGGACATTGATTGGCGTGTTGCCCGGCATTGGGCCGGTGGCCACCATTGCCATGCTCTTGCCGGCGACCTACGCGCTGCCCCCGGTTTCCGCGCTGATCATGCTGGCTGGCATTTATTACGGCGCGCAGTATGGCGGTTCGACCACCGCCATCCTGGTGAACCTGCCTGGTGAGTCGTCGTCCGTTGTAACCTGTATTGACGGCTACCAGATGGCCAGGAAGGGGCGAGCGGGGCCGGCGCTGGCCGCAGCAGGCTTGGGGTCCTTTTTTGCCGGTTGTGTTGGTACCCTGATTCTTGCTGCCTTTGCGCCGCCGCTGACCGAGCTGGCTTTCAAGTTCGGCCCCGCCGAGTACTTCGCCCTGATGGTGCTGGGCCTGATCGGCGCCGTGGTGCTGGCGTCCGGCTCCTTGCTCAAGGCTGTCGGCATGATCGTGCTGGGCTTGCTCCTGGGTTTGGTGGGTACCGACGTGAACTCCGGTGTCGCACGCTTCAGCTTTGACATTCCCGAACTGACCGACGGCATCGGTTTTATCGTGATTGCCATGGGGGTGTTCGGCTACGGTGAGATCATCAGCAACCTGGCACAGCCCGAGCATGAGCGTGAGGTGTTCACCGCCAAGGTGTCGGGCCTGATGCCGACCAAGCAGGACTTCAAGGACATGACGCCGGCCGTTCTGCGCGGGACCATACTGGGCTCATCGCTGGGCATTCTGCCCGGCGGAGGCGCGCTGCTCGCTGCGTTTGCTGCCTACACGCTGGAAAAGAAAATCAAGATGAAGCCAGGCGAAGTTCCCTTCGGCCAGGGCAATATCCGCGGCGTGGCCGGTCCCGAGTCGGCCAACAATGCCGGTGCGCAGACCTCTTTCATTCCATTGCTCACCCTGGGCATTCCACCCAACGCCGTGATGGCGCTAATGGTGGGCGCCATGACGATCCACAACATCCAGCCCGGACCGCAGGTCATGACCAGCAACCCCGAGTTGTTCTGGGGGCTGATTGCGTCTATGTGGATCGGCAACGCGATGCTGATCATCCTGAACCTGCCGCTGATCGGCATCTGGATCAAGCTGCTGACCGTGCCCTACCGCTTCCTGTTCCCTGCGATTGTGTTGTTCTGCGCGATTGGTGTTTACTCGACCAACAACAACACGTGGGACATATGGATGGTCGGCATTTTTGGCGTGATTGGTTATCTCTTCATCAAACTGGGGACAGAGCCGGCTCCCCTGCTGCTGGGTTTCATCCTGGGGCCCATGATGGAAGAAAACCTTCGCCGCGCGCTGCTGCTCTCACGCGGCGACTGGAGCGTCTTTGTCACCCGTCCGCTTTCGGCCGGCCTGCTGGCCGCCGGTGCCCTGCTGCTGGTCATCGTTTTGCTGCCCGCCGTGAAAAGCAAACGGGAAGAGGCTTTTGTAGAGGAGTAGGTCGGGCAACTCCCAAAGACGGCGCCTTCGGGCGCCTTTTTTTTGGGTGAAACAGTCCAGCCCTGCAATGATGGACCGGCCGCCTTGCGGGCGATGACCGGGGTGCAAACCGTTGCACAATATCCGGATGAAACGTCCACACACCATTTTCCCCGCAGCGTTCTGCCTGGCCATCGCAGCGATCATGCCCGTTGCTGCGCAGACGACCGGCGCGGCCTACCCGGCACGCCCGATCCGCATGATCGTGCCGTTTCCGGCAGGGGGTGCGACCGACATCCTGGCGCGTGCACTGTCACAAAAACTCGGCGAAAAAATCGGGCAAACCGTGGTGGTTGACAACCGGCCCGGCGCTGGCGGGACCATAGGTGCCGATGCCGCATCCAAAGCGGCTCCGGACGGTTACACCCTGCTGCTGGCCACCTCCAGCACGCACAGCATCGGGCCGGCGATCAACGCGAAAATACCTTACAACGCCGAGGCGGATTTCACGCCGATTGCCTATGTCGCCAGCTCGCCCAATATTGTGCTGGTGCCCAACTCGTCGTCGTCCCGGACCATGCGCGAATTCATCGACTTTGCCCGCAAAAATCCGGGGCGCCTGAACTACGCCTCCAGCGGCAACGGCACCATCGTGCATCTGACCACCGAATATTTCAAGGCGCAGTCAGACACTTTCATCCTGCACATTCCCTACCGCGGGACGGCGCTGGCCATGCCGGACCTGATCAGCGGCAAACTTGATGTGCTGTTTGACTCCCTGGTGACCGGGATGCCGCATGTCAAGGACGGCAAGTTGCGCGCGCTGGCGGTCACCAGTCCAAAACGTACCGCGCTTGCCCCCGACCTGCCGGCGGTGTCAGAAACGCTGCCCGGCTTTGAATCGGTGACCTGGTTTGGCGTCTATGGCCCCAAAGGTTTGAGTGCCGATCTGGCTGGCAAGGTCAATCAGGCGGTCAATGCCGCGTTGGCCGACGCTGAGGTGAAAGAGCGCTTTGCGCGGCTCGGGGCCGAGCCCACTGGCGGCACACCTCAGGCTTTTGCCGCCATGGTCAGGGCAGACAACAGCAAGTGGAAAAAAATCATCAGCGAGCGCAAGATCACGGCGGAGTGACGGCCCACCCCATGAACCGATAACCCGGCGACAAGGTCTGCAGCACTGTGAGCGGGCCATATGACCTGTAACAAACCCTCATGAACTTCAACTACAACAACCCCTATCCCTCCACCCGCCTGCCGCTGTTCGCACGCAATGTGGTGTCCACCTCCCATCCGCTGGGCGCGCAGGCCGGCCTGCGCATGTTGCTCAAGGGCGGTAACGCGGTGGACGCCGCCATTGCGGCTGCGGCCACCATGACAATTGTCGAACCCGTCAGCAATGGGTTGGGCAGCGACGCCTTTGCCTTGATCTGGGACGGCAAGGAGTTGCACGGGCTCAACGCATCTGGCAGGGCGCCGCAGGCCTGGACGCCGGATTACTTCAAGCGCAAATATGGCGCAGCATCCGCGCCGCCCAAGCGCGGGCTTGATTCGGTGTCCGTGCCTGGCGCGGTGGCCGGCTGGGTGGCAATGAGCGAGCGCTTTGGCAAGCTGCCTTTTGCCGATCTCATGGAGCCGGCGATTGAGGCGGCCGAGCGGGGTTATCTCTTGCCGCCTGTGGTGCAGCAAAAATGGGCGGCGGCCACCGGCGAGCTGCAATCCCAACCCGGTTTTGCGCAGTCCTTTCTGCCCTGGGGCCGTGCGCCGAATGTGGGCGAGCTGTTTCAGTTCAAGGCGGCGGGCCGGGCGCTGCGTGCCATTGCCCAGAGCAAAGGTGCGGCCTTTTACGGCGGCGAGATTGCGCAGGCCCTTGAGAAATTCTCGACGCAACATGGCGGCAGCCTGACGGAGAAAGACTTCGAAGCCTACAGGCCCGAGTGGGTCAAGCCCATAGGAAAAAATTACCGTGGCTACACCCTCCATGAGATTCCGCCGAACGGTCAGGGTATTGCGGCGCTGATTGCGCTTGGCATTCTCGACAAGTTTGATGTGGCGGGCATGGCGGTGGACGGCGTGGATTCGCAGCATCTGCAGATCGAGGCGATGAAACTCGCCTTTGCCGATGTGTACAAATACGTGGCCGAGCCATCGTCCATGGCGGTGAGCGTCGATCAAATGCTCGATGACGCCTACCTCGCCTCGCGTGCCAAACTCATCGACATGAAAAAGGCCCAGGACTTCGGCGCCGGCAACCCGGTCAAGGGCGGCACGATTTACCTTAGCGCCGCCGACGAAGACGGCATGATGGTCAGCTTCATCCAGAGCAACTACATGGGTTTTGGCTCCGGCTGCGTCGAGCCGGAGTTCGGCATCAGCCTGCAAAACCGCGGCCACGCTTTCAGTCTGGAGGCGGGGGCCAACCAGGTCGCGCCGGGCAAGCGGCCGTTTCACACCATCATTCCAGCCTTTCTGACCAAGGACGGGCAGGCGGTCATGTCGTATGGCGTCATGGGCGCCAACATGCAACCACAGGGCCACATGCAGACGCTGGTGCGCATGCTGGACTACAAGCAGAGCCCGCAGGCTGCCTGCGATGCGCCACGCTGGCGCTACAACGCCGGCTTCGAGATCAACGTCGAATCTGCCATGGACCCGCAGACGGTGCAGGCCCTGGCGGAGCGCGGCCACCGCATGGAAGTCATCAACGATTCCTACCAGGACTTTGGCGCCGGCCAGTTCATCTGGCGAACTGGCGACCCGAAGGTTGAAGGTTATGTGGCTGCCAGCGACAGTCGGCGTGACGGCCAGGCTGTCGGCTTCTAGAGTCCATCTTGAACCCGGATCCAGAGCAAAAAACTTCGAAAACCCATATAGGCTGTGCGCCAACAGCTCCTAAAAGCATAGCGGTTGGCCTGGTTCTGGCCACCGTTGGTGCGATTGCCTTCAGCGGCAAGGCGATCATCGTCAAGCTCGCTTACCGCTACGGCGTGGATGCGGTCACGCTCATCATGTACCGCATGTTGTTCGCGCTTCCGATTTTTGCGGCGATGGCCTGGTGGGCCAGCCGCGGCAAAGCGGCCTTGAGCCGCAAGGACTGGCTGGGCGTGCTCTGGCTCGGTTTTACCGGCTATTACCTCGCGAGCTTTCTGGATTTTGCCGGGCTGGCGTATATCAGTGCATCGCTGGAGCGCCTGATTCTTTATCTCAATCCCACGCTGGTACTGCTGCTCGGCCTCATGCTCTACGGCAGGCGTATCACGCGCCCGCAGATGCTCGGGATGGCGGTCAGCTATGCCGGTGTGGTGCTGGTGTTTGGCCATGAGATCAGCTTGCTGGGGCGCGAGGCAGCCTGGGGAGCGTTATTGGTTTTTCTGAGCGCCATCAGTTATGCGCTCTACCTGGTCTACAGCGGCGAAATGGTGAAACGGCTGGGTGCGCTGCGGCTGGTGGGGCTGGCCACCAGCGTCGCCTGCGTGTTCTGCATCGTGCAATTTCTGGTGTTGCGGCCGCTGGATGCCGCCTGGGTGGCCCCGCAAGTGATCTGGTTGTCGGTGCTCAATGCCACGTTGTGCACGGCCGTGCCGGTGCTGATGGTGATGATGGCCATTGAACGCATAGGCGCCGGGCTGGCGGCGCAAACCGGCATGGTGGGGCCGATGTCCACCATCCTGATGGGGGTGCTGATTCTTGGCGAACCGTTCACCGCCTGGGTGGCGGCGGGGACCGTCCTCGTCATTGCCGGGATTTTTGTGTTCAGCCGATCTGGCAAATGATGTTGCTCGCGGATTCCTTGCATCACGCTCCGTCCCCGGTTCGCTGCGGGCAGTAGGGTCGAACTCCCCACTCCCACCCCTAGCCCCTCCCTCGCCCCGCTGGGCGATGGAGGGGGACTTCATTTGGCCGCGTGTGCTGCTCTCGCGTGCAAACATGACGGTCCCGTGGTCCGACGATGACGCGCTCTGCGCGCCATCGTCTCCCCGAATCCGCATCCGCTCCCGTTTTCATTCCCCCCACCCGTCGGGCTGGGCCGAGGAGCGCAGCTGAAAACGGACCAGGGCGAGCGATTGTCTGAGCCGAAGGCGAGTTCGAGCGAGACCCCGTTTTCGGCGAGCACCGCAGGTTGCCCGTAGCGAAGCGAAGGGTCCCAGACCATCGGGTCGCCTTTCTTTTGGCTACTTTTCTTTGGCGACGCAAAGAAAAGTGCCTCGCCCGCCGGGGCGAGACCCGGCTTGCTGGCAAACCACAAACAGAGGATGCAAAGGCAGCTTCAACAAGCTCAGCCCGAACGCCGCAAAAAAACTAGCCTTACTTCTTCACCGGCACCCGCCGCCCCGCAGGAGCAGCCACCGAGGGCGCATCGGCACTGCTGGCAGTGCGCGCAGCCTCCAGCCGCTCCATGCGCTGCGCCACCGTGATCACTGGCTGGCCGGACAGGCTGTCCAAGCGGTTGCCCATGGCCTGTTCCAGCAGGTCCAGTCGTTGCTGTGCTGGCGGGTGGGTACTCAGCGACAGGGCAAACAGCGGGTTGTCGGGGGTGGCGGTTCTCAGCTGTTGCAGCACCGCGAGCAGACCGTAGGGGTCGAAGCCGGCCCGTGCTGCCAGCGCCACACCGTTGCGATCGGCATCGAACTCATCGCTCTGGTCCAGACCACGCGTGTACAGATCACGCCCCAGGCTGAGAAACTGTGCCGACACGGCACCCGCCAGTTGTCCCTTGACCTGCGAACCGACCACTTGCGTCAAAAGCCCGGCGCGCGCGGTTTTGGCAATCGCCTGCAGATGGTGTTTTCCGGTGACATGTGTGATTTCGTGAGCCAGAATGCCTGCCAGCTCGGCCTCATCACTCACGCGGTCCACCAGGCCTTTGGTCACAAACACATAACCGCCGGGCGCTGCGAAGGCATTGAAACCCGGATCGTCCAGCACGGCAAAGGTCCAGGGCAATTGCGGACGTGTGGACTGCAGGCTGATCCAGCGCCCCAGCTGGTTCACATAACGCTGCAGCGCCATATCGGGGTGCAGGGGCTTGCTGCCAAGAAGCACCGCCGCAAGCTGGCGGCCAATCTCGATTTCTTTGGGCTCATCAATCTGCGCCAGGGATTGCGAGAGCAAACCAATCAGGTCGCCGGTGTTCGCCGCATTGCCGCCGGCTGGCGCCAGGCTGGCGCCCAGCAGGTTGCCCAGCATCCCTCCCGGCGAAGTGGGTGCGGGCTGCGACGGCGCTTCGGCAGGGGCAGCTTGACGCAGAAAGTTGCCCAGCATGTTCAAGGCCTTGCCGGCATCCTGGCTGTGCGCCGGTGCGCAAGCCAGCGCTGCAACCAGCGCCAGGCAGCTTGCACGGTGGGGGAGGTGGGTGGAGTTCATGCGCACAGCTCCTGTTACTGGTTGCTGTTGTTCGTGGCCGGGTTGCTGCCGGGCACGGGTGCCGGTGCAGGCAGTGCCTCTACCGGACGGCTGGTCAGCGCCGCGCCACTGGCAAACTGCCTGGCCTGGTCTGCATCCAGCCGCAGGGCATCGGCCTGCGCCACGGCAGCCATATTCGGCTGGGCCCGTGCCAAGTCTTCTGCGCCCAGGCCGCGAATACCCACGGTGGAGGTGGCTGTGGTTGCCCCGCCCTGGGCACTGCCCCGGTTGAAAAAACTGGTCAAGCCGCGCAACGCGTTGGTGCCTGCGCCCGGGGCTTCGGCAGTCACCGCAGAGCCGACATCAAACATGTGTACCCAGCCGGTGTTGCCCTCGGCGGTGCGCACCTGAATCCAGGCGCCCTGGCGCGCGCCCAGGCGGGTCAGCGGCGCGCGCGCCGCAAGCGCAGCCAGGCTGCGTGCATTTTCACCGGGCGCTTCGCGCAATTCGGCGGCGCGTTTGAGCAAGACCGAGTCGCTCTGTGCGTACGCCAAAGAGCTGCCCAGCAGCAGCAGGCTGAAAACCAGTCCGTGAAAGCGGTTGAACTTACTCAGTATCATGGTCTTCAACTTTTTTACATGAATCGGAAATTATTATGGATTTAGGCATTGCAGGCAAATGGGCGCTGGTCTGCGGCGCAAGCAAAGGCTTGGGACTGGGCTGCGCGCAGGCGCTGGTGCGCGAGGGCGTGAACGTGTTGATTGTGGCGCGCGGCGCAGACGTGCTGGAGGCGACTGCTGCAAAATTGATAGCTGATGGCGCACGACCAGAAAGGGCTGAGGTGTTATTTGTTGCTGCAGACATCACCACGGTGGAAGGCCGCGCGGCGGTGTTTGCAGTGCGCAAGGATTTTGACATCGTGGTCACCAACGCCGGCGGCCCGCCACCGGGCGACTTTCGCAGCTGGGACCGCGATGCCTGGCTCAAGGCGGTGGATGCCAACATGCTGACACCGATCGAGCTGATCAAGGCGACCGTGGATGGCATGGCCGCGCGCGGCTTTGGCCGCATCGTCAACATCACTTCCAGCTCGGTCAAGGCGCCTATCGACATCCTCGGTCTGTCCAACGGTGCGCGCAGCGGCCTGACTGGTTTTGTCGCCGGTGTGGCGCGCACCAAACTTGCAGCGCAGGGCGTGACCATCAACAACCTGCTGCCCGGTGCCTTCGACACCGACCGGCTCAAGGGCACCATGAAGGGCGCTGCCGAGAAAACCGGTCAACCGCTGGAAGCCGTACTGGACGCCCGTCGCAAAACCATTCCAGCACAGCGTTTTGGCACGCCCGAAGAGTTCGGCGCGATCTGCGCCTTCCTGTGCAGCGTGCATGCCGGCTACATGACGGGGCAGAACGTGCTGGCCGATGGCGGGGCTTATCCCGGTACATACTGAATTTGTGAGCAATTGAGGCCGCACCGCCCGTTTGCGGCGGCTGGACGGGTTTTACCTGGAGCAGGCCATGCAAACTGAATCTTTTGATGCCATCGTCATAGGCGCGGGGCAGGCCGGTCCTGCATTGGCTGCGCGTTGCGCCCGCGAGGGGCTTCGCACAGCGGTGATAGAGCGCGGGCACTTCGGCGGTACCTGCGTCAATGTCGGCTGTGTCCCGACCAAAACCATGGTGGCCAGCGCACGGGCCATCCACATGGCCAGGCGCGGCGCGGAGTTCGGATTTTCAGCAGGGCCTGTCCAGGTGGCGCTGGAGCGTATCAAGGCCCGCAAAGACGCGATTGTCCTCGCGTCGCGCAGCGGCGTGCAGCAGTGGATGCAGGGGCTCAAGCAGGCCGAGGTGATACAGGGCAATGCCGTATTTACCGGGCCACAGACGATTGCGGTGAACGGGCGCGCCCTGACCGCGCCCCGCATCTTTATCAATGTGGGCGGTCGCTCGGTGGTGCCTGATCTGCCGGGCCTCAGCGATGTCCCCTATCTGGACAACACGTCGATCATGGATCTGACGGAAGTTCCTGATCACCTGGTGATCGTGGGCGGCAGCTACATCGGTCTGGAGTTTGCGCAAATGATGCGGCGGTTCGGGGCGCGGGTAACGGTCGTGGAGCGTTCGCAGAAGCTGCTGGCCCGCGAGGACGAGGACGTCTCCGACGGCATTCGCGCGATCCTGGAGGCGGAGGGCGTGGTGTTTCAGCTCGGCGCCGAATGCCTGTCTCTGGCGCGCGACGGTAGCCGTGTCGTGGTTGGAGCCGTCTGCGAGGCAGGCACTCCCGCGTTGGTGGGCAGTCATGTGCTGCTGGCCGTTGGGCGTCGCCCCAACACCGATGGGCTGGGTCTTGAAACCGCGGGCATTGAGATGGACGAGCGCGGCTATATAGCCGTGGACGATCAACTACGCACCAGCGCTGAAGGCGTCTGGGCAGTGGGCGACTGTAACGGGCGGGGTGCTTTCACGCACACCGCCTGGAACGACCACGAGATTGTGGTGGCCAACCTGTTTGACAACGATCCCAGACGCGTGAGTGAGCGCACCGCGTGTTACGCACTGTTCATTGACCCGGCGTTGGGTCGGGTCGGCCTGACCGAGCGCGAAGTGCGGGCAACTGGACGCCCCGCGCTGATTGCGAAGATGCCGATGCAGCGGGTGGGACGCGCGCGTGAAGCTGGTGAAACCCAGGGCTTCATGAAGGTTCTGGTGGACGCCGGCACACAGCATCTGCTGGGCGCCGCCATCCTGGGTCTGAACGGCGATGAAGTGGTGCATGGCTTGCTGGACATCCTGGCGGCTGGACTGCCCTACACCGCCATTTCGCGCACCATGCACATCCACCCCACGGTCAGCGAACTGGTGCCCACCCTGCTTCAGCAACTCAAGCCGCTGGCGCCCGCATAGCTCTGCAGGCCGCGCCCGGCGCTGCAACGCGGGCGTTTGCGCGTGGACCCGTCAACCGGGCGCGGGCTACCCTCTCCCCGGCATCAAAGTTATAGTCCGGTTCATGAAAAAAGCCGCATCGACCTTGCTCATTTTGCTGGCAGCCGTAGCCGCCTACCTGTGCCTTTGGCCGGTACCGATAGAGCCCGTGAGATGGCAGCCCAGCCCCGCGCCCGGTTACGTCGGGCCGCATGGGTTGAACAACAAACTGGCGGGCCTGAAGATGATTGCGCTGGGTGCCGAGGAAGGCCCCGAGCACATCGTGCTTGCACGCGATGGCAAGCTGTATGCGGCCGTCGCCAGCGGTAACATCTTGCGCATGAACCCCGACGGCAGTGCGGAGGAGGTGTTTGCCCATACCGGTGGCCGGGTGCTGGGCTTTGATTTTGATGCCGCAGGCAACTTGATTGCGGCCGATGCGGTCAAGGGCCTGCTGTCCATCAGCCCGGCCAAAAAGGTCACCGTACTGGCCGACAAGGTCGGAACGGACCCGATCCGTTACGCCGATGCGGTGGTGGTGGCCGGCAACGGAAAGATCTACCTCAGCGACGCCTCAACCCGTTTTGCGCCGGCCAGCTGGGGCGGCACCTTTGAAGCCAGCGTGCTGGACATTCTGGAGCAATCGGCCACCGGGCGGGTACTGGAATACGACCCCGCCACCGGCAGCACCCGCATCGTTGCCAAGGGCCTGAGCTTCGCCAACGGTGTGGCCTTGAGCGCGGACGGCAAGAGCCTGTTTGTGGCCGAAACCGGGCGTTACCGGGTCTGGAAAATTGCAGTGGAAGCCAACCAGCTGGACCTGGCCCAGGCCCATCCGCAAGCCCGCGTGCTGCTGGACAATTTGCCCGGTTATCCCGACAACCTGATGCGTGGCCTGGACGGCAAAATATGGCTGGGTTTTGCAAAGCCGCGCAACCCGGTGGTTGACAACATGGCGGACCAGCCCTTTTTGCGCAAACTCACGCTCAGGCTTCCCCGCGCGTTGTGGCCCATTCCCCAATCCTATGGGCATGTCACGGCTTTCACCGAAGACGGAAAAATTGTGGCCGACCTGCAAGACCCGAGCGGGGCATATCCGGAAACAACAGCGGTCACCGAAACACCGGATCGCCTTTACATCCAGAGCCTGCATGCCAGAAGCCTGGGCTGGCTGCCGAAGTAGACGGCCGCATGAACGGCATTAGGGCGCAGTGGGCAATGCGCCTCAGCGCCGGGACGACACCACAATCCCGCCAACGATCAGCAAAAAGGCCATGCCGTGGTAGGCCTGCGGCAACTCGCCCAGAAACGCCGCTGACAGCAGCGCCGCAAACAGAGGGGTGAGGTTGGCAAAGAAGCCGGCCACCGCGGGCCCGGCACGCAACACGCCAATGCCCCAGCAGCGGTAGGCCAGAATGGCCGGACCAACGGCCACGTACAGCAGCGCTGCAGCCAGCGGCCAGCCCCAGCTGATGTGCGCGTCGGTCAACGCCCATTCGCTGGCTGCAAACAGGCCAGACCATCCCAGGCCAAAGACCATTTGCGCCATCAGGAAGGCGGCCCAGTCGTTGCGAATGGCGGTCGGTTCTTTCGGCTGCGACAGCAGCCAGCTGTAAAAGGCCCAGGCCATGGTGGCCAGCAACACATACAGATCGCCGGGTACCAGCCGCACCCCGGCCAGCAGAGCCCACTGGCCGCGCGACAGCACCACCAGCACCCCGGCGATGGACAGCAGCGCCCCCAACATCTGGCGGCGCGATACCTGTTGCGCAAAAAACAGCCAGCCTATGCCCAGCATCCAGACCGGCGTGCTGGCTGCAACCAGGGTGACGTTGAGCGGGGTCGATGTCTGCAGCGCCAAATATTGCAGGGCGTTGTAGGCACCCACGCCCAGCAGGCCCAGCACGGCGAACCGCCGCCAGTGTGGCCACAGGCCACTGCCCCGCCGCAGCACCCAGCCGGCCAGCGGCAAGAGGATGACAAAGGCCAGCGCCCAGCGCAGGAAGTTCAGGGTGATAGGGGGTACCAGCTGGTTGACAAGCCGCCCGACCACCGCGTTGCCGGCCCAGAGCAGCGGCGGCACCACCAACAGCAAGGCGGTGCGAAAGTTCAGGCCGGGTGTCATGCAGCGACTTTAACCATCAGGCGGCTGGTTTGCCTGAAATAGGCCGTTCAACCAGATGGCGCCGGGGCGAGTCGTGCTGCATCCCGCGTAGGGCGCTGATTCGTGGCAGGATGCAGACCGCATTCTTCTTTTCGCTTCCCTTCAACCGCACCCCAAGGAAACACCCACCATGGCACAGACCACCTCGCAAGCCGTTCGCATTGACCAGAACGGCGGTCCCGAAGAGCTCAAACTGGTCGAGGTCAACGTCGGCGATCCGGGGCCCGGTGAAATCCGCATCCGCCACAAGGCGATTGGACTCAACTACATCGACGTGTACCAGCGCGCCGGGCTTTACAAGCTGCCCATGCCGCTGCAACTGGGCATGGAAGCGTCGGGCGTGGTCGAAGCCGTCGGAGAGGGCGTTACCCACCTGAAGGCGGGTGACCGCGCCGCCTACGCCAGTCAGCCGCCCGGCAGTTATTGCGAACTCCGCGTGATGCCGGCCAAATGTGTCTGCAAGCTGCCCGACGAGATTTCTTTTGAGACCGGTGCAGCCATGATGCTCAAGGGCCTGACTGTGCAGTACCTGCTGCGCCGCACGCAGCCGCAGGGCGGGTTGTCGAATGGCGATTTTGTGCTGTTCCACGCCGCAGCCGGCGGCGTCGGCCTGATCGCCTGCCAGTGGGCCAAAGCCCTGGGCCTGCAGCTCATCGGCACGGCCGGTTCGGACGCGAAATGCGCCCTTGCCCAGGAACACGGCGCGGCCTTCACGATCAATTACGCAAAGGAAGATTTTGTCGCCCGGGTCAAGGAGATCACCCAGGGCCAGGGCGTGAAGGTGGTGTACGACTCGGTTGGCAAGGACACCTTTCTCAAGTCGCTGGATTGCCTGCGGCCCTTTGGCCTGCTGGCCAATTTTGGCAACGCCTCGGGCAAGGTTGAGCCGCTGGACATCGGCCTGCTGGCGGCCAAGGGCTCGCTCTACGTGTCGCGTCCCACGCTGTTCACCCACATCGCCACGCGCGAGACCACGCAGGACATGGCCGATGAACTGTTTGCCATGGTCATCAGCGGCAAGGTGCAGATTCCGATTGACCAGCGCTTCCCGCTGGCCGAGGTGCAGCAGGCGCACCGCTCGCTGGAGGCGCGCAAAACCACCGGCTGTACCATCCTGACCTTGTAAAGCAGCGGCAAAAACTGTGTAAAACTGGTCGCGTGATTCAACGCGCGGTGCCCCTTTGGCGTTAAATACGCTTCAGGAGTGCCCATGCCGACCACAGCCCCCATCGCCAGCCTGCTTGCTCTTGCCCTCGCGGGTTGTTTCACCCTCACGCCGTGGCCGGTGCATGCCCAGACCGACGGCGCCATCGGCGGATCTGCCAACACAGCCGCTGCCTGGCGGGCCAGTTCACGCCTCGGGTATGCGCCCACGCCGGCCTCGGCCCAGTCCGCCTCGGCCGACCCGCGCGCCTGGGCCTTGCAGCAGGTGCAAGCCGCTTACGCAGCCAGCCGCCGCCCGCCCAACATTCCCGCAGAACTGTCACGTTTCAATGCGCCGCTGAACGACATTGCACGCGACTTTCATGTCGAACGAGAGGCACGCCGAACCCGGCGTGATCAGCCTGCCCCCACCGCGCCTGGGCAGGCCATGCAACCAGCGGCTGGCGGTGACGAAGCCTTCAGCCGCGAAATGGCCCAAAGCGCCGCCGCCTGGCGCCTGATGGCCTGCAGCGACCCGGCGCTTGAAAACCCGCTGCTCGCGCGCATGACCGAGTTCTGGTTCAACCACCTCAATGTGTTTGTTGGCAAGGGCCCGGTGCGGCCTTTTGTCGGGCATTACGTCGTCAATGTGATTCGGCCCCATGCGCTGGGCCGCTTTGAAGACCTGTTGCTTGCCAGCGCCCAGCACCCTGCCATGCTGCTCTATCTGGACCAGGCGCAAAGCAACAACCGTGGCCTGAACGAAAACTACGCCAGGGAGCTGATGGAGCTGCACACCCTGGGTGTCAACGGCGGCTATACCCAGAGCGATGTGCGCGAGCTGGCGCGCATTCTCACCGGCTGGACGGTGAACCTGCGCGGCGGCGAGGGCTTCCGGTTTGCCGAGCGCCTGCACGACACCGGCGACAAAACCCTGCTGGGCCGCACTTACGTGAACCAGGGCGAGGCCGAAGGTCAGGAGGCGATTCGCGCGCTGGCGCGGCACCCGGCCACGGCGCGGCGTATTGCCACGCGGCTGGCCAGCTTTTTTGTAGCCGACCAGCCGCCGCCTGCGCTGGTGGAGCGTTTGAGCAAAATCTTTCTCAGCACCCAGGGCGACATGCGCGCCATGATGCAGGCGCTGGTGGCCGCGCCCGAGTTCTGGGCCGCAGGCAACAGCCTGTTCAAGACGCCGCTGGACTTTGCCTGTTCGGCATTGACCGCTGCGGGCGGCGTCAAGGAGCGTCGCGACATCGTTCAGACCCTGGGTTTTCTGGCGCAGGCCGGTCAGCCCATGCACGGCTGGCAAACACCCGATGGTTACAAGACCGACGCCGCCACCTGGCTGGCGCCCGAGGCGCTGACCAGGCGTGCCGACTTTGCCATGGGTGTGGCGCAGCGTATGCCGGAACCGGTTTACCTCAACGCCTTTTTGAGCCCTGCCACGCGCGAGCGGATTGCGCTGGAGCCACTGCCCTTGCGCACCGGCCTGGTCCTGGCCAGCCCCGATTTCATGCGCAAATAAGCGCCAAAGAAACACCAAGGAAGCGCCATGCCTTTGAAGCCACCCTTTTTGCACCGCCGCAGCCTGCTGGGCCTGGGCGCACTGTCCGCCTTGTCGCTGCGTGCCGGCGTCTGGGCGCAGCCGCTGCCTGGCGGCAACGCCCCACTAGAAGGCGGTCGCCTGGTGGTGGTGTTTTTGCGCGGTGCCTATGACGGCCTGTCGGCGCTGGTGCCGTATGCCGACAGCGACTACTACGCGTTGCGGCCCACCATTGCGATCGCCGAGCCCGATGGCACGGCGCAAACCGCCCTGCGGCTGGACAAGACCTTTGCGCTGCACCCGGCGCTCAGCCCCTTGCTGCCGCTGTGGCAGCAGGGCGTGCTCGGTTTTGTACCGGCGGCCGGCTTGCCCGCGCCGAACCGCTCGCATTTTGATGCGCAGTACCAGATGGAAATTGCGCAGCCTGGCAAAACCAGCGGTGCGCCCGGTTGGCTCAACAAGCTGGCCGGCCTGCGCAGCGGCCCTGCCGCTGCACTCGGCGTGGGTGAAGCGAATCCGGCGATTCTGGGCGGGCCGGCGGCCGTCAAACTGGTTCCGCGCGGGCAGGCCGCCGAGCGTACCGGCGTGTTGGCCAACGACAAAACGCGCCAGGCCTTGCTTGATCTTTATGCGGGTGACGACAAGATCAGTGAGGCCTTTCGCCGGGGTGCGGGTAGCCGCATGCAAAGCGCGCAGGAGCTCAGCACAGAAAAGGCTGCTGCCGGCGTCCGGCGCAATGCCATGGCCGAGCGCCAGCTGGACCGCGACGGCACACCGGCCAGCGCCCAGGCGCAATCGGCACAAATGCTGGCCGCCAGCAACGGCGCGCCCGACCCGGTTGGCGCGCAGCTGGACGCGCAACACCTGGGCACGCTGATGCGCAACGACCGCAGCCTGCGCCTGGGGTTTTTGTCAGCGGGCGGCTGGGACACCCATGCCAACCAGGGTGCAGCCACTGGCCAGCTCGCCAACAACCTGGGCAATCTGGCGCGTGGCATTGCGCAGTTGCGCCAGGACTTTTCCGAACCTGGCGACGTGATTGTGGTGATGAGTGAGTTTGGCCGCACCAGTGCAGAGAACGGCACACGCGGTACCGACCACGGTTTTGGCAACGCGATGTGGCTGATAGGCAACCGCGTGGCCGGCGGGCGCTGGCACGGGCAGTGGACCGGTCTGGCGCGCGGCAACCTCAATGAAGGCCGGGATCTGCCGGCGCACCACGACTACCGCGCGGTGCTGGCACAGGTGCTGCGCCGCACCTTTGCGCTCACTGACACGCAACTCGCCACCGCGCTGCCTGGCGCCAGCTGGGACCGGCGGCTGGATGGCCTGCTCGCCAGGTCTTGAGTATTTTTGGCTTCCAGCCCTTATGCCACTTGCGTAAGCAGCTACTGTTTTAATAGCAAATTTGACCGGCCTGCCTGTGCCGGTGGGAGCCAGGCAGGCGCTGCGTTTTAATACCGCATGCGCCCACCCGTTTTTGACCCGACCCAACTGCGCGCGCTGCGTGCCGCCGCCTCTCAACCGCCCCTGCGGCCCCGTGTGCCGCTGTGGTCGGGCGCGTCGGTGATTGGCTCGGTAGAACCCGGATTTTTGGATCAATTAGGCCTTCAGCCCCTACCGGACGGGCGTATGCAGCTACTAAAAGAAGAGCGGCCTGAAGGCCCTGGCTGGCACCTGATGGGCGATGTGACGACCGGACTGAACCATCTGGCCGACGTATTGCGGCGGGCCGGCCTGGCCGGTGCCTGGCGTGACGAGCAACTGTCGGTGAATGACCAGCATGGCCGCCGGCTGGGCACCGTTGAGCGCGCTGCGGTGCGCCCGCTGGGCATCAGCACACAAGCCGTGCATCTGGTCGGGCAGACGCCTGATGGCCGCTTCTGGGTGCAGCAGCGCGCGTTTACCAAACCCAACGACCCGGGTTTGTGGGACACCCTGATGGGCGGCATGATCTCTGGCGCCGACACGCTGGAAAGCGCCCTGGAGCGTGAGACCTGGGAAGAAGCCGGGCTGCACCTGGCCGACCTGCAGGGGCTGCGTTATGGCGGGCGTATCCACACCTGCCGCCCTGCCCGCGATGGTCGCGGCGCGGGTTATCTGGATGAACACCTGGACTGGTACCACTGCACCGTAGCCGACGGCCTCGTGCCGGTGAACCAGGACGGCGAGGTGGACAGCTTCGCCTTGTTGGAGGGGGAAGAGCTGCTGCAAAAAATGCAGGACCAGGAATTCACGCTGGAAGCGATGCTGATCCAGGCGGCGCTCTGGGGCGCCAGTTAGGAAACTGCCTGGCCGATCTCCGGCCAGCGGCGGTGCAGGTACAGCCAGGCCAGCAGGCCAATGCCCATCATGCCCAGCGAGGTGGCCGCCAGCGCGACGGTGGAGTGCATGATCAATGGCGCGATCACTCCGGCCACGATGCCGTTGGCAGTGGAGCCGACAAAAGCTTGCAACGAAGAAGCCATTCCTCGCCGCTCGGGGTACAGGTCGAGCACCAGCAGCGTCACCACCGGCACCATCAGGGCCCAACCGAAGGCGAACACCGCGATAGGGAACAGCGCCCAGGACACGTGCGCCTTGAACAGTAAATTGGCCGCGAGGTTGACAACTGCAATCAGCAGCATGATGACAAAGCCGTGGCGAATCTGCTGCTTGGGCGCAATCTTGCCGGCCATGCGGCCACTGACCCAGGCACCGGCCATGATGCCAGCAATGGTCAGCACAAAAAACCAGAAAAATTCTGTAGGCGCCAGCCCCAGGTGTGAGCCCAGAAATTCAGGCGCAGACAACACATACAAAAACATGCCGTTGAACGGCACCCCGCTGGCCAGCGCCAGCAAAAAAAAGCGTGCGCTGGAGCCCAGTTGCCAGTAGCCGCGCATCAGGTTCTTCACGTTGAAAGGCTGGCGCTGCGATACATGCAGCGTCTCGGGCAGCAGTTTGTAGTTGGCCGTCCAAAGCAGCACACCCACCCCGGTGAGGAACCAGAAGATCGCGTGCCAGTTGGTGTGCACAAACAGCCAGCCGCCAATGATGGGCGCAATGGCCGGGGCCACGCCGAAATAAATCGTCACCTGGCTCATGACTTTTTGCGCCTGGGCCGGTGGAAACATGTCGCGTATCACCGCGCGCGACACCACAATGCCGGCCCCGGTGGACAGCCCCTGTAGCGCCCTGAAAAACACCAGCTGGCCAATACTTTGCGACAGCGCACAGCCAGCCGAGGCCACGGTGAACATCGCAATGCCCCACAACACCACCGGGCGGCGGCCAAAGCTGTCGGCCATTGCGCCGTGAAACAAATTCATGAAAGCAAAGCCGAACAGGTAGGCCGACAGCGTCTGTTGCATTTCGACCGGTGTGGCACCCAGCGAGCGCGCAATGCCGGTGAAGGCCGGGATGTAGGTGTCGATGGAAAACGGCCCCAGCATGCCCAGCAGGGCCAGCAGCACCGCCAGCATCCAGCGCGGCGCGCGCCAGAGCCGGTCGGCGTCCGGGTTCATGCGTGGTCTACCCGTTGGTCAGCGCAACTCATCGGTCAGCACACTCTGGCGCAAGCGATTCGGCGCCAGGGCACCGGCAGAGTCGAGGATGGGGTAAGCGATGGAGCAGATGTGCGAGTTGATGCGTTTCAGGTCGCTGATCAGGTCGATGTGCAGCGAGCTGGTTTCTATGCTCTGCATGGTGTTGTCGGACAGCCGGCCCAGATGCGTGGTGGCGTAGGCGCGCTCCAGGTCGCGAAAGCGCGCCTTTTCTTCCAGCAGTTTTTGTGCGTCGCGCACGCTGCCATTCAAAAACACGCTCATGCTCAGGCGCAGGTTGTCGATCAGGCGCTGGTGCAGCTCGCAGATTTCGGCCATGCCCGCCTCAGAGAAGCTGCGGCCCGGCTTGATCTTCTTGTCCTCGATGTCGATCAGCACACGTTCGATGATGTCGCCGATCTGCTCCATGTTGATGGTGAAGCTGATGATGTCGGTCCAGCGCCGGCTTTCTTCTTCACCCAGCGCCTCGCGCGAAATCTTGGTCAGGTAGTACTTGATCGCCGAATACAGCTCGTCCACCGTGTCGTCGAGTTTGCGCAGTTCTTCGGCCAGCCGCAAGTCGTTGTGGCGTATGACCTTGAGCATGCCATTGAGCATGCTTTCCACCACATCGGCCTGGTGCAGCGCTTCACGCGCCGCGCAGGAAATGGCCAGCGACGGCGTGGCCAGCGCCGAAGGGTCCAGGTGGTGCGGTCGGGCACCGGGCGCACTGCCTTTGTCAGGGCGTGGCAGAAATTTTTCTGACCAGTGCGCCACCCAGCCGATAGAGCCAATAAAAGCGATGCCGACCGCCAGGTTAAAGGCCAGATGAAACAGCACCACCATGGTGGCGGTGGCGCCCAGATACGGCGACACATGGCGCAGCCACAGGCCTACAAAAGGCGCGGCAATCAGCACACCCAGCAGTTTGAAGATCAGGTTGCCCAGCGGCACCTGCCGCACCTCGATGGCCGAACGGGCGGTGGTCAGTACCGCCAGCAGGCCGCTGCCCAGATTGGCACCCAGCACCAACCCCAAAGCCACGTCTGGCGGAATCACGCCCGAGCCAGCCAGCGTGGCTGTCAGCAGCACAATCGCCAGGCTGGAATACGACACCACCGCCAGCACCGCGCCGACGGTGATCTCCAGCAGCAAATCGCTGCTGAGCGTGCCCAGCAAGGTTTTGACGGCCGGGTTGGCCGTCAGCACGCCGGTCGAGTCGGTGACCAGCCGCAGCGCCAGCAGCATCAACCCCAGGCCAATCAGGATGCGCCCGAAGCGCCCCACGTTGCTGGACTGGCGCGAGATGAACAGCACCACGCCGGTAAAAATGAACAGCGGCGACAACCAGGACAAATCGAATGAAAACAGCACGGCCATCAGGCTGGTGCCGATGTCGGCGCCCAGCATCACGGCCAGCGCCAGGGGCAGTGCGATCAGTCCCTTGCCCACAAAAGACGAAACAATCAGGGCAGTGGCGGTGCTTGATTGCACCAGCGCTGTCACCCCAAGACCAGACAGTGCAGCGGTGAAGCGGTTGCCGATGCTGCGTGCCAGCACCTGGCGCAAATTGGCGCCGAACACGCGCAGGATGCCGGTGCGTACCAGGTGGGTGCCCCAAACCAGCAGCGCTATGGCTGCCAACAGATTCAACAAGTGCTTCATAAGGTCAAGCGGCCACTATAGTCTGAGCAGTTCGTCCGTGGAGAAATAGCGACGCCTTGAGAGGTGGGGCAGGAGGACGCGCGACAAGCAAGGACTCATTTGGTTCGCTTGACGCGCAGCAGCTCATCGAGAATCAGGCAGACGGCGCCTATGGTGATGGCGCTGTCGGCGATGTTGAATGCCGGGAAGTGCCAGCCGGCGTAGTGAAAGTCCAGAAAATCCACCACGTATCCGTACAGCATGCGGTCCAGCACATTGCCGACGGCGCCGCCCAGAATGCAGGACAGGGCAAACGCGAACAGTTTTTGCCCGGGGTGCGACTTGAGCATCCAGACAATGAAGATCGTGGCGGCAATGCCTATGCCGGTAAAAAACCAGCGCTGCCAGCCGCCCGCATTGGCCAGAAAGGAAAAGGCTGCGCCGCTGTTGTGCACCCGCACTACATTGAAAAAGCTCGTCACGTAGGTGGCGTCACCAAGCTGGTAGTAACCAAGAATCAACACCTTGGTGAACTGATCGGCAATAAACAGGATCAGCGCGAGGCCCAGCCACGGGAACAGGCTGGCGGACTGGGTTCCAAAGGTGGTTTTGGCCATTATGCGAACTTCCTGTCTTCACCCGCACCGAAGAGGTTACTGGTGCAGCGGCCGCACAGGCCAGGGTGTACCGCATCATGCCCGACATCGGCGCGGTAGTGCCAGCAGCGCTCACATTTGGTATCTAAACTGGCTTTGACCCTTGTGGATTGTGCGCTACCTGCTATTAATTCAATAGCAGATGTGATGAACACAAACTTCAGGTCATCGGCCAGGCTGGCCAACAAAGCGTGGTCGTCGGCCGTTACCTGCAGCGTCACGTCGGCCTGCAGCGAGGAGCCCACCTTGCCGTCGGCCCGCAGCACTTCGATGTCTTTGTTGACGGCATCGCGCAGTTCTCGGATGCGGCTCCATTTCGCCAGCAAGGCATCGTCTGGCGCGGCCAGCTCGGCATAAGTTTCCATGAAGATCGACTCGGAGCTGCCAAACACCGTCCACGCCTCTTCCGCCGTGAAGCTCAAAAACGGTGCCATCCAGCGAAGCATGGCGTGTGTGATCTGGTGTAGCGCGGTCTGTGCGCTGCGCCGGGCCAGCGACTTGGGTGCCGTCGTGTAGAGGCGGTCTTTCAGGATGTCGAGGTAAAACGAGCCCAGGTCTTCGCTGCAATAGATCTGCAGTTTGGAGACCACCGGGTGAAACTCATACACCTCGTAGTGCGCAAGAATGTCGGCCTGCAGCTGCGCCGCGCGGCTCAGCGCGTAACGGTCGATCTCCAGCATCTGCTCATACGGCACGGTGTCTTTCGCCGGGTCAAAGTCACTGACATTGGCCAGCAGAAAACGCAGGGTGTTGCGGATGCGGCGGTAAGCATCCACCACCCGCGCCAGAATTTTGTCGTCGATGGCCAGGTCGCCCGAATAGTCGGTGGAGGCACACCACAGGCGGATGATCTCTGCGCCCAGCTTGCCCGACACCTCTTGCGGTGCCACCACATTGCCTTCGCTTTTGCTCATTTTTCGGCCCTTGCCGTCCACCGTGAAGCCGTGTGTCAGCAGGCCCTTGTACGGCGCATGGTCGTACATCGCGCACGAAGTGAGCAGCGAGGAATGGAACCAGCCGCGGTGCTGGTCGTGGCCCTCCAGGTACAGGTCGGCTGGCCAGGTGGATTGGGCCGCGTGGCTGTGGCGAAGCACATGGTCGTGCGTGGTGCCCGAGTCAAACCAGACGTCGAGGATGTCGGTGCTCTTGATGTAATCCGGCGCGTCATTACCGATGATGGACTCGGCCGTGGCCTTGCTCCAGGCCTCCACCCCACCGGCCGCCACCATGCTTGCTGCCTGGTCCATGATTTCCATGGTGCGCGGGTGCAACTCGCCCGTGGCGGTGTGGATAAAAAACGGCAGCGGCACGCCCCAGTTGCGCTGGCGGCTGATGCACCAGTCGGGTCGGCCTGCGATCATGTCGCGCAGGCGGGTTTTGCCGTTTTCCGGGTAGAAGCTGGTCTCGTCGATCGCGTTCAGCGCGAGCTGGCGCAGAGTTTGCGGCGCCTTGTCTTTGGTGAAAACGCCTTCGCCTTCGTCCATGCGCGCAAACCACTGGGCGGCCGCGCGGTAGATCACCGGCGTCTTGTGGCGCCAGCAGTGCGGGTAGCTGTGGGTGATGGTTTCGGTGGCAAACAGGCGGCCAGCGTCGCGCAGGGCGTCGATCACCAGCGGCGCGGCTTTCCAGATGTTCAGGCCGCCAAACAGCGGCAGCTCATCGACATAACGGCCGTTGCCCTGCACCGGGTTCAGGATGTCGTCATAAGCGATGCCATTGGCCACGCAGGAGTTAAAGTCTTCCACGCCGTAGGCAGGCGAGGAGTGCACGATGCCGGTGCCGTCATCGGCGGTGGCGTAGTCGGCCAGAAAGACCGGGCTCAGGCGGCGGTAGCCGGCATCGACATCGTGCAGGGGATGCATGAAATTGAGCAGGGCCAGATTTTTGCCTGGGGTTGTCGCGAGCACGGTGCCGGTGAGTTTGAAGCGCTCCATGCACTTTTCAACCAGTGAGGCGGCCAGCAGCAGGATGCCGCGCTCGGTATCAACCAGCGCGTACTCCAGTTCGGGGTTCAGGTTCAGCGCCTGGTTGGCGGGGATGGTCCAGGCGGTGGTGGTCCAGATGACCGCAAACGCGTCTTTCGCCAGGCCCTTCAGGCCAAAGGCCGCGGCCAGTTTGTCGGGCTCGGCACACTTGAAGCCGACGTCCAGCGTTTGCGACTTCTTGTCGGCGTATTCGATCTCGAACTCGGCCAGTGAAGAGCCGCAGTCAAAACACCAGTACACGGGTTTCAGGCCCCGGTACACAAAACCGCGTTCCATGATGCGTTTGAGCGCTCGGATCTCGTCGGCTTCGTTGCCGGGGTTCATGGTCAGGTAAGGATTGGCCCATTCACCGAGCACGCCCAGGCGCTTGAAGTCCTCTTTCTGCGCCGCGATCTGCTCGGTGGCAAAAGCGCGGCTTTTGGCCTGCACGTCGTCTCTTGAAAGATTGCGGCCATGGAGTTTTTCGATGGCGTTTTCGATCGGCAGGCCGTGGCAGTCCCAGCCCGGCACATAGACCGCGTCCAGCCCTTTGAGCTGGCGCGCCTTGACGATCATGTCCTTGAGAATTTTGTTGGCGGCGTGGCCGATGTGGATCTGACCGTTGGCGTAGGGCGGGCCGTCGTGCAGCACAAACTTCGGTTTGCCGGCACGCACATCGCGCAGCTTTTTGTAGATGCCCTTGTCGTCCCATTCCTTGACCCAACCGGCTTCGCGCTTGGGCAGGTCGCCGCGCATCGGGAAAGGTGTATCGGGCAGGTTCAGGGTGCTGCGGTAGTCGGTTTTGGTATCAGGCATGGAATACTTCTGTTGAGGCGGGCTGCGGGGGCAGGGCCGCCGTGATGCGGATCGGGAAGGCAAGCCGTTGCCCGGGAGGGGCGGGGCCAGAGGCGACGAGATCGTCTAAATTCGGTCGCGTGTGGTCTGGCGGCTGGTTTCCGTGTGCATGGACGCAAAAAACGCCCGCGCGTCGTCACAGTCTCTGGAGATGCCCGCCTTGAGGCTGTCCAGACCGTCGTATTTCAGCTCGTCGTGCAGTTTGTGTAGCAGTTCCACACGGATGATTTTACCGTATGCCCCCTCGGGGCCCAGGTCGGCCGGCCAGCTCAGGCAATGGGTCTCCAGTAACACGCGTCCGCCATTGACATCTGCAGCGTCCAGCGAAGGCCGTATGCCGAGGTTGGCGACGCCGTGCAGGGGCTGCTCGCCCAGGCCAAACACCTGCACCGCAAAAATCCCGCTGGCCGCCGGTTTCCAGTGCGAAAAGCGCAAATTGAGGGTACGAAAACCCAGATCGCGGCCCAGCTTGCGGCCATGCACCACATGGCCCGAGATGCTATAGGGCCGGCCCAAAAGGCTGGCCACCCGGCTCATGTTTCCCTGGCCCAGGGCCTCCCTCACTGCCGAGCTGGACACCCGGGTGTTGCTGACTTCATAGCTGTTCATGCGGGCCACATCAAAGCCGAGGCCTTCACCGGCGGCGTCCAGCACGGCGTAGTCGCCCGTGCGTTTGGCGCCGAAGCGGAAGTCGTCACCCACCAGCACGTAGCGAACACCCAGGCCCTTGACCAGCACATCCTCGATGAAGGCTTCAGCCGGCTGGGCGGCCAGCCGCGCATTGAAGGGCAACACCACACACTGGTCGATGCCGCAGCGCGCCAGCTCAGTGAGTTTGTCGCGCAGCGTGGCAATACGCGCCGGCGCCAGTTCGGGTTTGCGCGCGCTTGCTGCAAAGTAGTCGCGCGGATGGGGCTCAAAGGTCATCACGCAGCTGGGCACGCCCCGGTGCTGGGCCTCGTTTTTCAGCAATGCCAGCATGGCCTGGTGGCCGCGATGTACGCCATCAAAGTTGCCAATGGTCAGCGCACACTGGGGCGCAAGCTGGGGGTGCAGGTATCCGCGAAAGATCTTCATGGGGGAATTATCGTTTTAATAGCGCCGGGAGTCGGTGGGATGCGGCTCCAAAGGCCAAACAGGCCCATGCAGGGCGCTTTGTCATGAATTGCCTGTATATTGAGGGCTCAGACAGTTTGAGTCCGGTTCCATGCGTTTTTATAAATGTTGGAGGTTCGTTTGAAGGTCTTGAAACTCTCAGCCCAGGGCTTGCCACAATCGTGGATCAGCCTCGAACAAGCGGTTTTGCACTATGCATCCGATGAAGTGCGCTGGGAGATGGGTGCGCGGGTGGCCACGTTTCATGGTGGTCACAACGCCATCACGGGCAACCAGTCCATCATCACCGTCAACAGCATCATTGGCACCAAGGGCGTGCCCAACATCAACCCCTTCAACCTCAAGCCGGGGCTGACCAACGGCAAGCTGTTTGCCCGTGACCGTAATGTGTGCGCCTACTGCGGCGACCATTTTCACGAGGAAGAACTGACGCGTGAACACATCATCCCGTTTGCGCAAAACGGCATCGACACCTGGATGAACGTGGTCACCGCCTGCCGCGCCTGCAACCACCGCAAAAGCAGCCGCACGCCCGAGCAGGCCAACATGCCGCTGCTGTACACACCGTATGTGCCCAGCCTGTGGGAAGACTTCATTTTGCGCAACCGCCGCATCCTGGCGGACCAGATGGAGTTTTTGATGGCGCATGTGCCGAGGACTTCGCGGCTGCTGGTTTGAGTTTGGCGGGGCAGCTATCCCGGTGCATCAGGTACGGCGCGGTTGTTCCGTAGTTTCTCGGACGAATCAAAGTACGGTTCTCCAATACGAAACTTCCCAATCAGGGTTGATGTGAATCGTTGGAACATACCTGCTTGGTTGGAGCAAGAAGTCCTGGCCAGAGACGCATCCTGCGTTTACTGCGCAATCGACTTTTCGGTGCCGTCCCCGACGCGTGGGGCCAAGGGGTCTTGGGAGCACATCGTCAACGACGAAAAAATCGTCACTCGCCAAAATATTACCAAGTGCTGTATCTCTTGCAACTCAAGCAAGGGAGCAAAAGAGTTGCGGATTTGGCTTGCGTCAGGCTACTGCAGGCGCAAAGGCATATCTGAAGTTACTGTTGCCCAAGTGGTGCGCGACATGTTGTCTACTTCCGCAGCACAGTCAGGCGATCAGTAGTCCGACCTACGCGATTTGCTGGCCGGTCTTAGGAGCTAGACGCGTTCCAGCAAGTCACGATCTCATTCGGGACTCGTCAGTTGCCGCCAGAATCTGGCGGCAATTGACGACCTCAGTACGTCAGCTCCAGCACCACCAGATGGTTCTCAGCCACAGGCCAGGTCCGCCCGGTGATTTTTTCTCCGTTGAACTCCGCAGAAATCGGGCGCACGCCGTCTACCGCCAGATTGATCTTGGCGCTGGACACGCCTGCGCCGGCAGGCGGCACGCCTGGCAGCGCCTTGCCGTCGAACGACATCTTGTCGCGCGCGGCATCGAAGTAGCCGCGTGGCCGGTTCAGGGTGACGCTGGACTTGGCGGTTTTGTCGGCCTCGGCCAGACGGTCTGCGCGCATGTGAATCAGCTGGCTGGAGCGTCCAAACGGGCTGCGGTAGATGTGTGTGGTCGCATATCCGGGGGCAGTGATCACAAACTCGTAGGGTGTGCCGGCTTGTGCGGCGAAGGGCCCCCAGATACCGTCGCTGCCCACGGTTTTGGTGTGCACCGCATTGCCGATGCGCGCGCCGGTGGCGGCGTCGGTCGCGTACACCGCCAGTTGCGCGCCCGGCAACGGCAGGTTGTTGGTGTAGTTGCCCGATGCCGGGTCGGTCGGGCTCAGGCCCAAGCCGGTGATCTTGCCGTTCAGCACCACCGGCGCTGCCGGCTGGACGGCTGTGGTCTGCGGGGCTTTGCCGGTGATGAAGCGGTAGGTCGCGTCAAAAGCGGCGGGCGAAAAAGATGTTTCGCGGTGGTCCACACGCGGCAGCACCGTGTTGGTCGCGCCCTTGAGCGCCGGGCCGTCAAACGTGACGTTGGTGGCTGTGCCTTTGGCCCCTATCCACAAGCCGTCGGGCTGGGCAAACTTGTCGTTGTTGTCCGAGCGCAGTGTCAGCCACTTGACCGGGCCGGTCACCTCGTCACCTGCGGCGTTTTTAGGCGCATTGAGCCCGGTCAGGAAAGGGCCGGTGCCAGAGAACTCATTGGCTTCGCGGAAACCCTTGATGGCCCAGACGCCATGATTCGGCGTGCCACCAAGGATGGCGTGGCTGGCGCGGCTGGCGCCGCCGCCGTTGTAGATGTAGTTGCGAATCGCATTGCCGCCGCGCGAGTTGCCGACCAGCACGACCTGGCGCGCGCCGGTGGCCTGCAGCACCGTGTCCACTTCGGCCTTCAGGTAGGCCATGTGTTCTGCCGTTGATGTGCGGCCCGGCTGGGCCTTGCCGTCTTCGTCGCGCGCCAGCGGGTAGGGCAGGTCGATCGCATGCAACCGATCGCGCGGCCAGCCATTGGACTCAAAACGCCAGACCGTGCTTTGCCAGATGGAGGCGCTGTCGCCGTTGCCATGCACAAAAACAATCGGCGGCTGCGACTCGAGGCTGGGTGCTGTGGCACAGGCCGCCAGCAGCAGGCTGCTGGCGAGGACGGCAAAGAGGCTGCGACGTGAGGTCATGGTTTGTCTCCCGATGAAAAAAGCCCGCGTGGCGGGCTGGTTGTTGTGGTGATCGTGATCAGGCAAAAACGCCTGCGGTGTCCTGCATGCGGGCCGAGACCTCGCCTAGGTGGTGCAGGGTGTCGCCGAAACTCATTTCCATTTGTGTCAGCTTCTTGAAGTAATGGCTGACGATGTATTCGTCGGTCACGCCGATGCCGCCGTGCAGTTGCACCGCCTGCTGGCCGACAAAACGCATGGAGTTGCCGAGCTGGTACTTGGCTCGGGCCAGCGCCGCGCGCCGCTCTGCGGCTGGGGCGTTGAGTTTGAGCGAGGCGTAATAACTCATGGAGCGGGCCAGCTCCAGCTGCATCTTCATGTCGGCCACACGGTGCCGCAGGGCCTGGAAGCTGCTGATAACCACGCCAAACTGCTTGCGTGTGTTCATGTACTCGACGGTGATGGCCAGGGTTTTGTCCATCACGCCGACGGCTTCGGCGCAGGTGGCGGCAATACCGATGTCCACCGCATGTTCCAGTGCCGTGAGGCCGTCCAGGGTGATCAGCGTGGCCGGCGTGTCCTTCAGCACCACGTCGGCAGCGCGGCCGCCGTCCTGTGTGCCGTAGCCGCGTGTGGTGACACCGGCGGCCGTGCGTTCCACCAGGAACACCGCGATCTCGCCGTTGGCCAGCGCCGGGACAATGAAAGCGTCGGCCTGGTCACCGGCGGACACTACGGTTTTCGTAGCAGACACGGTCCAGCCGGCGGGGGCTGAAGTCGCTTTTGCTTCGCAAACATCAAGTTTGTAGCGGGCCTTGCGCTCCTGCGAGGCCAACACCACCAGCGCTTCGCCGCTGGCGATTTTTGGCAGCCAGTCGGCTTTGACCGCGTCTGGCGCGTAGCCGGCCAAGACGGCTCCAGCGATCAACGCCTGCGCCAGGGGCTCGGCCACGATGCCGCGGCCCAGCTCTTCCATCACCACCATGCCTTCAACCGGGCCCATGCCCATGCCGTCATTGGCTTCCGGAATGTAGAGGCCGCACAGGCCGAGTTCGGCGAGCTGGCCGTAGGCTTCGCGCGAGAAACCGCCGGCTTTGGCGATGCCGCGACGGCGCTCGAAGTCATAACCCTTGTCCACCCATTTGCGGACCGCGTCGCGCAACTGTTCCTGGTCGTCTGTGAAATCGAAATCCATGTTGTTGTTCCTTCTGGTCAGCCGAGCACGAATTGGGAGACGATATTGCGCTGCACCTCATTGGAGCCGCCGTAAATCGTGGTCTTGCGCAGGTTGAAATAGGTGGAGGCCAGCGGCGCATTGGCGGTCACGCCGCCAGGGAAGTCGCCTTGCCAGCCGGCTTCCATGGCTTCTTCTATAAAGGGCAGGCTGAAGGGGCCGGCGGCCAGCATCATGAGTTCGCTGTAGCGCTGCTGGATTTCGCTGCCGCGGATTTTCAGCAGACCGGCGATGTCCAGCGAGTTTTTGCCCGATTTTTCGGCCGAGAGTACACGCAGCACCAGCATTTCCAGCGCCACCACATCGACTTCGAGCTTGGCTATTTCGTCGCGAAAGCGGGCATCGTCGTACACACCTTCGGCCTTGGCGATACGCTTGAGCCGCTCCAGCTCGCGCTTGGCCCGGTTCACGTCAGCGATGTTGGTGCGTTCGTGGCTGAGCAGGTGTTTGGCGTAAGTCCAGCCCTTGTTTTCTTCGCCCACCAGGTTGTTGGCCGGCACTTCGACATTGTCGAACCAGACCTCATTGACCTCGGCCTCGCCGTCCATCAGCACAATCGGGCGCACGGTGACACCGGGTGACTTCATGTCGATCAGCAGGAAGCTGATGCCGGTTTGCGGCTTGCCTTCGGTGCTGGTGCGCACCAGGCAGAAAATCCACTCACCGTACTGGCCCAGCGTGGTCCAGGTTTTCTGGCCGTTGACGATGTATTTGTCACCCACACGCTCGGCGCGGCATTTCACCGACGCCAGGTCCGAGCCTGAGCCCGGCTCGCTGTAACCCTGGCTCCACCATACTTCGCCGCTGGCAATGCCGGGCAGAAAGCGCTGCTGCTGCTCGGCGCTGCCAAAAGCCATGATCACCGGCGCCACCATCACCGGGCCGAAAGGCACGACACGCGGTGCACCAGCGAGTGCGCACTCTTCTTCAAACAGGTGTTTTTGCACCGCGTTCCAGCCGGGGCCGCCAAACTCTTTGGGCCAGCCATGACCGAGCCAGCCTTTTTTGCCGAGGATTTTGGCCCAGCGCTGCATGTCGTCGCGCGACAGGCGCAAGGCGTTGTGCACTTTGTGCGAAATATCGGCTGGCAGGTTGGCACCTACCCACGCGCGTATGTCTTCGCGGAATTTCTGTTCTTCAGGCGTGAAAGCTAAGTCCATGAGGGTCGTGTCTCCATCGTTTCCAGTAACTCCGGCGTTTTTAGCACGGTCGTTCGGAATTTTATGTCCCAGTTGGGACAAATAGCGAGCGATTCCACTTTGCAGAACACGGGCGCGAATCGATGGCTGGCCGGGCCGGGATAATCAGTACATCTTGCCTTCGTACCGCACCATCATCAGCGCCCTCAGTGTCGGCCAGATTCTTGTCTGGGCCATCATGTATTACGGCTTTTCCTCGTTTGTGCTGCCCATGCAGCGCGACATGGGTTGGAGCCAGCCGGACATCATGGGGGCGTTCACCCTGGGTCTGATGGTCTGGGGCCTGGCGACCTATGCAGTGGGCGCGGCGATTGACCGGGGGCGCGGGCGTGCGGTGCTCAGCGGTGGTGCGCTGCTGGGCGCTGTCGGTTGCGTGCTCTGGTCGCAGGCGCACAGCCTGCCACTGCTTTACGCCGCCTGGGCGCTGCTGGGGCTTGCCATGGCGATGACGCTGTATGAGCCGGCCTTCATGGAGATCACCAAACGCTTTCCCGATCGCTACCGCCAGGGCATCACCACCATCACGCTGGTCGGCGGTTTTGCCAGCACGCTGTCGTTTCCGGCGGTGGCCTGGCTGCAGGCCCGCCTGGGGTGGCGCCCGGCCTTGCTGGTGATGGCGCTGGCCCTGCTGCTGGTGGCGCCACTGCACGCATGGGTACTGCGCGGTGCCTGGAAGCGGCCGCTGATACCCGGCGAGGCACCGGTGGAAGTCGCGCAGGACCAGGCGACGCTTCGACAGGCCATGCAAGGCCGGACCTTCTGGCTGCTGACAGCCACCTTCACGCTGTACACCTTTGCGTTGTCCACCGTCTGGGCGCACCTGATGCCCGCCTTTGAGTCGCGCGGGTTATCGCAGACCGAAGCGGTGGCCGTCATGGTCTGGTTCGGGCCTGCGCAGGTGGCCGGGCGTTTTGCGTTTTTGTGGCTGGGCCGGGGCCTGAACCACCGGGTGCTGGGGCTGGTGGTGCTGGCGCTGTTTCCGCTGGCCCTGGTGATTTTTGCAGTGGGCCAGCAAGCGCTGGTGCTGGTGCTGTTTGCCGTGCTGTTTGGTGTGGCCAATGGCTTGATCACGATTGTGCGCAGCAACATCGTGCCCGATTTTTATGGCCGCGAACACGTAGGGCGCATCAGTGGTGCGATGTCCGGCATTGCGTTGTGCACCCGCGCCGCCGCACCCTTCCTGACCGCCTGGGTGTTGCTGGATCTGGGTGGTTACAGCGGCCTGATCTGGCTGCTGGTTGGTATGGCGGCGGTGTCACTGTTGCTGTTTGCGCTGGCCAGGCCGCCGCAGCAGGGCGAGTCGCGATAATGCGGAGCCATGATGTCCAGCAAGCCAAATAACATTGTCATCCTGATCTCTGGTGCCGGCTCCAACATGGCGGCGATTGTGCGTGCGGCGCAGGAACAGGACTGGCAGGGCGCCTTCGGCGCGCGTATTGCGGCGGTGATCAGCAACCGCCCACATGCCGCTGGACTGCAGGTTGCGCAGGCTATGGGTGTGATCACGGGCGTGCTGGACCACCAGAGTTTTGACTCGCGCGAGGCTTTTGATACTGCACTGATGCAACAGATTGACAGTTACCAGCCGGCGCTGGTGGTGCTGGCCGGATTCATGCGTATTCTCACGCCGGGTTTTGTGCAGCACTATGCAGGGCGGCTGATCAACATTCACCCTTCGCTGCTGCCGGCTTTTCCCGGCCTGCACACGCATCAGCGCGCGATTGATGCAGGCTGTGCAGAGGCCGGTTGCACCGTGCACCAGGTCACCGCCGAGCTGGACCACGGGCCCCTGCTGGCGCAGGCGGCCGTGCCGGTGTTGCCGGGCGACAGCGCGGACACGCTGGCCGCACGTGTGCAGGCGCAGGAGCACCTGCTCTACCCGCAGGCGATACACGACTGGTTGCGCGCAGCAGCTTGAGGAAACATCTCGATACCCGAGTCTTTTGAGTGGGTGAATCCAGTGCTGTGCACACCCCGTATTGAAGTTGGCGGCTGACATCCCATTCTGGATGCCCGCCCATTGTTCAACTTCACCAAAGGTACTCCCATGCAAACGAAACACAAACTGGCCTCCATCGGCCTGGCTATTGCGATGTCCGTCGCCGCGGCATCTTCCTTCGCACAGGTGATGGTGGGTGGCGCGCCCATGCTGGCTTCCAAAGACATCATTGACAACGCCGTCAACTCCAAAGACCACACCACCCTGGTCGCCGCCGTCAAGGCTGCGGGCCTGGTTGATACCCTGAAAAGCGCCGGTCCTTTCACCGTGTTTGCACCGACCAACGCTGCTTTTGCCGCCTTGCCAGCCGGCACCGTGGACACCCTGCTCAAGCCTGAAAACAAGGGCATGTTGAGCGGCATCCTGACCTACCACGTGGTGGCGGGCAAGATGGATGCCGCAGCATTGACCAAGGCGATTGCCGACGGCAAAGGCTCTGCCATGCTGAAAACCGTGGCGGGCGGCACGCTGACGGCCAAGGCCGCAGGCGGCAAAGTGATGGTGAGTGATGAAAAAGGTGGCTCGGCCACAGTCACGATCGCCGACGTGTACCAGTCCAACGGCGTGATTCACGTGGTGGACAAGGTGCTGTTGCCCAAATGATTTCAGGCAGGCCTCACGGTTTGCGCCGCTTGGGGGCTTTTGTTTGTTTGCCCGACTACTGCGATGCGAGCTGGTGCCGCGCTGCCTTGACAATGCTGGCGGCATCGACGCCAAAGAATCCGCGCAGCGCGGCCCGTGTATCGCTGCGGCCGAAACCGTCGGTGCCCAACGTCAGGTAGCTGCGTTCGGGCGGCAGGAAGGCGCGGATGCTTTCCGGCACTGCGCGCACGTAGTCGGTGGCCGCGATGATGGGGCCTTCGCTGGAGTTGAGTTGCTGCGCGATGAAGGTCTCCGTCGCGGCTTCACCGGCCAGCGCACGCCGCTGGCAGGCGGCACCGTCGCGCGCAAGTTCGCTCCAGCTGGTGACGCTGAAAACGGTGGCTTCAATGCCTTGTGCTGCCAGTTGCTCTGCCGCCTTGATCACCTCGGTCAATATCGCGCCAGAGCCCATCAGCGTGATTCTTTCAAGCCTTTTAGGGCTCTGGCCCTTATCCAGCGTGCGTGAATAGCTACTGAATTGATAGCATCCCCGGAGGATGTCTGCTTCTGCGCCGGGCCGCAGGTCCGGCTGGGCATAGTTCTCGTTCATCAGCGTGACGTAATAAAAAACGTCCTGCTGTTCCACCATCATCTCGCGTACGCCCTGGTCGATGATGACCGCCAGCTCGCAGGCAAAGGCCGGGTCGTAGGCCTTGCAGTTGGGAATCGTTGCTGCCACCAGGTGACTGGTGCCGTCCTGGTGTTGCAGGCCCTCGCCGCCGAGCGTGGTGCGGCCTGAAGTGGCGCCCAGCAAAAAGCCGCGTGCGCGTTGATCAGCCGCGGCCCAGATCTGGTCGCCGACACGCTGGAAGCCGAACATCGAGTAATAGATATAAAAGGGCAACATCGCCAGCCCGTGCACGCTGTAGCTGGTGGCAGCCGCCGTCCAGCTGGCCAGCGCGCCGGCTTCGCTGATGCCTTCCTCAAGAATCTGTCCGTCGAGCGCCTCGCGGTAACTCAGCACCGAGCCGATGTCTTCCGGCGCGTACTTCTGGCCCA
>NZ_JAUXUP010000015.1 GCF_030680935.1 Polaromonas sp. | reverse complement strand
CCCTCATGACGCGAAGGCTCTCACCGTGAGAACCGCAAGGAGAACGGTCATTAGGGAGAAACACCACGCCAACCAGCCCAAACCAAGAAATGACCAATGACTCGCGCTGGATTGGCGCTGCAGTTCGTCCTGTTGCGCGAGGGTAAGGTGGCCTTGGCCCTTTTTCCATTCCGTAGGCCAGAAGCGCCACGGTGTCTCACGCAATGGCTCACCCATTCGGAAGGCGTCGATTGCCAGCGCCGCGCAGGCGCAGGTGAGAACGAGGAGCAACCAAGCGGACATTGCGCTCTAACGTTGGAGGCTACCGGGTCGCAACACTTGCGGCGAAGCCGCTTCCTCTAGTTGCGGCTCCGCGTGGGCCGACGGGTTAGACCGCGGCATCAGCATGGGGTGATGTCCGCGTCCGGCCCCGCGCTCGCACGCCGCCGCACGCCCAGTAAATAGTCTGAAAAGAACATCAGGCGATAGCGAATCATTGGGGCATCTACGTCACCGACAGGGGCTAGGTTTGGTCGTACGCCATTCACCATCCCTACTCCAACACCCCAGTTCCCATCTCTCGCCACAGCACTAGGGGCCTGCCACTGAGACCATGTCGCAAGAGTTGCATCGCCTGGCGGCTGAAACACGTAGTGAGCTGGCCGTTGCAGTGTCACGAGCAAAGCCTTCAACTCAGAGAGGGGCGCAGTATAGGTTTCGAAAATTGGCTGCCCCGTCCCGCTTGTCCCCGTGACTGTTTGGCCTCCGCCTCCCACCGAGTCACTCTTCACGGTTTGAAAGCCTATAGTCTTTCTAGAGGGGTCTGAGCGGAGGCAAACCTGAACTATTAAGTGCGGCGGCTCCATACGGCGTGTTTCACCTGAATCAACTGGCCGCAAGGCGCCGACACTACATCCAACAAGGAGAGCTCCGGCAAGGGTTCCAAGAGAGGCTTTCAGCATGAGGTCTAACTTTGATATATCCCGCGAAACTGCCGGATAACATGGCGGCCAGTCAGATAACGTGGCGCCTGAAAATTGAAAAATGCGTTTGAATTCATAAAGTTACGTCAATACACTGTATCTATGCGCAGGTATATTGAATTTGAAAGTCGCCGGCCCTGTTTGACTTCTGCCCGGCCACCAGACCAGACGCGCAAGCGCATTTCTTGCGCCACTATAGCCTTCAAACCGACAGAGTCGGCGTGCAACCGGCCCGCTTTTTCATCTCACGGCATGGCCGGGGCACGCCATGCAGCATCCGCGCCACATCGGCAAAGCTGAGACGTCCTTCAGTGGCGTACAGCCCAAACAAAAAAGGGCCCGCAGGCCCTTCCATCATCCAGCAGCGAGGTTCAATCCGCCTTGATCCCGTTGTCCTTCACCACCTTGGCCCAGGTGTCGATCTGTTTGTCGATGAAGACACGCGCCGCGTCGGGCGTGCCGCCCAGGATGTCGATGCCTTGCGCGCTGAGCTTGTTCGCGATCTCCGGGTTTTTCAGCGCCTTGTTGATTTCCTCGTTCATGCGCTTGATGACCTCGGGCGGGGTTTTGGCCGGTGCCAGGATGGCCCACCAGGCCGGTGCGTCGAAGCCAGCAAAACCACTTTCGGCCACGGTCGGCACATTCGGCAGTTCGGGCGCGCGTTTGCTGGTCGTCACGGCCAGCGGGCGCAGGCGGCCGCTGTCGATGTGCGGTTTGGTGACAAACACCGAGCCGATGGCCAGCGGCACATGGCCGGCGACGGCGTCGCTCATCAGCGGGCCGCCGCCCTTGTAGGGCACGTGTTGCCAGTCGATACCGCCGCTTTTGGAGAGCAGCGACATGGCCAGGTGGCCCAGGCTGCCGGAGCCAATGCTGCCGTAGTTGACATTCTTCTTCGCTTTGGCGGCGGCCACCACATCACCAAAGGTTTTGTACTCGGATGCCGCGAAGGTGGCGAGCACCATGGCCGAGGTGCCGATGACCATGACCGGGGCCAGGTCCTTGCGGGTGTCGAAGGGCATGCCGGGAATCAGGCTGGGGTTGACGCCGTGGGTGTCGAACACCACCGCGAAGGTATAGCCGTCGGCCGGCGCCGTTGCCACGGCCGCGGTACCAATGGAACCGGACGCGCCGCCCTTGTTCTCCACAATGATGTTCTGCCCCAGTTGCTGCGACAACGGCACTGCCAGGATGCGGGCCACCTGATCGACCGAGCCGCCAGGCGGGAACACAGCGACAAACTTGATCGGCTGTTTGGCGGGCCAGGCCTGGGCCATGGCACTCATCGAGGTGGCGCACAGCGCGGCGGCCGTGACGGCCAGGGCGGTTCGGGAGATCCAGTGTTTCATGGTGGGGTGATCCTGCGAATGAAGTAGTCGCCAGTATCGGCAGGAGCCAGTCAAACCGCCATTGCGGTTAATACTTAGCATGCCAACCATTCGCATCACACCCCCACGTCCCTCCGCGCTTCGCGCAAAATCAGCCCATGGTCCGACCCTCCCAACTCCTGTACCCGCAGCGCGAACCCGCGCCCACCCGCCCTGCGGCCACCGTGCTGCTTCTGCGCGACAGCCCGCAAGGCATCGAGGTGCTGATGACGCGGCGCTCCATGACAGCCAGTTTTGCGCCGGGCGCCTATGTCTTCCCCGGCGGCGGCATCGATGCAGCCGACAGTGCGGCGCATGCGCAGTCCACGCGCCGCGCCAGCCAGAGCGATTTGCACCTGACACAGGCGATTGCCGCCATCCGCGAAAGTTTTGAAGAACTCGGCGTGCTGCTGGCCCGTCATGCCGACGGCAGCCATGCGACCACCGCCGACATCGCGGCGCTGGACCGCAAGGCGCCGTTTGCCGCGCAGTGCCGCGACCAAGGCCTGGTACTGGCCGGCGACCAGGTGTTTGTGCTGGCGCACTGGGTCACCGACCGGGATCTGCCACGCCGCTTTGATGTGCCTTTTCTGGTGGCGCGCATGCCCGAGGGCCAGGAGCCGGTGGCCGACGAAGCCGAGCAGTTTGAACCCTGCTGGGTGCGGCCGGCCGACGCGCTGGCGCGGCATGAAGCCGGCGGCTTTTTTATCATCTTCCCGACCATACGCACGCTGCAGCGCCTGCAGCATTTCAAAACCGTGGATGCCGTGCTGCAGGCCTGCGCCGCTTCAGAACAGCCGCTGTGGACATCCTGCCCGCGCGCCGGTTTTCTGGAAGGGGCCGAAGCACGCTACATGGAGCATGAAGCACCGTATGGCGAACTCGCGCTGACCAGCCCCGACGGGCAGATGGTGCACGCACTCGACTGGCAGACGGCGCAACCCGCGGCGCTGCTGAAAAACCTGATGCGCCTGACCGCACCCAACCCCGGCGTGATGACCGGCCCCGGCACCAACAGCTACCTGGTCGGCGACCCGAACACCGGCTACATCGCGATCGACCCCGGCCCGGCGGACAGCGACCACCTGCAACGCCTGTGGCGCGCAGCGGGCGGCAACATCCGCATGATTGTGTGCACCCACTCACACGCCGACCACTCGCCGGGCGCCAAACCGCTGCAGGCGATGTGTGGCACACCCCCACCGATTCTGGGCCTGCCCTCGGCACCCACAGCCCGAGCCGCCAGCCAGTTTGCGCCCGACCGGTCGCTATCAAATCAGGAGCTGCTCACGCTTGCGGGACAAGGGCCAGAGGCCAAAATAACTCACACATTGAAGGTGATTCACACCCCCGGCCACGCCGCCAACCACCTGTGCCTGGTGCTGGTGGAAGACGGTATTTTGTTCAGCGGCGACCACATCCTCAACGGCAGCACCACCGTGGTGGACCCGCCCGACGGCAACATGAACGCCTACCTGGAGTCGCTGGACGGCCTCAGCGCCGCCTGCGACGAACACGGCATCAGCTTCATCGCGCCGGCCCACGGCTACGTGATTGGCGAAGCCAAAACCGCGATTGCCCAGCTCAAGGCGCACCGCCTGAAACGCGAAGCCAAAATCATTGGCGTGATGCAGGCGCAACCGGATGGATCGATGGACGACTGGGTCAAACTCGCCTACGACGATGTGGACCCACGCATCTGGCCGGTGGCCAAACGGTCGCTGCTGGCGCATGTGGAGAGAATCCAGTCAGCAGGATTTTCAGCCTGATGAACACCGCAAGCATCACCCCACAAGCGCCGGTCACGGGTTTTCATGCCCATGTGTACTTTGACGCCAGCAGCCTGGAAAAAGCGCGCAGCCTGTGTGAAGCGGCAGCGCGGCGCTTTCCCTTGCAAATGGGGCGTATTCATCAGCAGCCTGTGGGCCCTCACCCGGACTGGAGTTGTCAGCTGGCCTTTGATGCGGCGATAGCGGGTGAAGTCATCACCTGGCTGGCGCTGAACCGGGAGGGGTTGGTGATATTCACCCATCCGCTGACGGGTGACGACCTTGCCGACCACCGCGACCATGCGATCTGGATGGGAGCCGTGCGGCCGCTTGATTTGTCGATCTTCAAGCAAGCTGAATAAGTGTGAAGCCCGCCGATAGGCCGGATTTTGTGCGGAACGACTTCCTTGCGGTTACCGCCCCGTGACTGCCATTAATCTGGGCCGTCTGTCGCCAGACGGCTCGGTGCTACCTACCCGCACACTCCGGGGGCCCCGTCAACGTGTGCCTACTTGGTATTGCTGCGCGTAGAGATTGCTCGTTTCACCCGGACTTAACCGGCTCGTCTCTGTAGCTCTGATCCTCACCTCACGGTGGACAGCCGTTAGCTGCTACGCTGCCCTGTGCAGTCCGGACCTTCCTCCAGTGCGGTGTTTCCACCCTTGCACCAGCGGCAGTCTGGCGTGCTTCACGGGGTCTATTATCCCGGCAATTCGTCTGCTACTTATTTGATAGCTGGTTGCGCAAGCCCCATATGGGCCAGTGACCTAAAATGCTTCACAGATCCGAAATACAGATCCACGAGGTACACCCGCCATGATTCGCCTGACCGAGCTCAAGCTCCCGCTTGACCACCCCGCAGACGCCCTGCCCGCGCTGATTGCCGCCACACTGGGCATCACGCGCGCCGACCTGCAAAGCCACACCGTCTACAAACGCAGTTACGACGCGCGCAAGCAAAAGCTGCTGCTGGTTTACATCGCCGATGTAGAGGTGGCCAGCCCCGCGCTGGAGGCCAGCCTGCTGGCAAAGTTTGACGACAACCCGCATATTCGCCCCGCCCCTGATCAAAGCTACCACCTGGTCGCCAGCGCCGCTCAGGCCCCGGCGCTGCGTCCGGTAGTCGTCGGCTTCGGCCCCTGCGGCATTTTTGCGGCCTTGCTGCTGGCGCAGATGGGTTTGCATCCCATCGTGCTGGAGCGTGGCAAAAAGGTGCGTGAACGCACCAAAGACACCTGGGGCCTGTGGCGCAAAAGTGTGCTGAATCCCGAGTCGAACGTGCAGTTTGGCGAAGGCGGCGCCGGCACCTTTTCCGACGGCAAGTTATGGAGCCAGATCAAGGACCCGCGTTTCCTGGGCCGCAAGGTGATGACAGAGTTTGTCAAAGCCGGCGCACCCGACGAAATTTTGCTGGTCAGCAAGCCCCATATAGGCACCTTCAAGCTGGTCAAGGTGGTGGAACACATGCGCGAGCAGATCATTGCCATGGGAGGTGAGATCCGTTTTGAGCAGCGCCTGAGCGATGTGCTGATAGAAAACGGCCAGCTCAGGGGCCTGACAGTGCAGAACCTGGCCGATGGCACAAGCTACGAGCTTCGTACCGACCATGTGGTGCTGGCACCCGGCCACAGTGCACGCGACACCTTCGCCATGCTGCATGAACGCGGCGTGTATATGGAGGCCAAGCCATTTTCAGTCGGCTTTCGCATCGAACACCCGCAGGGCCTGATTGACCGCGCGCGGCTGGGCCAGCACGCCGGTCACCCGCTGCTGGGCGCTGCCGACTACAAGCTGGTGCACCACGCAGCCAATGGCCGTTCTGTCTACAGCTTTTGCATGTGCCCGGGCGGTACGGTGGTGGCGGCCACTTCGGAAGAGGGCCGTGTGGTGACCAACGGCATGAGCCAATATTCGCGCAACGAGCGCAATGCCAACGCCGGCATTGTGGTGGGCATCACCCCAGCCGACTATCCGGGCGGTCCGCTGGCGGGCATCCACTTTCAGCGCGCGCTGGAGTCACATGCCTTCACGCTGGGCGGCAGCAACTACCACGCGCCTGGCCAGCTGGTCGGGGACTTTGTGGCGGGCAATGCTTCCACGCAGCTAGGCAGCGTAGAGCCCTCCTACAAACCCGGCGTGTTGATGACCGACCTGGCCAGCGCGCTACCCGCCTACGCCATCACCGCGATGCGGGAGGCCCTGCCGGTGTTTGGCAAGAAGATCAAGGGTTTTGACATGTTTGACGCGGTGCTGACCGGGGTGGAGACCCGCACCTCGTCACCGCTGCGCATCACGCGCGGCGACGATTTTCAGAGTATCAATGTAAAAGGGCTGTACCCGGCGGGTGAAGGCGCCAGCTACGCGGGCGGCATTTTGTCGGCCGGTGTGGACGGCATTGAGGTGGCCGAGGCGGTGGCGCTCAGCATCACTGCGAGCGGCGCCCGACCCTAAAAAAAGCCGCTGCAGCAGCAGCGGCTTTTTCAGTTTGTGGCCCGGCCAGCTCAGACCTGGCCGGGTTGTGCGTTTTGCAGCGCGGCAATACGCTCTTCAATCGGCGGGTGCGTGCTGAACAGCTTGCCTATGCCGCCGGCAATTCCGAAGGCCGCCACGCTTTTTGGCAACTCACCGGGCACCATGCCGCCCAGGCGGGCCAGCGCGTTGATCATGGGCTGCTTGCGCCCCATCAGCTGCGCCGCACCGGCATCGGCGCGAAACTCGCGGTGCCGTGAGAACCAGGCCACCACGATGGCGGCTGCAAACCCGAGTACGATGTCCAGCACGATGGTGGTGACCCAGTAACCAATGCCGGGGCCGGAGTTGTTGTCGCTGCCACGGCGCAAAAAGCTGTCCACCGCATAACCAATCACGCGGCTGAGGAACACCACAAAAGTGTTCATCACGCCCTGAATCAGCGTCATGGTGACCATGTCGCCATTGGCGATGTGGGCGATCTCGTGGCCCAGCACGGCTTCAATCTCTTCGCGCGTCATGCCCTGCAGCAAGCCGGTAGACACCGCCACCAGCGCCGAGTTTTTAAAAGCACCGGTGGCAAAGGCGTTGGGCGCACCCTCAAAAATACCGACCTCCGGCATACCGATACCGGCTTCGGTCGCCAGCTTTTGAACGGTCTGGACAATCCAGGCTTCGTCGGCGTTTTGCGGCTCGTTGATGACACGCACGCCCGAGCTCCACTTGGCGACGGGCTTGCTGATCAAGAGGGAAATAATGGCGCCACCAAAACCGATGACGGCGGCAAAACCGAGCAGCATGCCCAGGTTCAGGCCCTGCGGTGTCAGGTAACGATTGACACCCAGCAAGCTGGCGACGATGCCCAGCACCACCACCACTGCAAGGTTGGTCATGACGAACAGAAAAATACGTTTCATGGATGCTCCGTAGAGGTCGACATTAAAAAAAGCCAGCCGAAAATCGGGCTGCTCCTGCAGAAAATGGGGCAAATTCAGTCCAAATCAAGTCTCACCACAGCCCACTACACGGGTTTTTCTGCGGGCTCCTGCGCTGCGCGGCCTGAAAACAGAGGAATCATCATAAAAGGAAAAGTTCTCGTTTTCGGCGCACCAGCCCGGAACACCCAACACGGGCAAAGGGGTAAATGGCTTGCCGGCCAGCTTGCCAGCGCTTAAGTCTTGCGCCACCCAGGCGTCCAGTTTCGCTATCGAATTCATAGCTGGTTGCGCTCGGTACACATGGGCTGTGATCGTTTTTCGTGGATCAAGCAGCTTCTCCAGCAACGCGTGGCCAAAGAGCACCAGCTGCGCCTGCTGCCACAGCGGCCGCAGGTCCACAAACAAGCGCAGCCAGTCGCGCGCCAGCAGGGCATCCCAAAGCGGTTGCGGCGCCTGCAGGAAAGCCGCATTTTCGTCAAACACCGTCAGCGCATCGCGCACCGGCCCGCGCAGAGGGGTAACACCCGCACTGGCAATTTCTGATGCTTGCAGCTGGTTGAGTTTTTTCTTGGTTTCAGGAAAGCGCAGCCAGCACAGGCCGTTGAAAAAGTCGTGCAGGTTGTTGCGGGTAGGGACAGCACCTGTTTCGGAAATGAACTGTTCATAGGCGTGCCCCGGCGGCAAGGCGCTTTGTGGCACAAAGCGCGGGACGCCAGCCTGCTGCTGGTTCAGCGCATCATGAATCGGGGCACCGCCTGCGATGTTTTGTGCCACGCATTGGCCGGTTTCACGCCAGGGCTCCAACCAGGGCTGGCTCCAGGCGATAGGTAGCGCAGAAAACGGCGCGCCAGCGTTCATCCGTTTCTGGCGGCGGGCCGGGCCTGTCTTTTGTCGCGCACCATCACGGTGGACTTGCCTTCGTCTGCTATTTCAAAGAGCTGGGTGGCCACCAGCAACTTGGTCAGGGTGGCATAGCCGTAGTTGCGATGGTCAAACGAGGCCTGGTTGGCGATTTGTGTGCCCACCGCACCCACGCGCGCCCAGCCCTCGTCGTCTGCAGCGGCCTGCACCGCGTTGCGCAGCAGCATGACAAGTTTGGCGTCCTGCTTGAGTTGCGCTGGCGTTGCTCGCAGCGGCGCAGCGGCGACCGCTTCGGCGTCTTCGCGGGCGCCTGCCGGGGCGTCCACCGCCGCCATGGGCCGCAGCTTGTCCAGGTACAAAAAGCGCGAGCAGGCGTTGACAAAAGGCTCGGGGGTTTTCTGCGCGCCAAAACCATACACCGCAGCACCCTTGGCACGCAGGTGCATCACCAGCGGGGTGAAGTCGGCGTCGGACGACACAATGCCAAAAGCATCGGGCCGGTCGGTATACAGCAGCTCCAGTGCGTCAATCACCATGGCCATGTCGCTGGCGTTTTTGCCCTTGCTGTAGTCAAACTGCTGCATCGGGCGGATCGCGTGTTCATGCAGGGCTTCTTCCCAGCCCTTGAGCTCGCTTTTTTTCCAGTTGCCGTAGGCGCGGCGGATATTCGTCTCGCCAAAGGTGGACAACTCGTTGAGGATCAAATCGATCTTGGAGGCCGGCGAATTGTCGGCGTCAATCAGCAGCGCGACGCGCGGTTTGCGTTCCATCAGGGCCTCCCGGCAAGCATTTTCCAGGGCAATGTCTCACCACTTCGCAGCGGCTTCAACTGAGCCTCGCCAAATGCAAAACTCTCGGGCGGCGTCCAGCTTTCTTTCTTCAGGGTGATCGTGCCGGTGTTGCGCGGCAGGCCGTAGAAGTCAGCGCCATTAAAGCTGGCAAACGCCTCCAGCTTGTCAATTGAACCCACAGAATCAAAGGCCTCGGCGTACAGCTCCATCGCCGCATGCGCGGTGTAGCAGCCCGCGCAGCCTGTCGCGTGTTCCTTGAGATGGGCGGGGTGTGGCGCGCTGTCGGTACCCAGGAAAAAACGCGGGTTGTCGCCGGTTGCGGCTGCCACCAGCGCGAGACGGTGGGTTTCGCGCTTGAGCACTGGCAGGCAGTAATAATGCGGCCGGACGCCACCGGTAAAAATCGCGTTGCGGTTGTACAGCAAGTGGTGCGCGGTGACGGTGGCCCCTGTGAAACGGTCGGCCTGATACACGTACTGCGCCGCCTCTTTGGTGGTGATGTGCTCAAAGACAATTTTCAGCTCGGGGAAATCGCGCCGCAGCGGAATCAGCTGGGTGTCGATGAACACCGCCTCGCGGTCAAACAGGTCGATATCGGGCGAGGTCACCTCGCCGTGCACCAGCAGCAGCAGGCCTTCGCGCTGCATCGCTTCCAGTGTTTTGTAAGTCTTGCGCAGATCGGTCACGCCGGCATCGCTGTTGGTGGTGGCGCCGGCAGGGTACAGCTTGGCAGCGACCACACCCGCATCTTTGGCCCGTTTGATCTCGTCGGGCGGCAAGTTGTCGGTCAGGTACAGCGTCATCAAGGGCTCAAAGGCCACGCCGGCCGGCACCGCGGCCTGGATGCGCTGGCGGTAAGCCACGGCCTGCGCGGCTGTGGTGACGGGTGGACGCAAGTTGGGCATGATGATGGCCCGGCCAAACTGAGCTGCCGTGTGCGGCACGACGGTGTGCAAGGCGTCGCCGTCGCGCACATGCAGGTGCCAGTCGTCGGGGCGGGTGATGGTGATTTGGGTCATGGCGCCATTGTCCCAAATCTCAAGGCCCTATCCCTATATCCGCCCCGATCCCGGCGCGTAGCGAGCGGGATGCAATGCGAGGCGCGGGCGCCCGAGGGAAACCGGAGCGACCTCAAGGGTCGTGAGGATTTTCCTTGGGCTGCAACGACGCAGTGCGCCCGCGCAGTAGCGGCAGCTCAGTACTTTGGGTACGTGGGGATGGCCTGTGGGACCCGCACCGCAGCGATACGCCCGCGCAGTAGCGCCGCGCGGCAGCGCCTAGTGCGCCAGGATCTTGTTGAGAAAATCCTTGGTCCGATCCTGGCGATTTTCCGGATGCATGAAAAACTCGTCTTTCGAGCAGTCTTCCAGAATCTTGCCGCCCACGTCCATGAAGATGACGCGGCTGCCGACCTTCTTGGCAAAACCCATCTCATGGGTGACCACCATCATGGTCATGCCATCGGTCGCCAGGCCCATCATGCAGTCGAGCACCTCACCCACCATCTCCGGATCGAGCGCCGAAGTCGGCTCGTCGAACAGCATGGCAATCGGGTCCATGCTGAGCGCGCGGGCAATCGCCACACGCTGCTGCTGACCGCCGGACAACTGGCCAGGGAACTTGTCCTTGTGCAGCATCAGGCCGACACGGTCCAGATATTTGAGGCCGTGTGTTTTGGCCTCTTCCTGGCTGCGCCCCAACACCTTGACCTGTGCCAGGGTGAGGTTTTCGGTAACGCTCAAATGCGGAAACAGCTCGAAGTTCTGGAACACCATGCCGACGCGTGAGCGCAGCTTGGGCAGGTCGGTCTTGGGGTCGTGCACGGCCTGGCCATCGACAAAAATCTCGCCCTTCTGGAAGGGCTCCAGGGCGTTGATGACCTTGATCAATGTGGATTTGCCGGAACCCGACGGCCCGCAGACCACCACCACTTCACCCTTCTTGATGTGGGTGCTGCAGTTGTTGAGCACCTGAACCGTGCCGTACCACTTGGAAACGTCTTTCATCTCAATCATCATGTTCTCCAGTCTTCGCTCTTGATCCGCTTTTTAGCTTGTCTTCTCATGGTTTGAGAAATTCACCGAATGATGGCAATTTTGTTCTGCAGGCGTTTGACCATGTAGGACAAACCGAAGCACATCACAAAATAAACCACTGCGGCCAGCAGGTAGGCCTCTTCCGTTCGGCCGTAAATTTTGCCCGCAGTGCTGAAACCCTTGAGAAGGTCATAGGCGCCAATCGCATACACCAGAGAGGTGTCCTGAAACAGAATGATCGTCTGCGTGAGCAAGATGGGCACCATGTTTCTGAAGGCCTGCGGTAAAACAATGAGCTTCATGTTCTGCGCGTAAGTCATGCCCAGCGCGCGCCCCGCATTGACCTGCCCGCGCGAGATCGACTGAATGCCGGCCCGCATGATCTCACTGAAGTAGGCAGCCTCAAAAGCCACGAAAGTGATGACGGCCGAAATTTCAGCACGGTAGTTGCTGCCCCCGGGGATCAGCGCGTAAAACCCGGCTGGCACCAGCAGGAAGAACCACAAAATCACCATCACCAGCGGCACCGATCGCATTCCATTGACATAGATGGTGGCTGGCACCACCAGGATTTTTTTGCCCGACAAGCGCATCAGCGCCAGGATGGTGCCAAAAATAATGCCGCCTATGGTGGCCACAATCGTCAGCTGGATGCTGAAGAAAAATCCCTTGATGACGAACTTGGAGATGATGTCCCAGTTGAAAAAGCTCAGGTCGAGTCCAAACATGTCAGTGCCCTCCACCAGCTGCGCCGGCCATGACATAGCCGGGGATCTGGACCTTCTTTTCGATGAAGGCAAACACCCGGTTGACGGCGAACGCAGACACCGCATAGGCGGCAGTGACCGCCAGATAAATCTCGATGCCGCGCGAGGTTTCTTCCTGGGCCTGCATTGCAAACATGGTCAGCTCGGCAATCGACACGGCGAATGCCACCGATGAATTTTTAAGCAGATTCATCGATTCGCTGGTAAGCGGCGGAACAATGATCCGGAAAGCCATGGGCAAAATCACATAGCGGTAGGTCTGCGCGGTGGTAAACCCCATGGCCATGCCGGCGTAGCGTTGGCCCCGGGGCAGCGACTGCACGCCCGCCCTGACCTGTTCGGCAATACGGGCCGAGGTAAAAAACCCAAGCGCAAAAACCACCAGCACAAAACTCGGCAGATCTTTCATCGCCGGAAACATTTTTGGCACCACAAAATACCAGATGAAAATCTGTACCAGCAGGGGGATGTTGCGGAACAGCTCTACCCAGGCGTTGGCCAGGCGAACCAGCCAGGGGCTGTTGGGCAGGGTGCGCAGCGTACCGAAAAGCACCCCTACCACCATGGCCACGACCCACGACGCACCGGCGACGGCCAGGGTCCAGCCCCAGGCGTCAAACATCCACTCCAGGTAAGTGCGTCCGCTGCCGTCGTCGTTTAGAAAAACCCGCCAATCCCAGTTCATATCTACTCCCGCCAAGAAATATTTTCAATTGATCGCCTGTTGCCCTGCAACCCAGGGTGTCCGGGAAACGCTGAACCAGTCCCCTGACAAACAACAAACCCCGCCAGAAAGTTACCGACGGGGTTTGCGATTTAGCTCTGACCCGGATTACTTCTTGGCGTAGTCTTCCATGGGCTTGTCATTCGGAGTGGCCCATGCGGCCTTGGTGCTCTCGCTGACAGCCAGCCCAACGCGGGTGTTTTTTGGAGGAATCGGCTGCATGAACCACTTGTCCCACAGTTTGGCCATGTCGCCGGACTTGATCAGGTCAGCCACGGTGTCAGCGCCGATTTTCTTGAATGCCGGGTCATCCTTGCGGATCATGATGGCAATCGGTTCCACGCTGAGCACTTCACCGACAATTTTGAAGTCAGCGGGGTTTTTTGCAGTCGCAATGTTGCCGGCAAGAATGGAGCCGTCCATCACAAAGGCATCAGCCCGGCCGGACTCCAGCAGCAAAAAGCTGTCAGAGTGGTCTTTGCCAAACACTTCCTTGAAGTCAACGCCGGTAGCGCGCTCGTTTTTACGCAGTGTCTGGACCGAAGTCGTGCCGGTGGTGGTTGCCACGTTTTTGCCGTTGAGCTGGGCAATGCTGGTGATGCCGGAGTTGGCCTTGACAGCGATACGGACTTCTTCAACAAAGGTGGTCGGCAGGAAAGACACGTCTTTCTGGCGGGTGGCGTTGTTGGTGGTGGAACCACACTCAATATCCACGGTACCGTTCTGGACGAGGGGAATACGGTTTTGCGAAGTCACCGACTGGTATTTGACTTCAAGCTTGCGGCCAACCGCCTTTTCGACGTTGGCAATGACACGGTTGCAGACCTCGACGTGGTAGCCGGTGTACTTGCCGTCACCCAGGGTATAGGACAAAGCGCCAGAAGAGTCGCGAACACCCATGGTGATCACGCCGGAAGCCTTGACTTTGGCGAGGGTGTCGTTGGCCTGGGCAAAAGCGCCGCTGGTCGCGAGGACAGCAATGGTCAGTGCGGCAAGTTTGAGTTTCATGAAATTTCCTTCAGTTGATGAAATAGTTGATGATGACATTCTAAGGAGCAGGCCATGGGCGAATGCCCAAGGTTTACCCCAGCCCTCAACGCGCCAGCCGACTGACTGGTATGTACAAGAACGCGCTGTAGCTGACCATGGCCGACAGCATGCGGGTAAAGCCGCAGTGCGTGAAGGCAAAAAGCAGATCCAGCAAAAAGCATTCCCCAAGATAGTGCCAGCGTTCAAATCGGCGCAACAGAGTTGTCAGCTAAGCAGTCTTTGTGCCAGCCCTTCGGAAACCCTTGGCAGGCCCCGTCAGACAGTCACCGTCCGCTTCGCAGAACGAAACGGACTGTAAATTTATGGCGTATGAAAAGCCAATGCTGATAACGCGCTGGTTCATGCATTTTTTTTATAACCGATCAGGGTTGCTACTTAGAGCGCCTCCTGAGCCCCCGATTCACGAACGTGATTTGGCAGGCGGCCTGGCTAGCGACTGGCTTTCAAGAAACTGCCACAAGGCCTGAGCCGGGCTTTTGGCGACGTCTTTGCCGGCGGGTCGTTCGCGGTACACGCGCACATCCATCGTCATCTCCAGCCCCTCACCCGCGCTCACCAGTTTTTTGGCCCTCAGCTCTTTCTTGACCGCGCTGAACGGAAGAAACGCAATGCCGTGTCCTTCCAGAGCCATCGCCTTGAGACCCTCTGCCATATCGGTCTCATACACCCGGTCCAGGTGGATGGCGGTGCTGGACTGCTTGAGGATCAGGTCCACCACCCGGCCCAGATAGGCGCCGGGCGCGTAACCAAGATAAGGCAGCGGCTGGCCAGCGCGGCCGGGCAGGCGGTACAGCGGCGCACCGTCCGCATCGGCCTTGACGAAAGGCGCCAGCACCTCCTGGCCGAGGCTGATCATCTCGTAGCGGTCGGCGTCGAGCTGGAAGGGCTGGGAGTCATGGTGGTAGGCAATCAGCAGATCGCAACTGCCCTCGACCAGGCGCATCACCGCATCATGGACATTGAGGGCAATCAGACGGCTCTTGATGGGGCCGAACTTCTCGCGCAGGCTGGTGACCCAGGCCGGAAAGAAAGTGAAGGCCAGTGAATGCGGGACCGCAAACTCGATCACATCCTGCCCGGCCGAGTTGTGGCCGCGCAGCATGGCGCGTGTCGATTGCAGGCCCTGCAGCATCTCCAGCGACTGGCTGTACAGGGTTTCACCAGCCGGCGTCAGGCGCGTCGGGTAGGAGCTGCGGTCCACCAGGTCGGTGCCGGCCCAGGCCTCAAGCGCCTGGATGCGCCGCGAAAATGCTGGCTGCGTCACGTGGCGCAGCGTCGCCGAACGGCTGAAACTGCGCGTTTCAGCGAGACTGACGAAATCTTCCAGCCATTTGGTTTCCATGGGGCAATTATGCGAGGAGACGGCGATGGCCGGTGTATGGGAATCCCGCAGACTGGAACCGCCAGCACGTACCCCACCCGCTATCAAATAAGGAGCTGCTCGCGCAAACTCTGATTGGGCTGGAGCGCTGAAACATTCTCAATTTATTCGGCGCTTTGCTGCAACGCCCACATCGCCGCATAACGCTGCCCCAACGCCAGCAACTCGGCGTGGGTGCCGCGCTCGATGATCTGGCCGGCTTCCATCACCAGGATTTCATGGGCATCCACCACCGTGGACAGGCGGTGCGCGATCACCAGCGTGGTTTTGTTCTCAGCAATGCTGCGAAGTTCCGCCTGGATCGCGCGTTCGTTGGCAGAGTCCAGCGCCGAGGTCGCCTCGTCAAAAATCATGATGGGCGGGTTCTTCAGCAGGGTGCGTGCAATCGCCACGCGCTGCTTTTCGCCGCCGGACAGTTTCAGCCCGCGCTCGCCGACCATGGTGCCGTAGCCGGCAGGGGTGGAACTGATGAAGTCATGGATGCGCGCAGCGCGCGCGGCTTCTTCCACCTGGGCGCGGCTGGCGCCGGGCTGGCCGTAGGCGATGTTGTATTCCACCGTGTCGTTGAACAGCACCGTATCTTGCGGCACGATGCCTATCGCCTGGCGCACGCTGGCCTGGGTCACCTGCTTGATGTCCTGGCCGGCCACCGTGATGCGACCCTGCTGGACGTCGTAGAAACGGAACAGCAGCCGCGCCAGCGTGGACTTGCCGGCTCCGGACGAGCCCACCACCGCGACGGTTTTACCGGGCGGAATCTCGAAGCTGATGTTGTGCAGGATGGGCCGTGACGGCTCGTAGGCAAAGCTGACATTTTCAAACCGCAGCGCTGGCGAGGCCTGCAGACTCAGGGGCTGTGCGCCGGGCTGGTCGGCGATTTCGCGCTCCTTTTCCATCAGGGTGAACATTTTGGACAGGTCGGTCAGGCTTTGCTTGATCTCGCGGTACAACACGCCCAGAAAACCCAGCGGAATGTAGAGCTGGATCATGAAGGCATTGACCATGACCAGGTCGCCCAGTGTCATGCGGCCGTCCACCACGCCCTGCGTGGCGCGCCAGAGCATGGCCACCAGGCCGGCAGCAATGATCAGTTGCTGGCCGGTGTTGAGCATGCTCAGTGTGGTCTGGCTCTTGACCGCAGCGCGGCGGTAACGCAGCAGGTTCTCGTCGTAGCGTTTCGCTTCAAAGTCTTCGTTGTTGAAGTACTTGACGGTTTCGTAATTCAGTAGCGAGTCGATGGCCCGGCTGTGCGCCGTGGAGTCGAGCTCGTTCATCTCCTTGCGGAACTTGGTGCGCCACTCTGTCACCGTGACAGTGAAGGTGATGTAGAACACCAGCGCAATGATGGTGATGCCGGCAAACCAGACGTCGAACTTGACCGCCAGCAGCGTCAGCACCAGCGTGACTTCGATCAACGTCGGGATGATGCTGTACAGCGAATACGAAATCAGCGAGTGCACGCCGCGAGTGCCGCGTTCGATGTCGCGCGTCATGCCGCCGGTCTGGCGCTCCAGGTGAAAACGCAGGCTCAGCGCATGCAGATGCCGGAACACCTCCAGCGAGATGCGGCGCGCCGCGCCTTCGGTGGCCTTGGCAAACACCAGCTCGCGCAGCTCGGTGAACAAGGAGGTGGACAGGCGCAGCAGGCCGTACCCCACCAGCAAGGCGGCCGGCACCACCAGCACGATTTGCACGTCGCCTGGTTTGAAGCTCATCGCATCGACAAGGTTTTTCAGCAGCAGCGGCACACCGACATTGGCAACCTTGGCGCCGACCATGAAGCTCAGGGCAGCCAGCACGCGCCATTTGTAGTCCCAGAGGTAGGGAAACAGGCGCTGGAGCGTGGCCCAGTCGGAGCGGTTTATGTCGGGGGCGGGGGTTGCGCCGGGGGCTGGCGGTGCTTCGGCGGCGGGGGCATAGGAGCGCATCGGAGACAATTGTCCTGTTGTTTTAATTTTCCATCACCGATTGTGCCTATGTCCACCCAAACCGACCTTGCCCATGACCCTTTGAGCGTCACGCTGCCCCTGGACAAGGAGCTGGTGCTCAAGGTGATCCCGATGCCGGCAGACTGCAATGCCAACGGCGATATTTTTGGCGGATGGGTCATGGCCCAGGTGGACCTGGCCGGCTCGGTGATTCCGGCTCGGTATGCCGATGGGCGCATGGCCACGGTGGCGGTCAACGAGTTCATCTTCAAGCAACCCGTGCGGGTTGGCGACATCCTGTCTTTTTATTCACAGCTCACGCGGATTGGCCGCACCTCCATGACGGTCAAGGTCGAGGTCTATGCCGAGCGCTTCCGCTCCCAGGGGCGCTACATCAAGGTGACCGAGGCCAGCGTGACCTATGTGGCGATTGACGACGCCGGCCAGCCACGGCCGGTGCCGCCGTCCTCGCTGCCACGTCCGCAGTAAATCCGCTCTGCTTTTGATAGCTGATCACGCTCGTCTGGTATGGGCTGGAGGCCTTCTTCCAACTAAAACTTGCCGTGCCGGCCCTGCCCGCCGGCAAAACGCGCGGCGCCCTGCAGGCCCTCGGCAATACATTCCCGGCCGCGGTCCCACTCCTGCTTGAGCGCCTGCGGCAAGGGCAGGTGCCACTGCGTGTAAACACTCTGGCGATCCGCCAGCATGGTTTTCTGCGGAAAAGTCGAGAGTTGCCGCGCCAATGCCAGCGCCGCCTCGCGCGCTGTGCCGCGCGGCACCACCCGGTTGCACAGCCCCATCTGCAAAGCTTCCGCCGACTCAACCTTGCGACCGGTCAGGATCAAATCCATCGCATGGCCCATACCGATCAGGCGCGGCAAGCGCACCGTGCCGCCGTCGATCAGCGGCACACCGAAGCGGCGGCAATACACGCCGAAGTAGGCGTCTTCCTCCATCACCCGCATGTCGCACCACAGCGCCAGCTCCATGCCGCCGGCGACGGCTGCGCCGCTGACGGCGGCAATCACCGGTTTGGACAGCAGCAGCCGGGAGGGGCCCATGGGACCGGCTGGCTGTTTGTCCTCTGCCTGGAATTCCAGGTCCGCAAACACCCCGGCATCGCCGCCCTGCGCTTCGCGCAGCAGCTTTGCGCCGAACTGCAAATCCCAGCCGGCACAGAAATGTCCGTTCGCGCCATGGAACACCGCTACCTTCGCGCTGTCATCGGTATCAAAGGCCAGAAAAGCTTCGTAGAGTTCACGCGCATGGTCGCTGTCCACTGCATTGCGCACGTCGGGGCGGTCCAGCGTGATGACCGTGACCTCCCCATTTTTTTCAACATGAATACTCATGGTTTGTCTCCCCACCAGCCAACACGGGGCGCCGCCAGGCAGGCGGCGAGTTCATAGTCGTTGACATTGATCTCCATGCGCAGCAGCGCCGCCGCCATGGACTTGCCCAGGTTGTCCAGCCGCAGGTTGCGCGCACCGCCGCCCTGCAGCGCGTCATGCAACACCAGTTTGATCGCCAGAATGTTCGGCAAGGTCCAGCATTCGACCCGGCCCGGCAGCCAGGGGGCAAAGTGGGCTTGCACACGCTCGACCGTGACCTCGCGGGCCAGGACGGCATATCCAGTTTCGTTCCAGGCAAACAGGCCGAAGTCCACCCAGTCGGCCTTGTCGCCGCTGCGCGCATGGGCCAGCCGGGCAAGCTGTATTTTCTGTGCGGGTGTGTTCATGTCTGTAGCAGCTCCACGCGCGTGTTTGGCTCGACGAGGCTGCGGTCTATCAGCGCCGGCCAGATGCCGAGCAATTCGCTGGTGTTGTGCAAGCCGTGAAAACCGCAGGTGTAAGCCGGGCCGCTGAGCCCCATCCACGGAAACAGGCGGCCAAAACCGTCAGCGGCTTTTTTATCGTTCGTGCGCAGCACCATGCGCACCCACACTTCGTTGAGGTCTGCCAGCCCGGCGGTATCAGGCAGGGGCGCCAGCGCGCCATGCGCCGAGTTGAGCCCCGGAAATTCGACAAACAACGCCTCGTGCGGCACCGCCTTGTCGGCCAGCTGCGCCTTCACCATCTGTACTGCCGCCAGCGCCTTGTCGTACGCGTCAGGCCAGCTGAAGCCCCAGGTCACCTCGGCCTTGAAGCCGTCGCGATAGCCACCCACGACCTTGAGTTGCTCAGGGCGCGCGTGGCCCGTCGCGCCCGTCATGCGCACCCTGTCCTGGCCCAGGTCTTCGAGGAGGATGGTGGACAGGTCCAGCATCACATCGGGGGAGGCATAGGCGTGGGGGTTATGCACCTCGTACAGCAGTTGCTGGCGCACGGTGTCGAAGTTGATGCGGCCACCGGTGCCCGGCGCCTTGGTGATGACGGCGCTGCCGTCTTCACTGACCTCGGCAATCGGATAACCGATGTGGGCCAGATCGGGAATATCTTTCCAGGCCTGCAGGCTGCCAAAGTTGCCGCCGCTGCCCTGACCCGAACACTCGAGCAGGTGCCCGACAGCCAGGCCCTGGGCCAGACGATTCAGGTCGGCGGGTGTCGCAGGATCCGCACTGTCACCCAGGTTCCAGTCGAACTCATGCACCAGCGGCGCGAGAAATAGGGCCGCATCGGCCACACGCCCGGTGATCACGATATCTGCGCCCTGCTGCAGTGCAGAAACGATGGGGCGCGCGCCAAGATAGGCATTTGCAAACACCATGCGCTCGCACACCGAATCAAATGAAGCGCCGTTAAACATATGTGCCGGTGCCAGGTCAGAGAGCTGCTTTAAAACCTCGTCTCCTGTCACAACGGCGACGCGCGCAGTCCATCCTTTTGCCGCAAAAGCGTCGCGAACAGCGGCTGCCGCACCGGCCGGATTGAGGCCTCCGGCGTTGCAGATGAAGCGTACTTTTCGCTGCGCCATGGCCGGCCACAAACGCATGAGCATGGGCACCACGTCCCTAGCGTAGCCGAGGGAAACATCACGCTGCAGGTCCTTCTGCAAGATCGCCAGCGTGAGCTCGGCGAGGTGGTCACTCGCGATGTACTGAACACCTCCACGCTCAATGCTTGCCAGCACCGGTTCCCATGCGTCTCCGTAGAAACCCAACCCGGCACCAATCCGGATTGATTTTTTCATTGAATCCAGCTCATGATCAACCCCGTCAAATTCAAAGCGGAAAAAAGTTGCGGCTCGGCCCGCCTTCCGGCAATTCGTTTATTTTTACCAAGCACCTGCTTTGTAAAAATTTATTGTGGAGTAAAAGTGCAGATATTGCAATTGATCATCGACGGCTCAGCGCAGGGCTGTATTTACGGGCTGATCGCGCTGGGTTTTGTGCTCATCTACAAGGCCACCGAGACGGTCAGCTTCGCGCAGGGTGAGCTGATGATGCTGGGCGCTTTCGGCGGACTGGCCTGCATGACCATGCTGGGCTTTCCCTACTGGCTGGCCATCCTCAGCTCGATTGCCGGGATGGCCCTGTTCGGCGTGCTGCTGGAGCGGCTGGTGATACGGCCCATCCTCGGTCAACCCGCGTTTTCCATTGTGATGCTGACCATCGGTGTCGGCTACACGGCACGCGGCCTGATCACCATGATCCCCGGCATAGGCACCGAAACCCACACCCTGCCCGTGCCCTACAAGGACCAGATCTGGAACGTCGGCGCGCTGGTGCTCAATGTCGAAAAAATGGCCGTCATCGGCAGCACCGCTGCATTGTGCCTCGTGCTGTTTGCGGCGTTCAAGTACAGCAAGCTGGGCATTGCCATGCAGGCGTCATCGCAGAACCAGCTGGCCGCCTACTACATGGGTATTCCGGTCAAACGCATCAATGGGCTTGTCTGGGGTCTGGCCGCAGCCGTAGCAGCGGTCGCTGGACTGCTGCTCGCGCCCATTACTTTTGTACACGCCAACATGGGTTTCATCGGCTTGAAGGCCTTCCCGGCCGCGGTGGTTGGCGGCTTCGGCAGCTTGCCCGGTGCCATTGTCGGCGGCCTGATCATCGGCATTGTCGAATCGCTGGCCGGTTTTTACGCGCCCGATGGCATCAAGGACATCGCGGCCTATGTGGTGGTGCTGTTCATGCTGATGGTCAAGCCCAACGGTTTGTTCGGCGAAAAACTCCGCAAGAAAGTCTAAGCCCTCATGCGTTTCATATTTAAAACCGACTACGGGCAGGACATCAAGCTTGCCAAACACGGCGGGCATGTCTTCTGGTACGGCGCGCTGATGCTGCTGCTGGTTGCTGCGCCCTGGCTGTTTGCCGAATACTGGCTGGCCCAGCTGACCTTCATCCTGATCTATTCGATTGCCGGCCTGGGACTGATGCTGCTGGCGGGCTTCACCGGACTGTTCTCGCTGGGTCATGCCGCCTTTCTTGGCGTCGGCGCCTATACCCAGGCCGTCATGACCAATGCCGGTGTGCCCTTTCCGATTGCGCTGGCCTGCGCGGCCGGCCTGTCGGCCGCTGTGGGTCTGGTTGTTGGCTTGCCGGCACTGCGCGTCAAAGGCATCTATCTCGGCATGGCCACACTTTCCTTCGGCTTCATCGTCGAGGAGGTCTTTGCACGCTGGGAAAGCGTCACCGGCGGCAACTCGGGCATCCACATCAAGGCGCCCGACATGTTCGGCTGGAAGCTGGACAGCGGCGAAGCCTTCTATTTTCTCTGCCTGCTACTGGCGGTTGTCTCTACGCTGGCCATCCTGAACCTGCTGCGTTCACCGACGGGCCGCGCCTTTGTGGCTATCCGAGATTCGGAAATTTCCGCGCAAAGCATGGGCATTCACCTGGCGCGCTACAAAACCCTTTCGTTTGCGCTGTCGGCAGCACTGGCCGGTGTCGCCGGCGCCCTGTATGCACACAAGCTGCAATTCATATCGCCCGACCAATTCAACATCCTGCAGTCCATAGAGCTGCTGCTGCTGATTGTGGTCGGCGGCGTCGGTTCGGTGCACGGCGCCTTTCTGGGTGCAATCTTCCTGATCTCGATGCCGCAGGCGATTGCGCTGGTCAAGGATTACCTGCCCGCCGCCATCGGCCAGGCACCGGGCCTGCAAGGCGTGGTGTATGGCATGGTGTTGATTGCCTTTGTGCTGTTTGAACCCCTGGGCCTGTATGGCCGCTGGCTGAAAGTGCGTACCTATCTGCAGACCTTTCCGTTTTACCGAAAAGGCATGTTCAAGCGGCAGAAATCCTTCCAGAAATCAGATCGTCTGAAATGAGCCCCACACTACAACCAGCCGGGCAGCCCTTGCTGTCCGCAAGAAACCTCAGTGTCCGTTTTGGCGGCGTGCTGGCCGTGAACAACGTCAGCTTTGATGTCAAGCAGGGCGAAGTCTTCACCCTGATCGGCCCCAACGGTGCGGGCAAGACCACGGTGTTCAACCTGATCAGCCGCATCTACACGCCCACCACCGGCGAGATCGACTACCTGGGCGCCAAGCTGACCGATCAGCCACCGCACAAGATCGCCGCGCTGGGCATTGCGCGCACCTTCCAGAACATCGAATTGTTTGAACACGCCACCGTACTGCACAACCTGCTGATAGGCCGGCACACCCACAGGCAAACCGGGCTTTGGAGCGAAATCTTCTTCACCCAGAAAACCCGTGAGGCTGAGATTCAGGCGCGTGAAAAAGCCGAGGAGGTGATCGACTTCCTGGACTTGCAGCATCACCGCGACTCCTATGTTGCCGGCCTGCCCTATGGCGTGCGCAAAGTGGTGGAATTGGCTCGGGCCTTGTGCACTGAACCGAAGCTGCTGCTGCTAGACGAGCCCTCCTCGGGCCTGAATGTGGAAGAAACCGACGACATGGCTTTCTGGATCCAGGACATCAAAAACGAGCTGGGCATCACTGTGCTGATGGTGGAGCACGACATGACGCTGGTCTCCAAGGTCTCTGACCGGGTGCTGGCCATGAACCAGGGCGAAGTCCTCGCCATGGGCACACCGCGCGAGGTGCAAAACGACCCTGGCGTGATCGAGGCCTACCTCGGCTCGGTCGATGATGTGTCGTCACTGCGCCGCCAGCACCAGCCGGTCAATCTCAACCAGGAGGCCCGCTCATGAGCGCCGTACCTCCTCCGGTCAGCGACCAGCCCGTGCTCAAGCTGCTCAACGTCGAGAGCTCTTACGGACCGATCAAGGCCATACGCGGCGTCAGCCTGCAGGTGCGGCGCGGCGAAATCGCCACCGTGCTGGGCTCCAACGGCGCGGGCAAAACCACCATTTTGAAAACCATCTCCGGCATCATCGATCCGCGCAAAGGCTCGATCGAGTTCAAGGGCGGCAACATCACCGCGCAAGATCCGGCCTACATTGTGCAGCAGGGCCTGAGCCATGTGCCCGAAGGCCGCGAGGTGTTCCCGCTGCTCAGCGTGCGCGACAACCTGCTGATGGGCGCCTACACCCGCAAGGACCGCGATGGCGTGGCCAAAGACATTGAAGCCGTGTTTGGCTACTTCCCCATCCTGCGCGAGCGGGCCTTGCAGGATGCGGGCCTGCTCTCGGGCGGCCAGCAGCAGATGTTGTCGATCTCGCGCGCCTTGATGGCCTCGCCCGACCTGATCCTGCTGGACGAGCCCAGCCTGGGCCTCAGCCCCAAGCTGACCAAGGAAATCTTCGAGATCGTGGTGCGCATCAACCGCGAGCGCGGCACCACCATCTTGCTGGTTGAACAAAACGCCAACATGGCCCTGAACGCGTCCGACTACGGCTACGTGCTGGAAAACGGCCGCATCGTGATGGAAGACACCTGTGCCCGGTTGCGGGAAAAGGAAGACATCAAGGAGTTCTACCTGGGCATGAAGGAAGACGGCGTGCGCAGTGAGCGCCGCTGGAAGAAGAAGAAGACATGGAGATGAAGCCGTGAGCGCACTTGGCGAGGGGCCCCGCAGCGTGGGGACCGACATAGCGCGAACGGCTTCGCGAGCCCACACCTGTTTGCCAACAAATCCACCAGCTCCCGGGAGGCGAGAGGCCGCCCCCGTGCAAATTGAGAAAAGACAGGCCGCAACATGAGCAATCTTTGGGATCTCTCCCACATCCAGCCTGAAACCCGCGTAGTGCTTGAAGGCGAAACGATTCCCGCCCTGTTCTGGAACGGCGTCAACCAGCGCCAGGACAAGGTCTGGATGCGGCAGAAGAAGCTCGGCATCTGGCGCAGCTGGAGCTGGAACCAGACGGGTGAAGCGGTACGGGAAATTTCTGCCGGACTGATCAGCCTGGGCTTTGCGCCCGGCGAATGTGCGTCCATCCTCTCCAACACCGTGATTGAGTGGGTGCTGGCGGATCTGGCTGTGCTCAGTTGCGGTGGTGTCGCCAATGGCATCTACCCGACAGATGCAGCGTCGCAAGTGCATTACCTCTGCGAGGACTCACGCACCACCATCCTGTTTGTGGAAGACGACGAGCAGCTCGACAAAGCCCTCGAAGTGCGCAGTCAATTGGCCATCCTGCGCAAGATTGTTGTATTTGACATGGAAGGTCTGCGCGATCTGGATGAGGCCGATGTCATCAGCCTGGCCGCGTTGCGCGAACTGGGCCGCAACTACCTCGCGCAGCATCCGGATGCCGTTGAAAAACGCGCCAATGCCTGCAGGCCCGAAGACCTGGCCATTCTGGTCTACACCTCGGGCACCACGGGCAAGCCCAAAGGCGCGATGCACAACCACCGGGGTCTGGTGTTCACCGCGCGCGGCTACAACACACTGGTAGCGCAGGATGAGAATGATGAGCGCATGTGTTTTCTGCCGCTATGCCACATTGCCGAGCGCATGGGCGGCGAATATTTTGCAATGTACACCGGCGCCAAACTCAACTTTGTCGAAAACCCCGAGACCATCCCGGAAAACGTACGTGAGATTGCGCCCACCGTTTTCACTGCTGTACCCCGGGTTTGGGAAAAGTTTTACTCCGGCGTGATGATTGCACTCAAGGAGGCAAGCCCGCTGCAGCAGGGCGCGTATGCCTGGGGTATAGGCGTGGGCACCGAGATCGCCGACAAGGTCATGGCGGGCGAAGCGGTCAGTGGCTGGCTGAAGTTGAAGTTCACGATTGCCCGTTGGATCGCGCTGGACAATGCAAGAAAACTCATAGGTATCCACCGTGCTCGTTTTTGCGTCACCGGCGCTGCACCTATTTCGCCAGAACTCGTCAAGTGGTACATGGCGCTGGGCGTGCCAATGCTGGAAGTGTGGGGCATGACGGAAACCTGCGGTGCGGCCACCGGTGTTCCGGCCAGCCGAATCAAGCCGGGCTCCATAGGACCGGCCGCAGGCTACAACGAGGTCAAACTCGACCCGGCAACGGGAGAAATTCTGGTGCGCGGCCCCAATGTTTTCATGGGCTATCTGAACCTGCCCGAAAAGACAGCAGAGACCATAGACGCCGACGGCTGGCTGCACACGGGCGACGTGGGGCTGATGGACGAGGAAGGATTCTTTCGCATCACCGACCGCATGAAAGACATCATCATCACGGCAGGTGGCAAAAACGTCACGCCCAGTGAGCTGGAAAATGAACTGAAATTCTCGCCTTATATTACCGACGCGGTGGTGATTGGTGACAAGCGCCCTTACCTGACGGCCATCGTGATGATCGACCAGGAGAATGTTGAGAAATACGCGCAGGACAACGATGTGCCCTTCAGCAACTACCTGAGCCTGACGCGTGCAGCGGCGGTGCAGGAACTGATCCAGAGCGAGATGGACCGGGTCAACAAGAAGTTTGCGCGGGTCGAGCAGATCAAGAAGTTTTTTCTGCTGGAAACCCAGCTCAGTGCAGAAGACGAAGAGCTGACCCCGACCATGAAACTCAAACGCAAGCTGGTCGAGAAGAAGTACGCCACCCCGATCGAAGCGATGTATCGCTAACTCAGGTCTAACCCTGATCACGCTGGTCGCCGACGTGACTAAAGCCGCTTCCAGAAGCGGCTTTTTCATTTTTTGTGTCGCCAAGGTGCAAGGCAGCAAGGGCCCGCGCAGGAAACAATTCGTTGCGAATTCATTTGCACCTACCCAAAATCCTGGAGACAACCCATGAACATCAGACTCATCCTCGCCGCCGTCCTTGCTGCAGGCGGCGCCCCGGCCTGGGCCCAGTCCGCCACCCCCGGCGTGAGCAAAACCGAGATAGCGATCGGCACCATCCAGGACCTGTCGGGTCCACTCGCCTCCTATGGCAAGCAGATCCGGATGGGCATGCAAATGCGCGTCGACGAGGCCAACGAACTGGGCGGCGTTCATGGCCGCAAGCTCAAGCTGCTGGTTGAAGACTCCGGCTACGACCCCAAGCGTGCAGTGCTGGGCGCGCAGAAGCTGGTGACGCAGGGGGACGGCATCTTTGCCATGGTCGGCCACCTCGGCACGTCGCAGAACATGGCGGCCATGCCCGTGCAGTTCGAGAAGAACGTCATCAATTTCCTGCCCATCACCGCAGCGCGTGAAATGTATGAGCCCTTCCACCGCCTGAAGTTTTCCAGTGCCGCCACGTACTACGACCAGATGCGGATCGCCGCGCCGCGCCTGGTGAAAGACCTGAACCTGAAGAAACCCTGCATCCTCTACCAGGACGATGACTTCGGGCTGGAAGTATTGCGCGGCAGCGAAGCCGGCCTGAAGACGATCAACATGGAACTGGCGGAAAAAACCAGCTACAAGCGCGGCGCGACTGATTTCTCGTCGCAGGTAGCCAGAATGAAGGCGGCGGGCTGCGACCTGGTGGTGCTGGGCACCGTCATCCGCGAGACGGTGGGAGCCATTGCCGAGTCCCGCAAGACCGGTTTCAGCCCCGCCTTTGTCGGCTCCAGCGCGGTGTACACCGACCTCATCCCCAGGCTGGGCGGCAAACTCATGGACAACCTGTACGCCACCATGACGGCGCAACACCCTTACCTCGACGCTGCCGAGCAGCCAGTGCGCTTCTGGGCGAATAAATACAAGACCAAGTTCAACGAAGAACCTTCGGTCATGTCGGTCTACGGCTATGCGGCGGTTGACAGCTTCCTCAAGACGGCGTTTCGCACCGGACCTGCGTTCACCACCGATTCGTTCATCAAGACCATGGACAGCACCACGTACAACCGCGACATGTTTGGCACACCGGAGATGACCTTCTCACCCACCAAGCGCCTGGGCAACCGCTACACGCGCCTGTCGCAGATCAAGGACGGCCGCTGGACCGTCACCTCCGACTACGTGGCCTTCGCCGGCCTCAAGTCGGTGATGCAGAAGGATGGCAAGTGGAAAATCGAGTCGGAATTCCTCAAAGACCAGTGATGCACCGCACGAAGGGCCCCGACGGATCGTTGCGACACCGTTCAAGGAACAGGCCAGCGATTCACGAGCAGACCTGATTGCGTCCCGCATGCGACAAAGGCCGCCCAAGGGCGGCCTTTGTCATTGTGTTTGCTGGTCCGCAAGGGGCGATGACAGGGCCTGCCCCTAAGTGAATACGCCAGCTTGACAGGACCGGACGAAAGACAAGAATAGCGGGGGCGCAAGTACCTTCGTTTTACAGGAGACATCAATGAAATTCAAAACCACCGTGGCACTGGCTACCCTGGCACTCAGTTCCGGCATTTCCATGGCCCAGCAAGGCGTGAGCAAAACCGAAATCACCCTGGGCTCCATCCAGGACCTGTCCGGTCCCATCGCGGGTTTTGGCAAGCAGGCCCGCCTGGGCATGTTGCTGCGCGTTGATGAGATCAATGAACAAGGCGGCATCAATGGCCGCAAGCTGAAGATCATCGTGGAAGACTCGGCCTACGACCCGAAGAAGGCCGTGCTGGCAGCGCAGAAGCTGGTCAACCAGGACAAGATTTTCATGATGGTCGGCCACATCGGCACCGCCCAGAACCTGGCGGCCATGCCGGTGCAGTTTGAAAAAAACGTCATCAATTTCTTTCCGATCACCGCAGCCCGCGAGATGTACGAACCGTTTCACAAGCTGAAGTATTCCTTCGCGGCCACCTACTTTGACCAGATGCGCAATGCCACGCCAAAAATGGTGAAGGAAAAGAACATCAAGAAGGTCTGCACCATGTACCAGGACGACGAGTTCGGACTGGAAGTCATGCGCGGCGGCGAGGCCGGCCTGAAAGCCATAGGCATGGAGTTCGCTGAAAAGACCTCATACAAACGCGGTGCCACCGACTTCTCGTCACAGGTCGCCAAGATGAAGTCTTCGGGCTGCGAGATGGTTGTGCTCGGCACCATCATCCGCGAGACCATTGGCGCCATTGGCGAATCCCGCAAGACCGGGTTCAACCCCCTCTTCCTGGGCTCCAGCGCGGCCTACACCGATCTGATTCACAAGCTCGGTGGCCCGGCCATGAACGGCCTGTATGCCACCATGACGGTGCAGAACCCGTATCTGGATGAGGCTTCACAGCCCATCCGTTTCTGGGCCAACAAGTACAAAACCAAGTTCAATGAAGACCCCACCGTCTTCTCGGTTTATGGCTACAACATCATCGACATCTTTGCCAAGGCAGCCCAGAAGGCGGGCCCTAACCTGTCGACCGACAGCTTCATCAAGGTGATGGACACCATGGTGGTTCCGCCAGACATGTTTGGCAGCGCACAAGCCACTTATACGGCCACCAAACGCCTGGGCAGCGACGCTTCCCGCCTGTCGCAAATCACGGATGGTAAATGGAAACCCGTCTCCGAGTACTTCAAATAGGCGCCCATACACCGTCCATCAAAAGCCACCTTCGGGTGGCTTTTTTCATGAAACGATGTAAGCGCCCGCCCCGGTGGACAGCAACTTGCCGTCGGCACCGAGAAACTCCATGCGGGTGCTGGCCACGCGTGAGCCCAGGCGCAAGACTTCGGCGCGCAACTCAAAATATTCGCTGATACCGGGGCGCAGGTAGTCCACCCGCAGGTCGATGGTGCCCAGCTTGCTGAAACGCTGCAGGCGCTGCAGCGGTGACTCGTCCATGTGGCGCGCTCCTATGGCGGCCATCACCGCCAAGCCGCCCATGGCGTCAAGCCCGGCACTGATCACGCCGCCATGAACGCGGTTGTGCGTGTAGTGACCGACCAGTTGATCGGTCATCGTGATACGCGCCGCAACACGCGCCGGCGTGAGCAAGGTGATCTTCAGCCCCAATACGCGGTTGAAGGAAATTTTCTCTTCAAACAGGGTTTTCAGGCCGTTGATGAATTCGGGCTCGAACCCTGCGGGCTCTGCGGCGCGTAGCGGGGGTGTCAAGGTCATAGGCCCAATTGTCGTGCAGCCAGGTCTTTCATGATTTCCTCGGCGCCGCCGCCTATCATCATGACCTTGACCTCGCGGTAAATGCGCTCGCTTTTTGTACCACGCATGAAACCCATACCGCCCAGGATTTGCACCGACTGGTCGGCACAGAACTGCATGGTCTGCGTCGCGTGGTTCTTCAGCATGCAGACCTGGGCCACCCATTCGGCGCCGTGTTCGCCCGCGTCCGCCCGGTCCGCCAGCGCCTCCACCCACGCCTGGGTGGACGCGATGCGCATCTGCATGTCCACCAGCTTGTGCCGGATCACCTGCTTGTCGGTCAGCAGGCTGCCAAAGGTCTTGCGCTGGCGTGCCCAGTCCAGCGCCTCGTCGTAACAGGCCTGGGCAAAACCCAGCGCCCCAGCGGACATCGCCAGGCGTTCGCCGTTGAAATTCCCCATGATCATCTTGAAGCCGCCACCCTCCTCACCAAGCAAATGGGTTGCAGGCACCCGCACGGCCTCAAAGCGCAAATGCGCCGTGTCTGAGCACCACCATCCCATCTTCTGCAAGGCATGGCGACTCAGACCCGGGCTGTCGCCCGGAACCAGAATCATGGAGATGCCACCCGCCCCTTTGCTTTCGCTGGTGCGCACCGCCACCGTGATGTAGTCGGCACGCATGCCCGAGGTGATAAAAACCTTTTCGCCATCAAGCACATAGTCCGCACCGTCGCGCCGTGCGGTAGTGCGCAGGGCCGCCACATCAGAGCCGGCGCCCGGTTCGGTGATGGCCAGTGCTGCAATTTTTTCGCCGCGCAGCACCGCCGGAATCACGGCCTGCTGCAATGGGGGCGAGCCATGGTGCAACACCGGCGGAAGACCGATGTTGTGCGAGAACAGGCTGGCCAACACACCGCCGCTGCCGCCGTAGCGGCACAGCGCGACGGTCATCGCGTTGCGCAATCTCCATGATGCCGGCGTGCCACCGAGCGCTTCCGGGTAGCCCAGGGCCAGGAGGCCCAGCTCAGCGGCCTGCCGGTACAAGGCCCGGGGAAATTCGCCGGCATCGTCCCATGGCCCCACATGCGGCGCAATCTCGCGCTGCGCGAAGCGTTTGACCGACTCCGCAATATCGGCCAAGGCGTCGAGATCGGCTGCGTGTTGGGCAAGGTTTTTATCCATGGTCAAACCTCAACAAGACCTGCCCAGTGGCCATCTGCTGGCCGGTTTGCACGGTCAGCTCTGTCACCGTGGCATCCCGCGTCGCACACAAGGCGTGTTCAAGCTTCATCGATTCAATCACCAACAGGCTGTCACCACGCCGGACCGTCTGGCCGGCGGCGACGTGGATCGCAATCACCTTGCCATTAAACGGCGCCCGCAGCTCCTTCGTCTGGCTGCTGGAGGCCGCGCCCACTGGCGGTAACAGGCTCGCGTCCGTCAGCCAGAGGTCGGTGGCACCCACCTGCACATGCCATTGACCATCCGCCGCCTGGCAAGCCTGTACGGCGCGGGTGAGTCCATCCACCGTGACAAACATGGCGCCCGGGCTGGAGCGCGTACAAGCGCCTGAATGTTGCTGTGAACCGGACAGAACCTCCAGTTGGCCATGACCCATTTCCCGAACCGTGATTGCCAACTCGTGCTCCCCCTGAAACAGGCGCAGCATCTTGCCAAACGGACAAGGCAAGGCCCGGGCAGCACCCGTACTGCCCGCGAAATGCAGGCCCAGCGCGGCCGGCAACTGCACCCGGGACTTCTGCTCCTGAAGCGTCTTGCGGATGGTTTCGCCGTGCTCGGCCAGGAAAGGAATCAAGGCCTGGCCCGCCCTGAATACCGGATGTGCCAGGCAGGCCGCCAGAAAAGCGCGATTGGTCGGCAGGCCCAGCACCTGGGTGTCAGCCAGGGCCGCAATCAAACCATCGATGGCCTGGTCCCGCGTGGCGCCATGCACGATCAGCTTGCCTAACATCGAGTCGTAGAAAGGTGTGACCTTGACTCCGGCTTGCAGCGCATGGTCAAAACGTGCATGTAATGGCTCAGCAAAATGAAGAACCTGTCCGGCATGCGGGGAAAAATCGTCGTCTTCGGCACACAAACGCACCTCGATGGCGTGACCGCTGAACACGAGCTCGTCCTGGCGCAGGGGCAGCGCCTCACCCTGCGCAATGCGCAACTGCCACTCGACCAGGTCCAGGCCAGTCACCGCTTCGGTGACCGGGTGCTCGACCTGCAGCCGGGTGTTCATCTCCATCAAAAAGAACTCGCCGCCGTCGAGTAAAAACTCCACGGTGCCAGCGCCCACATAACCTGCTGCCAGCGCAAGCTCGACCGCGCAGGCTCCCATGCGCTCACGCAGGTCGGCATCCATCGCCGGGCTCGGTGACTCCTCAATCAGCTTTTGATGACGCCGTTGAACCGAACAATCACGCTCGCCCAGGTGGATGCAATGGCCATGTGCATCGGCAAAGATCTGTAGCTCGACGTGACGCGGGCTCAAGAGCGCGCGCTCCAGCAACAGGCCCCCGTTGCCAAAGGCAGACAACGCTTCGGACCGAGCGCTTTGCAGGGCCGGCAGAAGCTGGGTGGGCCCCTGCACCAGCCGCATGCCGCGCCCGCCCCCGCCTGCCACGGCCTTGACCATCAGGGGGTAGCCCAGTGTTTCAGCTTCGGCCATCAATCGCGCTTCGGACTGGTCTGCCCCCTGGTAGCCAGGCAGGCAGGGAACACCGCGTTGCACGGCCAGCGCCTTGGCACTGGCCTTGTCACCCAGCGCACGAATCGCTGCCGGCGGCGGCCCGACCCAGATCAGCCCCGCTTCCACAACGGCCTGGGCAAAGTCTGCGTTTTCACTCAGAAAGCCGTAGCCGGGGTGGACCGCGTCGGCACCCGCCCTCTTCGCTGCAGCCAGAAGCTTGTCGATCCGTAAATAGGAGTCGGCCGACTGGTTGCCACCCAGCGCCACCGCCGCGTCGGCTTCATGCACATGCAGAGCCTGCGCGTCAGCATCCGAATACACCGCCACCGTCGCCATGCCCATGTGCTGCGCGGTGCGGATGATGCGACGGGCTATTTCGCCGCGGTTGACGATCAAGAGGCGGCGAATGGGCGTGGCCGTCATGCCGCCCACCCGGGCTTGCGCTTTTGCGCAAACGCTGCCAAGCCTTCAGCGGCTTCAGGGCTGCGCAAATTCGCTACGAATTTGAGAGCTGCTTGCGCTTGTATGTCCTGGGCTGCAGCCTGATTGAGCATACAAAACAAAGCCTTGGTGTGGGCCACCGCGCCAGGTGCTGCGCGGCGCAACAGCTGGATACGTTGCGCCACGGCGGCTTGCAAATCAGCTGCAACTTCGTCCACCAGCCCCAGCCCCAGCGCTTGCTCTGCAGACAGCTTTTGCCCAGAAAGCAGCAACTGACGCGCGTGGCGGTCACCCAGCCGCCGGTGCACAAAGGGTGCAATCTGTGCGGGCACCACGCCCAGGGTGACTTCAGGCGTGGCAAACACCGCAGCCGGAGAAGCCAGCACAAAATCGCCGCAACACACCAGGCCCAGGCCGCCACCCATGGCTGGCCCGTCCACGGCCACCAGCAAGATCTGTGGCAGCGCGCTGAGGCTGTTCAGCAAGCTGCCAAAGCCCGCATTCATCGCAATCAGCGGATCGGTTTGCCCGGCCGGCAGCGCCTGGCCAATAGAGGCGGCAAAACCGCCCAGGCTGCCGCCGGCACAAAAGGCGCCGTCACTGCCCTGCAACACCACAAAACGCAGCGCGGCGTCTGCGCTCACGCGCTCGCAGGCCAGCTGCAAGGCGCCCACAAGCTCTTCGGTCAGCGCGTTGCGTGTGGCGGGATCGTGCAGCGTCCAATGCTCGACCTCACCCGAACGGGTGATCTGTAACTTGGGGGCCATGGCTGGGGTCATCAGGCCGCGGCTTTTTTGCTGCTCTTGGCAAGGCCCATGTACTTGGCGATGATGCCCATCATCACTTCGTCGGCACCGCCGCCAATCGATGCGAGTCGGCCATCCCGGAACATGCGTGCCACCTTGTTTTCCCAGGTGTAGCCCATGCCGCCCCAGAACTGCAAACAGGTATCGGGCACCAGCCGGTTCAGGCGCCCGGCCTTGAGCTTGGCCATGGAGGCGAGTTCGGTCACGTCCTGGCCCTGCACATACAACTCGCAGGCGCGGTAGGTCATGGCTCGCAGGCCCTCGACCTCGGTTTTCATCTCGGCCAGCTTGAACTGCACCCACTGCTGGTCGGCCAGCGTGGCGCCAAACAGCTTGCGCTCGTGCGCCCACGCCACCGTCCAGTCAATGCAATTGCCCAGTGACTGTATGCAGCTGGCTGCGGCCCAAAGCCGCTCCTCCTGAAACTGCATCATCTGGTACATGAAACCCGAGCCTTCTGCACCAATCCGGTTGCGTTGCGGCACACGCACCTCGTCAAAATAAATCAAGCCGGTGTCGCTGGCGTTCATGCCGATTTTTTTGATTTTCTTGCCGACCTCAATGCCCTTGCGCAGCTTGCCCTTGTCGCGCATGGGCACCATGACCAGGCTTTTGTTCTTGTGCTGCGGCCCGTCGCCGGTGTTGACCAGCATGCACATCCAGTCGGCCTGCAGGCTGTTGGTGATCCACATCTTCTGGCCGCTGATGATGTAGTCGTCGCCATCCTTGCGCGCATGGCTTTTGATGGAAGCCACGTCGCTGCCGGCGCCGGGCTCACTCACACCAATACAGCCTACCGTATCGCCAGCAATGGCCGGGGCCAGGAACTCGCGTTTGAGTTCCTCACTGCCAAACCGTGCCAGCGCCGGTGTGCACATGTCGGTCTGCACACCAATCGCCATGGGCACGCCGCCACAATCGATGTGGCCCAGGGCTTCGGCCATGGCCACGCCATAGGAGTAGTCCAGCCCCGCACCGCCGTATTCCTCGGGTTTGGTCAGGCCCAGCAGGCCCAGATTACCCAGTTTTTTGAATATCTCATGCGCCGGAAACATCTCGGCGGCCTCCCACTCATCGACATGCGGGTTGATCTCGGCGTCAATAAAACGCTTGAGGGTTTTCTGGATTTCAAGGTGTTCGTGGGTGTATTGCATTTTTTGTCTCCTGAGTCGGTTCACATCCGGGCTACGCCAAACTGCATGGGCCGCAGTTGCCGCGTTGCTGCGTCGGCGCACATGGCCAGGCATTGCGTCAGCACGGCCCGGGTGTCGCGCGGGTCAATCACGCCATCATCCAGCAGCAGTCCAGAGGTGTAGAAGGCGTCGGCCTGCGCCTCGAACACCGACACGATCTTGTCAAACTGCGCCTGCGATTGCGCCGCGTCCACCGCAATGCCTTTGCGCAGCATGGCCGCCTCGGTCACGATCTGCATGGTGCGCGCCGCCTGCTCGCCGCCCATCACAGCAGTTTTGGCACTGGGCCAGCTGAACAGGAAGCGCGGTGCGTAACCCCGGCCACACATGCCGTAGTTACCCGCGCCAAACGAGGCACCGCACTGGATGGTGATTTGCGGCACTGTGGCGTTGGTGACGGCCTGGATCATCTTGGAGCCGTGTTTGATCATGCCGCCCTGCTCGCTGTCCTTGCCAACCATGTAACCCGTGGTGTTCTGCAAATAGATGATGGGGTGACCCAGCTGGCACAACATCTGGATGAAGTGTGTGGCCTTGTTGGCACCGGCCACATCAATCGGGCCGTTGTTGCTGATGATGCCCACCGCATGGCCGCCCATGCTGGCCTGCACACACACCGTTGCCGCGCCATACAGGGCCTTGAAGGGCAGGAAATCCGAGCCATCAACCAGCCGGGCCATGACCTCCTGCATGTCCACCGGCTGGCGCAAGTCAGCGGCCATCAAGCCGAGCAAGTCTTCCGCCGCATACAAGGGCTCGTTTGCTATGGATTCAATAGCTGACTGCGCGTGTCCGGCAAGGGCTGAAGCCCGAATTGACCATGATGTGCGGCCAACTACCTGCCGCGCCAGGCCCAGCGCCTGCCGGTCGTCCTCAGCCAGTTGCTCGCCCAGGCCCGAGACGCTGGTGTGCATCTCGGCGCCACCCAGCTCTTCCTCGGTCGCCACTTCGCCCGTCGCCGCCATCAGCAGCGGCGGGCCCGCCAGAAAAGCGCGCGAGCGATTGCGCACCATGATGACCACATCACTGAGGCCCGGCATGTAGGCACCGCCTGCCGTGCCCGAACCGTGCTGTACGGTGATGACTGGAATGCCCGCAGCCGACAGGCGCGCGAGGTTGCGAAACAGGGCGCCACCGTGGACAAAACCCTCAACCCGGTAACGCATCAGGTTGGCCCCAGCGCTTTCAACCAGGTGGACAAAGGGCAACTTGTTCTGTAACGCGATCTCCTGCACGCGCAGGATTTTCTCCAGCCCCATGGCCTGGATGGCACCGGCCTCAATCCCGGAATCACTGGCAACGATCATGCAGCGCGTGCCTTCGATAAATCCGATACCCGCAACGACGCCCCCGCCGGGCACTGACAGCGCGGGGTCCTTGTTGTCCTGCATGAAACCGGCCAATGCGCAAATCGGCAAATAGGGTGTGCCCGGGTCGAGCAGCAAGGCAACGCGCTCGCGCGGCAACAACTGGCCGCGCTTGTCGAACACCGGCTTCGATTTGGCCGAGGCCTGGGCTGCGCGGTCTTCCAACGCCCGCAGCGCCGCGATACGCGCCAGCATGGCTTCGCGGCGCTGAAGGGCCACCGCGCCCTGTGAATTGAACCCTGACTGGAAAACTGTCACGGCTGAAACACCTTCGGCGTCGTGGCCAGATGAAAGCCGTCAAAGGGTTTGACCGCCTCACGCTGCTGTGCCTGGGCATTTGGCAGGCGCATGGGCCAGCCCATGCGCACCTGCGGCCGCGCGCCATCGACGCGTAACACCGTGCCGCTGATAAAACTCGCGCCCGGGCTCAGCAAAAACACAATCGCTGCCGAAGTTTCTGCCTCGGTGCCAAAGCGGCCCAGCGGCACGGTGTGGCGCATCTCGCGCAACATGGCGCCAGCTTCAGGCGGGTAGTGGTCCATGCCGCTGGAAGCGATGTACCCCGGCGCCACCGCATTGACACGCACGCCGCTGTGCGCCCACTCCGCCGAGGCCGTCTCGGTGAAACTGACCATGCCAGCGCGCGCCGCACCGCTGTGTCCCATGGAAGGCATCGAGCCCCAGATGTCGGCAACGATGTTGACGATACTGCCGCCGTGTCCGGCCATGGCCTGCAGGTAACACTCACGCGCCATCAAAAATCCGCCGGTCAGGTTGGTGTTGATGACGGCCTCCCAGCCTTTGGCGCTGATACTTTCCAGCGGTGCAATGTACTGGCCGCCGGCGTTGTTGACCAGGCCGTCGATACGGCCATGCGCCAGCACGATGGCCGCCACCGTGGCCTGCACCGCCGCTTCTTGCCGGATGTCACAGGGGTGAAAACTGGCGCGGCCACCGGCGGCCACAATCTCGCCCGCCACGTCGTGCAGCTTCTCGAGCTTGCGCCCGATCAACACCACATGGGCGCCCAGAGCTGCCAGCTCATGCGCCGTGCAGCGGCCTATGCCCGAGCCCCCGCCTGTCACGACCACCACCTTGCCGGCAAACAGTTCGGCACTGAAAATGGATCGGTAACTCATGGTCGGACTCTCCTTCCAGGGGGTTTCGGGTTGTTGCCGATAAACAGCGCGACGGCCGCGTCGGCCAGCTCGTCAAGGGAGGCCCCTTTTTTTGCATCAAACCACTGGGCGGACCAGTTCAGGGCGCCAAAAATCAGCAGGCGCGCGAGTTTGACCGGGCAGCCCAGGCGCCCCTGTTCGCTCAGCGCCTGCAGCACCGGCTGCCAGACCGATTCGTAGTCGCTTTGCAGTTTGGCCAGGGAGCTGCGCTGGCGCGCGGTGATGGAGCGCGACTCGTACAGCATGACCGGAATAAAGTCGCTGCCAGGGCCCAGCAGAATATCGAAATGATTGCGCACAAGCACCCGTAAAAGGGCCGCTGCATCGGGCAAGGCAGCACAGGCCTGCTCAAGGGCAGCGGTCTGACGCAAGGTGGCTGAGCGCATGCCCTCGTCCATCACTGCATACAGCAGCGCGCCCTTGCTTTTGAAGTGATAAAACGGCGAGCCGCTGTGCATGCCAACCGCGGTGGCGATGTCCCGGGTGCTTGTTGCATCAAATCCCTTGCGGCGAAAAAGGCGTGCCGCCGCGTTGACCAGCTCTACCCGTCGGTTGCCGTCATCGCGCTCATCCAGCGTTTTGCGCGGTCGGCCACGTGGCCGGCGCGCTGCGGTGGTATCGGCGGTTGGGGTCTGCATAAGGCAGAACCATAACAAAGCCGGGTATTTTTAGCAAGCAGCCGCTTTGTAAAAATAAAAGCCACTGGCAGCTGACGATGGCCCCACCCCGCCGGCGGTGTCAGCCTGCCATCAAGTAGACGTACAAACCCTGGACCGGCTGCTGCTGGTCTTCGCGCAGCGGCGCTTGATGCAGCATCTGCACCGCAAAACCATGCGTGCTCGCCAGTCGGCGGATATAGGCCTCGGAGTGTGCGTAACGCAGGCTGGGCCGCAGTTGCAGCTCTTGCCCCTCTGCTGCGAGCTCGACAGTGAAAGCAAAGATGCCGCCGGGCCGGAGCACCCGGGCCACCCCTGCAAACACCTGGTCCAGTTCGCCGACATAGATAAAAACATCGGCTGCCAGCACCAGATCATCGCTGCGTGCCGCGCCCGCCAGATAATCGGCCACATCAGCATGAACCAGCGCGGTGTAGACGCCCAGCGCCTGCGCCTTGTCGAGCATGCCGCGCGAGATGTCCACGCCATCCACCCGGTCAGCCAGCGGCCGGATCAGCGGGCCACACAAGCCGGTGCCGCAGCCCAAATCCAGCACCGAAGGGAAGCGGCGCGGACCAAGATCGGCCAGGCGTTGAATCAGCAGCTCGTGGGCACGGTAATGCAAGACCCCCACCAGGTGCTGTTGAAACTCGGCGGCATAGTCGTCAAACAGGTACTCGACATAGGCGCGCGGTGCCAGCTGCGGCGCCGCCCCGCCACGTACCGACGCGAGGAAGTAGCCATGCACTTGCTGGTCTGCGCCCAGTGTTATGGCCCTGTCAAAACAGGCGGCGGCTTCGTCCAGGCGTTGCATCTCGCGCAGCAGCGTACCCCTGTGGCTCCAGGCTTCGGTGAGCGTGGCATCGAGCGCCAGCGCGCGCTCCAGCGATGCCAGCGCCCGATCCGCTCGGCCCAGCCGAACCAGGGTCTGCGCATGTTGCAGCCAGATGGCCGCAGCACCGTCGTGCAGTGCCAGCGCTTTGTCATAACAGGCCAGCGCCTGGGCGTATTGGCCCAGGTCGGCATGGGCCAGCGCCAGGTAAGACCACGCTTGCAGATTGCCGGGTTCGGCGGCTGTGGCTTGCTCCAGCAGGGGCACGGCGGTACCGGCCTTGCCCAGTTTGACGCGTGTAGCGCCCAGGTTTGTCAGCGTGGACGGGCGTCCCGGCATCAGTGCCAGCGCGGACTCAAAACACTGTTCGGCCTCGGGCAGGGCCTGCGCCTGAAAATGCGCCAGACCCTCCAGAAAATGCTGGCGCGCCCGGTCAAACGCATCACTCATTCGTATCCGTCAGTCTACGAAAAAATCGGGAATGAAGTTTTGGGTACCTGGCGTAACTGCGTAGGGGTCCAGCTCGGTCACGCCGTGCGCAGCAAGCAGTTCGTCGTCGATGTAGAAGTTGCCCGTGTTCGACGCCGTACTGGTAAGGATGAACCAGGCCGCGTCGGACAGGATCTCTGGCTTGCGGCACAGCTTCAGATCCACACCGGGAATCATTTGCAGCGCCGCCGTGGCAATCGCGGTGCGCGGCCACAGGCTGTTGACGGCAATGCCGTATTTTTTGAACTCGGCAGCATGCCCCAGGGTACACATGCTCATGCCGTATTTGGCCATGGTGTAGGCGGTGTGGTTTTCAAACCAGTGCGGCTTCATGGACAGCGGCGGCGACATGGTCAGCACCTGAGGGTTGCGGCCCGCCTGCGCGGATTTTTTCAGCTCGGCCAGACAGGCTTGCGTGCACAGGTAAGTACCGCGCGCGTTGATGCCGTTCATCAAGTCGTACCGCTTCATGGGCGTGTGTTCGGTGTCGGTCAGGCTGATAGCGCTGGCGTTGTTGACCAGGATGTCGATGCCGCCAAAGGTCTCCACCGCTTTGGCCACCGCCGCAGCTACCGCGTCTTCGTCGCGGATGTCCACCGCCAGCGGCAGGGCTTGCCCACCGGCGGCTTTGACCGCTTCGGCGGCGCTGTAAATGGTGCCAGGCAACTTCGGGTTGGGATCGGTGGTTTTGGCGATGATGACAATGTTGGCGCCATCGGCCGCTGCGCGCGTGGCTATCGCCAGGCCAATGCCGCGCGAGGCACCGGTGATGAAAAGTGTCTTGCCTTTGAGACCCGGAGCTGGACTCATACAACCTCCTGATGCTACTGAATTGATAGCTGTCTACGCCCGTTAAATAAGGGCTAGAGTTCTATTTGATGCTTAAACTTTTGAAAAATCCGGCTTGCGCTTTGCCATGAAGGCGCCGAAAGCTTCGCGCGCCGCTGGTTCGCCCAGCATACGCCCGAAGCTGGCGCCTTCCTCGTCCATTTGCTGCGCCACTAGCTGCTGCTGGCCCTTTTTCATCAGCCGCTTGGTCTCGACCAGCGAGGTCATGGGCTTGGCGGCGAGTTTTTTTGCCACCGATTGCGCCAGGTTGTTGGCCTCGGTGGGCGCTACAACGCGGTTGACCAGGCCCACTTCGAGTGCCGCCTCGGCCATGAAGGGCTCGCCGAGCAACAGGGCTTCTGCGGCGCGGTGATAACCCAGCATTTGTGGCAGCAGCAGGCTGGAGGCTGCCTCCGGGCACAGGCCAAGGTTGACAAAAGGCATGGAAAAGGCCGCATTGTCACCTGCATAGACCAGGTCGCAGTGCAGCAGCATGGTGGTACCCACCCCCACCGCCGGACCACAGACAGCCGCCACCAGCGGCTTGGGAAAGGCCGCGATGCCGCGCAGAAAGCGGAACACCGGCGAGTCCATCCCGGCGGGCGGTTTGTTCAGGAAATCGCCGATGTCGTTACCGGCGCTGAAAATGGTTTCGTGCCCTTGCAGCACCACGACCCGGATCGCGACATCTGCCTGGGCGGCAGCCAGCGCATCGGCCATGGCGCCATACATCGCCGAAGTGATGGAGTTCTTGCGCTCGGGCCGGTTCAGCGTGATGGTCATCACGCCCGCTTCGGTGTGGATCAGGATGTCGTTGCTCATGTGTTTGCTTTCAGTGCTTGTTTGACAAAATCGAGGCGGTCCTGCCCCCAGTGCATCTGCCCATGGACGAAGAAGGTGGGCGCGCCAAACACGCCACGCTCCACCGCCTCCTGCGTCACGGCTTTCAACCGATCCTTGACCTCGGGTTCGGCCGCCAGGGCCAGCAGCGCCTGCGGATCGAACCCGGCAGCTTGCAGCGCCGCACCCACCACCGCCGGATCGTTCATGTCCTTGCGATCCACCCAGATGGCGCGGTACATCGCATCCACCGCCGGGACAAAACGTGCGGGGTCGCGCATTTGCAGGCCGGTGGCAGCGCGCATCAGTGTCAGCGTGTTGATCGGGAAATAGGGGTTGTGTTCGAAAGGCACACCATAACGCTGCGCGAAACGCGCCAGATCGTCCAGCATGTATTTGCCCTTGGCCGGCACCGTGGTTGGCGAATGGTTGCCCGTGGCGTGAAAAACGCCTCCCAGCAGCATGGGTTTGTAAACGATGCTGCCGCCGGCTTCCCGGCAGAGATCGGGCATCTGGGTCCAGGCTATGTAAGCGGCCGGGCTGCCAACGTCGAAGTAAAAATCTACAGCTTTGTCCATCAGAATTTTTCCATTCAGGTTCGCGGATACAGCGCGTGGGTCCGGGCGTCGCTGCGCCGCCGCTTGATCATTCTTTGTAGTACCTGACCTGGTCTCTCGTTGCCAGCCATTGCCCCGCCTCGGCCCCTGATTGCGCGGTCTGGTCCAAAAAACCATTGCAAAAAGCCCGGGCCTGGGTCTGTCCCGGCAGGTAGCGCTGCCGGTGCGCTGCAACAGGGCGGCATCGGCATGGCAGTACACCATCGTCGACACCGTGACACCGCCGACTGGCCCGATCATGTTGGCGTAAGCGGGGCTGGTGTGGCCGAGAAAACTTCCATGTACCTGGGGGCTTCAGTTCGATGGCCGAATCAAAAGGGTGGGAACTCATGGGCGAAGTATGCCGCTCTGGGCGCGGTCAGGCAGTCGTGCCGGTGACGCCTGTTGCCGCGTATGTCGGATGCATGCGCTCAAGAATTTGAACAGTACGTGGCCACAGGCTTTGGCTGAACTGCTCTCGGAAGAATCCGAAATGGCCGATACGTTTGACGCCCAGATCTGCGGGTGTGACCCGCTCAAAACTGCGCGGGGCGCCGGTGTAGAGGTTGATCAGGTTTTGTGTGCCGCGCCAGGTCATCAGCTCATCGTCGGTGATGGACAATGCCAGTACCGGAAAGTCTGCTGCCGCATAGGCCAGACGCGCGGTCTCGCCCTCGGCGCCCACGCTGTACTGCGGGTTCAGACACCATTTGCGCCACTGCAACATCACGCCGGCGGGCAGGTCACCGACTTTTTTAAGCTTGCGCCCGGGAAAGTATCCAAACAGGCGCGTGGCCACAGGCACCAGCACATACCAGAAGTACAGCACCATGCGTTTGAGCTGCGGTGCGTTGTCGCGCCAGTAACCGCTGCCCGCTGCGATGCTGACCAGGCCATCCACCTTGGACTGGTTTTTCAGGAAGCCCGGCAGTTGCGCGCCCAGGCTGTGCCCGAGCAGGTAGAGGGGCGCGTCCGGCAGCGCGGTTTTGGCCTTATCCACCACGGCCTCATAGTCGCGGGCCCAATCCATGAGGTCAGCCTGGAAGCCGCGCAAGCTGCCATCGGCCGTGTCGGGCAGGGAGTCACCCGAACCCCGGTAGTCAAAGGTGGTGACACGAAAGCCCTGAGCCGAGAGCCACCCGGCAAATGGCGCGTAGTAGTCCTGGCGTACACCCATGGCACCGCCTATCACCACGCTGGCACGGGCCGGACTGGCCGACTCATACACACGCAGCGAAAGTTGCAGGGAACCGGACTCAAGAATCTGCTTTTGCATGACTTTTCCCCTAAAAAACCACGAAAATCATCAGGGCGTAGCGAGCGGGATGAGATGCAAGGCGGACGGCGCGGACCCACCGGAGCGTACTTCAGGTACGTGAGGATGGGGAGCACCGGACCAACGCCGCAGATCGCCCGCGCAGTAGCCCTAAACGCGTTCGAAGATGCCGGCTGCGCCCTGCCCCATCCCCACACACATCGTCACCATGCCGTACTTCAGCTGGTGCCGGTGCAGCGCATGAATCACGGTTGCCGCGCGGATCGCCCCGGTCGCGCCCAGTGGGTGGCCCAGGGCAATCGCGCCGCCCATCGGGTTCACTTTTGCTGCGTTCAGGCCCAGAGTGTTGATGACCGCCAGCGACTGGGCCGCAAAGGCTTCGTTCAGTTCGTACCAGTCGATGTCGTCCTGCTTGAGACCGGCATAACGCAAGGCCGCAGGGATCGCCTCAATCGGACCTATGCCCATGATGTGCGGCGGCACGCCTTTTGCCGCGTAACTGACAAATCGCGCGAGCGGTTTGAGGCCGTGTTCCTTCACCGCTTTTTCGCTGGCCAGGATCAGAGCGCCCGCGCCATCCGAAGTCTGCGAGCTGTTACCCGCCGTGACCGAACCACGCGCGGCAAACACCGTCTTGAGTTTGGCCAGGCCTTCGAGCGAGGTATCGGGGCGCGGACCTTCGTCCAGGCTCACGGTGCGGACTTTGCTGATGACTTCACCGCTCTCCAGATCTGGCGAGCGGTCGGTCACTTCCACCGGCGTGATCTCGGCCGTGAACTCGCCATCCTTCTGCGCCTTCATCGCCTTCTGGTGCGACTCCAGGGCAAACTGGTCCTGCGCCTCGCGTGAGACCTTCCATTGCTGCGCCACTTTTTCGGCGGTGAGCCCCATGCCGTAGGCGATGCCGATGTTTTCGTCATTGATGAACATGGCCGGTGACAGCGACGGCGAGTTGCCCGACATCGGCACCATGCTCATGCTTTCAGTGCCCGCGGCAATCATCACGTCGGCCTCACCAACACGGATGCGGTCAGCCGCCATCTGGATGGCGCTCAAACCCGACGCACAGAAACGGTTGACGGTGATGCCGCCCACACTGGTCGGCAAACCGGCCAGCACCGCGCCTATGCGTGCAATGTTCAGGCCTTGCGGGCCTTCGGGAATGGCGCAACCGCAGATGATGTCTTCGATGGCCTTCGGGTCCAGCGTGGGCACCTGGGCGAGCGCCGCCTGCAGCGCGTGTACCAGCAGGTCGTCGGGACGTGTGTTGCGGAAAAAACCGCGGTGCGAACGCCCGATGGGCGTGCGCGTGGCGGCAACGATGTAGGCTTCCTGGACTTGTTTGGCCATGATGTCAGTTCCTTTGATTCTTTAATTTTTTCGCGGGCCGGAAGGTATCCATGCCCAGACAAATTCACATTCCACCGGGTTCACGCCGGCCTCGTCTGTCACGGTGACCGCTACGGTCACTTCACCCTTGTCACTGGCCTGCATGGCCGCACGCTGTTCGTCGCTCAAGGTGGCCACGGCACGGAGCGATCCGGTCGCGCGTTTTTTGAACGCCATCTTCAACTCCTTGGCCAGCGGAATGCAGTCGTCACGAACATTCATGCCCACCACCATGCCGGTGGCTGTTTCTGCCAACAGGTTCATCGCCGAGGCATGGATGCCCCCGATGTGGTTTTGCACCTTTTTCTCGTTTTTGAGACCGATCTCCACCTTCGCAGGCGTCATCAGCAGGAAGTCGAGTCCCGCCGTGCCGGTGAAAGGCACGGCTCGATGCATCACCACGCCACGGAAGAAAGAGCGCGCAAACGCCGGCAGGTCGGACAGCCGATCGAGCTGGCGCTCGAGGCGGTTGGGGTTGTTGTGTAGTGTCGTCATGGACTTGATTGCTTATGCGAAGTAGCGTGCGTGATTGAGCAAGCGTAGCGAGGGATCGTCAGGCGAGGCGCGGGCGCCCGAGCACACTTGGCACGTACTTCAGGTACGTGAGGATTGGGCTTGGGCTGCAACGACGCATGGCGATTCCGCAGTAGCTTGATCAGTTGCGCACAGGTTTGCCCGTGCTCATCATTCCCATAATGCGTTCTTGCGTTTTCGGATGCTCCAACAACGAGCAGAAGGCCTTGCGCTCAAGCGTCATCAAATACTCTTCCGTGACCAGCGAGCCGGCATCGACGTCGCCGCCGCAGACCACGTTGGCAATCAGGCTGGCGATATGGAAGTCGTGCGCGCTGATGAAGCCGCCATCACGCATGTTGACGAGTTGGCCCTTGATGGTCGCCAGGCCGCTGCGGCCCACGACAGGAAAAGGCCGGCGGTGCGGTGCGCGATAGCCAGAGTTGAACAGCGCGCGCGCCTCGTTGAGCGCCACATACAGCAGCTCGTCCTTGTTCGGTACGATCACGTCGCTGTCAAGCAGATAACCGATCTTTCGGCTTTCAATCGCGCTGGTGCCGACCTTGGCCATGGCGGCGGCGGTGAAGCCTTCGGTCAGGAAAGGCAGCACGTCCTTGTTGGTGGACATCGCGGCGTTTTCAGCGGCACGCCGCGCAATGTAGGTCAGGCCGCCGGCGCCGGGCACCAGGCCCACACCCACCTCGACCAGGCCGATGTAACTTTCCATAGCGGCCACACGTTTGGCCGAATAGACCGCCAGCTCGCAACCGCCACCCAGGGCCAGGCCGCGCACAGCCGAGACCACCGGCACAGCCGCATAACGCAGCTTGAGCATCACGTTTTGCATCTCGGCCTCGGCACCTTCCACGGCCGAGACGCCGGCCATCATGAAGGCGGGCAACATGGCCTGCAGGTCGGCACCGGCCGAGAACATCTCGTCGTTGGACCAGATCACCAGGCCCTTGTAGCTTTTTTCGGCGAGGTCCACCGCCATCGCCAGACCTTCAACCACATCGGGGCCGATGGCGTGCATCTTGGTCTTGATGCTGGCGATCACCACGTCGCCCTGCTCACCATCCAGCGTCCAGAGGCGGATCGCGTCGTCTTCGTGCAGCGTGGTGCCGGCTGTGGTGAACGACGGCGCGTTGGCGCCCAGCACGTTTTCGGGGAAGAACTGGCGCTCATACACCGGCAGCTTGCGGCGCGCGATGAATTTCTTCGCAGAAGCACTCCACGAGCCCTCCGGCGTGTGCACACCGCCGGCGTCAGCCACTGGGCCCTTGAACACCCAATCAGGCAGAGGCGCCTTGCTGATGGCCTTGCCGGCGTCAATGTCCTCCTTGATCCAGTTGGCCACCTGCAGCCAGCCCGCCTCTTGCCACAGTTCGAACGGTCCCTGCTTGGCACCGAAGCCCCAGCGCATGGCAAAGTCGATATCTCGCGCGGTCTCTGCAATGCTCTCAAGGTGCACGGCGGCGTAGTGAAACTGGTCGCGCAGAATGGCCCAGAGGAAACGCGGCTCGGCGCCTTCGGCATCGCGCAAAAGTCTGAGGCGTTCGCCTGCGGGTTTTTTGAGCATGCGGCCGACCACTTCATTGGCCTTGGCGCCACCGGGCACGTACTCCATGCTTTCAGGGTCCAGACGCAGGATGTCGCGGCCAACCTTCTTGTAGAAACCCGCGCCGGTTTTCTGGCCCAGGCTTTTCGATTCGAGCAACTTTGCCAGCACAGGCGGTGTGCCGTAGATGTCAGAAAACGGGTCTTCTACTTTTCCGGGACCGAGGTTGTCCTGCAGCGTCTTGATGACGTGCGCCATGGTGTCCAGGCCCACCACGTCGGCGGTGCGGAAGGTGCCTGAGCTCGCGCGGCCCAGCTTCTTGCCTGTCAGGTCATCGACCACGTCGTAACTCAAACCAAAGGTCTCGGCCTCCTTGATCGTGGCCAGCATGCCGGCGATACCCACACGGTTCGCAACGAAATTGGGCGTGTCATGCGCGCGAATCACGCCCTTGCCAAGACCGCTGGTCACAAAGGCTTCGAGGTCGTCCAGCACCCTGGGCTCTGTCGTCGGCGTGTTGATCAGTTCGACCAGCGTCATGTAGCGCGGCGGATTGAAAAAGTGGATGCCGCAAAAACGCGGCTTGATGGAGGCAGGCAGTGCTTCGCTGAGTTGGGTGATCGACAGGCCAGAGGTGTTACTGGCAACGATGGCTCCTTCACCGATGAAGGGCGCAATCTTGTGGTACAGATCGGTCTTCCAGTCCATGCGCTCGGCAATCGCCTCGATGATCAGGTCGCACTCCTTGAGAACATCCATGTGTTCCTCATAGTTGGCTTGCTGGATCAGCGCCGCATCTTCCGGAACGCCAAGCGGCGCAGGCTTGAGCTTTTTCAGTCCTTCAACAGCCTTGGTGACAATGCCGTTTTTCGGACCTTCTTTTGCAGGCAGATCAAACAGCACCACCGGAACCTTGAGGTTGACCAGGTGCGCAGCAATCTGCGCGCCCATCACACCTGCGCCCAGGACGGCGACTTTTTTGACTTGAAAGCGGGACATCTGTTTTGTTCCTTATTGACTACTTATCTCGGTTCGCTGCGCACCCTCGGTGCTCAGCGTGACTCCCTGGCCAGTGACAGCGTGGAACCGGCTTTGCCGGACCACAGGTGTCGCCCCTGCAAGGGGGGATGCGGCTACACGCAGTGAGTCGCAGGCGGGGTGTTTCAATTCATACGGACCCAGGTCTGGGTTCGCCCAAAGGGGCCGAACGAGCCCCGTACTTCAAGCTTTTTTCCGGCATCGATGGGCGTCATGCGCAGGCTGTAATTGCGGCCGTTTTCGGGGTCCAGAATCTTGCCGCCTTCCCACACGTCTTTGCCTTCGGCCTTTTTGGCGCCACGAATGATTTCAAGCCCGAGGATGGGTTTGTCCTTGCGGTCGTCGCTGCACTGGTCGCAGCTGTCATCGGGCTTGATGTCCTTGCCAATACGTTTATCGATCTTGCCGCTGAGCACACCACCGGCTTCAACAATGCGTATCTCGGCTTTCGCCTCACCGGTCTTGTCGTCCAGGTTGCGCCAAACGCCAACAGGAGTCATCTGGGCAAAACCGGAGATGCAACTTGCTCCCAAAACAATAGCGGCTAGCGCACGGTACATAAGGGCTCCAATGCCAAAAGGCTCAAAATTTGGGGAAAATCCGGCAATCAGGCCAGTGCGGCGTCGGTATCCATCAACACCTTGCTGCCGCTGCGCGCGGTGCGCATCAGCGTGGCGGTTTCAGGGAAAAGTTTGGCGAAGTAAAAGCGCGCCGTCTGCAGCTTGGCCTGGTAGAAGGGGTCGGTATTGCCGGCCGCCACTTCGCGCAGCGCCACCTGCGCCATGCGGGCCCAGAAATAGCCAAACACCAGATGGCCGGCCACACGCAGGTAATCCACGGCCGCAGCGCCCACTTCGTCGGGGTTCTGGAAGCCCTTGAAGCCCAGCTCGGTTGTGAACTTGGTCATCTGGTCTGCCAGGTAGGCCAGCGGGTTGATGAACTCGGCCATCTTCTCGTTGACGCCTTCTTCTGCCACCAGCGCACCGATGAGCTTGCCGAATTTTTTCAGCGTAGCGCCGTTGTTGCCCAGGATCTTGCGGCCCAGCAGGTCCAGCGACTGGATCGTGTTGGTGCCTTCGTAAATCATGTTGATGCGGTTGTCGCGCACAAACTGCTCCATGCCCCATTCCTTGATGAAGCCATGGCCGCCAAACACCTGCATGCAGGCATTGGTGGAAATATGCCCGTTATCGGTCAGGAAGGCTTTGACGATGGGTGTCAGCAGCGACAGGATTTCGCCGCTGTCCTTGCGCACTTTTTCGTCGGGGTGGTAGTGCTCCTTGTCGAGCAGCACCGTGCAATAGATCGCCAGCGCCCGGCCGCCTTCGGCATAAGCCTTGGCGGTGAGCAGCATCTTGCGCACATCGGGATGCACGATGATGGGATCAGCCGGTTTGTCCTTGGCCTTGACGCCTGAAAGCGAACGCATCTGCAAGCGGTCTTTGGCATAAGCCAGTGCGTTCTGATAGGCGACTTCAGTCAGACCCAGCGACTGGTTGCCAACACCCAGGCGGGCGGCATTCATCATCACAAACATGCCCTGCATGCCTTTGTTGGGTTGCCCGACCAGCGTGCCAATGGCGCCGTCGATGACGATCTGCGCCGTGGCATTGCCATGGATGCCCATTTTGTGCTCCAGGCCGCCACAGTAGATGCCGTTGCGCTCACCGAGCGTGCCATCGGCGTTGACCAGAAACTTGGGCACGATGAACAGGCTGACGCCCTTGATGCCGGGAGGCGCATCGGTGATGCGGGCCAGCACCAGGTGGATGATGTTGCCAGCCATGTCATGTTCACCGGCGCTGATGAAAATCTTGTTGCCGGTGATCTTGTACGTGCCGTCTGGCTGCGGCTCGGCCTTGGTACGCATCAGGCCCAGGTCGGTGCCGCAATGCGGTTCGGTCAGGCACATGGTGCCCGTCCATTCGCCACTGGTCATTTTGTGCAAATAGGTTTTCTTTTGCTCGTCGGTGCCGTGGCTGTGCAGTGCGGCATGGGCGCCGTGTGTCAGGCCGGGGTACATGGTCCAGGCCTGGTTGGCGCTGTTGAGCATTTCGTAGAAGCACTGGTTGACGACCAGTGGCAGGCCTTGTCCGCCAAATTCGGGGTCGCAGCTCAGGGCGGGCCAGCCGCCTTCAACGTATTTTTCGTAGGCTTCCTTGAAGCCCTTGGGCGTGGTCACGGCATGTGTCACCGGATCCAGCTTGCAGCCCTCTTCGTCGCCACTGACGTTGATCGGAAGAATGACCTCGCTGGCAAACTTGCCGCCCTCTTCCAGGATGGCGTTGATGGTGTCCACATCGGCATCGGCGTACTTGGTGATCGGCTTGAGCTCGTCGGTGACCTTGAGCACTTCATGCATGACAAATTGCATGTCGCGCAGAGGCGGGGAGTATTGAGGCATGGAGAGAGTCCTTAAAGGGGATTAAGTGGAAGTTGATGAAGATTCGGACGCTGTTTTGGCGCCGCGAATTTTCTTCGAAGCGGAATTCATGGTCGATGCCAAATTACAGGCGTTCTCGCTGCCGTAACGCGCCAGAATGCTCTGAAAGGCCTGCAAGGTACGCTCCATCGCGCCCGGTGTTTTGAGGAAGCGGGCTTCGTAGTGCAGGGCGAGGATCAGGCCGTGGATTTCAAAGGCGATCTGCCGCTCATCGGCGTCCTGCCTCAGATGCCCGGCCTGTTTGGCCAGCACCACCGCCCGGTGCATGGCCGCCAGCCAGGTTTGCACCGAGGTGGCCAGCGCATCGCGCACCGGTCCCGGTCGGTCGTCAAACTCGACGGCGCCACTGATGAAAATGCAGCCCGACTGCAATTCAACCGCCACGCGTTTCATCCAGTTGCCAAACAGCGCCTGCACACGCGGCAAGCCCTGGGGCTCTTTCAACGCTGGGTAAAAAACTTCTTCTTCAAAGCGGGTGAAATACTCGCGAATGACCGAAATCTGGAGTTCTTCGCGCGATCCGAAATGCGCAAACACGCCGGACTTGCTCATACGCATGACTTCAGCCAGCGCGCCTATGCTCAAACCTTCGAGACCAATTTGTGTCGCCAGACCCAGTGCGGCATCCACAATGGCTGCTTTGGTCTGCTGGCCTTTTTGCATGCCGCTGGCGACCGCGCGACCGCTATCCCGCGCTGCCGGGCGGGCTGTCTTGACAGGGAGTTCGGTAACGGACATGGTTGAGCCAAACAAAAAAGAACGACCGTTCTATTTTGCAGCAGAACCAGCGATGATTTGGCAAGCCCGACTGAAAATACAGGCTTTATAGAGATCAGTGTCTAAGCCAACAAAGGGTAAACCCTTGGTCAAACCGCATCATGCCCCGCGATCAGGGCCGAAAGCGTCAGCGGGTCAAAGGGCTTGGTCAGGTGCCGGTCAAAGCCTGCATCCAGCGCCGCCTGGCGGTCGTTGTCCTGGCCCCAGCCGGTTGCGGCCACCAATAGCAGGCGCCGGCCCCAGGGCTGCGTGCGCACCTGGCGCGCCACCTGGTAGCCGTTGAGGCCGGGCATGCCGATATCCAGCACCAGCACATCGGGGCGCAGCCGCTCGGCCAGCGCCAAGGCCTGCACGCCGTCACTGGCGGTGTGCACGTTGTGCCCATCCAGGCGCAGCAGTTCGGCCAGAATACTGACCGCGTCGAAGTTGTCGTCAGCCAACAGCACTGTGCGGGCTTCCGCCATGGCAATTGGCAAGGGTGTGGGTTCAGCCACGAGTGATATCGCCGCCTGCCAGGTACACGGCAAGCTGATGACAAATCGGCTACCCAGTCCGGGGCCCTCGCTGTGGGCGGTGACGGTGCCGCCATGCAGCTCGACTATGCCTTTGACCAGCGCCAGGCCAATGCCCAGCCCGCCTTCAGAGCGGTCCAGCGCCGCTTGCTCCTGGGCAAACATGCTGAAGACGGTCTGTATGGCCGCCTGGCTCATGCCGATACCGCTGTCGGTCACCACAAAGGCCAGCACGCCGCTGTGCAGGTGCACGTCCAGCGCAATGTGCCCGGCCCGGTCGGTGTACTTGGAGGCATTATTCAGAAGATTCGAGAGGACTTGCGCCATCCGCACGGGGTCGGCGACCAGATGCACACCCTTGTCAGCCAAAGTGGCGGTCAGGGTTTGCTGCTTGGCCTGGGTAGAGGGCCGCACCGTCTCCAGAGCAGTGTCCACCAGATCCTGCACATGCATGACCTCCTTTTTAAGCACCAGGCGGCGTTGCGTGATACGCGCGATGTCCATCAGATCGTCCAGAAGGTGTGCCATGTGGCCGACCTGTCGGCCAATGACCGCGGTGGCGCGCTCGCGAACCGCTGGCGTTGCGCCGGGTGATGTCAGCAGCTGCACGGCGCTGCGAATCGGTGCCAGCGGATTGCGCAGCTCGTGCGCCAGGGTGGCCAAAAACTCGTCTTTCTGCCGGTCTGCATCACGCATGGCTTCGGATATGCGTTTGGCATCCTCGATGTCGGTGGTGGTACCAAACCAGTACAGCACTTGACCGGCCGCATTGACCTGCGGGACGGCGCGCGTGAAAAACCAGCGGTGTGTGCCATCGTGGCGCCGCAGCCGGTATTCGGTTTGCCACTCACTTGCACTGGCACGCGCCGCTTTCCAGGCATCACCCGGCGCCTCGCGGTCATCAGGGTGCAAAGCCGCAATCCAGCCAAAACCAAGCGAGTCCTCCTCGGCCCAGCCGGTGTACACGGTCCATTGCGAATTGAGCCGCTCCAGCCTGCCGTCGGCTGCCGCTACCCAGGCAATGGCCGGAATGCTGTTTGAAAACGCCAGCAGCGCCTGGCGCGCCAGATGCTGCTCGGTCACGTCGTGGCCCTGAACAAAAATGCCTTCTACCCTGCCGCTGGCGTCCTTCAGGGGCTGGTACACAAAATCAAGCCATGCTTCGCTGAGGGGCTCGTCGGGCTCGCGGTGAAGCATCAGCCGCATGGACCGGCCGACAAAAGGCTCGCCTGTGGCAAACACCTGATCGAGCAATGCCACAAAACCCTGCTCCAGCACCTCGGGCAGAGCCTGGGCCACGGGTTTGCCAATGACATCACGAAAGCCCGTCAACTGCAGGTAAGCGCGATTGGCAATCTCGAAGACATGGTCGGCTCCACGCATCACCGCCACAAAGCCTGGGGCCTGGCCGAACAGGGTCTGCAGCCGCTCCTGCTCGGCACGTTGATACCTCTCGGCCAACACCGACGAGGTGGTTTCCGTGCAGGTGCAATACATACCGGCAACAGCGCCACTGTCATCCGCAACAGCCGAGTAGGAAAAAGTAAACCAGGTGTCTTCGACGTAGCCCCGGCGAAGCAGACGGAAAAGCTGATTTTCCAGATACACCGGTTCGCCCCTCAAGGCGCGCACTACCAGCGGTTCAATCTCTGCACGCACCTCATGCCAGACCCCATAAAGCGGCTGGCCCAAGGCGCCGGGGTGTTTGCTGCCCAGAATATTCGCGTAGGCGTTGTTGTAGAGCAGGGACAGTGTCGGTCCCCAGGCCACAAACATCGGAAAGGCCGAACCCAGCATCAAATTGACCACGGAGCGAAGCGGCTGGGGCCATGAGGCGGGCGGACCCAGCGACGAGGCCGACCAGTCCTGCTCACGCATGAGCCGGGCAACAACGCCATCGCCAGACAGAAAACCAAGCTCGGGGAGGGGGCTCATGCTTTCGAGTGTAGTCCCGTGGGCGCAAAATTCGGGCCCCTGGAACCGGCATCGGGCAAGTAATGCCCAGCCCTTGAATCGGGGTTAGAGCTTGAAGGGCACCACCGTCTGGCGCTGATCGCCCAGACCTTCAATTCCCAAGGTCATCACATCGCCTTTTTTCAGGTAAAGCGGTGGTTTCATGCCCAGCCCCACACCCGGCGGCGTGCCGGTGGTGATCACATCACCCGGCATCAAGGTCATGAACTGGCTGACATAGCTGATGATTTTGGCGACGCTGAAAATCATGGTTTTCGTGTTGCCGGTCTGTGTGCGTTTGCCGTTGAGGTCCAGCCACATGGCCAATTTTTGCGGATTCGGCACCTCTTCTCGCGTGACCAGCCACGGGCCTATGGGGCCGAAGGTGTCGCAACCCTTGCCCTTGTCCCAGGTGCCGCCGCGCTCAATCTGGTACTCGCGCTCGCTGACATCATTGATGGTGCAATAGCCAGCGACAAAATTGAGCGCGTCTTTTTGCGACACATAACGCGCCCGGGTGCCTATGACCACGCCGAGTTCTACCTCCCAGTCGGACTTGACCGATCCCTTGGGCAGCATCACGGGGTCGTTCGGCCCCTGGATGCAAGTCGTGGCTTTCATGAAAACGATCGGCTCTTTCGGAATCGGCAGGCCCGACTCGGCCGCGTGATCAGCGTAGTTCAGGCCAATGGCAATGAACTTGCCGACGCCCGCAACCGGGCAGCCCATACGCGGCTTGCCCTTGACGAGCGGCAGGCTGGCGCTTTTGAGCTTGCGTAGTTTGGCCAGCGCGGCATCGCTGAGTTGGTCGGGACCCAGGTCTTTCACCACGCCGCTCAGGTCACGCAGCTTGCCTTCGGCATCGATGAGACCGGGTTTTTCCTTGCCGGGGTTGCCATAACGGACGAGTTTCATTTTTTTCCTTTTGGTTGGGTTTGTCAATGATCAATAAGTGGAGCGGCCGCCTGACAAATCAAATACAGCGCCGGTCGAGAAGGAGCACTCTTCGGAACACAGCCAGCCGACCATCGCGGCGACTTCTTCGGGCGTGCCGAAGCGCCCCATCGGTATTTTCGACAGCATGAAGGCAATGTGCTCGGGCGTCATCTGGTCAAAAATAGCGGTCTTCACGGCAGCCGGCGTGACGCAGTTGACACGCACGCCGGTATCGGCCAGCTCTTTGCCCAGCGATTTGGTCAACGCTATTACCGCCGCCTTGCTGGCGCTGTAGGCGCTGGCATTTGGATTGCCGTCCTTGCCAGCCACCGAAGCGATGTTGACAATGCGGCCGTAGTTGTTGGCACGCAGATGCGGCGCCCACTCTCGGCAGCATAAAAACAGGCCGTTGAGGTTGACCTCCATCACCTGGCGCCATTCGTCCACCGGGTAGTCCCAGAGCTTGACATTGGGGCCGGTGACGCCAGCGCTGTTGATCAGTGCATCCACCCGTGGCGCGATCAGCAGCGTCGCCTTGACGGCAGCCTGCACCGACGCATGCTGCGACACATCCACCGTCACCGCCGACGCCCTCGGTCCCAGTGCGGTGGCCGCTTTTTTGGCAGCCCCTTCGTCACGGTCCCACAAGGTGACGCTGCCTCCGGAAGCCAGCAAGCGTTGCGCAATCGCGTAGCCCAGACCCGTGGCACCGCCGGTGACCACCGCGTGGCGGCCCTTGAAGTCAAGCTGGTTCATATGGTCATGCCGCCGTCCACGTTGTAATGCTGGCCGGTGACAAAAGCCGCCTCGTCGCTGGCCAAAAAGGTGACCACAGGCGCTATTTCATGCGCCTGGGCCAGCCGCCCCATGGGCTGGCGGGCGATGAAATTTTTACGCGCCTCTACCGGGTCCTCGTACACATTGATGCGGTCTTGCAGCGAAGGTGTATCGACGGTGCCGGGGCAGATGCAATTGCAACGCACACCCTGCATCACATAGTCGGCCGCCACACTTTTTGTCAGCCCTATCACCGCCGCCTTGGACGCGCCGTAGACAAAGCGGTTGGGCAACCCTTTGATGCTGACCACGCTGGCCATGTTGATGATGCTGCCGCCGCCCTTGCCACCGTTGTTGGCCAGCATGCGCGGAAGGGCCGCCTGGATGGTCCAAAACTGCGAACGTACATTCAGGTTGAAAGCGAACTCCCACTCTTCGTCGGTGGCCTGCAAGGCGGTACCGGCATGCACAAAGCCCGCGCAATTGAACAGGATGTCGAGCGCCGGCATGCCGGCTATCAGCTGCTGTATCGCTGCCTTGTCGAGCACGTCCAGCTTCACCGCATGGATATTGGGCACGCCCGCATAACCGTCCAGCAGCTTCGCATTGACGTCGGTCGCCCAGACCTGGGCGCCTTCTGCCGCCATGGCCAGTGCGCTGGCTTTGCCTATGCCCTGCCCGGCCGCGGTGATCAATGCGGTTTTTCCTTGAAGTCTCATGCTTTTTCCTTTGAACTTACGCGATGGTGATGTCGGCGATCTGCCGCTTCTGGATGGCGGCCCAGTCCCATGTGATGCCCAGGCCGGGCGTATCGGGCGGGTAGGCATAACCGCCTTCCACCCGAATACGGCTGGTGGTGATGTCGTCGAGCTGGGGGATGTACTCAACCCAGGCTGCATTGGGCACGGCGGCACACAGGCTGACATGCAACTCCATCAGGAAATGCGGACAGACCGGCACGTTGAAACCCTCAGCCATATGCGCCACCTTGATCCAGGGCGTGACGCCGCCTATGCGCGCCACATCGGGCTGCACCACGCTGCAAGCGCCCTGCTCCAGGTATTCACGGAACTGGCTCAGGTGGTACATGGACTCGCCGACTGCTACCGGTATGGCCGTCTGCGCGCGCAGCTGCCGGTGCCCTGCCACGTCTTCGGCGGGCAGGGGTTCTTCCAGCCAGGACAGGTCCAGTCCGGCAAAAGCGGCCGCACGGCGCAGGGCTTCCGGGCGGCTGAAACCCTGGTTCGCATCGGTCATGAGGTCAAAGCCTGGGCCGACGGCTTCGCGCACGCGGGACAGGCGCGCCACATCTTCACTGACATGTGGCCGCCCCACCTTGATCTTGGCCCCGCGAAAGCCCTGGGCCTGGGCCGCCAGGGTCTGATCCACCAGTTCCTGAGCACTCAGATGTAGCCAGCCGCCTTCGGTCGTGTACACCGGCACACGTGTTTGCGCGCCACCCAGCAGTTTCCACAGAGGCAGGCCCTGGCTTTGCGCCCGCCAGTCCCAGAGCGCGGTGTCCACGCAAGCCAGGGCCAGACTGGTGATGGCGCCAACAGCGGTGGCATGGGTATGAAAGAACAGGTCCTTCCAGATGGCTTCAAAGTGCAGCGGGTGGCGGCCCAGCAAACGTGGCGCCAGGTGATCGCGCAACAGGGCCAGCACCGACGACCCGCCAGTGCCTATGGTGTAGGCATATCCGGTGCCTTCCGAGCCGTCGCTGCAGCGCAGGCTGAGCAGCAGGGTCTCCTGCGTCACAAACGACTGGATCGCATCGGTGCGCACCACCTTGGGCGGCAGATTGACCTGGCGCAGGCGGACAGACTCGATCGTGAGGGCTTTTGTCATGCAAAGACTGGGGGCGGGGACATGACAGGGTTTAGCCGGATGGTGGAAGCGGGTGCGATTGTGGGATTATCAATTGGTCTGACCACTTGTCCAATTCTGGCTAACCCTTAATCCCTTCCAGTCCTGAAGATGCCGCTGCAAACCGTTGAACCCAGGCGACTGTACCGCCAGATTGCAGAGCAATTGCGCACGCTGATCAGCCAGGGGGAGTTTGCGGCGGGCACCCGCCTGCCGGCGGAGCGCGACCTGGCCAAGCAGCTCGGTGTCAGCCGGCCTTCGGTGCGGGAAGCCCTGATCGCCATGGAAGTCGAGGGCTGGGTGGAGGTGCGAACCGGATCGGGTGTGTATGTGCTGGACCGCAGCAGCCACAGCGCCGCAGCCGCCGCCAGCCGGCCGCAGATCGCCCCCGACGAATGGGGGCCACTGGAGCTGATACGCGCGCGCCGCGTGGTCGAGGGCGAGATCGCCTCGATCGCGGCGCTGCAGGCCAAACGCAAACACATCAGCGCGATGGTCAAGGCGCTGGACATGATGAAAAGCGACGCCGGCCGCGGCGTGCTGCCTCTCGAAGGCGACCGCGCCTTCCATACCGCCATTGTCGAGTCTTGCGACAACGTGGTGCTGATCGAAACCGTGCAACGTTTCTGGGACTCGCGGCGCGGTCCGCTATTCGAGCGGCTGGGCGGCTACTTTGAAAACCTGGAGTCCTGGTCCGCCGCCATCAGTGAACATGAAGCCATCCTGCAGGCGGTGCGCGACCACGACGGCGCGGCCGCCCGCCTGGCCATGCATGCCCACATGGACAACTCGCACACCCGCTTCAGCGTCAGCTGGCGCCAGGCGCGGCAACTCAAGGAGCCCTTCGCCAGCCTGGTGAACGCCCCATAAGCATTGAACCGCGGTGCACGGCTGGCATGTGCATCGTTTCCCTTTGAAAGCCAGTAACCACCCCCAAGAGGAGACACCATGAAAGCGCTGACAAGAAAACAATTTGCTCTTAAAGTAATAGCTGCTTGCGCAATACTGACAGGGGCTACAGCCCCTTTCGGTATTGCAAATGCGCAGACAAAACTGAAATGGGCACACGTCTATGAGACATCGGAGCCTTACCACAAGTGGTCGGTCTGGGCCGCCGACGAATTCAAGAAACGCACCAACGGCAAGTATGAGATCCAGGTCTTTCCCGCTTCCAGCCTCGGCAAGGAAAGCGACATCAACCAGGGCCTGCAACTGGGCACAGTGGACATCATCCTGACCGGCGCGTCGTTTGCCTCCAACTCCTTCCCGCGCCTGGCAGTCAGCTATTACCCCTTCACCTTCCGCGATGCCGACCATGTGATCGCCTACGGCAAGAGCGACATCTTCAAGGAGTTGACCGAAGGCTACAAAAAAGCCACCGGCAACACGGTGACCGCCCTGACCTACTACGGCGCGCGCCACGCGACCAGCAACAAGCTGTTCAAGAACTGCGACGAGATGAAGGGCATCAAGATGCGCGTGCCCGATTCGCCGGCCTACACCGCACTGCCCCGTGCCTGCGGTGCCAACCCGACACCGATCGCCTTTGCAGAGGTCTACCTGGCACTGCAGAACGGCACCGTGGACGCTCAGGAGAACCCGCTGCCGACGATTGAGGCCAAGAAGTTTTTTGAGGTGCAGAAGAACATCATCCTGACCGGCCATATCTCGGACGCCTTGCTGACCGTGATCTCGCCCGGCCTGATGGGCAAGCTGTCGCCCGCCGAGCAGAAGCTGCTGGCCGACGTGACGCAGGAAGCTGCAGTCAACGCGACCAATGACATCCGCAAGCGCGAAGGCGAACTGGTGGAAGAGTTCAAGAAAAAGGGCATCAATGTCGTCACCGTGGACCGCGCCGACTTCCAGCAACGCGTACTCAAAGCCATCACCTTCGAATCCATGAAGCTGGACAAAAAGGATTGGGACCGCGTGGTCGGAATCAAGTAGCACCCCGTCTGCATGAAAGTCGAAACCATTGACGACATGGCCCCCGTGATGGGGGCCGACGGTGAGTTCCACGCTCAGGACGAAGCGGTGGACCTATCCGGCACCAAGCTGGAAGCCTGGGTTGCCCTGGGCTTTTTCTGGGTGCTGGGTCTCACCGTTTTTTACCAGTTCTTCACGCGTTATGTGATGAATGACTCCGCCGCCTGGACCGAAGAAATCGCGCGTTATCTGCTGATCGCGGTAGTTTTCACCGGCGCGACCATTGGGGTGATCAAAAACAACCACATCCAGGTCGATTTTTTCTACAAGTTCATGCCGCCCGCGCTGGCACGGGTCATGGCCACCGCCGTGGATGTGCTGCGTGTCGGTTTCTTTGCGGCAGCCGCTGTACTGACCGTGATGATGATGCTCAAGCTGGGCAGCAACTCGCGCATGACCATGGTGGACCTGCCGATGAACTGGGTCTACGGCGTGTGCCTGCTGGGTTTTGCCGCGATGGCTTTTCGCTCGGTGCAGATCGCACTGTTTCACCACCGGCGCGGCTACACGGTGCTGGAGCGGCCCGAGTCGTCCATGGACGACCAATAACAAAACGTCAACATGCTCAAAATAATTTTTCTGGTACTCATGAGTGGCGGCATTCCGGTCGCGATGGCGATGGCCGGCTCGGCCCTGCTGTATATCTGGTGGACGGGCAACCTGCCGGCTTTTGTGGTGATCCACCGCATGGTCAGCGGCATCGACAGCTTTCCCTTGCTGGCCGTGCCCTTTTTCATTCTGGCGGGCAACCTCATGAATAACGCCGGCATCACCAACCGCATCTACAACTATGCGCTGGCGCTGGTCGGCTGGATGAAGGGCGGGCTGGGCCATGTGAATGTGGTGGGTTCGGTGGTGTTTGCCGGCATGAGCGGCACCGCCATTGCCGACGCGGCCGGCCTGGGCACGATTGAAATCAAGGCCATGACCGACCACGGTTACAGCAAGGAATTCGCCGTCGGTGTGACCGCTGCTTCAGCCACGCTGGGGCCCATCATCCCGCCCAGCCTGCCCTTTGTGATTTACGGGATGATGGCCAACGTCAGCGTAGGTGCCTTGTTTCTGGCCGGCATCCTGCCGGGCATCATGATGGCCGGGCTGATGATGCTGACCGTGGCTTACTTTGCCCACAAAAACGGCTGGGGCGCCGACATCAAATTTGAGTGGCCGCGTGTGATCAAGGCGCTGGTAGAGACTCTGGTGGTGGCAGGCTGGCCGCTGGTACTGTGGCTGCTGATCACCAAGGCGGGCTTTCAGCCACAGATCACCGTGTTTGCCGGCGTGCTGGTGCTTTTTGCCGCTGACAAGTTTTTCAAGTTTCAGGCAGTACTGCCCATCATGACGCCGGTCCTGCTGATAGGCGGCATGACGACCGGCATTTTTACACCCACCGAAGGCGCGATCGCCGCCTGCCTGTGGGCCATGGTGCTGGGTCTGGCCTGGTACCGCACCCTGAACTGGAAAATGTTCGTCAAGGTCTGCCTGGACACAGTGGAGACCACCGCCACCGTGCTTTTCATCGTGGCGGCGGCCAGCATATTTGGCTGGATGCTGACAGCCACGGGTGTAACAGCAGCCATCTCGCAATGGGTGCTGGGTTTTACCAAGGAGCCCTGGGTCTTTTTGCTGCTGGCCAATGCGCTGATGCTGTTTGTGGGCTGCTTCCTGGAGCCCACCGCTGCCATCACCATCCTCGTGCCTATCCTGATGCCTATCGTCCAGCAACTGGGCATAGACCCGGTGCACTTTGGCCTGGTAATGGTGCTGAACCTGATGATTGGCCTGTTACACCCGCCCATGGGCATGGTGCTGTTTGTGCTGGCGCGGGTGGCCAAACTCTCGGTCGAACGCACCACCATGGCGATACTACCGTGGCTGGTTCCGCTGCTTGGATCGCTGGCGATCATCACTTACTTTCCCAAGCTGGTGTTGTGGCTGCCGAAGATGTTTTACTAAAACGCGTTGGGGGAAACCAATGCGCTTGCCGTGGTGGGGTTCATGCCGACGCGGCACTCAGCTACGCGGCTGTCCCCCGGCCTTCGGCCTCCTCCTTGATGCCGCTGCGCCGAGTACCGCACCGACATGATCCTACAGGCCTAGCAGGTTTTCGGTGCCGCCCTCGTGGAGCGATGGCCAGCCTGGGAGGCTGGGGTGGGTAGCGCAGCGAAATCAAGGAGGAGCAGTGGCCCTAGGCCACGCGGGGGACATTCGCGGAGCTATCCGCCCCAGCCTCCCAGGCCACCACCCACCTGAACACTCTCCCTAACTAAAACACTCACGGACACCCAACCATGACCCCTTTCATCCGACTCCACCCCGCTGACGACGTACTCATCGCCAGATCGCAACTGGTGGGCGGCACGCAAGCCGAGAACGTCAGCATCAAGGGCCTGATTCCGCCAGGCCACAAAGTAGCCACGCGCGCCATCGCGGCCGGCGAGCCGGTGCGCCGCTACAACCAGATCATTGGTTTTGCCAGCAAGGCCATCGTGCCCGGCGACCATGTACACACGCACAACCTTGACATGGGCCCCGACAAAGGCGACTTTGCGCGGGACTATGCCTTTGGCGCCGATGTCAAACCGGCCACACCCCGACGCGAAGCCAGCTTCATGGGCATCAAGCGGGCCGACGGCCGCGTGGCCACCCGCAACTACATCGGCATCCTGTCCAGCGTCAATTGCTCGGCCACCGCAGCGCGCGCGATAGCCGACTATTTCTCACAGCAGAACAACCCGTCGGCACTGAAAGACTTTCCCAACGTCGATGGTGTGGTGGCCCTGACGCACGGCACCGGCTGCGGCATGGACACCGAAGGCATGGGCATGCAGATCTTGCAACGCACGCTGGCCGGTTACGCCACCCACCCCAATTTTGCGGGCGTGCTGGTGGTGGGACTGGGTTGCGAGTCGAACCAGATCAACGCCTGGCTGGCGCACAGCAGCCTGCGTGAAGGGGAAACACTGCGCGTCTTCAGCATTCAGGACACCGGTGGTACTGCCAAAACCGTGGCCAAGGGTATTGCACTGATCAAGGACATGTTGCCCCAGGCCAATAACATCCGGCGTGAGCCCTGCAGTGCCGCCCACATCACCATCGGCCTGCAATGCGGCGGCTCGGACGGTTATTCAGGCATCAGCGCGAATCCGGCCCTGGGCGCGGCAGTGGACCTGCTGGTCGCGCACGGCGGCACCGCCATTCTCAGCGAGACACCGGAGATTTACGGCGCAGAGCACTTGCTGACACGCCGTGCCGTGCGCCCAGATGTGGCCGAAAAGCTGATCTCCCGCATCAAGTGGTGGGAGCACTACACCGAGATCAATGAAGGCGAGATGAACAACAATCCCTCGCCCGGCAACAAGGCCGGCGGCCTGACCACCATCCTGGAGAAATCGCTGGGCGCAGTCGCGAAGGGCGGCACCAGCAACCTGGAAGCGGTGTATGAATACGCAGAGCCGGTCAGCAGCCACGGTTTTGTCTACATGGACACACCCGGCTACGACCCGGTCAGTGCCACCGGCCAGGTGGCAGGTGGTGCCAACCTGATTTGTTTTACCACCGGCCGCGGGTCGGCCTACGGCTGCGCGCCCTCACCGTCGCTCAAGCTGGCCACCAACTCGGCCCTCTGGCGCAAGCAGGAAGAAGACATGGACATCAATTGCGGCGAAATCATCGACGGCGGCGTCTCCGTCCAGGAGATGGGCCAGCGGATTTTCGAGATGGTGCTGGCCACCGCCTCGGGCGAGCCGAGTAAAAGCGAAAAACATGGCTACGGGCAAAACGAGTTTGTTCCCTGGCAAGTTGGCGCGGTCATGTAGGCTTATATGCAAAATACACTTCAAGCCCCCGTTCTACGTGCGCAAGTAGCTACTGTTTTGATAGCGGCCGGCAGCCAGCCCGCAGAGGCAGATGCCGTCGCCGCCAACCTGGTGATGGCCAATCTGAGCGGCCACGATTCACACGGTGTCGGCATGTTGCCGCGTTATGTGGACGCGGTGCTGGAAGGCGGCCTCAAGCCCAACAACAGTGTCAAGATCGTTCTCGACGCCGGCTCGCTGCTGACCCTGGACGGTCAGCGCGGCTATGGCCAGGTCGTTGGCGAGCAAGCCATGGCGCTGGGCATGGCGCGCGCCAGAACGCATGGCAGCTGCATCATGACGCTGGCCAACGCGCACCACCTGGGCCGGATCGGGCACTTCGCGGAGATGGCAGTGGCGCAAGGCCTGGTGTCGCTGCATTTTGTCAATGTGTTGTCGCGGCCCGTGGTCGCACCCTTCGGGGGCGCTGATGGGCGGTATGGCACCAACCCGTGCTGCATTGGTATGCCGCTCCAGGGACGAGAGCCCTTCATCCTCGACTTCGCCACCAGCCGCGTGGCGCAGGGCAAGATGCGGGTGGCGCACAACGAGGGCCGCCGCGTCGAAGCCGGCACACTGATAGACGAGCAGGGCAGGCCCACGACCGACCCGGGGGTGGTGGTGGTGCCGCAAAGCAATGGCCTGTTTGGCGCGCTGCTGGCCTTCGGCGAACACAAGGGCTACGGCATGGCCGTGGCCTGCGAGTTGCTGGGCGGCGCGCTGACCGGCAGCGGTACCTGGCACAAACCCACAGACCCCGCAGTGCGCGCCGTCATCAACGGCATGCTGACCATCCTGATCGATCCGGCCCAACTCGGCACACAAGCGGTTTTTGAGCAGGAGGCGGTGGCGTTTGTGGACTGGCTCCGGGCTGGGCCGGTTGCACCGGGTTTTGAGGCTGTACAGATCGCTGGTGACCCCGAGCGCGCGTACCGCGCACAGCGCGAGCTGGAAGGTATCGCGGTGGACCCCCAGACCTGGCAGGAAATCGTAGTGGCCGGCGCCAAAGTGGGCGTGAACGTGCAGGCTTGAAGCGGTTTTATTCGAAATGAGGCATCAAATCGGCCTCTAGCCCTTTGTTAATGGGCGTAAGAAGCTATCTATTTGATAGCAACTTTCAACCCAGCAACAGCGCCAGACTGGCGTCCAGGTGTTCGATGGGCAGGCGTTTGAAACCCGAGCGCGAAAAACGCTGCAGGCGCCCCACCATGAAGGCCACGATGACCGAGGCGTGCACCTGCGCCTGCACCGTCGGGGTGGCTGCGCCGCCGGCCGCAGCGGCATCGCGCAGGTTTTGTTTCAGGCTGGCTTCCAGTTTGTCAAAAAACTGATTCATGCGCTCTTGCAGGCGCTCGTTCTCAAACACCAGCGCGTCACCGGCCATCACGCGCGTCATGCCGGGGTTTTTTTCGGCAAACTGCAGCAGCATGACCACCAGCTTGCGGGTACGCTGCGCCGGATCGGTTTCGCGCTCGGCAATCTGGTTGACCAGGGTGAACACGGTTTGCTCAATGAACTCGATCAGGCCTTCAAACATCTGGGCCTTGCTGGCAAAGTGCCGGTACAGGGCCGCTTCACTGACCTCCAGCCGCGCCGCCAGCGCTGAGGTGGTGATGCGCTCGGCGCCCGGCTGCTCCAGCATGGTCGCCAGCGCCTGCAGAATCTGCACGCGGCGCTCGCCCGGCTTGGGGCGCTTGCGCGGCGCACCGGTGCTCGAGAGTTCGGCGGTCACATCAGACTCAGACTCGGACATAGGCTTGCGGTACGTGGTTGTAAGAGATGTTTCAAAACTAAAGCCGTCGCTCTGGATTCTCGCACAGCCGCCGTAGCCACTTGCCAACGCTAGGCCCGGCTATGCGGACTCAGATTGACGCGTCCAGCGTGAGCCGTACACGCAGTCCCCAGGCCACGCCGTCGCGCACCCCGGCGGGTGTCAGCACCAGTTGCGCACCATGCACGCGGGCAATCTCGTCGGCGATGGCCAGGCCCAGGCCATTGCCCTCACCCACCGTGCCGGGTACGCGGTAAAACCGCTCCAGCACGCGGGCGCGCTCAGGCGGGGCAATGCCTGGGCCGTTGTCTTCCACCTCCAGAAAAACCTGGGCCCCACCCGCGCTTGCAGCCGGCTCGCTGCCGCAGCGCACAGTGACGGTACCGCCAGGTGCGGTGTACTTGACGGCGTTGTCCACCAGATTACCCAGCAGCTCACGCAGCAGCCATTCGTGCCCTGACACCTGCGCAAAACTCGCCTCCAGCCCCAGATCCATCCCTTTGGCAGATGCTGCATCCAGGTGCAGGGCCAGCATCGATTCGCACAGATCCTTCAGGTCCACCCGCTGCGCGGGCTGGCCGGACAGGTTGCTGGCGTCGGCCCGGGACAGTGCCAGCAACTGATTGGCCAGTTGGGACGTGCGCCGGGTGGCACTGCGCAAACGCATGACTTTCTCAGCCGACAACAGCACCTGTCCTCGCGCAGAAGGCGCACCCGCCGCTTGCGCCCACGCTTCTACCTGAGCCTGCAAGCCAGCCAGCGGGGTGCGCAGCTGGTGGGCAGCATCGGCCACAAAACGGCGCTGGCCCTCGGCCTGGTCGTTGACCAGCGCAAACAAGCGGTTCAGTGAAGCCACCAAGGGCTGCACCTCGGCTGGCGTGTTGCGCGGATCGATGGCACTGAGGTCACGCGGCGATCGGCGCTCGACCGCGTCCTTGAGAGTCAGCAAGGGCCTGAGCGCACGTGTCACGGCCCAGTTGACTGCAAACGCCGCCGCAAGCACCAGCAGCAGGTTGGGCAGCAAGACCTTGAAAAAGACCGAGCGCAGCCAGTGCTGGCGAGCATCGGAGCCGTCGGCCAGTTGCAGAATCAGCTCGCCCGCCACCGTCCTGACGCGCTGGACAACCACCCGGTATGTAGCGCCATTGACCTCCATGCTGTGAAACTCGGGCTCGCGGGTACTGGGCACCACCACGTCGATCCATCGCTCGCCCGCCAGAAAACGTCCATTTGTGTCAGAAATCCGGTAGCCGGCAAAACCGGTGCGCTCTTTGATGAATTCCTCGACCGGCGGCGCCAGCAAGATCGCAGGGCTTTCATCGGGCGCACGCGCCGGTGCCACCACAGAATCTGCCAGCAAGGGCGCCAGACGCCGCAATTGCTGATCCTGCTGCAAGGCCGCATCACCGGCGGCCTGGTAGTCGAAGTAAACACTCACCACAACGAAAAGACCCAAGGGCGCCAGCAACAACAGCAACAAGCGCTGCTGCAGGCCCGACTTCATGGCCACTGTTTTAACGGGGCTTGAAATCGGTCCGGAAACCGGCGTCATCGGCACACCGCGCCGGTCCTCAGTCGGGGACATGGCCCGTGCCGGCCGCCAGCTCAAGCCGGTAGCCGAAGCCGCGGATGGAGCGCAACCCGATACCGTGCGGCTCCAGCTTGCCGCGCAGGCGAGAGATATAGACCTCGATGGCGTTGGGCGTGATCTCCTTGTCCCAGCCGGTCAGCGCAGCCAGCAGTTTTTCCTTGCTGGCGGGCTTGGGGGCATGGACCATCAAATACTCCATCACCGTCCACTCACGCGGCCCAAGCTCTATCAACTGGCCACTGGCTCTGGCCTGGCGATTGGCAGAGTCCAGCTCGAAGGCGCCAAAACTCAAAACTGCACTGGTGGCGGCCTGGGAACGACGCAGCAGCGCGCGCAGACGTGCCAGCAGCTCCGGCAGCTCGAAGGGTTTGACCATGTAGTCGTCGGCCCCAAGGTCAAGCCCCTGAACCCGATCATGCAAGGCGTCGCGCGCTGTGAGAATCAACACGGGCATGCCCAGTCCGCGGGTACGCAGGCGCCGCGTCAGCTCGAGACCGTCTATTCTTGGCAGGCCGATATCGATGATCGCGGCGTCAAAACTTTCGCTCTGCAAAACCTCTTCGGCGCGTTCTGCGCTGCCGACCCAGTCCACCGCGTAACCGGCATCACTGAGCCCCAGCTTGACGCCGCTGGCCAGCATCACGTCGTCTTCAACAAGCAAGAGTCGCATATACCTTGAGCATACGGTCAGGGCCTAAGGCTCTCATGCGGGATTACACCAGCGGCTCCTTACCCGACAGCCGTCCGTCAGCAACGGCGGCACAGTCGGCTCAGGCACCTTTGGCCGTCAATGCGATCTGATCATGGTGCCGTACGCCTGGTCGGTCAGGATTTCAAGCAGCATGGCATGGGGCACGCGGCCATCGATGATGTGCACCGAATTCACACCGCTTTTGGCGGCGTCCAGCGCGCCTTCGATTTTGGGCAACATGCCGCCCGAAATCGTTCCGTCGGCAAAAAGATCATCAATTTCGCGGGCGCTCAGGTCGGTCAAGAGCTCGCCCGCCTTGTTCAGCACACCGGGCGTGTTGGTCAGCAGCACCAGCTTTTCGGCCTTGAGAACGATGGCCAGCTTGCCCGCCACCACGTCGGCGTTGATGTTGTAACTTTCGTTTTGCTCGCCAAAACCGATAGGGCTGATCACGGGGATAAAGGCATCGTCCTGCAGCGCCTTGACCACGCTGGGGTCAATACCCACGATATCGCCGACATAACCAATGTCATGCTCTTTCGCAGGATCGTCCTTGTCCACCATCTTGAGCTTCTGCGCGCGGATCAACCCCCCGTCACGCCCGGTCAGACCCACCGCCTTGCCGCCGGCCTGGTTGATCAGGCCCACAATGTCCTGCTGCACCTGGCCAGCCAGCACCCATTCGACCACTTCCATGGTTTCTTCGTCGGTCACACGCATGCCCTGGATGAACTGCCCCTTTTTGCCCAGGCGGTTCAGCGCCGCCTCGATCTGCGGCCCGCCGCCGTGCACCACCACCGGGTTCATGCCAACCAGCTTGAGCAGCACCACATCTTCAGCAAAGTCCGCCTGCAAGGCTGGATCGGTCATGGCGTTGCCGCCGTACTTGATGACCAGCGTCTTGCCGTGAAATTTGCGGATATACGGCAAGGCCTGCGCGAGGATTTCTGCCTTGTCGCGCGGGCCTACGTGGGAGAGGTCGGGGTCGGT
>NZ_JAUXUP010000003.1 GCF_030680935.1 Polaromonas sp. | reverse complement strand
GCCCTGCTGGCCACCGAAGGTGTGCGTGCAGCGCAAGAGCGCTTTGGCAAGGGCAAGGTTGTCACCGGCGAGCAGGCCCGCTGGGGTTATGAAAACCTGAACCTGACCCAGGCCAAGCTGGACGCACTCGGCTTCAAGGGCGTAATGCGACCGGTGTCGACCAACTGCGTGGACCACATGGGCTCTGCCTGGGCCCGAGTGCACCAGTGGGACGGCGCCAAGTTTGTCTGGACCTCGGACTGGCTGCAGGCTGACGAGCAGGTCATCCGGCCTCTGGTGAAAAATTCGGCCGACAAATACGCCGCAGAGAAAAAACTGACACGGCGCACAGCTGCGGATTGCCAGTCTTGATGGAGTGAGGCTTCAAGCCCTCCTGCGGTGCAGGAGGGCAGCGGCTCCCGCGAGCCGTCAGACGTCAGCGCTTCAACCCCGTTGCAGCGCTGACGTTTGGCTCCCACAAGCAGAAAATCCCATGGAACAACCCAAAATTGCCACTGATATTGTCCTGAACGTCAACGGGATTGAAGTCATCTACAACCACGTCATCCTGGTGCTCAAGGGTGTGTCCCTGAACGTCCCCGAAGGAAAGATTGTGGCCATCCTGGGGGGCAATGGCGCGGGCAAAACCACCACCTTGCGGGCTGTCTCCAACCTCCTCAGTGGTGAGCGCGGTGCGGTGACCAAGGGGGCTATCGAACTGCGCGGTGAGCGCATTGAAAACCTGTCACCGGCCGAGCTGGTGCAGCGTGGGGTGGTACAGGTCATGGAAGGCCGCCACTGTTTTGCGCATCTGACCATTGAGGAAAATCTGCTTACTGGCGCCTACACCCGCAAAAGCAAGGTCGAGATCGCTGCCAATCTGGAGAAGGTTTACAACTATTTTCCGCGCCTGAAAACGCGGCGCACCTCGCAAGCCGCCTATACATCAGGTGGCGAGCAGCAGATGTGTGCCATCGGCCGCGCGCTGATGGCCAGCCCCAGCATGGTTCTGCTGGACGAGCCCTCCATGGGCCTGGCCCCGCAAATCGTCGAGGAAGTGTTTGAGATTGTCAAAGACCTCAACCAGAAAGAAAAGGTCACCTTCCTGCTGGCCGAACAGAACACCAACATGGCCCTGAAATACGCCGACTACGGCTACATCATGGAAAGCGGTCGTGTCGTGATGGATGGTCTGGCCAGCGACCTGGCCAACAACGAAGACGTCAAGGAGTTCTACCTGGGCGTGGGCGGCGGCGAGCGCAAGAGCTTCAAGGACGTCAAAAGCTATAAACGCCGCAAGCGCTGGCTGGCTTGAGGATATTCACATGACTGAGTTTTTTGATGTTCTGGAATCCCGCCCGCAAGCGCAACGCGAAGCCGCACTGATGGCCGGGCTGCCGGCCCAGGTGGGCCACGCTCAAAAATCGGCGCCAGCTTTTGCCGCCCTGCTCGCTGGCGTTGACGCGGCCGCCATCACCAGCCGCGCCACACTGGCGCGCTTGCCGGTCACCCGAAAACATGACTTGGCCGCCCTGCAAAAGGCGGGGCTTCCCGGTGATGCCTTCGGCGGCTTCTCTACCTTGCTGCGCGGTCCAAAAATGCCCCGGATGTTTGCTTCGCCCGGGCCCATCTACGAACCGGAAGGAAGCAGCAAGGACTACTGGCGCGCCGGCCGCGCCATGTACGCCGCAGGTTTCCGGGCTGGCGATCTGGCGCACAACGCTTTCAGCTACCACATGACGCCGGGGGCCTTCATCATGGAATCTGGCTTGCACGCGGTGGGTTGCACGGTGTTTCCAGCGGGCGTCGGCCAGACTGAGCAACAGTTGCAGGCCATTGCCGAACTTAGGCCCGATGGCTACACCGGCACACCCAGCTTTCTGCGCATATTGCTTGAGAAGGCCGCCGAAGCGGGAAGCGATATCTCCAGCATCCGCAAGGGACTGGTGGGTGGCGAGGCCTTTCCGCCTAGCTTGCGCGACTGGTTTTCAGAACGCGGCATGGCCATCTATCAATGTTATGCCACAGCCGATCTCGGCTTGATCGCTTACGAAACCTCGGCCCGCGAAGGCATGGTGCTGGACGAACACGTCATCGTCGAGATCGTACGACCCGGCACTGGCGATCCGGTCCCCGACGGAGAAGTCGGCGAGGTGGTGGTTACCACCCTGAATCCTGGTTACCCCCTGATCCGCTTTGGTACGGGCGATTTGTCCGCCATCCTGGAGGGGCCATGTCCCACCGGACGCACCAACACCCGGATCAAGGGATGGATGGGGCGTGCCGACCAGACGACCAAGATACGCGGCATGTTTGTCCACCCCGGTCAGGTGGCCGACATCACGCGGCGTTTTCCGGAAGTGCTGAAGGCACGCCTGGTCGTCAGTGGCGAGATGGCCAGCGACAGCATGACGCTTCTGGTGGAGGCAAGCGCCATGCCCCAGGATCTGGAGTTGCGGATCAGCGAGGCGATTCGCGATGTCACCAAATTGCGCGGCGATGTGGAGCTGAAAGCGCCGGGCAGCCTGCCGAACGACGGCAAAGTGATCGAGGACGCTCGTAGTTACAAGTAGACCGGGGCTTGCCCTTACGTAGTTCCCGCGATGGACACCCGTGTTGGCGTTCGTAAACTGGGGGCATCCAATTCAAGGAGATACCCATGAAACGCCTCTTAGTTCTCGCCGCCGCCGCAACGGCCCTGTTTGCCAACGCGCAAACCTACCCCGGTTCGAAGCCGGTTTCCATTGTGGTGCCTTTTGCAGCGGGCGGCCCCACCGACCGCGTGGCGCGCGACCTCGCAGAAGCGATGCGCAAAAATATGCCCGGTTCCAACTTCGTGGTTGAAAACGTCAACGGCGCAGGCGGAACAATTGGCGCCACCAAAGTCGCCAAAGCCAGCCCCGACGGTCATACCTTGCTGCTGTTTCATATCGGCATGGCTGCCACACCTGCCCTGTACCGCAAATTGCAATACAAGCCCCTGGAAGATTTCGAATACCTGGGCATGGTCAACGAAGTGCCTATGACCCTGATCGGCAAACCCCAGTTGCCGGCCAACACCTACCGCGACTTCGAGAATTACATCAAGGCCAACGCGGGCAAGCTCAACATTGCGCATGCAGGACTCGGCTCTGCCTCGCACCTGTGTGGCCTGATGTGGCAAGCGGCGATCAAGTCCAAGGAAGCCATGACCACCATCCCGTTCGGCGGCACTGGCCCGGCCATGAATGCGCTGGTGGGTGGTCAGGTCGACCTGATGTGCGACCAGACAACCAACACCACAGGGCAGATTGAGGCGGGTCGCGTCAAGGCCTTCGCCGTGACCACTGCCAAGCCCCTGTCGACCCACAAATTGCTCAAGGACTACCCGTCCCTGCAGGAAATGGGTCTCAAGGGCTTTGACCTGACCATCTGGCATGGCCTGTATGCCCCCAAAGGCACCCCTCCCGCCGTTCTGGCGCAGCTCAACACGGCCCTGAAGGCTGCGCTGAAAGATCCCGAGTTCATGAAAAAGCAGGAAGGCCTGGGCGCCGTGGTCGTGACCGACAAACGGGTGGAGCCAGCGGCACACAAAGCCTTCGTTGCCAGCGAAATTGCCAAGCTCAAGCCGGTTATCGAGGCCGCCAAACAGTTCGCCGACTGATTTTCCGCGCATCCAGTCAGAAGCCGCCGGGTAAAAACCGCGCGGCTTTTTTTCTGGGGCAACCCTAAGCGCCACAACCAGTAACACGCCAGCATGCTACCCCTGCGCATCGTTGACTCAATCACCGAGCTGGGCGCGCACGATGAGGGCTGCCTGGCCGTCAGCGGTTCGCACGGTGGCCTGAGTTCGGCGCGTTATGCGCTGGCAGCAAGACCGCTGCTGAGCGTTTTTAACGACGCAGGGGTTGGAAAAGACGACGCAGGCCTGGCCGCGCTGGAGTTGATGCAAGCGCACAAACTGGCCGCCTGTACCGTGTCACATGCGAGCGCGCGCATTGGGGACGCACAGAGCACAATGAACAACGGCATCGTCAGTCACTGCAATGCTCTGGCCAGCATGCTGGGGGTTCAGACGGGGCAGACCTGCCTGCATATGATTGAAATCATTCAACGACAAACAAGGAGACAACCATGAATTGCCATTTTCAGCCTCGCCGCCGCCTGCTGTGTGCCATCGGTCTTGCGACCATCACCCTGGCCGGCCTGCCCGCCGCCGCTCAAAGCAGCTGGCCGACAAAACCTGTCCGGATTGTCGTGCCCTTCGCCCCGGGCGGCACCACGGACATTCTTGCCCGCGCGGTCGCGCCCGAGCTGTCAAAAGCATTCGGTCAGCAATTCGTCGTGGACAACCGCGCCGGTGCCGGTGGCAACGTGGGTGCGGACCTTGTGGCCAAATCGCCGGGCGATGGCTACACCCTGCTGATGGGTACGGTCGGCACCCACGGCATCAACAAGTCTGTGTACGCCAAAATGCCCTTTGATCCGCAGAAGGATTTTGCGCCCATCACCCTGGTCGCCGGTGTCCCCAATGTCATGGTGATGAACGCCGAGAAAGCCGGCAAGCTGGGCATCAACAGCGTGGCAGATTTCATCAAATATGCCAAATCCCACCCTGGACAGTTCAGCATGGCCTCCAGCGGCAACGGGACCTCGATCCATCTGGCCGGAGAACTGTTCAAGTCCCAGACCGGTATTTTCATGACACACATCCCCTACCGGGGTTCAGGCCCTGCCCTGCTCGATCTGGTTGGCGGCAGCGTGGATGTGATGTTTGACAACCTGCCCTCGGCGATGCCACAGATCAAAGGTGGCAAATTGCGTGCGTTTGCCGTGACCAGCGCCCAGCGCTCGACCGCCATGCCCGATTTACCCACGGTCGAAGAAGCCGGCAAGCTCAAGGGTTTTGAGGCCAGCAGCTGGTTTGGTTTGCTGGCCCCTGCGGGCACACCGCCGGACATCGTCAACCGCATCCAGCAGGAAGTAGCCAAGGCCCTGGCCACGCCGGCCATCAAGGAAAAAATGCTGGCCCAGGGCGCCATTCCCAGCGGCAACACGCCGCAGGAGTTTGCCAAACTGATTGACTCCGAAATCATCAAATGGGCGCAGGTGGTGAAAGTCTCAGGCGCCAAAGTCGACTAGCGAGCGGGCTGTGCTACGAGGGGCCAACGGGTATGGTCCCTCCCCCTTCAGGCAGGGGCAGCGGCCCCTTTTCAGTGCAAGCGGCAGGGAGCTGCCGCAGGCTTGCAGGGAGCGACCGTGAGAGGCCTAAATACCCCAGACCACCTCATGGCCGGCCTTGTGGTTACGCTGGAGCATGTCGATAAAAGGCAGCGCGCGCTGCCGCAGGCCCAGACCGCCGTGCTGGCCCGCGTCCGGCGATTCGTTGTCTTGCGATTCCTCCTGTGTGATGGCCGCTTGCAGCGCCGCAATCGCAGCAGGCATTTGCTCCGGCAGGATGATGCCCTTGGGGCCCGCCTCCTTGCCAATGATCTCCAGCACATGCCGACCATTGGCCTCCAGCATGATCAGGTCGCCGGAAGCTTTTGATTTGAATTTGTACAACATACGCAGCTCCTTGTGGGTTTCGATTCATTATGGGTGCCTGACCTGACTGCGTCTGTAGGCCCGCACCGCGCTATTGGCTGGCGGTCAAGCAAAATACAGGCTTATGTTCACCCTTCCCACAGCCCCCAAACCCGCGGTCCAGGCGCTGAGCCAGGACGGCCTGAGCCTGCTGACCCCTGCCGATCTTGCGGCCACACTGCCCGCCGACTGGGTCCAGGACTGGTCTGCACTGACCAAGTCCTGGGACCGCCTGCCGCCTGATACGCACCTCAAGGACGGGGGCCATTACCGTCGGCGCAGGCACAGCTGTTACGTGCAGCCACTGGACAGCGGGCAGTTGCAGCAGGTGGCGCATCGCGCGCACTGGCAACCCACCGACTACAACGCCATGCACGGCGGCATTGAGCGCTGGTTCGAGCCGGTGGAGTCCGCCGTGGCTGCTGCGCCCGCCTGGTCTGCCCTCCTGACCGGACTGGGCCAGCTGTTTGCCCAGGTGCATCCGGTACAACGCTGGTACATCGAGGCGCACCAGTTCCGCATAGACACCGCTGGCGGCGTCGGCCGACCCACCCCGGAAGGCGCGCACCGCGACGGTGTTGACTTTGTGGTGGTGATGCTGGTGGCGCGGCAGGGCGTCAAGGGCGGAGAGACCCGGGTGTTTGACGCCCACGGCCCGCACGGCCTGCGCTTTGTGATGCAGGAGCCCCTGAGCGCGCTGCTGCTGGACGACAGCCGCGTGATTCATGAAACCACGCCCATTTTGCCGCTGGACGCCGCCGCGCCCACCGGTTACCGGGACACCCTGGTTCTAACCTACCGTGCGGTCGGCTTCCAATCACCCTGAGCCCCCGCGGTAGCTCGTTTCAAATCCGTTCATCCTGAGCTTTGTGGAAGGATGCCCCCCCTTGGAGGGCGCTGCCCTTGCAGGGCGCCGCGCTGCCAGAGGCAGCACATCTGGCGTCTGTCCAAGCCCGCTCCAGCGGGCTCGGAGCCGCAGCTGCCAGCCTGCGGCCCCTGCTTGAAGGGGGGCACTGTCCATGGTTGCAAAAAACTGCTTGACGAAAATAGTTTAACCTTAAACAATCAAGATTCGATCAATTCAGTTGAACGGTCTTCCCGATGCGAATTCTTTGTCTGGGCGGTGGTCCTGCCGGTTTGTACTTTGCCGTGCTGATGAAGCTGCAAAACCCGGCGAACAGCATCACGGTGGTGGAGCGCAACCGCCCCTTCGACACCTTTGGCTGGGGCGTAGTGCTGTCGGACCAGACACTGGGCAACCTGCGCGTCGCCGACCCAGTCAGCGCGCAACTGATCGGCGACGCCTTCAACCACTGGGACGATGTCGAGGTGTTTTTCAAGGGCCGCTCGGTGCGGTCCGGTGGCCACGGCTTTTGCGGCATAGGCCGCAAGCGCCTGCTCAATATCCTGCAGGAACGCTGTATTGAACTCGGCGTCGAGCTGGTGTTCGAAACCGATGTGCAAGACGATCAGGTGATCGCTGCAAAATACCAGGCAGATATCGTCATCGCCAGCGACGGGCTGAACAGCCGCGTCCGCAACCGGTACGCCGATACCTTCAAGCCCGATGTGGACTTGCGCGCCTGCCGCTTTGTCTGGCTGGGTACACACAAGACCTTTGACGCCTTCACCTTTGCGTTTGAACAGACCGAACACGGCTGGTTTGCCGCGCATGCCTACAAATTTGACGACAACGCCTCGACCTTCATCGTCGAGACGCCCGAGGCGGTCTGGAAAGCCCACGGCCTGGACGCGATGAGCCAGGAAGAGGGCATTGCCTTTTGCGAAAAACTCTTTGCCAAATATCTCGACGGCAATACCTTGATGAACAACGCCACCCATGTGCGCGGCTCGGCCATCTGGATACGTTTCCCGCGCGTGGTCTGCGAGCGATGGGTGCACCATGTAGCCATCAACGGCAAGGACGTCCCCATTGTTCTGATGGGCGATGCAGCCCACACCGCGCATTTTTCGATTGGCAGCGGCACCAAGCTGGCGCTGGAAGACGCGATCGAGCTGACGCAGTGTTTTGCACAGACGCCCGAGCCGGCGAAGGCGCTGGAGACTTACGAAGCCTTGCGCTCGGTTGAAGTGCTCAAGATCCAGAACGCTGCGCGCAACTCCACCGAATGGTTTGAAAACGTGGACCGTTACAGTGGCCTCGATGCGGAGCAGTTTTTCTACTCGCTGCTGACCCGCTCGCAACGCATCAGCCATGAAAACCTGCGGGTGCGTGACGCCACCTGGCTGCAGGGTTACGAGCAGTGGCTGGCCAAAAGCAAAGACATGCCAGCTCCGCCGCCGATGTTGTTGCCGCTGAAGGTGCGTGAGCTGCAATTGAAAAACCGCATCGTCGTCTCACCCATGGCGACCTACAGTGCGATAGGCGGCCTGCCCCAGGACTTTCACCTGGTGCACCTGGGCGCGCGCGCGCTGGGCGGCGCGGCCATGGTGTTTGCCGAGATGACAGCGCCCTGCCCCGAAGGCCGCATCACGCCGGGCTGCCCGGGGCTGTGGAACGAGGAGCAGATGCGGGCCTGGAAACGCATTGTCGATTTTGCGCACCGCTCGGGCGAAGGTGTGCGCATGGGCATGCAGCTCGGCCACAGTGGCCCCAAGGGCTCGACGCAAGTCGGCTGGGACGCACCCGACGAACCGCTGGCCTCAAACAACTGGCCGCTGCTGGCCGCCAGCGCCGTGGCTTACGGTCCCACCAACGCCGTACCGGCTGCGATGACACCGGACGACATGGGCCGGATCAAGGCGCAGTTTGTGCAATCCGCCGTCTACGCGGCCCAGGCCGGCTTCGACTGGTTGGAGCTGCACTGCGCGCACGGCTACCTGCTATCGAGCTTTATCACGCCGCTGACCAACCTGCGCACCGACGAGTACGGCGGCAGCCTGGAAAACCGCTGCCGCTATCCGCTGGAAGTTTTTGACGCGATACGCGCAGTCTGGCCGGCACACCTGCCCATGAGTGTGCGTATTTCAGCCCATGACTGGGTGCCGGGTGGCAATACAGCCGACGATGCGGTGGTGATTGCGCGCCTGTTCAAGGCCGCCGGCTGCGACTTCATCGACGTTTCTTCGGGCCAGACCTCGCGCGCCGCCAAACCGGTGTATGGCCGCATGTACCAGACACCGTTTGCCGATCGCATACGCAACGAGGTCGGCATCCAGACAATTGCCGTCGGCGCCATCTCGGAGGTTGATCACGTCAACAGCATCATCGCGGCCGGTCGCGCCGACCTCTGCGCGATTGCCCGCCCGCACCTGGCCGATCCGGCCTGGACGCTGCATGAAGCGGCCAAACTGCAAAGCCGGCACGTGGACTGGCCCAAGCCCTACCTCAGCGGCCGGGACCAGATGTATCGCGAACTTTCAAAGCAAAAACAGGCCTGAACCCTTGCACAGCAAGCGTAAACAGCTATCAAATACATAGCATACCGGAGAACGCCATGGACATGGAAGCACGCGGCCACCGCGAACACCCCGAAGCACTGCGCCTGTGGCTGCGCATGCTGACTTGCACGCAGCTGATTGAAAAGCAGGTGCGCGGACAACTGCGCGAGCAGTTCGACACCACCCTGCCGCGCTTCGACTTGATGGCGCAGCTCGAGCGCAACCCGGACGGCCTGAAGATGAACGAGCTGTCGCGCCGCATGATGGTCACCGGCGGCAATGTGACCGGGGTCACCGACCAGCTGGTGGCCGAGGGCCTGGTCGAGCGCCTGGAGGTGGAAGGCGACCGCCGCGCCTACCGCGTGCGACTGACATCGCGGGGCCGCAAGACCTTCGACGAGATGGCACGTCAGCACGAAGGCTGGATTGTGCAGGCCTTCGGCGGCTTGTCGGTGCGCGAGCTGGAGACCCTGCACAAGCTGCTGGGCAAGGTCAAGCAACACCAGAGTGATTTGAGCCGACAGGCCCACGAAACGGAAAACGCATGAAACACTACATTACCCCCGGCAACCCGATGCATGGGCAGTTCAACGCGCTGGCCGGCTACCAGGCGAGGCATTTCGCCTACAGCTTCAACGGCGGCGTTGCCACCCTCAGCCTGAACCGGCCTGAGCGCAAGAATCCGCTGACCTTCGAGTCCTATGCCGAACTGCGCGACCTGTTTCGCACGATGAACAGCGCCACCGACGTCAAGGTGATTGTGTTGACAGGCGCCGGTGGCAACTTCTGCTCGGGAGGCGACGTGCATGAAATCATCGGCCCTCTGACGAAGATGACCATGCCCGAATTGCTGGAGTTCACCCGCATGACCGGCGATCTGGTCAAGGCCATGCGCCTGTGTCCACAACCCATCGTTGCTGCCATCGACGGCATTTGCGCTGGCGCCGGCGCGATGATGGCGCTTGCCGCTGACATGCGCCTGGGCACGCCCCAGGCCAAAACCGCTTTCCTTTTCACACGCGTCGGCCTGGCCGGTGCTGACATGGGCGCCTGCGCACTGTTGCCACGCCTGATCGGACAGGGCCGCGCTTCCGAGCTGCTGTTCACCGGCCGCGCGATGACGGCGCAGGAAGGCCTGCAGTGGGGGTTTTTCAACGCCCTGCACGAGTCGGCTGACGTCCTGGGCAAGGCGCAGGCCCTGGCGGCCGACCTGGCCGCCGGCCCGACTTTCGCACATGGCATGACCAAAACCATGCTGCACCAGGAGTGGGCCATGACTCTGGACCAGGCGATTGAGGCCGAGGCCCAGGCCCAGGCCATCTGCATGCAGACCAAAGACTTCACGCGTGCTTACGAAGCCTTTGCCAGCAAGCAAAAACCGGTGTTCCAGGGAGACTGACATGAAGGCCTCCACCGATCACCTCGCGCTTCCTTTTTTTGACGACACTCATCGCGCGCTGGGACGGGACCTCGCCGAATGGGCACCGTTGCAGCAGGTTGACGAAAGCGACGACCGACGCGCCTGCAGGCAGTGGGTGCGGCTGCTCGGGGACGGCGGCTGGCTGCGCTACTGCGTTCCCGGCAGCGCTGGCGGTGCGCTGGACAAACTCGACTCGCGCGCGCTGGTGATCCTGCGCGAGACACTGGCCTTTCATTCCCCCCTGGCGGATTTCGCCTTTGCCATGCAGGGCCTGGGCAGCGGCGCCATCACGCTGGCCGGCACACCGGCACAGCAGGCAGCCTACCTGCCGGCCGTGGCGCGCGGCGACAAGATCGCCGCCTTCGCCCTGAGCGAACCCGACGCTGGTTCGGATGCTGGCGCCATGACCACCAGCGCCGATCAGTCCGACGGCGGCTGGGCGCTCAACGGCAGCAAGACCTGGATCAGCAACGGCGACATCGCCGATTTTTATGTGACCTTTGCCAAAACCGACAGGGGCGCCGGCACACGCGGCATCACGGCCTTTATCGTCGATGCCGGCAACCCCGGGCTGGACAGCAGCGAGCACATCGCGGTGATGGCACCGCATCCACTGGCAACGCTTAAATTTGCGCATTGCAAGCTTCCGGATGCGGCGCAGCTGGGCGCGCTGAACGGCGGCTTCAAGCTCGCGATGCAGACCCTGGACATCTTCCGCGCATCCGTCGCGGCCGCAGCGCTGGGCATGGCGCGGCGTGCGCTGTTCGAGGCCGTGCGTTTTTCGCGTGAACGCAAGATGTTCGGCCAGACCCTGGCCGACTTCCAGCTCACGCAGGCCAAAATCGGGGAGATGGCGGCACTGATTGATGCCGCCGCGCTGCTGACCTACCGGGCTGCCTGGCTGCGCGACGACAGCCAAGCCCGCGGCGCTGGCAAACGTATCACCGCTGAGGCAGCGATGGCCAAGATGACAGCCACCGAAAACGCCCAGCGCGTCATCGACATGGCGCTGCAGATGCACGGCGGCCTGGGCGTCAAGGTCGGCAGCAAGGTCGAAAGCCTGTACCGCGACATCCGCTCACTGCGCATCTACGAAGGTGCGACCGAAGTCCAGCAACTGATCATTGGCAAGGCGGTGCTGCAATCATGAAAAAAACTGCTTCATCGGTGCAAACCGATCGTTTTGTGCACGACCGTCTGCCGCCCGAGAGCCAGTGGCCGCAGATGCGTTATGACCTGCCCGAGCTTGCCGTGGACGCGCAGGCCAACCTGGTCGATGTGCTGTTTGACCGCATTGACCAGAAAGGCCTGTCCGGGCGGCCCTTCCTGCGCTCTGACAAAGCCACGCTCACTTATGCCGAAGCGCACGAGCAGGTCAAACGCATTGCCCAGGTGCTGACCGAGGACCTGAAGCTGGTCCCCGGCAACCGCGTGTTGCTGCGCGGCGGCAACACCATCGCCATGGCCCTGGCCTGGCTGGGCGTCGTCAAGGCCGGCCTGGTCGCGGTGGCCACCATGCCCCTGCTGCGCGCCAAGGAGCTTGGCGAGATCATCCACAAGTCACAAGCTGCCGTGGCGCTGTGCGACGCCAGCTTGCTGGCAGAGCTGCAAAGCGCCCAGGCGCTACACCCCACGCTGGCCAGCATCGTGCCCTTCAACATCAACGAGGCGGGTTCGTTGGCCGTGCTGGCGGCGGCCAGGGATGGTCACTTCACGCCTTGCAAAACGTCGGCTGACGACATCGCCATGATGGCCTTCACCTCGGGCACCACGGGCACGCCCAAAGCTGCGGTGCACACCCACCGCGATGTACTGGCCGCCTGCGAGGCCTGGCCGCGCCATGTGCTCAAGGCCGTGCCAGAGGATATCGTCATGGGCTCGCCACCGCTGGCGTTTACCTTCGGTCTGGGCGGCATGCTGATTTTTCCGATGTGGGCGGGCGCGTCGGTTTATTACCCTTCCATCGCCTACACGCCGGAGGCCATGGTCAAGTTGATCAATGAAGTGGGCGCCACCATCTGCTACACGGCGCCCACTTTTTACCGACAGATGGCGCCGTTTGCAAAGCAGCATGGCGTGCCGACTTTACGCGCTTGTGTCAGCGCCGGGGAGGGCCTGCCCGACGCCACCCGCCAGCTCTGGAAGGATGCCAGCGGCATCGAGATGACCGACGGCATAGGCGCGACCGAAATGTTCCACATATTTATCTCTGCCGCGCCGGCGGACGTGCGGCCGGGCGCGATTGGCAAAGTGGTGCCCGGCTACACCGCCAGGGTGGTGGATGACCAGGGCCAGGAAGTGCCGCGAGGCACGGTGGGAAAGCTGGCGGTGATCGGGCCCACCGGCTGCCGTTACCTCGACGACGCGCGCCAGGCCAACTACGTCAAAAACGGCTGGAACTACCCTGGCGATGCCTTTGTACAGGACGCCGATGGCTACTTTTTCTTCCAGGCGCGGGCCGACGACATGATCATTACCTCGGGTTACAACGTGGGCGGCCCCGAGGTGGAAGACGCCTTGCTGAAACACCCGGCGGTGGCCGAGTGTGGTGTCATCGGAGCGCCCGACGATGAACGCGGCATGGTCGTGAAGGCCTTTGTGGTGCTCAAGCCCGGGCAGCAACCCGGCGCCGACATGACACGACAGCTCCAGGACCATGTCAAAGCCACGCTGGCGCCCTTCAAATACCCGCGCCAGGTCGAATTTGTGGCCACATTGCCACGCACCGAAACCGGAAAACTGCAGCGTTTCAAGCTGCGCCAGCCATGAAATTCGAAGTCAAAAAACTGATCCGCTTTCACCACTGCGACCCTGCTGGTATTGTTTTTTACCCGCAATTTTTCTACCTGCTGCACGAGGTTCAGGAGGACTTTCTGGCGCATATCGGGCACCCCGAGCACGAGATGATTGCGCGTGGCGCCGGTGTGCCCATTGTGGACATGAAAACCGGGTTTGTCGGCATGTGCCGCTTTGGCGATGAAGTGAGCATCAGCCTCGGCCTGTTCCGTCTGGGCGCCTCCAGCATTGGCATGCACTATGAAATTCATAGCTGCTCAGGCACAACGGACAAGGGCCAGAGCCTTAAATTGCATGCTAAAGCGGTGGTGGTGTACTCTCAGCTGCCACACGGCAAGGCATTGCGGATTCCAGACCCCTTGCGCGCCGCCCTGCAACCTTATCTGGAAACCCCACTGGAAGACAAAGCATGATGAAACTGTTGCAACCGGCCGGCTGGCAGGCGCCCCGCGGGTACGCCAATGGCGTGATGGCGCGCGGTGCCCTGATTTTTGTCGGGGGCCAAATCGGCTGGAACGCGCAGCAGCAGTTTGAAAGCGACGACTTCATCGCCCAGACGCGCCAGGCGCTGCTCAACATCCGGACCGTGCTGGAAGCGGGTGGAGCCGGGCCGCAACACATGGCCCGCATGACCTGGTACGTGGTGGACCGGCTGGAATACATCAGTCGCCTGCGAGAACTGGGCCTGGTGTACCGCGAGGTCATGGGCAAAAATTTTCCCGCCATGACCTGTGTGCAGGTCGCGGGTCTGGTGGAAGACCGCGCGCGTATTGAAATCGAAGTCACCGCTGTTTTGCCAGACTGAAAGCGCGCCCTCTTGCGGGCCCAGCCAGCCCGGAAAAGCGATGTGCTGCAGGCTGTTTTGAAGCTGTTTTCTGGCTTAAGATGATCCAGATATTTGGAGCGTTCAGTGACCTCAAACCAGCCAACCCCCGCCCACCCCAGCCCCGCCAGTCCTGAATACGGACTGGCAGAAGGCCAACGCAGGATGCAGCATCAGCTGATGGAGTCGACCGGTGTAGCCGAATCCGTCTTCAACCTGAAAACCCAGCAACTGAGCTGGAACCGCCGTGCCTACGAGGTCTTCGGCGTCAGCCCGGTCGGTTCACCCATCACGCTGGAAGTAGCCATGCACCTGGTCTATCCGGACGACCTGGAACGGCTGGTCAACGCGCGCGAGCAGATGCGTCACACGCCGGGCTCCCTGACGCTTGACTACCGCGTCATCCGGCCCGACGGTACGCTGGTGGAGGTGCACACTCTTCTGTACGCAGAAACCGACTTACAGGGACGCGCTCTGGCCCATGTTGAAATGACGCTGGATGTCACCGAGCGCAAACGTATTGAAACAGCGCTCATCCAGTCTGCCCGGCTGTGTCGGGTGCTGGACAAGGTATCTACCGATGGCTACTGGGAGGAAAGCGCCCCCGTGCAGGTCCACCCGACTGACGCCCTGGTGGCGCCCGATGTAACGCCTCCGACAGGCAATGACACTGCAAAACGAAAAATCCGCGTGCTGTACGTTGAAGACAACATGTACAACCTGATGCTGTTTGACGACGTGATGCGAACCCGGGACGATGTGGAGGTACGTATGGCGCAAAACGGTGCGCAGGGCTTTGAGGTGGCCGGCACCTGGCAGCCCGATGTGTTGGTGCTGGACGGTCGTTTGCCCGACACCCATGGCATTGCGTTGCTGCAGCGCATGCGCGGTATCGAGGGCCTGCAGACTACGCCGGCGTTCATGTGTTCGGCAGACACCCAGCCCGAGCACAAGGTACTGGCCGAACAGGCAGGCTTTGCCGGTTACTGGACCAAACCCGTGGACTTTGACAAGGTGTTTGACGAGTTGGACCGCGTGGCGGCCAATGCGGATTTGCGCCAGCCGTAAACAGACCGCCATCACGGCCCCGTCGATCGGGCCTGCGCAGCCTATTGGCTGGCGGCCAGCGGCGCAACCGAGTTTTCGCGGTTGATCAACCAGCGATCACCGACACGCACCCACTGCAGGGTTTTAGTCACCACATCCCGGTAGTTGGCTGAGCGGTAGATCTGCTTGAAAGTTGTGGTGGCGTGTGTGGCGTCTGGCATGGCGACTGTCAGCTCTGCCACTTCCACGGAAATGTCAACTGCGCGGGTCATCACGGCCTTGCGCCTTTCCTTCCAGCTTTCCCGGTCGCCGCCGGTGGAAGGCACAAAAGCGGGCGCATAAAACCCCATGTAGGCATCAACGTCCCGCTTCGACCACGCTGCGCGCCAGGCCTCCAGCGCCGACTTGACCTCTTCGCCGCCCGCAGCCTCGGCCGCGCTGTCGGCAGGTTTGGCCGCCGCCGCGCCGGACTGCCGGTTCACCTGCTGCGCCGCCCGCTCGCGGGCATTGAGCAAGGCTGTCTGGTTTTCAAGCGCCAGCCGCAACTCGCTGCTGTTGGCAGCGCCGGGCGTTGCCGCCGGTGGTTTTGGCGAGGCTGCTGGAGCTGGAGCTGGTGCGGGCGTCGGAGGCGTAGAAGGGGCAGGCGCTACGGCCGGTGGCGACGGGCGTGGCGCCGCCGCCGACCTTGAAGGAGAAGCGGGTGCTGACGCACCGGCAGCAGGCAGCGCCGATGCCGCAGGGGAATAGACCTCCTGGATCGCACGCTCGCGCGCGTTCAGCAGGGCGGTCTGCTTGAGTTGCTCAGCCGCCCGATCTATCAGGGCACGTTTGTCCACCACATACACGGCCACCGCCTCTGCCGGGCAGTGCTGCGCAGCGTCTTCACCGTCATTCCATTGCTCCAGACCGGGGAAAGAGCCCGTCTCGATTCTGGACAGCTCCAGGGCAGACAAAAGGGTGCCTGCGCCCGCGTGGGCCCTGACATACGCAATGTTGAGGTCCTGCTCTGCATTGGCGACCGAACGTCTGGCCTGAAAAAGCTCGTTCTCGGTGTCCAGCAAGTCCAGCAAGGTACGTTGTCCGATATCGAACTGCAGACGGTAAGCGTTGCGGGCTTTTTCGACCGATATCTTGTTGGCATCCAGATAGCCAATTTGCTCCTTGAGCTTGCGGGCATCGTTGTAGGCGATCAACAGGGTTTGCCGGATGTCCCGGCAGGTTTTGTCACGCAGGTCCTTGGCCACGTTGAGCTGCTCGGCAAACTGCCGCTCTTTGGCCCGGTCACTGAAGCCGTTGAAAAGGTTCCAGGTCATCACCACCTCTGCCACCGTGGCGTCCGAGCTGCCGGCGACGCCGCTGAGGTTGTTACCCTGGTCGCGGCGCAGGCGAAGGTCAAACCGCGGCTGGTAGGCGCCGCTGCGCGACGCCAGCGCCGCAGTGGAGGCACGCACGTTTTCGATCGAGGCGCGAAGAGCGCCGTTGCGCTGCTGCGCCTCCCGGATGGCACTGGTCGCATCAGCTGGAATATTTTTTGAAAGCTGTGGGGGCGCCGGCATTTCCGGTGGCGGCAGCATACCCACGATGCGCTGAAAGCGGGCAGTGGTGTCATGCAGATTGGAGGTCTCCGTCAGCAGGTTGGACTCGGCCAACGACAGCCGGGCGCCAATCTGCTCCAGATCGACCGCGCGCGCTACCTTGGCGTTGACCCGGCGCTCGGTCTGCTCGAAAACCGACCGGTGCTGCACAAAGTTGTCCTCCGACAGCCGCACCAGCTCCCGGAAGCGCAACACATCGTAGTAGGCCTTTGCGGCCTCAAGAGCCACACTTTCGGAGGTGTCAAAAAATTCGAACAGCCGCACCAGCCGGGCGTGGTCCAGCCGCTTGACATCGTTGCGTGTGGCAAACCCGTCGTACAGCAGCTGCGTGATCGTCAGGGACGCCGAGCTTCTGCTGAAACGTGTAGCAGCCAGTGTGGGGGTCGCGCTGCGACTTTCAGAGCCGGTGCCGGCCAGCAGATCAACCTTTGGCAACAGGCTGCCCGCGCCTACATCGCGTTCGCCATCTGCGGCTTTGATCGTGTGCCATCGCGCCAGAATCTCGGGGTTGTTCAGCACCGCGTTTTGTGCGGCCTCTTTGAGCGTCAGCGCCCTAACGGCCTGCGCGTGGGCGGCGGGCCCACAGCCCAGCGCAAGCAGGCCAAGCGCCAAGGTCCAGCGCAGTCGAGCAGACGGGGTCGGGCAAATGCTCATGCCAAAAACAGTCGCGCCGCTACACTGGCAATACCTGCCCTCCGGACGGTACAGACCAGCGTCAGCAGTACAAAGCTTGGCAGCGGCTTTTCAGGCATTTCTCACTCTTGAACATAGGGTCAACGTATTCGACAAACCTTTTTACCGAGCGAAACACAATTTTCCGGTCTGATGAATCGCTCGAAATCAGGTTAACTATTGCCCGGTAGTTACTGTTTTATATAGATATTTTTATACTAACGCAGGTTTTTCAGAAGAGCAATTGATATCCCCGCTGAATTTTGCCGCTGCGGCAAAAACGAAACACTTCTCCAGCTTTTTCAAAGCCACCCTGGTCGCTTTGATGCTTGTTGTTGGGGCGCTGCAGGTCGCGGCAGTGGATTTTGTCCGGATGCAAGCCCAGTTGTCCGCCCGTTTTGGGCCGGCGGCCCAGGGGTCCTTCCAGGACTGGCAAAAACTCCTCCAGCAATCCGCAGACAGCACCCCGCCAGCCCAACTCAGACAGGTCAACGACTTCTTCAACCGGCGCATCCGCTTTGGCGAGGATCAGGAAATCTGGGGGCAGAGCGACTACTGGGCAACACCGATGGAAACCCTGGGCAGGGGCGCGGGCGACTGCGAAGACTTTGCCATCGCCAAATACTTCACCCTGCTGCTGCTGCGCGTTCCTGAAGAAAAGATGCGCCTGATTTATGTGCAGGCGAGTCTGGGCGGCGTCAACAGCAGGATCACACAAGCGCATATGGTGCTGGCCTACTACCCCACGCCCGAGGCCGAACCACTGATTCTGGACAACCTGATCACCGATGTGCAACCGGCGTCGCGCCGCCCTGATCTGCTGCCAGTGTTCAGCTTCAACGCAGAGGGCCTGTGGCAAGGCGCTACCGGGGCGCGGGGCACCGGTGGGCCGACCAGCCTGTCGCGCTGGCAGGAGTTGCTGCGGCGCGTGCGCGCAGAGGGATTTGACTGAATGACCGTACAACACGTTATAACGAACTGTTCCGAGGGGAATTGACATGTCGATGTACCGCCAAATGTGGCTTGCAATCATTCTCAGTATGCTGCTGGCGCTGCTGGGCGGCCTGCTGGCGTCCACGCTGAATGCGCGAAGTTACCTGTCAGAGCAGCTCAGTGCCAAAAACACCGACAATGCAACCGCTTTGGCGCTGGCACTGAGCCAACAAAATGCCGATGCGGTCATGATCGAGTTGACGGTTGCGGCCTTGTTTGACAGCGGGCACTATGCGTCAATACGGGTGGTTGACCCTCTTGGAAAACCCATCGTGGAAAAGGCCGCACCTGGTCGGGGCCTATCCGTGCCAGACTGGTTCACGCAGCTCTTGCCGCTGTACGCCAAACCGGGCCAGGCGAGCATCAGCAACGGCTGGAATCAGGTGGGCACGCTGACCCTGATCAGCAACAGCCGCTTTGCCTACGAAGCCTTGTGGAAAAGTGTTCTGCAACTGGTGGCGGCACTGGCCCTCGCCGGGCTGGTGGGCGGGGTGCTGGCGGCCACCATTCTCGGCCGCCTGCGTGAACCGCTGCAGCGCGTGATCAATCAGGCCAACGCCATCAGCGAGCGCCGGTTTGTCCTGATAGACGTGCCGGATGTGCCTGAACTCCGGCAGCTGGCCATCGCGATGAATGGCACCGTCGCGCGGCTCAAGACCATGTTTGCGGAAGAAGCGCATCGCCTCGAAGTCCTGCGCCTGGCCGCCAACTACGACGCGCTCACGGGTCTGGCCAACCGCACCTTTTTTCTGGTTCAACTGCTGGACTCGCTCGATAGCGACGAGGCTGCGGGCAGCACGCTGCTGCTTGTGCGCCTTGCCGATTTTTCCGCGCTAGGCCAACGCATAGGCGCAAGTTCCGTAGATGAGCTCCTGAAGAAAACCGGCCAGGCCCTTCGGCACCAGGCCCTGCTAAGTCACGCAGTGGCAGCACGTATCGGGGATGGCGATTTTGCGCTGCTCCTGCCGGCCCAGGTCGATGCGCGCCAGGTTGCCACCCAGTTGATGGCGTCGCTGGTTCAGGCAAACGCGCCGTGGACCGCAGACGGTCCAGCAGCCTGCATCGGCATGAGCAAGCTGATGCGCGGGCAGGACATGCCCAGCCTGATGGCACAGGCTTCTTCGGCCTTGATTGCCGCCGAGGCACAAGGCGGCAACACGATTCGGGAAGCCAGTCCGGAGCTCGCGCCAGAAGCTGGCGAGGAAGCCGTCACATTGATCCGGCTTGCGCTGGAGCAAAACCATACCCGATTGCGCTCGCTGCCCGTGACCGATATGTCGGGCAAGCTCCTGCATCGCGAATGCACACTGGAGTTGATGCTGGAAAGCGCAACTGGCTGGGAGCCTGCCAGGCATGTGATGCAAGCCGCTGAGGCCGGTCAACTTACGCCAGCGATGGACTTGCAAGCCATCAAGCTGGCACAGGAAAAACTTGCGGGCGAGCCCCACCTGCCCGGCCTGTCCATCACCCTTTCAACGCTCTCCATCAGCGCTGAACAGCACTACACAAAACTGCTGGACCAGATCCGCAAAAGTCCGGGCGTGGCCAGTCGCCTCTGGCTGGAAGTGGCTGAATCCGCAGCAGTCAAACACATCGACAGCTTCCGCGCATTTGCCGCCAAGGTACGACAGGCGGGCAGCCGTGCGGGCTTGCGACATTTCGGCCGCCGCTTCGACCAGGCTGATGCGCTGCATGATCTCGGGCTGGACTACCTGAAGGTGGATTCCAGCTTGGTCAGAGGGCTGCAATACAGCGCAGACAACCAGATCTTCCTTCAGGGTCTGGCACTTGCCGCGCACAAAATGGGAATGCAGGTACTGGCTGGAGGACTGATTGACCGCGCCGAGCTGGTCGCACTGGACGCAGCAGGTTTTGACGGCGTGGCCGGGCCCGCCGTCAAGTAACCCGCCTGATCCACCGCCAGCACAGTGCACCATCGACCAGCGTGCGCGCCGCAGGCCATCGCCGAGCCACTCCTTTCATGAGGCGTTCGCTATTAAAACAATAGCTGCTTACACTCATGCAGCAAGGGCTACAGGCCTAAAACGCTTATAAAAAAGCGGGCCGGCCCCGGCAGTATGCGGGCTCTGGACGGTCAAAACCGCTGCCTGTGCCTGCCTCCGCCCGGCTTCCATCAATCTGTGTTGAGCTTGCCTTTGGTCAACAAGTCCTGGATCACTTGCTGATCGGTGGTGAAAACACCAATCATGTCCACGCCAGAAAGCACAATCCGCTGGTTTTCTGCGCCTGTCACCACCCCGGACGGGGCGCCCACCGTGTGCGGGTCTGCACCAAAGCCACCCGTGGTGCTGATGTGAATAATCGTGTCGGCTCCCGATTTTTCGAAATGCAGGAAGTTCGCCAGATTGTCTTGTCCCAGCAGCGTGCCAGAGGCCTCGCCGACCAGCAGGTCGCGCAAGTCCAGGACATCGCCACCTGCCGACCGGGCAGCCAGACCAAAGTCGGTGATGGTGTCGGTGACGGGAGCGCCTGCGGTACCTCCGTCGTTCAGCTGCCAGGCGAAAATATCGGCGCCCGCTCCACCTGTCAGGATGTCCGAACCCTGGCCTCCAATAATCAGGTCGCGGCCATCACCGCCGTCCAGAATATCATTGCCCGCGCCGCCATGCAGCCGGTCATCACCTGCACCGCCGTTCAAGGTGTCGACGCCGTCGTTGCCGAACGCAAAGTCCGAATTGGCGGTGAGCGTCGGGGTGTTGTTGCCGCTGGTTCCTTCATAGGAGTTGGAGATGCTGACAAGACTGAGGAGTTGATCGACCTGGTGAACGCCTTTGGTGGCGGTAACGTCAATCAGCGCAGATTGCGACGTAGTGACACCTGTGACAGTCAGCGGGCTGGTGAAGCTCCATGTTGAAATATCGACCGATTGCGTAACACCGCTGGTAATGGTGGCACTGTGGCCCGCGTTGTCGCTGATCACCCAGCCAGTCTGCAGGCCCGACACTGTCAACGTGTCAAAAGCGCGTGCCGTCACCTCAAACTTGAAGGAGCTACCGTCGTTGGCAATACCCACGTCATGGTGGTTGATCTCGGTGTTCCAGACGGAGCGCACCTGTTCATTGGTCAGAACACTGTCGTAAATGCGCAGATCATCAATACCCGCATTGAGGTATTTGTCGTTGTCAATCCGGCGGTCAAAATTGCCATAGACGCCGTTGGTAAAGCCGATGCCGAACACATTGGTGATGGTGCCGGCCAGGCCGCCCGCTGTAACCGTGCTCTCCAGCACACCATCTACCCACAACTGGGTTTGGCCGGTGGTTGCATTCCGGGTCATGGCGACAAAGTGCCAGGTGCCGTCGGAAATGATGGTTGTACTCTTGGCGCCAGCGGTGTCGCCAACGTTCAGTCCAATGCGGCCATTGTTGTCAAGCCAACCCCACTGCGCGTCGTTGACCGCGCCGTTTTGCTCTGAACCAATGACGCTGGGCCGATTCCAGCCTATATCGGTCCCGCCAAACTGGGCTGCATCGGTAGAGAGCTTCTGTGTCGTGTTGATCCAGAAGCTGATGGTGGCTGAACCGGTGATGGGGTCGAGTTCAGCCGGATCCACCGCGAGCGTCGCACCTTTACCGTCGAACTGTATGGCAGTTCCTGATGTACCGGCGTGGCCGGTAATCCAGGTCGGCGACGCGTTGCCATTGGTGGTGTTCGCGTCTGAAAGGGTACCAATGATGTTCCGGTATTCGTTGACGGCTGGGATGCCAAAGCCTTCGTCAAATGTCCACTGGCCGACAGGCCGGACCTGGAGGATAGGGGCGCTGTCCAGATCAAGGATGGTGGCCGTCCCGACGGCGACCGAATTGATTACCGGACCGGACGAGACCGTGGCCGTCAGCGTGAAGGTCTCGGAACCCTCGATACTGCCATCGACCGTGGTGGTGGTGCGCACCAGAACACTGGTCTTGCCCGAGGAAACAACCATGCTGCCGGTGTAGTTGGTCCAGGTGGTACCACCATTGAGCGAGTACTGCAGGCTTGAACCATAGTCGGCACCGGTAGCCGTACCGTTGGTGGTTTGCAGGGTGACCGTGACGTCGTTGGCAGTTTGTGCGCCAAGCCGGATATCAAACAACGCGTAGTCGCCTTCCACGATGGTGGTGTCATTGACCACCGCCATTAAGGGCGGATTGCCTGATGACATACCCTGCTGGAAGATATGGAAGGTCAGCGTTGCTGAACTGCTTGCAGTCGCACTGTTCAGGCTCTCGGTGGAAGTGGCAGTCACGCCCAGATCGATACGGCCTGAGTAATCTTCAGGGAACATCAAAAAGGCGGTTGAAAGTGCACTGTAGGGTATCGTCACCTGGCCGTTGACCGGGCTGTAGGTGGTTGCCCCGGACACAATGCGCGATCCGCCCGGCATGTTGGTGATGAACAGCGACAGCGTTTCAGAGCCATCGGTATCCACCAGCGCTGCCGTGATTTCCCCGGCAAGCGCTATGCGCGTGACGTTACCAATGTTGTTGACATAGGTGTTGTTGACAGAGTTGTAGTTGTCCTGCAAGGCACCCTGGGCCTCTACCAGACGAATGTCATCAAAGTAGCCACCCACACCATTACCCGTCTCTGGCGAGGTGGTCTGAATCGTGATGGTGTGGTTACCCGTTGTCGTGAAGTTGAAACCGGTGCGCACGGCCTGCCAGACCAGCGCAGAATTTGCAGCCCCCGCTGTGTAGGTGCCCACCACCACACCATCCACCAGCACCTGGAAGCCGGTATTGGCAGTGGGTGCTGCATCGGGCGCGTAATTCAGACTCAGCTGATAGACATTGGTAATGTCTGTCACGTTGATGGTGCGGGTAATGGCGGGCGTCTGGTAATTGGGGCTGGGCACCGTGCCGTTAGCCGCGTTGTCCAGGTGCAGGAATACCCGCTGCGCGTCGCCACCGGTCGTGCTGCCCAGCATGCCGGCAGCCGTGTACATGGTGGCGTTGTTCGAGTTGAGTAGCTGGTCGCCGTCGGCATTGAAATAAAACTCGCTGACCTGGGTGCCGCCCGAGCTGCCAACAGTGTCCGCCACTGCCGGGGTAGCCAGTGACCACCCTTCAATCGGCGCAGTTCCCTTGGCGTGCGTCGCATTGTTGGTGTCATCTGCGGTTGCAGTCAAAGCGCCTACCGATTCCCAGGTGGTGTTGAACACCTGAGTGAACGAGTTGGCCACCGACAAGGTCGGCGCGTCTGCCACCGCTGTGGCATTGATCGTGGCGACTGCACCCGTGCTGTTGGTACTCGAATTGTCTGTCGCAAAGAAGTTAAACGTTGTGCTGCCTGCCCAGTTGGTGGTAGGCCTGAAATACAAGGTCAGGCTGTCCCCGGTGGCGGCGTAGGCCGTACTGGCGGTCACGGCCACCGTCATGCCCGCATCGGTATACAGCGTACCGTTGGTCGGCAAGCTGCTCAGGGTGAAAGTGCTGATCGTGCCGTTGGGATCAACCGCGGTCAAGGTCACCGGAATGCCGCCAGCCGCATCTTCATTGCCGGTTGCACTGGCTGCCGAAGCTATTGGAGCGCCGGAAGTCGCCATATTGACGGTCGCTGTGGCCGTGTTGCTGACCAGCGCGCCGTCTGTCACTGTCACGGTGAAGGTACGCGCGGTCAGACTGGCCGACCCGTTGAGGTTGTTGAACCGGATGGCGCTGAGCGCGGTTTGGTAGTCGGCCACAGAAGCAGAGCCCGACAAGGTCACGATGTTGCTGTTGGCCCCGGAAATCACCGCCGAGATACCACCGGGCAAACTACCCACCGACAACACATCACTGGCCTGCCAGTTGGTCAATGTGACAGTGGCGCCAGTCATGTTGGCGCTGTCAACGTCGGTAATGACGCGGTCAATGTCGGCTATCGCAATGGCGGTGGAAGACGGCCCACTGCGCACAAAGTAGGTCGAAAAGCCCGTGCCGGCGGCGCTGCCGTCCAGGTCCAGCGTGGGTGCGTCATTCACGGCAGTCACATTAACGGTGGTGGTTGCCACGTTGCTGTTTACCAGACCGTCATTCACCACCACGGTGATGCTGCGCGGCGTGGTGTTGGGGTTTTCAGAGGTGCTGGCGTAGGTGATGGCCCGCAATGCCACTTTGTAGTCTGCCACTGTGGCCGCACCGGTGAGGGTCAGGATATTGCTGTTCGGGCCCGACAGGGTGTAGCTGATACCTGCAGGAATCGAACCTATGGCCAGCACGTCTCCTGCCTGCCAGTTGGTCAGGGTAACGGTGGCGCTGGCCAGGTTGGTTGCGTCGTCCGTCAACACCTGGTTTGAATTGGTGATCTGTACACCAGCACCGTTTTCGGTGTAGGCGGTCACATAACCGGTACCACCTGTACTGGCATCGAGATCCAACACCGGCGCGTCGTTGACGGCGGTGATGTTCAGCGTGACGGTGTCCACATCGGTCAGGGTACCGCCGCTGCCGGTGTTACCCAGATCGCTGGTGGTCACCGTCAGCGTCACCGCGCCGTTGGCATCAAGTGCCGTGGTGTAGGTCACGCTGCTGGCAGCAATGAAACTGTTGATGTTGGCTTGTGTGCCAGACAGCACCAGGCTGCCCGAGCCAGAGCCCGATACCGTCACACCACCGCCTGAAGTGGCGGCAAGCGTGCCTGCCGGTACCGCCAACGTGACGTTGAGGGTACTGCCGGCGGCATCAACATCGCTGATGCTGATACCAGTGATGGCCGAAGCCACATCCTCAGTCACAGTGATCGAGCCAGGCACGGTGTTGACAGGTGCGTCGTTGACAGCACTGACTGTCACGTTGGCGGTGGCGGTTTCAGTCACACCCCCCGAAGTCACGGTGTAGGTGAAGGAGGTAGCACCGTTGAAGTTGCTGGCCGGCGTGAAGAGTAATTGCCCGCTTCCATTCAAGGCCACCGTACCGTTGGCCACGGTCACTGCCGCACCGCCAGCCGTGATGGCAAGGCCATTAACGGCTGTGATCAGTTTTCCGGCGTTGGCGAAGGTGTCATTCGCCAGTACGGTGAAGGTGCCCACGGTGTCTTCTGCAGTGCCCACCGTGTCGTTGCTGATGTCGGCAACCGCCGCCACCGAGATGTTGACGGTATCTACATCTGTCAGTGCGCCGCCACCGGTATTGCCACCGTCATTGGTGGTCATGGTCAGGGTCGCAGCACCGTTGTAATCGGCAGTGGGGACGTAATTGACCGTCGCGGCCAAAGTTGCATTGACCTGCGCCACCGTGCCCGTCAGGGTCACAGTGCCTGTGCCGCTGCCAGAAATACTGGCAGTACCGCCGCTGACGGTAAGCGTGCCATTGGTCACCACCAGTGTCACGGTAATGCTGCTGGCATTGGCATCCACATCGGACACCGACAAACCGGTGATTGCCTTGGTGGTGTCTTCATTGGTAGTCTGCAGGGCGCCTGGCACTGTATTGACAGGTGCGTCGTTGACCGCCACCAAAGTCACCGTTGAAGCAATGGACAGCGTGGTGGTGTCCACACCACCGTTGACTGTACCGCCGCTGTCCCTGACCTGTGTCAGTGTAAACACACGGTCCCCAGCGCTCGGGTTGTCCACGCTGGTGTTCTGGTAGGTGATGCCATTGACCAGCGTCTGCGCCGCAGCGCCAGACATGGTGCCGCCGGTCAACACCACGGTAGCGGTACCACCACTGACCGTGGCCGTAAAGCCCAAACCGTTGGTGGTGGTGGTGCCGGAGTTGGTCGCCCCGAGCGTAATGGTGCGCCCGTCAACCACGATCGACTCATTGGCACCGTTGAGCAAGCCCGTCACGGTGAAGGTCAAGCCCGTGATGTTCTGGCCGCCCTCTACCGCACTGACCGCAGCGCCACTGAACACCGCGACTGCAGCGGCCTGCGTGGAGCCCGTGCCTTCGGTGAAGGTGGGCGCCACAGCGGTGGCAGTCAAGGTGGGTGCGCTGTTGACGAAGGTGACACTCATGGACACCGTATCGGTAGCTGCCGAGAACGGGGTGGTACCGCCGTTGGTGCTGACATCCACCTTGGTGGCCGCCACGCCGGAAGTCTGGTCCCAGGCACGCAGGGTCAGGGCGGTGGGTAGGGCACCACTGAAGTCGGTGGCGGGCTGGAAGTAAACCCGCGTATTGGCATCAGAAGCCAGCAACAGAGCGCTGCTGTTACTGACAGTACCAACAGCCAGCCAGGTGGTGCCATTGTCGGTCGAGAAGAACCAGGTGCCATTGGTGGCATCGGCGCCGGTAATCGCCACACCCCTGACTGCGCTGCCGTCTGCAGCGTCAGTGATACCGCCCACCAGCGTGGATACCAGGCTGCCGACTGCGCCCACGGGCGCTGCAGCGTTCTGGTTGACGTTGGCCAAACTCAGTACGGTGTCCGCCAGCACAGGAGCGTCGTTGACGGCATTGACCGTGATGGTGGCGACGGTATTGGCTGTCAGCAACGTTGCATCGCCAGCCTTGAAGTTGAAGGTCGGGCTGCCGTTGTAATCGGCGTTCGGTTTGAAGTACAGCGTCAGGCTGTTATTGGTCGCGGTGTAATCGGTATTGAGCACCACCACGTTTGTCAGACCGACATCGCTGTACAACGTGCCCCCGGCCGGGTTGCTGGCCACCTGGAAGCGGGTGATCGCGGTGTCATCGGTTCCGTTTAACTGGATAGCGATGTACGTTGCATCTTCATCACCGCTGGCTGCGGCGACCAAAGCGCGTGGTGCCGTAGAGGTAGAAAAAACAACGGAGGCGGTGGCAGTGTTACTGGTAGCGCCCGCAGTATCCGTGACAAAAATATCCACACTGCGTGTCCGTGCCCGATTGGCACTAACGTTATCGAAAGTCACCTCCCGCAGCGCAGCCTGGTATTCGGCCAGGGTGGCGGTCTGCCCGCCGATAGTACTGATCACCAACGTGCCGGTGGTGGCGTTGTAGGTGCTCGTGAATTTGGTCGGATTGATGTTATTGAACGACAGCGAGTCGGTGCCCCGGTCATTGAAGTTTGTACTAATATCGATCGTGGCGCTGGCGATATTTGTGCTGTCCATGTCTGTGATGAGCACATCGGAATCAACAATTTTCACCCCCGCCCTGCCGCCCGCATAGGTATAGGTGGTGGAATAGCCGGTTCCCGCTCCGCTATCGTCAAGATCCAGAACAGGTGCGTCGTTGTTCACCGCCACCGTGACGGTAGAGGCAACAGACAACGCGGTTGTATTGACCCCGCCGTTGGCCGTGCCGCCGCTGTCTTGCACCTCAGTCAAGGTAAACGTCCGCACGCCCGCAGTCGGGTTGTCCAGGTTGGTGTTTTGATAGGTGATGCCATTGACCAACGTCTGTGCCAGAGCAGGCGTCAGCGAAGTACCGGTCAAGGTGATGGTGGCCGTGCCTGCACTCACCGTGGACGTGTAAGTCAAGCCATTGGTCGCCGTCCAGCCTGCAATGTTGGCCCCCAAACTGATGGTACGACCATCTACCACGATGGTCTCAGTGGCCCCGTCCAGCAAACCGCCGACGGTGAAGGTCAAGCTGGTAATGGTCTGACCGGCTTCAACCGTGCCAATGGCTGCGGTACTGAATACCGATACCGCCGCAGCCTGGTTGTTCAGCACCGCGGTTTCCGTAAAGGTGGTGTTCAACGCGGTCGCTGTCAGCGTAGGTGCATCGTTGCGCGGTACAACCGTCACGACTGACGCGGTAGACAGCGTGGTGGTGTTGACCCCGCCATTGGCCGTGCCGCCGCTGTCCTGAATCTGGGTCAGGGTGAAGGTGCGGTTGCCAGCGGTGGGGTCGTTGATATTGGTGTTCTGGTAGGTGATGCCATTGACCAATGTCTGTGCTGCTGCTGCAGAAAGTGTCCCGCCCGATAGCACCACTGTGGCTGTGCCGCCGCTCACAGTGGCGGTAAAGGTCAGGCCGTTGGTAGTGGTTGTGCCCGAGCTGGTGACCCCCAAGGTGATGGTCCGGCCATCAACCACTATGGATTCGTTGGCACCATTGAGCAGGCCCGTTACGGTGAAGGTGAGTCCGGTGACCGTCTCCCCGGCCTCAACGGTGCTGATAGCGGCGGCGCTGAACACGGCCACAGGCGCAGCCTGCGCAGACAAAGCCGCCTCGGTGAAGCTGGGGCTGGCTGCGGTGACGGTCAGGGTCGGTGCGTCGTTGACGCTGGTCACGTTGACGGTGGTGGTTGCCACCGAGACGCTGGACGTGGTTCCGTCGTTGACTGCGTAGGTAATGGCGCGAGCGGTCGTGTTCGGGTTCTCGCTGGTATTGAGGTAGGTCACCGCTGCAAGTGCTGCTGCAAACTGCGCAGGCGTGGCGGTGTTACCAGCCGAAGTCAAGGTCAACACCCCGCCCGTGTTGCTGGCAATCGCTATATTGCCCATCGTTCCCGAATTGAGGGTCAATGCCAATACGTCTTGTCCGGCGACAAAATTGGTAATGGTGACTGTTGCACTGGCCAGTGTGGTGTTGTCCACGTCGGCAATGGCAATGGCGGGGTTCAAGGCCAGCGCGGTACCGTTTTCTGTGTAGGTAATGGTATTGGCACTGGTCACCGTGGGCGCGTCATTGACCGCTGTGATGTTCAGGGTAACCGTGTCCACGTCGGTCAGGGTGCCGCCGGTACCGGTATTGCCCAGATCGCTGGTGGTGACCGTCAGGGTGACCGCACCGTTTGCATTGAGCGCGGTTGTGTAGGCGACGTTGCTGGCCGCAATAAAGGCGTTGATGTTGGCTTGCGTGCCGCTCAACACCAGGCTGCCCGTCCCGGAGCCAGATACCCCCACCCCGCCGCCAGCGGTGGCAGCCAGGGTGCCCGCAGGTACGCTGAGTGTCACGGAAATGCTGCTGACGCCAGAGTCAACATCTGCCACGCTGATACCGGTCAGTGCGGTGGCCACATCTTCAGTGACTGCCATCGACACCGGGACGGTGTTCACCGGCGCATCGTTGACTGCGCTCACAGCGATGCTGACAGTATCGACATCGGTCAACGCGCCTCCGCCAACGTTTCCGTTGTCGTTGGTGGTCATGGTCAGCGTGTCTGTGCCGTTGAAGTTGGCATTGGGCACATAGGTGACGCTTGCTGCCAGGGTGGCATTGATCTGGGTCACGGTTCCGGAGAGGGTGACCGTGCCGGTGCCACTGTTGCTGATGGTGGCGCTTCCGCCGCTGACCAGCAGAGTGCCGTTGGCCACATTCAAAGTGACGGTCATCGTTCCGGTGTTGCCGTCCGCAGCGTCAGAGATGGCCAGGCCGGTAATGGCTTTGCTGGTGTCTTCGCTGGTTGTCTGTGCGACCGGTACGGTATTGACAGGCGCATCGTTGACAGCCGTGATATTGATGACGATGTTGTCCGTATCCGTGAGCGCCCCCCCGGTGCCGGTGTTGCCGCCGTCATCGGTGGTCATGGTCATCACCACGGTACCGTTCGCGTTGCCGGCGGTGGTATAGACGACCCCGGAAGCCGCGATGAAGCTGTTGATATTGGCCTGGGTACCCGACAAGACCAGAGAGGTGCTGCCAGAACCAGAAACCGTTACGCCGCCGCCGCTTGTGGCTGTGAACGTCCCCACCGGGACGCTCAGGGTCACGGTGATGGTGCCAGAAGCCACATCCACATCGCTGACACTGATACCGGTAATCGCGGTCGGCACGTCTTCAACAACTGCAATTGAACCAAAAACATTGACTGGAGCGTCATTGACCGCCGTCACGGTGGTGCTGACAGTGGCCGTCTCGTCTGCGCCGCCAGCTGTCACCGTGTAGGTAAACGATGCTGCACCAACGTAGTTGAGCGCTGGCGTGAAGATCAACTGGCCGCTAGCGTTGAGCGCTACGGTTCCGTTGGTTACCGCAACCGACGCGCCCCCCGCCGTGATTGAGACGCCATTGACTGCAGTGATGGTCCGGCCTGCATTTTCAAAGCTGTCATTGGCCAGAACACTGATGGTAACTGGCGTATCTTCGGCTGTCGTGGCGCTATCGTCAGCGATATCGACGACAGCAGATACAGCTATGGTGACCGTGTCGACATCGGTCAGTGCCCCGCCACCAACGTTTCCGTTGTCGTTGGTGGTCATGGTGAGCGTTGCATTGCCATAGAAGTCGGCAGTAGGAACGTAGGTGACGTTGGACGCAAGCGTCGCGTTGATTTGCGCCACAGTGCCTGTCAGGGTGACGCTGTTGGTGCCGCTATTGGTGATCGTGGCAGTGCCGCCCGTGACGGTCAGCGTGCCGTTGGTCATGGCCAGGGTGACCGTCATGGAGCCAGTGTTGCCGTCGGCGGCGTCCGAAATACTCAATCCGGTGATGGCCTTGCTGGCTTCCTCAGTGCTGGTCTGGCCGCCCGGGACCGTGTTGATGGGAGCGTCGTTGACAGCAGTGACAGTGATGGCAACCGTGTCGGTAGCGCTAGAGAACGCGGTCGTAGTGCCATTGACGGATGTATCTACCTTGGTACCGGCTGTACCGGTGGTTTGATCCCATGCCCGAATGGTGAGGCCCGTGGCGATGGACCCGTTGTAATTGGCGTTCGGCTGGAAGTACACCCGGGTGCTTGCATTGGAAGCCAGCAGAAGTCCACTGACATTACTCACAGCGCCAACTGCAATCCAGTTGGTCCCCCCGTTGACTGAATAGAACCAGGTGCCGTTCGTGGCGTCGGTTGCCGTGATGGCAATGCCGCTTGCAGCGCCAGTATCTGCGTCTGTTGAACCACCGAGCAGGGCAGACACCAGGGTACCCACCGCGCCGGATGGGGCGCCTGCGTCTTCGTTGACAGCGGTCATCACCACTGCGGTATCGGCCAGCACTGGTGCGTCATTGATACCCGTCACGGTAATGGCCAGCGTTGTACTGCTGGTGGCCCCCGCCGTGTCACTGACGGTGTAGGTAAAGGTGTCAACAGCGGTCTGCCCGGCTGCCAGAGCTTGCGCCGAGGGTCGATTGGCCACGTATGAATAACTGCCATCTGCACTCAGTGTGATGGTGCCGTAGGTGCCATTGACGGCGCTGCCTACTGTGCCACCCGTGATCGCCGACACCGCTTTGGTGTCGCCGGTATCTACATCGGTGTCGTTGGCCAGGACCCCGCTTGCGGCATTCACCGTCAAAGTGGCGTCTTCATTCACTGCACCGGTATCAGCGACCGCTACCGGGCCGTCGTTGCTGCCCTGGATGGTGATCACCAGGTTGGCCGAGCTGCTCGCGCCTGCAGCGTCGACCATCGTGTAGGTAAATGTGTCCGTCAGGGTGTTGGCTGCCGTCCTCAGTGCGTTGACCGTGGCGTTGGCGTTGTTCACGACGTAGGTGTAGGTGCCATCTGCGTTCAGGGTCACGCTGCCGTAGGTGCCCACTCTGGCCACACCCAGTGTGCCGCCGGTGATGGCTGACACGGTCTTGGTATCACCGGTGTCCACGTCGGTGTCGTTTGTCAGTACGTTGCCCGTTGCGTTGCTGCCCGCTGCTGTGCCGGCTTCGACTGCCGTGCCCGTATCAGCGACCGCTACCGGGCCGTCGTTTGTGCCGGTGATGTTGACCGTCACCGTGCTGCTGGCACCGTCCGTCGTGGTGACGGTAAAGACCTCGGTCACCACCTGGCCGGCGTTCAGGTTGTTCAGGGCGCTGCTGGTGGTGTAGGTCCAGGCACCGGCGGCGTT
>NZ_JAUXUP010000001.1 GCF_030680935.1 Polaromonas sp. | reverse complement strand
GGCGTCGATCGGGGCCTGTTGCTCCAGCGTGTACAAGGCTTCGCGCGTTCGCTCGTACGGGTAGCTGAAAATCGGCGAAGTCTGGCCAAACGGTGCGTCGTAACGCACTGGCAGCATGTTGGCGCCGTATTGCTGGTAGCTCGTGCCTTCGGCACGTGTGACCAGCTGCGAGCGTTCGCTGCCGTTTTCCGCAAAGCCCGCGTCAAAAAAGCGCAGCATCGGGATATCCAGCCCGTCGAGCCAGACGACGGGGTCGCCACCCGCTGCCGTGCCCTCGTGGCCGTGGTCGTGCCAGGTCCAGCTTGGGGTGATGATGAAGTCGCCCGGGGCCATGGTGGTGCGCTCGCCATTGACGGCGGTATACGCGCCGCGGCCTTCGACCACAAAACGCAGCGCGCTCTGGGTGTGGCGGTGGCTGGGCGCAATTTCTCCGGGCAATATCAGCTGCAAACCGGCGTAAAGCGACTGCGTGATACACGACTGCCCGGCAAGCGCCGGGTTCTCCAGTATCAGCACGCGGCGCACTGCCTCTTCGGCGGTGATCAACTGGCCCGACTGCATCAGGTAAGGGCGCACCTTGTCGTACGCCCAGAAGGCGGCAACGCAGGGCGTGGTGGGCAGAGGCGGCACCAGCGCATGCAGCACTTCCCACAACGGGGTCATGTGGTGCGCCCGGAGCGCCTCGTAAAAAGCCTTGCGGGTGCTGCCTGGGGGAAGGGTCATGTCCATGGGAGGTCTCCGTGCACGGCTCAGCGCTCAGTGTTCAAAATAAGCGCCATCAAGCAGCAGGGCCTGCTGCAGGCGGGGAACGTCGGTGTCGGCAAATGCAGCGCCGGGCGCCCGCAAGGCAGCCGCTGTGCCTGCCGCTTGCCCCATGACAAAACAGCCGCCGCTGGCACGCGCTGCCGACTGGCCCTCGTGGGTCATGGAGGCGCAACGTCCGGCTACCAGCAGGTTGCTGACCTGCTGAGGCAGCAGCATGCGCCAGGGCAGGTCGTTGAAGGCGCGCTGCTCGTCGCGGGGAAAGCCCCAGCTGATGTTGCCGTCCACATGCATTTCCATGGGCCAGGCATTGATGCCAATCACATCGTCAAAACGCGCCGAAGACAGTATGTCTTCACCACTGAGGGCATAGGTCCCGGTGATGCGGCGCGTTTCGCGGATGCCGACTTGGGCGGCAATGTCCACAATGGCGGACTGCTCGAATCCGGGAACCTCGGTCTTCAGGAAACGAAAATACTCGCGGATCTGGCGGCGCCCCTCCAGCTCACCTTCGCTGAGCTGGCGTGCATCGGTCGCGTCCATGGCCTTGCCCTGGGCATTGCGAATCTGCGTGACGTTGGCGCGCCATTCGGCGGGATTTTTCTGCGGCCTCAGGATCGCTCCCTGGCGTGGAAATTGGTAGCGCCCCGGGTGTCGAGCTTCGCTTTGCAGCATCAGCTCGTTGATGGCCTTGAAATCGCCGACCGCCGCCAGCGCGGGTTCGGCATCCACATGGCCGACGCGAAACATGGTGGAGGGAAACAACGCGCTGCCCTGGCCATCCCCCAGTTCAAAAGGTACGCCCGCAAAATGGGCCACGTCTGCGTCGCCCGAGCAGTCAATGAAACTGTGCGCGCGGATCGCCTGGCGCCCGGACTTGGTCTCCACCACCAGCGCTGCGATGGACTGACCGTCCATCACCACGGCCGCAGCCCAGGCATGAAACAGCAGTTGCACGCTGGCCGACAACAACAATTGATCGGCTGCACACTTGTAGGCGGACACATCGTAGGAGCGCACGCGAATGCGCCCCAGCATGCCGTCCTGCGGCTGATTCAGCCCACCCAGCGCATCGATGCGCTCCAGCAAATCGTCTACCACGCCATGTACCAGCTGCCGCATCTCACCGTTCTCGCGGCCATACAGGCCGGCGAAATTTGTGACGCCACCAGCGGTGCCCATGCCACCCAGAAAACCATAACGTTCCACCAGCAGGGTGCGCGCGCCGCGTTTGGCCGCACTGACACTGGCCGCCAGCCCAGCCGGCCCACCGCCAATCACAACGACATCAAACTCGCCATAAACAGGCAGCGTGCGTGCCGGCTCAATGATGGCGTTCACGCTGGACGAAACTGACATGGTACGTGCTGGTTTCAATTCAAACCGGGGCCGTGGTCTGCAAGGTGCAGGGAATTACACGCAGTGAATGACCGTGGGGGCAACATCACTCGATCTTGATCCCGCGCATGCTGATGATGCCGCCCATGATGGCGGTCTCGCTGCGGATGCGGCTGATCAGACCTTCGGGCGCTGTGCCAACCGCCTGCCATCCCTGGTTGAACAGTTTCTGGCGCGTGTCGTTGTCGCGGATGATGCCGGGGACTTCCTTCGCGAGCCGGGCTTGCGCGGCCTTCGACAGATTGGCGGGGCCAACCAGTGCGGTCCAGACTTCCAGGTTGAAGTTGCGCACTTCGGCATCGGCAAGCGACGGGATTTCGCTGGCCAGCGCACTGCGGCCGCTGGTCAGGCCGATGGCCTTGAGCTTGCCGGCCCTGATCTGCGGCAACGCGATGCCGGGCGGCACCAGCGCCATCTGGATCTGGCCGCCCAACATGGCTGTCACGACCTGCGGGTTGCCCTGGTAGGGCACATGCACGGCGCCCAGGTTGCCGGCGGTGGATTTAAGCAGCTCCATGCCGAGGTGACCGACCGAACCATTGCCGACCGAGCCGTAGTTCCATTTGTCTCCGCCGTTGCGGGCGGCCAGGAAAAAGTCGCTGCCCGAAGGCTGGTTCATCGGGGCGACCAGCACCAGCGGTGCGGTCGTCAGCAGCGAGATCGGGGTGAAGTCCCTGGCCGGGTCGTAGGGCAGCTTCGAGTACAGCAGTTTGGCCGAGGTGAGGTTGCCGTTGATCACTACGCCCAGGGTGTGATCGTCGCTGGACTTGGCCACCAGATCGGCCGCGATGTTGCCCGAAGCGCCCGGACGGTTCTCGATAATGACGGGCTGACCCAAAATGCGCGACAGCGGCTCGGCGAGGGTGCGGGCTGCCATATCAGGCGTTGATCCACCGGGAAAGCCAACCAGCAGCTTGACCGGTCGGGTGGGCCAGCTGGCGGCCACAGGCGCCACTTCTTTGGCGGCCGATTTCTTGGTGGAATTTTGGGCTGTAGTCAGCATGGGAATTGCGACAGCAGCTATTAAAAGAGTAGCACGTGTGACGAGGTTCATGATTTCTCCTGAGGTCCAAAACCCCTATTGGAACAGTTTTGACGGCTCGATTCCGTCGTACATCCATTGCAGCCCGGCAAAGCCAGCGCTTTCCCGCCCGCTCTGAAAAAGCTGGTTGCGCAGTTCCCGCTGCACGCCAGAGGCGTGGTAGATATCGCCATAGAAACGCGCAGTCAGCTGGACCCGGCCAGTGCGCAGGTAGCGTGCCTGCTGGTACTTCTGAAATGCAGCCACGATGTCGCCCCGGCAAAATCGCAGCGCCTCGCGCAAAACCACTGCGTCCTCAATGGCCTGGCCGGCGCCCTGGGCCAGGTACTGAAGCATCGGGTGGGCTGCATCGCCGAGCAGCGTCACGCGTCGGTCGGTCCAGTTTTTCACCGGCTCCCGGTCGCACAGCACCCACATTTTCCAGGTGTCTATCTTGCCCAGCAGCTCCTGAACCTGTGGACAGGCCTGGGAGAAACGTTCAGTCAGCTCGGCGCTGTCGCCAAAGGTATTCCAGCCCTCGTCGTACTTGTTGCTGTGAAACACCGCCACCAGGTTGAACAGCTCGCCGCGGCGCAGCGGGTAGTGCACCAGGTGGGTTTTTTCCCCGCCCCACAGCACCACGTCGTCGCTCCACAAGTGGGCCGGAACGTCATCCCGATCAAGCACCGCGCGGTAGGCGATGTGACCCGATACGCGCGGTTTGCCGTCGCCCACCACCGCCTCGCGCACCTTGCTCCACAACCCGTCGGCGCCTATCAGGGCCGCGCCCTCCAGCACTTCGCCGCCAGCGAGGTGGACCCGAACGCTGCTTTCGGACTGATCGAAAGATTCGAGTTTTGCGCTGGTGCGCAGGGTCACGGTTTCCTGCGCTGCGCAGGCATCGAGAAACACCTGGTGCAAATCGGCGCGGTAAATCACACCGTAGGGGAAGCCGTAGGTGGCGCGGGCCAGGTCACCCAGCGGTACACGCACCACCTTTTCACCGGTGCGCACATCGTTCATGCCAAGTCCGGTTGGGAAAAAAGACACCTTGGCGATCGCGTCGGTCAAACCCAGCCAGGCAAACATGCGAAAGATGTTGGACCCCAACTGGATGCCGGCACCGATCTCACCAAAGCTGGCGGCTTGCTCCAGCACCGTCACCGCATGGCCGTCGCGCGCCAGCACCAGCGCGGCGGCCAAGCCGCCTATGCCGCCGCCGGCGATGAGAATGGGGTGGGGAGAGCTCACGATGGTCAAGGTCAGGCAACAGGCAAACAGGGTGATCGGTGAATGATAAGTATGCTTATTATCTACGACCATGGTAGATACCCTGAACCGTCAGGGACTTGTTCGGCACTCCCTTAAACTCCGGCCATGGCTAAAAGTTTCAATTTCGGCGAAGCGCCGGGGCATCAGATCCGCCGGGCGCACCAGCTCTCGGTGGCGCTCTTCATGGAGGAGACGGCTGGATTTGACGTCACGCCGGTGCAGTTCGCCATTCTTAACGCGCTGATGGACGACCCGGGCGAAGACCAGATCACGCTGTCGGGGCGGGTGGCTTTTGATGCCGCGACCTCCGGTTCTGTGATCGGGCGGCTGGAGTCCAAGGGCTGGGTGCGGCGTGAGGCGGACCCGTCCGACAAGCGCCGCAAGCTGCTGTGGGTTACCCCGGCGGGCGAAGAAGTGGCCCTGCAGATGAAACGTGCGGTCGGCAAAGTGCAGTTACGCCTGCTGGGTCCGCTGACCAAAGCCGAGCGCGAGCAATTTGCCGCCTTGCTGGGCAAGCTGGTTGCCGGGCACGAGGGGGCGTAAGCCGCCGGGCTTGCCGGGGACGACTCAGACGGATTTCGTCAGCAACGTGAAGTGTTCGACCACCGGCGGCGCCGCAAAAAACGGCCCGACGATGGCACGCCATTCGGCAAACGCTGGCGATTCCCGGAAACCCACCGTGTGGTCTTCCAGCGTGGCCCAGAAAATCTGCAGTATGTAGCGCTCGGGGTTCTCGATGCCCTTGTTCACCTTGAAGCCCTGAAAACCTTTGGCGCCAGCAATCGCGGTGGTCAGGCCGCGCTGGATGGCTTCATCAAAAGCGGCCTGCTGGCCGGGGGCGATGCGGATGTCGGCGAGTTCAAGAATCATGCGGTGTCCTTTGTGGGGGTGGAGGCCATCAGTACTGGCTGGCAGGCAACTCTACCGTCAAACCATCAAGCTCTGCATTGAGGATGATCTGGCAGCTCAGCCGGCTGGCGGCTGTGGCCGGTGTGGCGGTGAAAGCCAGCATCGACAGCTCCTCGCCATCGGCGGCGGGCAGTAGCGCCGCAAACGGTGCTGTCACCATCACATGGCAGGTGGCACAGGTCAGCAGTCCGCCGCAATCGGCCGCGATGCCGGTCACACCAGCCGCCACCGCGGCCTCCATCAAGCTTTGGCCAATTTGGCCTTTAGCCCTTATGGGACCTGCGTGAGAAGCTATGAAATTAATAGTAATCATGAAAACTCTGGGGCTCAAATACGGCTGAAATATTCGCGGCGCTGCCAGTCATCGCGGTCCACGGCCTGCTCATGGCGGGTGACCTCCGACTGCTTGATGCGCGTGAAGTAGTTGATGAAGTGGCTGCCAAAGGCGTCAAGCAGCGCCGTATCGGCCCGCAGCGCGTCCAGCGCCTCGCCCAGGCTGGTGGGTATCCTGAGGGCGGCCTCGCCATAAGGCGCATCGGTGGCGACCGGCGCTTTGAGCTGGCGCTGGATGCCGTCGAGCCCGGCGTAAATCTGCGAAGCCAGATACAAGTAGGGGTTGGCCGCCGGCTCACCGATGCGGTTTTCGATGCGCGTCGCGGCGTCGCCCGGCTGCCCGACCACGCGCAGCATGGCGCCGCGGTTGTCGCGGCCCCATAGCACCGACTGCGGCGCCAGCGCATTCGGCCGGAAACGGCCGAAGCCATTGATGGTCGGTGTGCAAAACACCGTCGTGCCGCGTGCGTGCTCCAGCAGGCCGGCCAGGTAATGCTCGCCCAGCTCGGACAGGGTGAACTGCGCGTCAGTCGGCTGGGTGCCTGGTGCCGATGCATCGCGCTGGAACAGATTGGCCCCGGTGTGTATGCCCACCAGCGACTGGTGCAAATGCCAGCCGCTGGACATGATGTTGGGGAAGGGCGGTCGGCACATGAAGGTGGCGTGGTAGCCAGCGCGGCGCAGCGCCTGTTTGACCGCACTGCGAAACAGCACCATGTTGTCGGCGGCGGTCAGCGCGTCGGTGGCGTCAAACACGGCTTCAACCTGGCTGGGGCCGAGTTCGATTTCCAGCGACTGCAGGGGCAGGCCCAGCGCCTGCGCCGTGTGCTGCACGATGCGCAACGGCTCCTCGGCCATGTCGAACCACTGCTCGGACAGCAGGTTGTAGCCGGGGTGGATCATCGCGACCTTGGGCGGCACGCCGGGCCAGGCGGCCTGTTCGGGGTCGAGCTGGTCATCGGCGCCGTCGCCGGTGATGCGGTAGATGTGAAACTCGATCTCCAGCCCGCACTTCATGCCGTATCCGGCATCGGCCAGCTTCGCCAGCGCACGCTGCAGGATGCGCCGCGTATCCAGCTCGACGGGGCTGCCATCCTGCATGAAAGGCTGACCCTGGACCCAGCCGGTGGATGGCGTCCAGGGCAGGTGTTTGAAGCTGGCCGGGTCGGCCAGCAGCAGCAGGTTGCTGGCGAACTCGAAGCCGGGCAATTCCGCTGCGCCACCGGCCTCGAACACCTTGAACGCCGTGCGGTCCGAGCTGTCCTTGAGCAGCAGCGTGCTGACCAGGCCGACACCGTCCAGCATGGCCTTGGATGCCGCATCCGCGACCAGTGTCTTGCCGCGCAGCGTGCCGTGTAGGTCGCACCAGGCAAAACGCACCAGCTCAATGCCGCCGGCGTCTATCAGGGCCCGCGTGTGTTCGAGCGCGTGCTGCCGCGTGGCATCGTGGATGCCGCAGATTTCGGCGAAGCTGCTCATTCCTGCACCGTTCGGGCTGAGCTTGGCCTGTCCTGAGCTGGTCGAAGGGTCGGCGCCGTGGCCGGCCCTTCGACAGGCTCGGTGCGAACGGAGGGCGCCCACGGCGCATTGGCCTGTTTGGCCCGCGCCTGTTCCTGCCACCACGTCGACCATTCGCCCGCAGGCGCGATGCCGTCCACCGTGTCCGGGCCGCGCATCAGGTCGCTCTGGCTGGCATCGGCAATACCGGGCGCGAAGCCTCCCTCCTGCACCGTGGCAATCGCCTTGATCAGCACCCGGCGGTTCGCCATGATGACCTTGTCGGAACTGCCCAGGTGTTCACGCGTGCGGTCCTGGATGGGGCCCATGCTTTCCACTGCCCATTGGTCATGCACATTGATGTCTTCCTCGCCCATGCCCAGGTAGGTCTGCGTGCGCTGCTCGTCGGCATTGAAGCCCCAGTTGTTGTGGCGACCGGCGTTGGGGATGTAGTCAGGCAGCGAGATGAATTGCTGGCGCTGTGCGCGCATGCTCTCCTTGTCGAGTGGCCCGGCAAAACTGGTGAAGAAGGAATACCAGTAAGTGTGGGTGTCGTCCACCGGCACATGCATCTGCGTGATGGTCATGGTCTCGGACAGCGGAATGACGAAGGTCGCCGGAAAAATCGCGTTGGTCACGCGCACATGGGTGAGCTTGTCGGTCATGGGTCGCAGCGTCGTGAGCTGCATGCCCCAGGGCTTGGTGTCCACGCTGATCTCTGGCTGGGCGAACTCGCGCATGATGCGCGTCATCGGCCACTGCTCGCCATCGATGGCGCCTGCGCTGGCGCTGCGGAACTGCTTGCCGGCCGCGTTGTCACCGATGTCCGCGAGTGCCTCGTCCTGCAGGAAGCGGTGCAGAAAGGACGGGTGCGCCGGGTCGATGCCGACTTCGAAAGCCTGCAGCCAGTTGGCGTTCCACAGACCCTTGAAAGCGAAGCTGTGGGTGGCCGGCGCGGTAAAACAATCGAAGGCTGGCAGCGGCGGCGGTATCGACCCCTCCGGGCCCAGCCAGGCGAAAATAACGCCGCTTTTTTCCTGCACCGGGTAGCTGCGCTGCTTCACGCGGTCGCAGAGCTTGCTGCCAGCCGGTTCTGCCGGGGTTTCCAGGCAGCGGCCAGCCACGTCGAACTTCCAGCCGTGGAAGGGGCAGCGCAGGCCGTCGCCCTCGGCACGGCCGAAGGACAGATCCGCGCCGCGATGCGGGCAGTCGCGGTCCAGCAGCCCATACATGCCTTTGTCATCGCGGAACAGCACAAAATCCTGGCCCATGAGCCGAACGGCCTTGACCGGGCGCTTCTCCATGCGCGGGTCGAGCGCCGGGTTGAACTCGTCCACCAGTGCCGCCGGCTGCCAGTAGCTGCGCAGCAGCGCGCCGCAGGGCGTGCCCGGCCCGACCCGGGTGATCAAGTCATTCTGTTCTGCGTTCATGGCTGACTTTCTAAAAACGGTATACCAAAATTAAAATTCAGTGTACAGTCCGCGCCATGAACTTGCAAGAGACGGTATTGATCCAGTTGCGCGACCTGATCCTGCGTGGCGAATTCGAGCCGGGTCAGCGCCTGGCCGAGCAGCAACTGGCCGAGCGCCTGGGCGCTTCGCGTACACCGGTTCGTGCCGCGCTGGTGACGCTGGAGCAGGAGGGCCTGGTCGAGGCCAACGACACCGGCAAGTTTCTGGTGCGCCAGTTCACGCCGCGCGAGGTGGCCGATGCGATTGCGGTGCGGGGGCACCTTGAAGGCATGGCGGCGCGTCTGGTGGCCGAACACGGTGTCTCGCGCCAGTTGCAGGCCGAGTTGCAGGCTTGCCTGGCCGAGGGGGACCTGGCGCTTGCCGCCAACCCGCTCGATTTTGAAAGTTATGCGGCCTACGCGGTGGTGAATGACCGCTTCCATGCGCTGGTACTGCAAGCCAGCGGCAACCGCGCGCTGCAGCGCGCCGTGGCCCTGAACGACAAACTGCCGTTTGCACCGGCTTCGGCCATGCTGCCCATGCAGGGCACGGTCACGCTGGACCGCGACTGGATGCTGTATGCGCATCGCCAGCACCACATGCTGTTCGCCGCGCTCAAGGCGGGTGAGGGCGCACGCGCGCAGGCGCTGGCCACTGAACACACCGAAGTTGCGCAGATGAACATGCGCATGGCGCTGGAGCGCCGGGCCGAGGCCGAGCGCGTGTTGCCGGCCATTCGCCTGGTGGTGGGGCGTTGACAAAAGCAGCTGTCAGCTTTACCGCTGCCGGTGTGCGCCGCGGCTTTTTCGCCGCGCAGGTGATGGCGCCGGGCATCACCTTGTATGCGATGGTCTTTGGCGTGCTGGCCAGCGAGCGCGGCATGAGCTGGCTGCAGGCCATGCTGATGAGCGCCGCCGTTTATTCAGGCAGCGCACAACTTGCAGCGCTGCAGGGCTGGACCGCTACGGCAGCCGTTACGCCCGTCATCGTCACGATTTTGGTCATGAATGCGCGTTATGTCCTGTACGGCGCAGCCCTCCAGCCCTGGCTGGCGGGCCTGCCGCGGCATCAGAGCTGGGGCTCGCTGTTTTTCCTCGGCGACGGTAATTGGGCCATGGCCATGCGCGAGTACGAAACCGGTTTCCGCGATGCGGGCTATGTGCTCGGCTCCGGCGTGGCGATGTTTGTCCCCTGGATCGGCGGCACCCTGCTCGGCCACCTGCTGGCGGGCAGCGTGCCCAACCCTGCAGCCTTTGGCCTCGACTTCATGCTGGTGGCGTTTGCCGCGGCGATCGGCATGGTGCTTTGGCGCGGCAAGTCCGATCTGTGGCCGGTCGCCGCGGCCGGGCTGGTGGCGCTGACCCTGCACCGGCTGCTGCCGGGTGCCTGGTACATCGTCGGCGCGGGCATCGCGGGCGGCTTGATGGGAGCGTGGCGCCATGGCCGTTGAATCGACTTTTCTGCTGGCGCTGATCGGCATGGCACTGGCGTCTTTTGCCTGCCGCATCAGCGGCTTTTTGTTGATGGGCTACGTGCGCATCACGCCGCGTGTGGAGGCTGCACTCAAGGCCATCCCGTTGTCGGTGATGGTGGGCATCGTGACGCCAGCCGCTACCTCGGGCAAGCTGCCGGAAATGCTGGCCTTGCTGGCGGTGGGGCTGGTGATGAAGCTGGTGCGCAACGACCTGGCCGCCGCGGTGACCGGCGCGGCGACGGTGGCTGCGGCGCGTTGGCTGGTGGGCCATTGATCGGTTCGCTACTCATGACAACCCGCCGTTCGGGCTGAGCCTGTCGAAGCCTGTCCTGAGCTTGACGAAGATCCCTTCGACAAGCTCAGGGCGAACGGTCAATCCTTTGCCACCTGCAGCACCAGCTTGCCGAAGTTCTCGCCGTTAAAGAGCTTGAGCAGGGTTTCGGGGAAGTTCTCGATACCGTCCACCACGTCCTCCTTGCTTTTCATCTTGCCGTCCTTGAGGTAACCGGCCATCTCGGCAATCGCCAGCGGATAACGGTCGGCGTAGTCAAACACCACAATGCCTTCCATGCGCGCGCGGTTGACCAGCAGCGACAGGTAGTTGGCTGGTCCCTTGACCGGCGTGGTGTTGTTGTACTGGCTGATGGCGCCGCAAATGATGATGCGGGCGCCGCGCGTGATGCGTGTCAGCACGGCGTCGAGGATGTCGCCGCCGACGTTGTCGAAATAGATGTCCACGCCCTTGGGGCAGTGTTCCTTGAGCCCGGCCTTGACGTCGCCGGCCTTGTAGTCGATGCAGGCGTCAAAGCCCAGCTCATTAACCACCCAGTCGCACTTGGCCTTGCCACCCGCTATGCCCACCACGCGGCAGCCCTTGAGTTTGGCGATCTGACCGACCGTCTGGCCGACGGCGCCCGCCGCGCCCGAGACCACCACCGTTTCGTCGGCTTTTGGCTGGCCCACATCCATCAGGCCGAAGTAACCGGTCATGCCGGGCATGCCCAGCACGTTGAGCCAGGCCGTCAGGCCCATGCGCGGGTCGATCTTGAACATGCCGCTGCGCTTGATCTGCGCTTCGGGAATCAGGCAGTACTCCTGCACGTCCAGTCCGGCATTGACATAGTCGCCCACCGCAAAGGCGGCGTTGTTGGAGGCGATCACCTTGCCGACGCCGCCAGCGCGCATGACGGCGCCGATCTCGACTGGCGGGATGTAGCTTTTGCCTTCGTTCATCCAGCCGCGCATGGCGGGGTCCAGCGATAGGCTCAGGGTTTTGACAAGGACGCCACCGGGGCCGGGCTCGGCAACGGGCTCGGTGGTGAAGCTCCAGTTGTCGCGGGTCGGCAGGCCCACGGGGCGGCTGGCCAGTCGGACCTGGTGGTTGGTGAGGGTGGTGATGGTGCTCATGGGTATCTCCTTGGGGTATCCGTTCGGGCTGAGCCTGTCGAAGCCTTCTGCAATTTGCACAGCACTTCGGCCCTCCAACAAGCTCAGGACAGGCCAGGCGCAGTGCGAACGGGAAAAATTTGATGCTGCTTGACGTGCAGACTGAATGGTAGCGGCGGCCTGTCCGCGCGTCAGTCGCGCAGGCGATTCGTTTCCTTTATGCTTTCCCCATGAAGCTTTACAACTATTTCCGCTCCTCTGCGTCCTACCGCGTGCGCATCGCGCTGCAGCTCAAGGGTCTGCCCTACGACTACCTCCCGGTTCACATCGCCAAGGGCGATCACCGAAAAGAAGCCTATTCCGCGGTGTCGGCCGACATGCTGGTGCCCATGCTGCAAACCGATGAGGGCGAGCGCCTGTCGCAGTCCATGGCCATCATCGAGTACATCGACGAGACCCATCCGGCCGTACCGCTGCTGCCGGCCGACGCGCTGGGCCGCGCCAAAGTCCGTGCGCTGGCGCAGTCGATCGCCTGTGAGATTCACCCGCTGAACAATCTGCGTGTGCTCAAGTATCTGGTGCGTGAACTCAAGGTCGATGAGGACGCCAAAAACACCTGGTACCGGCACTGGTGCCGCGAAGGCCTGGAAGCTTTCGAGCGCCAGCTCGGCCAGCTCCCCCCATCCACCTACAGTTATGGCGAGACGCCGACCCTGGCGGACTGCTGTCTGGTGCCGCAAATCTTCAACGCCCAGCGTTTCAAGGTGAACTTCGACGGCCTGACCCGCACCATGGCCGCTTACGAAGCCTGCATGGCGCTCGAGGCTTTCCAGAAAGCCCAACCCTCGGCATGCCCGGACAGCGAGGCCTGAGGGAGACCGTGCACCCCGACTGGCTGATTCCCGACTGGCCCGCGCCCGCCGGCGTGCGAACCCTGTTCACCACCCGCGCCGGCGGCGTGTCGATGGTTCCCCATGACAGCCTGAATCTGGGTGACCATGTGGGTGACGAACCAGCCAGCGTCGCCGCCAACCGCGCCATGCTGGGCCAGGCCCTCGGTGCCACGCCGGTGTTCTTGCAGCAGGTGCATGGCACGAAGGTCTTGACTCTCGAGGCCGACAGCCCACACGGCCAGCAAGCCGACGCCGCTGTGACCAGCCAGCGTGGCGTCGCATGCACCATCATGGTGGCCGATTGCCTGCCAGTGCTGCTAAGCACGCTGGACGGTTCTGTGGTGGCCGCTGCGCATGCGGGCTGGCGCGGGCTGGCCGGCTCGCAGGGTAGCGGCATTCTGGAGAAAACTTATGCGTCGTTTACGGCTTTGGCCCATATGGGACCTGCGCAAACAGCTATCAATACCATAGCGTGGTTGGGCCCCTGCATTGGCCCGACCGCGTTTGAGGTGGGTGCCGAAGTGAGACACGCTTTTACCGATGCGTCGCCCCAGACTGGTGCCTGCTTTACGGCGGCTGCCCCCGGCAAATACCTGGCCGATCTGGCCAGGCTGGCCCGGCTGCAACTGCAGGCGCTGGGGATCACCCGGATTTACGGCAACAACAGCTCCGCACCCTGGTGCACGGTGGGCAATGCCTCAAGGTTCTTTTCGCACCGGCGCGACGCTGGGATCCACGGCAACGGGCACCACACTACCGGCCGCATGGCCGCCTGCATCTGGCGCGAATGAATCGGGTCGATGTGCCTCGGGGTCCGCCGTGGCGGTTTCGGCTGCCTCGCGCGCCTTGATCGCCTTGCGTCTGGCGGGCGCGCGCATCAGGTAAACCACCAATGACACCGGCCCGACCCCATAAAGTACAAAGGTGATGACTGCGCCCAGCAGCGTGCCTGTGGAGTGGGTGGCTTCCGCGACGCTCATCATGAGCACCACATACATCCACGCGATGACAATCAAATACATAAATTTTTGCGCCCTGTCATGAGCCGGAAAAGGTTTTCCCCGATACTAGTACTGCAACCCGAAAATATCGAAACATGAAAGCGCGTCTTCGCACCCATTGCGGCGTTGCAACCCTTGAGAAGGCTGTCAGCCTTCGCTGCGGCTTGCGCCTTGCCCTGGGCACGAAGCCATCACTTTCATTTTGTTCCGCTACCTCCGGGTTGCAGTACGGGTCCTGCTGCGGGTATAACAGCTCTGTACAGACCCCATCACCAGAGCCCGTCACCACCCGGGGAGACAAGCATGAATTCTGACCCAAACCTGGCGCAATCCGCCCAACAAGTCCAGGAGACCTTCGCCCTGGGTCTGAAACAGATGATGGGTGCCATGGCTGGTGTCGGGCTGGGCACGCCGCCGGGTTTTGCGCCCATGGGCCTGGATGGGCTGAAGGCCGCGGCGCCGCCGCTGCAAATCGATCCGGCCAAACTGCTTGAAATCCAGCAGAGCTACCTGAAAGACATGGGTACGCTGTGGAACAGCGGCCTGCAGGCTGGCGCCAGCCCCGCAGTGTCAACCGACCGGCGTTTTGCGGCTGAAGCCTGGCACAGCAACCCGGTGGCGCAATTTGCCGCATCGGCCTACCTGCTCAATGCCCGTACCCTGATGGGACTGGCAGACGCGGTAGAGGGCGACGAAAAGACAAAAGCCCGTGTGCGTTTTGCGGTGGAGCAGGCCATGGCCGCAGCTGCACCCAGCAACTTTCTGGCGCTCAACGCAGAGGCGCAGAAAAAAGCCATCGACACCCAAGGCGAAAGTATTGCCCAAGGCCTGACCAACCTGCTGCACGACCTGAAGCAGGGCCATGTGTCCATGACCGACGAAAGCGTCTTCGAGGTCGGCAAAAACGTCGCCACCACCGAAGGCGCAGTCGTTTTTGAAAACGAAATTTTCCAGCTCATCGAATACAAACCGCTGACAGCCAAGGTGTACGAAAAACCCTTCTTGCTGGTGCCCCCCTGCATCAACAAGTTCTACATTCTGGACCTGCAACCCGATAACTCATTGATTCGTTATGCCGTGGCCCAGGGCCACCGCACCTTTGTGGTGAGCTGGCGCAACCCTGACGAGTCCATGGCCGAAAAAACCTGGGACGACTACATAGAACACGCCGCCATCAAGGCGATTGAAGTCACGCAAGAGATCACTGGCGCCAAAACCATCAATGGGCTGGGCTTTTGTGTGGGCGGCACGATTTTGGCCACCGCGCTGGCGGTGCTGGCTGCGCGCGGAGAAAAGCCAGTGACCAGCGCCACCTTTTTGACCTCCCTGCTGGAGTTCAGCGACACAGGCATCCTGGACATTTTTATTGACGAGCAGTCCGTCAGCTACCGCGAGATGCAGATGGGCAAGGGCGGCCTGCTCAAGGGACAGGACCTGGCATCCACCTTCAGCTTTTTACGCCCCAACGACCTGGTGTGGAACTACGTGGTTGGCAACTACCTCAAGGGCGAAACGCCGCCGCCTTTTGACCTGCTGTACTGGAACAGCGACTCGACCAACCTGCCGGGCCCGTTTTACGCCTGGTATTTGCGCAACACCTATTTTGAAAACAACCTGGCCAAACCGGGCAAGCTGACGGTGTGCGGCCAAAAAGTCGATCTGCGCAAGGTGGACATGCCCGCCTACATCTACGGCTCGCGTGAAGACCACATCGTGCCTGTGGGCGGCGCTTATGCCAGCACGCAGGTGTTGCCCGGCAAAAAGCGTTTTGTCATGGGCGCTTCAGGCCACATTGCGGGCGTCATCAACCCGCCCGCCAAGAAAAAACGCAGCCACTGGACATACGACAAACTGCCCCAGGGCAAGTTTCCCGCCACGCAGGCCGAGTGGCTCAAGGGCGCCAAAGAGCACCCTGGCAGCTGGTGGACCGACTGGTCAGACTGGCTTCAAGGCCATGCCGGCAAACAGATTGCCGCACCAAAAACGTACGGCAGTCGCAAGTTCAAAGCCATCGAGGCCGCACCCGGCCGCTACGTCAAGGCCAAGGCCTGAAACCCGAAAAATTCAACTGTAGAAAGTAAATCATGGAAGACATCGTTATCGTTTCAGCCGCCCGCACCGCCGTCGGCAAGTTCGGCGGCAGCCTGGCCAAAACCCCGGCCACCGAGCTGGGCGCAGCCGTTATCAAGGCCGTGGCCGAGCGCTCAGGCCTGTCGCCAGACCTGATCGGCGAAGTCATCATGGGCCAGGTGCTGGCGGCTGGCGTGGGCCAGAACCCCGCGCGCCAAAGCGTCGTCAAAGCCGGCTTTCCCCATGCCATTCCCGGCCTGACCATCAACGCGGTCTGCGGCTCTGGCCTGAAGGCCGTCATGCTGGCCGCCCAGGCTGTGGCTACCGGCGACAGCGAAATCGTCATTGCCGGCGGTCAGGAGAACATGAGCGCTGCGCCACATGTGCTCAACGGCTCGCGCGACGGCCAGCGCATGGGCGACTGGAAAATGATCGACTCCATGATTGTGGACGGCCTGTGGGACGTCTACAACCAGTACCACATGGGCATCACCGCTGAAAACGTCGCCAAAAAATACGGCGTGACCCGCGAGATGCAGGACGCGCTGGCCCTGGCCAGCCAGACCAAAGCCATGGCCGCGCAGGACGCCGGCAAGTTCAAGGACGAGATTGTTCCGTTTTCCATCGCCCAGAAAAAAGGCGACCCCATCGTTTTTGCTGCCGATGAATTCATTAACCGCAAAAGCACTGCCGACGGTCTTGCCGGCCTGCGCCCGGCATTCGACAAAGCCGGCGGCGTGACCGCAGGCAATGCCTCCGGCATCAACGACGGCGCTGCAGCCGTGATGGTGATGACGGCCAAAAAAGCCGCTGCCCTGGGACTCAAACCGCTGGCCCGCATTGCCAGCTACGCCACCAGCGGCCTGGACCCCGCTTTCATGGGCATGGGTCCGGTGCCCGCTTCGACCAAGGCCCTGCAGCGCGCCGGCTGGAAAGCACAAGACCTGGACCTGCTGGAGATCAACGAAGCCTTTGCTGCGCAGGCCTGCGCCGTCAACAAGGAGATGGGTTGGGACACCAGCAAGGTCAACGTCAACGGTGGCGCCATTGCCATTGGCCACCCGATTGGTGCGTCCGGTTGCCGCATCCTGGTCACGCTGATTCACGAGATGGTCCGCCGCGACGCCAAAAAAGGCATTGCCAGCCTGTGTATCGGCGGCGGCATGGGGGTTGCCCTCACACTGGAACGCTAAATATGAGGTAAAAAGTGCTTGTGGCCCTTGCAGAATGCGCGTAATCAGCTATTTATTTAATAGCAAATTTCCGCCAAGGCGAGGTCATCAAAGCTTCTTTTCAACTGCTTTCAGAACCAATAAATCAAGGAGCAAGACATGGCAAAACGAGTAGCGTACGTCACCGGCGGCATGGGCGGCATTGGAACCGCCATCTGCCAGCGCCTGCACAAGGACGGCTTCACCGTGGTGGCCGGTTGCGGCCCCACACGTGACTTCACCAAATGGATAGACGAGCAAAAAGCGCTCGGTTACACCTTCTACACATCGGTCGGCAATGTCGGCGACTGGGACTCCACCGTTGCTGCGTTTGACAAAGTCAAGGCCGACCACGGCCCGGTCAGCGTGCTGGTCAACAACGCCGGCATCACGCGCGACGGCCAGTTTCGCAAGATGAGCAAGGCCGACTGGGATGCCGTCATCTCCACCAACCTCGACAGCATGTTCAACGTCACCAAGCAGGTGATCGAAGGCATGATCGAAGGTGGCTACGGGCGCATCGTCAACATCTCGTCGGTCAATGGCCAGAAGGGCCAGTTCGGCCAGGTCAACTACTCGACCGCCAAGGCTGGCCTGCACGGCTTCACCATGGCGCTGGCGCAAGAGGTCGCCAGCAAGGGCGTGACCGTCAACACCGTGAGCCCGGGCTACATCGGTACCGACATGGTCAAAGCCATTCGCCCCGACGTGCTTGAGAAAATTGTTGCCGGCGTACCCGCCAAACGCCTCGGCACCCCGGAAGAAATCGCCTCCATCATTTCGTGGATTGCGTCGGATGAAGGCGGTTACGCGACGGGTGCTGACTTCTCGCTCAATGGTGGTTTGCACATGGGTTGATGCGCAGGCATCAGTCAGAAAAACCCGCTTCGGCGGGTTTTTTATTTTCTGTTGTTGTATTGAAATGGGACTCTCTACGCGCTGGAGCGCTGTGCCATACCGCATCTGAATAAGTGAAATTTGGCATTGGAAAATTTCTTGGCTTTCTCTATCGACTGGATCATCCACTGCGACGGCAGCGCTGTGCCCAATCCCGGCCGCATGGGCCTGGGTGCGGTGCTTGTCGCGCCTGACGGCACGCGGCATGAGCTTTCGAAGGCAACGGATGCGCGCGGGTGCAACAACGAGGCGGAGGCGCGGGCGCTGATGCTGGCGCTGCGCGAGGCGCGGGCGCGCGGGGCGACTGCGCTGCAGATTTACACGGACAGCAGCCTGCTGGTGGCGCAACTTGGCGCGGGCGCCGCGCCGCCAGTGCAGCGGCTGGCCGCTCTGTATTCGGAACTGGGCGCCTTGCTGGGCACCTTTACGCGCACTTCGCTGCACTGGATACCACGGCACCGCAATGCCGAGGCCGATGCGCTGGCGCGTGCGGCGCTGGGGCTGGCACCGAAAGGACCGGTGAAGCTGGCGAAGAATAAAAGGCAGCGCTAGCTGCTTTTGTTCCAGAAGCCGTGATGCGGCACGGCGGCTTCGTCTTCCAGCAGCGGGCCCAGCACTTCGATGGATCGATGTCCGGTTGCAAAGACCTGCCTGCAGGGAAGGGACAGGGTCGGATTCTCCGGATGGGCGCCGGTCATTTCCAGCAGCTTGCCCTCGGACAGGCCGTAGACGACGCGGCCGATGTTGCACCAGTAGATCGCACCGGCGCACATGCAGCAGGGTTCCGCACTGGTGTACAGCGTGCATTTGGCCAACTGCTCCGGCGGCAAGGCGCGGGCTGCCAGCGCGGCGGCTGCCAGTTCGGCATGTTGGGTCGGGTCGCCTTGCGGCGGCAGGGAGTTGTTGCCAGCGATGGCGATGACCTTGCCGGTTTCATCGGCCACCAGCGCCGCAAAGGGGTGGTGTCCCTTGGCGCGTGACTCGGCTGACAGCGCGATGGCTTGTCGCAGCAGGGCCAGGTCGAGCGCCGAGGGGATGGCCCCGGCGTCGATGCTGCGATGCTTGCCGGCTTCGTCCATGGCTCAGCGCGTGCGGGTCATCCGCAGGCCTGCTGTCAGAGCACCTCGCTGGCAAAATCCGCCAGCCGCGAGCGCTCCCCGCGCGCCAGCGTGATATGCCCGCCATGCGGCCAGCCTTTGAAGCGGTCCACTGCGAAGGTCATGCCGGACGAACCTTCGGTCAGATAAGGCGTGTCGATTTGCGCCAGATTGCCCATGCATATGATTTTTGTGCCGGGGCCGGCGCGCGTGATCAGTGTTTTCATCTGCTTGGGCGTCAGGTTTTGCGCCTCGTCGATGATCACGTACTTGTTCAAAAAGGTACGTCCGCGCATGAAGTTCATGCTCTTGACCTTGATGCGTGAGCGGATCAGCTCGTTGGTGGCGGCGCGCCCCCATTCGCCGGAGCCGCTGTCGTTTTTGCCCAGCACTTCCAGGTTGTCGTCGAGTGCGCCCATCCACGGGCCCATCTTTTCTTCTTCCGTGCCCGGCAGAAAACCGATGTCTTCGCCCACGCTGACTGTGGCCCGGGTCATGATGATCTCGGTGTAGCGGCGGTCGTCCAGCACCTGGGTCAGGCCGCTGGCCAGGGCCATCAGGGTTTTGCCGGTGCCGGCCGTGCCGGCCAGGGTGACGAAGTCGACCTCCGGGTCCATCAGCAGGTTCATCGCGAAGTTCTGCTCACGGTTGCGCGTGGTGATGCCCCACACCGCGTTTTTCAGGTGGGTGTAGTCCTTGAGTGTTTTCAGCACCGCAGTTTTGGCGCGGATTTCTGTCACGCGGGCATACAGCGGTGGCTCGCCCGGTGCTTCAAAAAATACAAACTGGTTGATCAGCAGGCTGCCGACAATCGGGCCGGTGATGCGGTAGAAGGTGTGGCTGCCCTGTTGCCAGCTCTCGATCGTTTTGCTCTGGCGCGTCCAGAAGTCGGTCGGCAGCGCCAGCGAGCCGGCGTACAACATGTCGCCGTCTTCCAGCGTCTTGTCGTTCTGGTAGTCGTCGGTGGCCAGGCCCAAGGCTCTGGCCTTGACGCGCATGTTGATGTCTTTGGACACCAGCACCACTTCACGCGGTGCATGTTCCTTGCGCAGGGCTTCGACCACGCCGAGGATCTGGTTGTCTGCCTTGCCCTGGGGCAGGCTCATGGGCAGGGAATAGTCCAGCGGCTTGGTCTGGAAAAACAGGCAGCCGCCGGCTTCGCGGTGGCCGGTGGTGTCGAGTTTCAGTCCCTTGGCAATGTCGGCGCCATTGGTGCCGGCCAGCGCGTCCAGCGTGCGGCTGGTCTGGCGCGCATTGCGCGCCACCTCGGTCATGCCCTTCTTGTGGCCGTCCAGCTCTTCCAGCACGATCATGGGCAAAAAGATGTCGTGCTCTTCAAAACGGAACAGGCACATCGGGTCGTGCATCAGCACGTTGGTGTCCAGCACAAACAGCTTGGTTGGGCCGGTGTGTTTCGGTTTTTTGGCTTTGGCCACCGGCTCCGGGCGGCTGGGCGCCGGGGTGTCGTGTTTCTGATAAGTGGCAGCGCCGGGTTTTCCAGGGCGTGAAGGGGCTCTGTTCAGGTAGGCGGTGGGATGCTCGGCCTCGCCGCCGCCTGAGCGGCTGTCAAACAGCTCAAGCGCAACGGGCTGCTGGTCGGGCTCGGTGTGCTCCGTCTTTCGCGCGGCCTTGGAATGCGAACGGGCCGGCGCATCGAGGGCGTCGGCTGAGAGCAAAGCGGCACGTTTGGTCGGGGCGGGTGGCAAGGGCATATTGCTTGAGGCTCGCTGAAATAGGTTTCAAAAAGCGAAAAAGCCGCCTGGAGGCCAGGGCGGCTTTTTCGGTGGGCGCAGTCGCTAAGGTCAACAGCATGAAGTCACTATACACGACTCCTGTGTCATCAAAGCGGCTCTGTAAAGGGTCTTTTTTACAGCCCTTTTCAGGCGGCTTTTTTCAGACCCTTGACGGCCTTGAGCACGTCGTCCACATGGCCGGGCACTTTCAGGCCGCGCCACTCTTCCTTGAGCATGCCGTCGGCCCCCACAAGGAAGGTGCTGCGCTCAATGCCCTTGACCTTCTTGCCGTACATGAGCTTGTTTTTGACCACACCGAACATGTGGCACATTTTTTCTTCGGTGTCGGCGATCAGCTCAAAAGGCAGCTCGAGCTTGGCCTTGAATTCATCGTGCGACTTCATGTTGTCGCGCGAGACACCAAACACAGTGGCGCCGGCCTTGACGAAGTCCTTGTAGCGGTCACGGAACTGCATGGCCTCCGTCGTGCAGCCGGGGGTGTTGTCTTTGGGGTAGAAATACAGAACCACGACGTGGCCGAGGTGGGTTTGGTTGGAAACCTTGACGCCGCTGGTGGCGTTGGCTTCAAATTCGGGGAGTGGTTTATTGACGACGACTGCCATACTGCTTGGACCCTGACGAAAGTAGTTGTAATTAGCCGTTGGCCTAAGGCTGCAACATGTTGGCCTTGACTTGGGGAGTCAACCGCATGTGGCACCAAACGCAACCCAAGATTTTACCCTGAAAGCCCCCGCGTCACTCTGGGGGACTGTCCGCCGTCTCAATCAGCAAGGCCGCCACGACATTTCGGCCTTCGCCAGCCAGGATGTTGTAAGTGCGGCAAGCGGCGAGGGTGTCCATGGTCTCCAGGCCGATGCGTGCGGCCATCAGGCTGCCCAAAAAGGCGGGCGGCGGGAAGCGCAAACGGCTGCCACTGCCAAAAATTACCAGTTCAGGCCGGGTTTCGGCCAGGCGTTCAAAGTGTTCAGCCCTCAGGTCTTCAAAACGGCTGCACAACCAGTCAAATTTCTCCCCACGTGAACCCAGCACAATGCTGCGCTCGATTTTCTCGGTCCCGCCCTTGCCGCCAATGCCGATCCAGCCGGGGCCATAGCCAAGAATCGATTGCATGTCGAGTTGGTCGGGTTGCAGTTTCATGCGGTATGGGCTTGGGTGGGTGAGGGGGAGGAGCCCGCGAAATCGCGGTTTTATGTGGTCAAATTATAGATTCCGCCCGTTTTTTCCGGGGCTGCGGCCCGCATGCCTCCCCCTTGTTCCAGTTGGCAGAAGGGTCGCAGTACCCCGGTTTGTGCCTTCATCTCACCAAAGCGACATGAAACCGATCACCAAATCCGCCAAGCTGGCCAATGTGCTGTACGACATCCGCGGCCCGATCATGGACGCGGCCAAGCAGATGGAGGAAGAAGGTCAAAAGCTCATCAAGCTCAACCTCGGCAACCTTGCGGTGTTTGGTTTTGACGCACCCGAAGAGGTACAGCAGGACATGATCCGTAACCTGCCTGCTTCGGCCGGATATTCGGACAGCAAAGGCATTTTTGCGGCGCGCAAGGCCGTGATGCACGAGACCCAAAAGCAGGGCATCAAGGGTGTCACGCTGGACGACATTTACCTGGGCAACGGCGCCAGCGAGCTGATCTCGATGGCCACCAATGCGCTGCTGGACAACGGTGACGAGTTGTTGTTGCCTTCCCCCGACTACCCCTTGTGGACGGCTTCAACCAGCCTGTCGGGCGGCACGCCAGTGCACTACCTGTGCGACGAAGACAACGGCTGGATGCCCAATCTGGCCGATATTCGCGCCAAGATCACGCCCAAAACCAAGGCCATCGTGGTCATCAACCCGAACAACCCGACCGGCGCCTTGTATTCCGACGAATTGCTCAAGGGCATCGTGGCGATTGCGCGCGAGCACGGCCTGGTGATCCTGGCCGACGAGGTATACGACAAGGTCTTGTACGACGGCGTCAAACACACGGCCATTGCCAGCTTGTCGACCGACGTGTTGACCCTGACCTTCAACTCGCTGTCCAAAAGTTACCGCTCTTGCGGATACCGCGCCGGTTGGCTGGTGGTGTCGGGGCCGAAAAAGCAGGCACAGGACTACATCGAGGGCCTGAACATGCTGGCCAACATGAAGCTGTGTTCCAACGTGCCCGGCCAGTGGGCCATTCAGACGGCACTGGGCGGTTACCAGAGCATCAATGACCTGACCTGCGAAGGCGGGCGCCTGCGCCGGCAGCGCGACCTGGCCTATGAGCTGATCACCGCCATTCCCGGTGTGAGTTGCGTCAAGCCGAGCGCAGCGCTGTACATGTTTCCCAGGCTGGACCCCAAGGTGTACCCGATCACCGACGACCGCCAGTTTTTCCTGGAGCTGCTCAAGGAGACCAAGGTCATGCTGGTGCAGGGCACGGGCTTCAACTGGGCCGCGCCCGACCACTTTCGCATTGTCTTTTTGCCGCATGAGGAAGACTTGCGCGAAGCGATTGGCCGGATTGCCAAATTTCTGGAATCCCGCAGAAAAAGCTGACCGCCGGCCGCTTGGCCCTTGGTCAGGCGCTGTAATTATTTGATACAAAAAACATGACTTCAACAACTCTGAAACCAATCAAGGTAGGCCTGCTGGGCATGGGCACGGTGGGCAGCGGTGTGTTTACCGTGCTCAAACGCAACCAGGAAGAAATCTTCCGCCGCGCCGGCCGCAGCATCGAGATTGCGATGGTGGCCGACCTGGACACCGCGCGTGCGCAGGCCGCTGCGGGCGCCGGCATCACGGTGGTGGACGACGCGCGCAAGATCATCGCCAACCCCGAGATCGACATCGTCATCGAACTGATCGGTGGTTACGGCATTGCCAAAGCGCTGGTGCTGGAAGCGATCGAGGCCGGCAAACATGTGGTCACCGCCAACAAGGCGCTGCTGGCTGTGCACGGTACCGAAATTTTTGCAGCAGCACACCGCAAGGGTGTGATGGTCGCGTTTGAAGCGGCCGTGGCCGGCGGCATCCCCATCATCAAGGCGCTGCGCGAGGGTCTGACGGCCAATCGCATCCAGTGGATTGCCGGCATCATCAACGGCACCACCAATTTCATCCTCAGCGAAATGCGCGACAAGGGCCTGGACTTTGATGTGGTGCTGAAAGAAGCGCAGCGTCTGGGTTACGCCGAGGCCGACCCGACCTTCGACATCGAGGGCGTGGACGCCGCGCACAAGGCCACCTTGATGTCGGCGATTGCCTTTGGCATTCCGGTGCAGTTTGACAAGGCCTATGTCGAAGGCATCACCAAGCTGGGCGCACAGGACATCAAATACGCGGAACAACTCGGCTACCGCATCAAGCTGCTGGGTATCACCAAACGCACAGCCAAGGGCATTGAGCTGCGTGTGCACCCCAGCCTGGTGCCGGTCAAACGGCTGATCGCCAATGTGGAAGGGGCCATGAACGCCGTGGTGGTGCAGGGTGATGCCGTTGGCACCACCTTGTATTACGGCAAAGGGGCAGGCAGCGAGCCGACAGCCAGCGCGGTGATTGCCGATCTGGTCGATATCGCACGCCTTGACGGCGCCAATGCTGCGCAGCGTGTGCCGCACCTGGCTTTCCAGCCGCAGTCGATGAGCGACACACCGGTGCTGGCCATGAGCGAAGTGGTGACCAGTTATTACCTGCGCCTGAACGTGGCCGATGAGGCCGGCGTGCTGGCCAAAGTGACCGGCATCCTGGCCGAAGCCGGCATCAGCATCGACGCGATGCTGCAGCGAGAGGCTGACGAGGTGGGTGGCGAAGGCGCGACCCAGACCGACCTGATCATCCTGACGCACGACTGTGTGGAAGCCAAGATGAACAGCGCCCTGGTGCAGATACAGGCGCTGCCGACCGTGCTGTCGCCGATCACGCGCATCCGCAAGGAAGAACTCGCCTGATGAAATATTTGTCGACCCGCGGCCATGCGGACCGCAAACAGTTCTGCGAAATCCTGCTCGAAGGCCTGGCACCCGATGGCGGGCTTTATTTGCCCGAGACCTATCCACAGGTTGACGCCGCAACGCTTGAGAAATGGCGCGGCCTGCCGTATGCGGGCCTGGCGTTCGAGGTGTTGTCGCTGTACATCGACGACATTCCTGCGGCTGACCTGAGGGCGATTTGCGAGAAGACCTACACCGAAGAGGTGTTCGGCACCCGGGAGATCGTTCCGCTGCGCAAGCTCGAAGATGCTTCGACGAGCTCAGCACGAACGGAGTTGTACCTGGAGGCTCTGTCCAACGGCCCCACCCTGGCCTTCAAGGACATGGCAATGCAGCTGTTGGGCAACCTGTTTGAATACGAGCTGGCACGCCGTGGCGAAGAGCTCAACATTCTGGGCGCGACCAGCGGTGACACCGGCAGCGCCGCTGAATACGCGATGCGCGGAAAAAAAGGCGTGCGCGTTTTCATGACCTCGCCGCAGGGCCGCATGAGCCCCTTTCAGCAGGCACAGATGTTCAGTCTGCAGGATGCCAACATCCACAACATCGCGATCGAAGGCGTGTTTGACGATTGCCAGGACATCGTCAAGGCGGTGTCCAATGACCTGGACTTCAAGCGCAAGTACCGCATAGGCACGGTCAACTCGATCAACTGGGCGCGCCTGATGGCGCAAGTCGTCTACTACTTTGCCGGTTACTTCCAGGCCACGAATGTGGCCCCCACGCTTGTCGCTTCGCGTACTGCGCTGCCCCCCGAGGGGGCCACTGCGCCTGCGGACTGGCAAAGCCAGATCCGCGGCCCGGCCTTGAAGGGGACCGCTCTCCCTCGCGTCAGCTTCACCGTTCCGTCTGGTAACTTCGGCAATGTCTGCGCCGGCCATGTGGCGCGCATGATGGGCCTGCCGATCGCGAAGCTGGTGGTCGCGACCAACGAGAACGATGTGCTCGACGAATTTTTCCGGACCGGCGTCTACCGCGTGCGGGCCAGCGCCGACACGCATGAGACTTCCAGCCCGTCGATGGACATTTCCAAGGCGTCCAACTTCGAGCGGTTTGTGTTCGACCTGCTGGGCCGCGATGCGGTGCGTGTGGCCGACCTGTTCGGTGCGCAACTCTCCAGGCAAGGCTGCTTCGACCTCAGCGGCGACGCGGTGTTCCAGTCGGCGGCGCAGCACTACGGCTTTGCCAGCGGCAAAAGCACACACGCCGACAGGCTGGAGACCATTCGCGACACCTTCCAGCGGTTCGGCAGCATGATTGACACCCACACGGCCGATGGCCTGAAGGTCGCGCGTCTTCACGTGCAGCCCGGCGTGCCCATGGTGGTGCTGGAGACCGCCTTGCCGATCAAGTTTGCCGAGACGATCCAGGAGGCGCTGGGCCGCCTGCCCGACCGGCCGGCGAAGTTCGATGGCATCGAGGCCCTGCCCAAACGGGTGCAGGTCATGCCTGCCGACGTCGCCCTGGTGCAGGCCTACATCGCCAAACATGTGAGCTAAATCGGCCTCCAGCCCATGTCGGGAAAGCGCAAGCAGCTATGAAATTGATAGCTAACCAGGATTGGTGAAAACTGTTTTATGAACGTGGTTGCATTTGCCGGCTATTCCGGTTCGGGTAAAACAACGCTGGTCGAGAGCCTGATTCCTGCGCTCAAGCTGCGCGGCTTGCGGGTGTCGGTCGTCAAACACGCGCACCACAATTTCGACATCGACCATCCTGGCAAGGACACGCACCGGCACCGCGAGGCCGGCGCCTTCGAAGTGGTGGTGGCGTCGGACCGGCGGCTTGCGCTGATGCGCGAGTTCGAGCAGCCTGCTGCACTGAGCGTGCATCACCTGATCGCCGAGCTCTACGACGGGGTGGACTGGGTGCTGGTCGAGGGGTTCAAGAGCAGTGACCTGCTCAAGGTCGAGGTCTGGCGCGCCGAATCCGGCAAGCCGGTACGTTACCCGGACGACGATTTTGTGGTCGCCATCGCCACCGACTCGCCAGCGCAACTTCCGGAAACCACCCTGAGGCCGGTGCTGGATTTGAATGCGCCCGATGCCGTGGCGCAGTGGCTGGTCGACAATCAGAGCCGGTTTGTCTACAACGCCAATCACTACGCATGAACACCTCGACCGCCGCTCTTGCCGCTTCGCCCGGGCGTGCGCCGCTGCGCTCGCTGGACGACGCGCTGGCAGAACTGCTGGCCCATGCCGTCCCGCCGGTGGGCAGCGACACTGTCTCCACCTTTGACGCCGATGGCCGCGTGCTGGCCGTGGACGTGGTCTCGGCCCTGCAGGTGCCGCCCGAGGACAACAGCGCCATGGACGGTTACGCGGTGCGCAGTACCGAGCTGTCCGACGAAGGCGTGGCGCTGCGGGTTTCGCAGCGCATCCCGGCCGGCAGCAGCGGCGGTGCGCTGGAGTCCGGCACGGTAGCGCGCATTTTCACCGGTGCGCCGGTGCCCGCCGGTGCCGATGCGGTGGTGATGCAGGAGGACTGTGAGCCGGTGGCCGGGCGCGAAGGTTTTGTGCGGGTGTTGCAGATTCCCCAACCCGGCCAGTGGATACGCCGCGCCGGCGAAGACGTCAGGCGCGGTGCCACCGTGCTCTCAAAAGGAGAGCGCCTCACGCCCGCTGCGCTTGGGCTGGCAGCCAGTATTGGCATGGATGTGCTGCAGGTGGCGAAGCAGCCGCGGGTCGCGCTGTTTTCCACCGGCGACGAACTCGTGATGCCCGGCGAGGTCGCGCCGGAGCAGATGCGGCCTGGCGCGATCTACAACTCCAACCGCTTTTTTCTGCGCGCACTGCTGCTGCGCCTGGGCTGCGAGGTGACCGACATGGGCATCGTGCCGGACCTGCGCGACGCCACGCTCGACGCGCTGCGCAGCGCAGCCGCCAGCCACGACCTGATCCTGACCAGCGGCGGCGTGTCGGTGGGCGAGGAAGACCACATCAAGCCGGCGGTGCAGCAGCTCGGCTCGCTGGACCTCTGGCAGATCGCCATCAAGCCCGGCAAGCCGTTTGCATACGGCAGGGTGAACAGGCCGGCTTCGACAGGCTCAGCCCAAACGGCTTTTGCGCATTTCATCGGCTTGCCCGGCAACCCGGTGTCCAGCTTCCTGACTTTTCTGGTGCTGGTGCGGCCCTTCCTGCTCAAGCTGCAGGGTGCCAGCGAACTCGCGCCAGCGTCCTTGCCGCTGGTGGCGGATTTCGACTGGCCGCGCGCCGACAAACGCCGCGAATTTTTGCGGGTGCGGCGCAATACCACCGGGGGCCTCGAACTGTTTGCCAACCAGAGCTCGGGCGTGTTGACCTCGGCGGTCTGGGGCGAGGGTGTGGTCGACAACCCGGCCGGCCAGACCATACGCCGCGGCGATACCGTGCTGTTCCTGCCGTTCTCTGCGTTGTTGTCCTGAAGGCTGAAGGACCTGTCATGAAAATCACCGTCAAGTACTTTGCTTCCGTCCGCGAGGCCATCGGTCAGGGCAGCGAGTCGCTGGACACCGCGGCCACCACACTGTCCGGGCTGCGCGACGAGTTGATCACACGCGGCCCGGCTTACGCGGAGGCTCTGGCGCGCGGCAAGGCCGTGCGTCTGGCGCTCGACCAGGTCATGAGTGATGAGTCGGCAGCCTTGAGCGAGGGTGCGGAAGTGGCTTTCTTCCCGCCTGTGACAGGAGGTTGAGATGGCTGAAGGTGTGAGCATCCAGACCGGCGACTTCAATCTCGCCGACGAGATTGCCGCATTGCGGGCGGGCGACAAACGCGTTGGAGCGGTCTGCAGCTTTTTGGGGACGGTTCGCGATCGCAACGATGGATGCGATGTGCGTGCCATGGAACTTGAGCACTACCCCGGCATGACCGAAAAATCCATCGAGGCCATGATCGCCGAGGCACACAAACGTTTCGACATCTACGGCGCGCGTGTGATCCATCGTGTCGGCCTGTTGCAGCCGCTGGACCAGATCGTGCTGGTGGCGGTGAGTTCGGCCCACCGCGGCGAGAGCTGTCAGGCCTGCGCGTTTTTGATGGATTACCTCAAGACCCAGGCGCCGTTCTGGAAAAAGGAAGAGACGCCGGAGGG
>NZ_JAUXUP010000070.1 GCF_030680935.1 Polaromonas sp. | reverse complement strand
AACGGCGACTTGCGCACCAGGCGGTGCACACCGGTTTCGGTGCGCAGCAGGCCGAAGGCGTATTCACCCTCGATCTTGATGGTGGCGCCCTTGATGCCAGCCGTATCGCCGGCGGTTTCGTCTTCAATCTGCGTCTTGAAGCCCTTGCGCTCGGCGTATTTGAGGTATTGGCGCAGCAGCATGCTGGCCCAGTCGCAGGCTTCGGTGCCGCCAGCACCGGCCTGTATGTCCAGAAAGGCGTTCAGCGGGTCGGCCGGGTTGTTGAACATCCGGCGGAATTCCATTTTTTCGACTTCCACCGCGACCTGGGCGGCCTCGGCTTCAATCGACTGCATGCCGGCGTCGTCGCTTTCGGCTTTTGACATCTCGAACAGCTCGACGTTGTCAGCCAGCTCGGCGCTCAGGCGGTTTATCACATGCACCACGTCTTCCAGCGACTTCTTTTCGCGGCCCAGCTCCTGGGCGCGTTTTGGGTTGTCCCAGACTTTCGGGTCTTCGAGGGCGGCGTTGACCTCGTTTAATTTACGTTCTTTGGCAGGGTAGTCAAAGATACCCCCGAAGCTCGTTGACCCTGTTGCTCAGGTCGGCGAGCTGGTTGCCAATGATGTTGATGTGTTCTGCGTCCATGGGGAAGTCCTGTCGTGATCGGGGTTCAATCCCCTATTTTCTCACGGACGGCGGGGCGGCTCAGCCCGGGTCGGTCGGGGGTGGACTCAGGGGCAAGGTGACCTGAAAGACCGAGCCCTCGCCAGGCACGCTCTGAACGCCGATCAGCCCGCCATGCGCCTCCACCAGTTGCCGGGTGATGTACAGGCCCAGCCCCAGCCCGCCGGTACCGTCATTGCCGGTCACGCGCTCAAACTGTTCAAAAATGCGCTGTTGCGCAGCCTTTGGGATCCCCATGCCCTGGTCGCGCACGTCGATGCGCACGTTGCCTGGCAGCAGGTGCACGGAGATGTCCACCGGTTTGCCCCGGCCGTAGCGCAGGGCATTTGTCAGCAGGTTGATGACCACCTGCTCAATCCGGAACTCGTCCCACAAACCGGTGACAGGCGCGTGTGCCTGCAGGGTGATGGGGGTGGCGGCGTCGTCGGCCTGGTGCGACAGATTGTCCACCACCCGCGCCAGCAGGGCTGTCAGCTCGACCTGAGTCGGCCGGATCGACAGCCGGTTGCTGCGCACCCGCGATGCATCGAGCATGTCGTCAATCAAGCGCACCATACTTTGTATCTGGCGCTGGTCCTTGACCACCATGGTCTGCAGGTAGTCGGTGTCGAAAATGTGTGCTTGGCCCTTGGCCAGCTGTATCTTGCGCAACTGCGTTTCCAGAAACAGGGTGTTGAGCGGGGTGCGCAGCTCATGCGCAGCCATGGACATGAAGTCATCACGCATGCGCAGGGCGCTGCGCAGCTCGCCTTCGGTGGACAGTAGCTGCGCCATCAGCAGTTGCTGCTCCTGGCGGCTTTTCTCCAGCGCCTGAACCTGCCTGCGGGCTTCGCGCCGCTGGCGATAAAGCTCGACAAAAATACTGACCTTGCCTCGCACCGCATCGACATCCAGCGGTTTGTACAAAAAGTCCACCGCGCCGCTTTCGTAGCCGGTGAAAGCGTAGTTCGACTCCTTGCCCGCCGCGCTGACAAAAATAATGGGGATTTGACGGGTTTTTTCGGTGCTGCGCATCAGCTTGGCCAGCTCAAACCCGTTCATGCCAGGCATCTGCACGTCCAGAATCGCCAGCGCAAACTCGTGCTCCAGCAGCAAATTCAGGGCGTCTTCGCCGCGTGAGGCCTGGAAGATGGTGCGGTCGTCCTGCCGGATCAGCGCGTTCAGCGCCAGCAGGTTCTCGGACAAGTCATCGACGATCAGGATGCGCGCGGTATCTTCATCGGCGCTGGGCTCCGTCGCCATCGGCGGGACGCGGGAGTTGGCGTCCCGCACCGCCGGGTCGGGCTGCCGGGGTTGGGCTTCGAGGTCAAAATTGGCCAGGGACATGTGTATTGCGCGGCCTATGGGGCTGAATGGGGGGTAAGACGGTCAATGGGCATTTTCACCCAAGAGTGCAAGTTGGCAGATGTGTCGTCTGTGCGGTAACACACATATAGCGGCTAAAGCACAGCTGGGGTGTCATGCATGATCAAGCTTGAGCAGCAAATCACGGATGCCTGCCAGCTTGAGAATGAAATCGGGCTTGAGCCTGCGGATCGCCGCCTGGGGCATGCTGGATGCCGCTGCCTCTGCAGGGTCCTGCACCACGGTCAGGCCGCCTTGCTGTTTGATGTATGCCAGTCCGGCGGCGCCGTCCTGATTGGCACCCGTCAACACAATGCCCGCCAGGGCTGCGCCGTAAGCATCGGCGGCAGACTCCATCAACACGTCAATCGACGGGCGCGAATAGTGCACCGCGTCCTCGTAACTGAGTGAAAAAGTGCGGTCCATTTCCACGGATAGGTGGTAACCCGGACCCGCAAAATACAGTGTGCCTGGGGCAATACTTTCCTTGTCGGCAGCCTCGCGCACCGCAATGGGCGATCGGTATTGAAAAATCTGCGCCAGCTCGCTGGTGTGATCTTCGGGCAAATGCACCACCACCATTACCGACAAGCGAAAACCGCGCGGCAGATCTGCCAGCACGGCCAACAACGCAGGTATGCCACCAGCAGACGCGCCGATGACGACCGCTTCCACGGCCTGCATTTGTTCTTCCGCAGATTTTATTTCGATCAAGTCTCCGCCTTCTGGAGCGTGCGAAAAATCCGGGCGGGTTTGTCCAACTCTTCAAAGTGCCCGGCGTAGCCTGAAAACTGGATGCTTTCCTTGCTGCCCAAACCCATGAAACCGCGGTGGCATAGCGACTCATGAAACAGCCCCAGGGCACGGTCCTGCAGGGGCTTGTTGAAGTAAATCAGCACATTGCGGCAAAGCACCAGTTGCGTTTCAGAAAATACGCTGTCGGTGGCCAGGCTGTGGTCAGAGAAAATGACATTTTCGCGGAGGGAGGGGTCAAAAATGGCGGCGTCGTATGCGGCGCTGTAGTAGTCAGAAAAAGCCTGCTTGCCACCGGCCTGCTGGTAATTGGCCGTGTGGCCCTTGACGCTTGCCAGGGTGAAAATTCCCCGCCTCGCCTTGTCCAGTGCCAGCGGGTTGATGTCGGTCGCATAGATCAGCGATTTTTCGAGCAGGCCTTCCTCACGCAGCAAAATCGCCAGCGAATACGCCTCTTCGCCGGTGCTGCAACCGGCAATCCAGATTTTCAGCGAGGGGTAGGTGTGCAGCACCGGCATGACCTGCTGGCGCAGTGCCAGAAAAAACGCGGGGTCGCGAAACATCTCGCTGACCGGGATGGTCAGGTACTGCAGCAGCTCCATGAAAAGCGTGGCATCTTTCAGCACCATGGTCTGCAAAGCACCCACTGTAGGACACTCGAAGTGGGCCAGTGCCTGCAAAATCCGGCGTTTTTGCGACGCACCTGAATAGTTTCTGAAATCGTAGCTGTACTGGCGGTAGATGGCCTCCATCAGCAGTTGCAGTTCAGACTCGCTGACGCTGGCCCGCGAATGGTGCAGCTCGCCCCGCGCCGCTCCAGTCGAGGCGCTTTTATTCGGCATGCTCAGACGCGTTCCATGTTGGGCATCCAGACGCGCAGCAATGAAAACAGGCGATCCAGATCAATCGGCTTGGCCAGGTAGTCGTTGGTGCCGGCTTTGAGGCACTGCTCCTGGTCGTCCTTCATGGCTTTGGCGGTGACGGCAATGATGGGCAGCTTCTGAAAACGCGGGTCCTGGCGGATGCGGCGCGTGGCCTCCAGGCCGTCCATGCCCGGCATCATGATGTCCATCAGCACCAGGTCAATGCTCTCGACCTCATCGAGTTTGCTGATGGCCTCAAAACCGTTGCGGCCAATCTCCACCAATATGCCTTTTTGCTCCAGCGCGCTGGTCAGTGCAAAGATGTTGCGCACGTCGTCGTCCACCAGCAAGACGCGGCGTCCTTCAAACACTTTGTCCCGACTGCGTGCGGCCTTGAGCATGATCTGACGCTCTGCCGACAGGTCGGCTTCTACCCTGTGCAAAAAGAGGGTCACCTCATCGAGAAGGCGCTCGGGCGAGCGGGCCCCCTTGATGATGATGGAGCGTGAGTACTTCAACAGGTCGGCCTCTTCCTGGCGGGTCAGGTTGCGGCCGGTGTACACAATCACCGGCGGGAAAGATGAAATATCTTCGTTGGCCATGCGCTGCAACAGCTCATAACCCTGGATGTCGGGCAGCTTCAGGTCGATGATCATGCAGTCGTAGATGGTGCTGGACAGAAGCACCAGCGCTTCCTCACCGGTCTCGACCGCGGTGATCTCCACGTCGTCGTCGCCAATCAGGCTGCTTACACTGGCGCGCTGCAGGGCATCGTCCTCTACCAGCAGCACACGTTTGACCTTCTGCGTGAGCTTGTCTTCCAGCTTCTTGAAAACCGCCTTGAGTTGCTCGCGGGTGGTGGGCTTGATGCTGTAGCCGATGGCCCCCATTTGCAGGGCGGGCTCGCGTGGCTCTTCGCCCGACACCACATGCACCGGCAAATGGCGCGTCAGCGGGTTGTGTTTGAGCTGCTCCAGCACCGACAGGCCATTGCGGTCAGGCAGACCCATGTCGAGCAGGATGGCAGCCGGTAAAAACTGCGTGGCCAGCTCAATTCCGTGCTCGGCGCCGTGCGCCACCAGGCAGTCGTAACCCAGCTCGTGGGCCAGGTCGTAGAGGATTTTCGCAAAAACAGCATCGTCTTCGATCACCAGCACCAGCCGGCTGGTCAGCGGTTTGTGCCTGTCGTCAGCGAAGACGGGTACGGGCGCTGTTGCCCCCGTTGATGCTGCTTTTGGCAGGGCTGCCCGCGTGGGCGTGGGGGCTGTCGCGCTCGCCAGCGAGGATGCTGACGGCAGCACCTGGACTGGCGCCCAGTGGGTGGGAAGCAGCAGCGTGAAGCAGCTGCCTTCGCCCTCGCGGCTTTGCAGTGTGATGGAACCGCCCAGCAAACTGCTGAGGTCGCGCGAGATCGACAGGCCCAGGCCAGTGCCGCCATAACGTCGGCTGGTCGTGCCATCGGCCTGGTGGAAGGCATCGAAAATAATGCCTTGCTGATCGGGGCGTATGCCTATACCCGAGTCCTGCACCGCAAAAGCAATCTGCCCATCACTTCGCGGCGCCACGGTCAGGCTGACCTTGCCTGTGTCGGTGAACTTGATCGCATTGGACAGCAGGTTTTTCAGGACCTGCTCCACCCGCTGGCGATCGCTGACCAGGGTGATGGGTGTGCCGGGGCTGATGGTGATCTCGAACTTCAGCCGCTTCTGGTTGGCCATGGGCTCAAAGGTGTTCTTCAGCGAGTTCACCAGGTTGCCCAGCACAATGTCTTCGGGCATCAGCTCCAGCTTGCCGGCTTCAACCTTGGAGATGTCGAGAATGTCATTGATCAGGTTCAGCAGGTCGTTGCCGGCGGAGTAGATCGACTGTGAAAACTGCACCTGTTCTTCGTTGAGGTTGCCCTTGGGGTTGTCTGCCAGCAGCTTGGCCAGAATCAGCGAGCTGTTCAGCGGCGTGCGCAGCTCATGCGACATATTGGCCAGAAACTCTGACTTGTAGCGGCTGGCGCGGCTGAGCTCTTCAGCGCGTTCTTCCAGCAGGGTCTGCGCGTGGTTGAGGGCGCCATTCTTCTGGTCCAGTGAGGTGGCCAGTTCGGACAGCTGCTCGTTGGTCTGTTCCAGCTCGGCCTGCTGGTTCTCCAGATTGACCTGGTACTCCTTGAGCACGCGCGATTTTTCTTCCAGCTCGTCGTTGACGCTGCGCAGCTCTTCCTGCTGCGACTGCAGGTCCTCATTGAGTTGCTGGCTTTCTGCCAGTACGTCCTGCAGCCGCTTGCGGTACAGCGCCGCGTGGATGGAGTTGCCGATGTTATTGGCAATCATGTTGACAAACTCGAGGTCACGCGCACCCAGGGCGCGCAGAAAACCGAGCTCGACCACGCCGTTGACCTGGCCGTCGTTGTGCACGGGTATCAAGAGCACATGGCGCGGTGAACCCTTGCCCAGGCCAGAGACGATTTTCAGGTAGTTGTCAGGCAGGTTGTCGAGCTGCATCACCCCGCTTGAGAGCGCCGCCTGGCCGACCATGCCTTCGGCGCTGTAAAAGGTGTGGCCTTTGGCTTCGTCGTCGGCGCTGAAGCCGTAACTCGCCACTCGCCGCAGGTCGCCGTTGTCTTCACGCACATACAGCGCCGCCACGGCTACATCGAGGTAGCGGGCCACAAACTCCAGCACGCTGCGGCCCAATGATTCCAGTGCCTGTTGCCCGATGGTGTGTTCGGCCAGTTGCCTTTGGCCGGTGCGCAGCCAGAGCTGCTGGTCCAGCAGCAGCGCTGTCGCCGCCTGCTTTTGCTCGGCTTCACCGTAGGAGTCTGACAAACGCTGCAGTTCGCGGTGGCCCAGCAGCGCCAGCAGCCCGCTCATGCCCAGGCTCAGGAGCAGGTAGGCCGCCATGCCCCAGGCGGTGTTGTTGCGAGCCTCTGCGTTGCGCTCTTCCAGCAGGCGCGCTTCAATGCTGATGAACTCGGCAAACTCGCGTTGTATTTCATCGTTCAGGCTTTTGCCGCCTGCGGCTCGCACGGGCGCCTGGTAGTCCAGGCCATCGCGCCGCAGCGCCACAATGTTTTGCGCAAACTCGTTCCATTGGGTTTGCAGGGCGGCAATACGGCGTAGCCGGCTGACCTGCGCCGGGTTGTTGCGCACCAGCTCAGACAGGGTGGCGGTTTCTGCAGCAATACGCGGTTTGCCGATCTCGAATGTCTGTAGCAGCGGCACTTCACCCGTGACCAGGTAGCCGTACATGCTGGCTTCCATGTCAGCGCCCAGCTTGGCAACCTGGTTGGCCTTGCTGATGGCGCGTTCTGCCAGTTCAGCGCCGCCCAGCACCGACAGCAGGTAGAAAATGAGGCTGACAAAAACGGCAGCACTGAAAGTGCCTACTGCCAGCGGCAGGCTGACGTTGCGCGTGAGGGTGCGGCGCAGGTGGTCCTGCGGAATCTGGATTGGCTCGGTCATCGTGGTTCCCCGCGCCGAGCGCTGCAAAGCCTCAAGTATGCGCTTTCTCAGGTATCCCCTGTGTGCGCTGGCACACATAAGGTCGCTTGACTGCTTCTTACTCGCCCAGGAAGTCCGTGAGCAGCCGGGCCAGCTGTTCGGGCTGGTCGTGGTGCAACATGTGGCCGGCGTCCTGAACCACGGCGGTGCTGACTTGCGGCACGGACTTCAGGCGTTCATGGTATTCGGCCAGCGTGAATTTGCCCTGCCACCATTTTCCCAGGGAGTCGTCAGAGGCTTCAATCGCCAGCGTGGGGGCGCTGATGCGCTGGTAGATTTCCAGCACTTCATCAACGCGGTAGAGCTGGGCGTTGACGATTTTGTGGGCGGCATCGCCCTGAATGTTCCACTGGCCCTGGGTATCCGGGCTGGCCCAGTGCCGTGCCAGCCAGTCGGCCTTGTCTTGCGACAGCCGGGGGTTGGTACGCATCAGGCGCCTGGCCACGCCATCCACGTCCTTGTACGGTTTGAGCGCCAGCTCGCCCTTGTGCAGGCTTTTGAGCTCGTCCATCCATTTGGCAAAACGCCCCGGTGCCTGGCTGGGCCGGGTGGCCGGCATGCCAAACCCTTCCAGGTTGACGAGTCTGCGAATGCGCTCGGGCCGGACGCCGGCATACATCATGGCCACATTGCCTCCCATGCTGTGGCCCACCAGGTCCACCGCCCGACCGGGGGCGTAGTGGTCCAGCAGAAAATCCAGGTCGGCCAGGTAGTCGGGGTACCAGAAGTTGTCGGCCCCGTTGGCACCGGTTTTTCCGTAACCACGCCAGTCCGGTGCGATGATGCTGCGACCCAGCGTAAAAGCGTCGGGCAAGGCATCCACCACAAACTGGTAAGAAGCGGCCACGTCCATCCAGCCGTGTACCAGCACCAGGGGTGGCAGGCTGCCTTGGGCCTCGCCCCAGTGAAGCACGTGGTAGTTGATGCCGCGTATAGGGACAAACTCGCTGCGGGAAGGGCGCTTTTCTTTGTACATTGAGGCCCATCATAAGGAGACTTGATTTGAAAAGCAGTCAAGACAGGGACATGACGCCGGCCCAGCCACAGGACCACTACGCCGCCCTGCACAGCGGCTTTCGCTGGCAGGTGGACGAATATTTCAACATCGCCGAGGTTTGCTGTAGCCGCTGGGCCAGGGCCGACGGCCTCAATGATGCTAAAGGTGCTATTAAAAGAGTAGCTATTCGCGCACACCAGGAAAGGGCTGGAGCCACTTTTTATACCTATGTTCAGTTGCAGCAGGCAGCCGATGCCCTGAGCCATGTGCTGGCAGGTCTGGGTGTGCAGCGCGGGGACCGTGTGGCCATCGTGATGCCGCAGCGGTTTGAAACCGCGGTGGCCTATATGGCGGTGTTCCAGATGGGGGCGGTGGCCATGCCGCTGTCCATGCTGTTTGGGCCCGAGGCGCTGGAGTACCGCCTGCAGGACAGCGACGCGGTACTGGCAATTTGTGATGAAAGCTCCATCACCAGCCTGCAGGCCATTCGCGCAAGCTGCCCTGCGCTGCGCACGGTGATCGCGGCGGGTGAGGCTGCGGGCCAGGGCGATGTCGACTACGAATCGGCGCTGGCCAGCCATCAGCGGGCATTCGCCGCGGTCAAAACAAAAGCCGATGAAGCTGCCATCCTGATTTACACCAGCGGCACCACCGGTCCGCCCAAGGGCGCCTTGCTGGCGCACCGCGCGCTGATCGGTAATTTGCCGGGTTTCATTTGCAGCCAGAACTGGTTTGGATTTGACCCCGGCGTTGGCGCGTCCACTCCCTCCCCCGCGCGGGGGAGGGCCGGGGAGGGGGCGAGCACATACAGGGCAAAGCCCAGTCTGCCGGAGCCAGAAACGCAAAGCGTCTTCTGGTCTCCGGCGGACTGGGCATGGACCGGCGGCCTGATGGACGCCTTGCTGCCCACCCTTTACTTTGGCAGACCGATCGTTGCCTTTAACGGCCGCTTCAGCCCGGAGCTGGCCTTCACACTGATGCAAGAGCAGGGCGTGACCCACACCTTTTTGTTTCCCACCGCGCTCAAGGCCATGATGAAGGCCTTTCCGCAGCCGCGCCAGCAGTTCAAGCTTGAGTTGCGGGCGATGATGAGTGCCGGGGAGGCAGTCGGTGATGCGGTGTTTGCCTGGTGCCGGGATGAACTGGGGGTCACTGTCAACGAGATGTTTGGCCAGACCGAGATCAATTACGTCGTGGGCAATTGTGCTGCACTGTGGCCGGCCAAGCCGGGCAGCATGGGCAAGGGCTACCCCGGCCATCGCGTGGCGGTGATTGACGACGAGGGGCTTGAATGCGCGGTGGGCGTGCCGGGCGATGTAGCGGTGAACCGGTATGACATCCATGGCGACCCGGACCCGATCTTTTTTCTGGGCTACTGGAAAAAGGAAGCCGCTACCCAGGCCAAGTTCACCGGGGACTGGTGCCGCACAGGCGACCTGGCCACGCGCGATGCCGAGGGCTACCTCTGGTACGAAGGCCGGGCCGACGACGTCTTCAAGGCGGCCGGTTACCGCATTGGTCCTGGGGAAATCGAGAACTGCCTGGTCAAACACCCGGCGGTTGCGAATGCCGCCGTGGTGCCCAAACCGCACAGCGAGCGTGGTGCGGTGGTCAAGGCCTATGTCGTACTTGCTCCTGATTTTGTAGCTGCTCGTGCAATGTTGGCGGGGGCTACAGGACCATTTGACATAAAGCTGGTGGGGGAACTGCAAGCCCACGTCAGGGCGCTGCTGGCGCCTTACGAATACCCCAAGGAAATTGAATTCATAGCTGCCCTGCCCATGACCACCACCGGCAAGGTACAGCGCCGTGTGCTCAGGCTGCAGGAAGAAGAACGTTTCCGCAAGGCAGGCTGAGCGGCCCCTTTTCTTAGACCAGCGGGGGCCGCAGATCTGGCTTTGCCAGTCTGCAGGCGCCGTCCCCTGGAAGGGGAAAAGGAGCTACACGCAGTGAGCGCCGATAGGGGTGAGCTTAATGACGCGGAAGGTGGACCGTGAAGCAGGTGCCTGCAGCTGCGCTGGACGTGACGTCCAGGCTTCCGCCGTGCGCGCGGACGATCTCGCGGCAGATGAACAGGCCCAGGCCCAGCCCGGCTGTTTCGCGGTGCTCTCCCTTGCCGGAGACCATGCCGCGGACCAGCGGCTTGAAGATCAGTTGCTGTTCCTTCGGCGGAATGGGTGGGCCGAGGTTGTGGACTGAAAAAGCCACGCCGTCTGCACTTTCCCACAGGCGAACCGTCACCGGCTGGTCTGGGGCGCCATGGGTCAGGGCATTGGCCAGCAGGTTGGACAGCAACTGCCCCATGCGGCCTTCGTCCCATGAGCCGGTGAAGTCGCCAACACTGTCCAGACTGAGCAGGCTGCGCGGATAACGCACGCGCGTCTCCGCCAGTATCTTGACGAACTGGCTGGCGAGGTCACCGGGCGCCAGCCTGATCGGCATCATGCCCTGGGACTGCACCCGCGTGAAATCAACCACGTGTTCAATCACGCTGTTGATGCGGACCACGCTGTTGATGATGGTTTCCGCAGCGCTGGCCGGCAGTTTGCCGGAGCGCACCAGGTATTGCGCCGACATGGAGATGGTGCCCAGCGGGTTACGGATGTCATGACCGAGGATGCCGATAAACAGGTCGGTTGATTTTTTGGTCTGGTCTGTGTAGCGAGCCACGGATTCGGCAATCGCCTGGTCCATCGCTTCATTGAATCGGATGAGGTCCCGCATGTCGTTGTGGTGATCCTGTCCGCCGCCTGCGCCGGTCCAGAGCCGCACGACGCTGGCCCGCAGGGCGCGGTACTCGGTGATCATGGCGTCGATGGCAAAGCCAGAGACCATGCGTGTGTCGGCGTGGGTCTCGGCCGCTGTCTCCAGCTCTCCCTGGGGCTTGGTGCTTTCTCCCCGGGATTTTTCTTCCTGTGCGGCAGCGGTCTGAGGTTGCTCCAGATCGTTGGCAATGGCCGAGAGGATTTCTCCCGCGTGGTCGCGCAGGGCTTTCTGGTCCAGCACGCTGCCTTCGTGCACCACCGTGGCGGCGAATTCGTCCCATGCGGTGAGGATTTCTTCCGCGTTCGATCGGAGAAATTTGGAAAGTCGCATGGTTCAACCTCTGTGTTGCAGGAACGCTTTTCAGGCGTCGGCAGGTGTTGGGGTGTTCTCACGCACCCAGAAATAAAAAAACCCTCCAGTGGCCCGGAGGGTTTTCTTGCGGCCTGGGGATGGGTTCAGCGTGCTGAGGCCTGCACGGGCTCGGCCACATAAATCTCGACCCGGCGGTTTTTGGCCCGGCCTTCGTTGGTGTTGTTGTCGGCAATCGGCTCGCGCTCACCGCGACCATCGGTGCCGATGCGGTTGGCGGCCACGCCGCGGGACACCAGGTAGTTGCGGGTGCTGTTGGCACGGTCCATGGACAGCGGGTTGTTGATGGCATCGCTTCCGGTGTAGTCGGTATGGCCCACAATGGTCACGGTCGTCACGGGGTTCTGATTCAGGCTGCTGGCAAACTGGTTCAGGATAGGTCCGAAGCTGCTGTTGATCTCCGAACGGCCCGTGGCAAACGAGATGTCCGAAGGAATGTCGAGCTTGAGGCGGTTGTCGGAAGTCTGGGTCACGGCCACACCGGTACCGACGGTGGCTTGTTCCATGGCAGCCTTTTGTTGCTGCATGCGCTGCGACCACAGATAACCGCCACCAGCACCCACAGCGCCGCCCAGCACAGCGCCAGTAGCAGCACCTTTGGAGCCGCCGGTGGCAGCACCCAGAACAGCGCCGGCAACAGCACCTATGCCGGCACCTTTGGCCGTGCCTTGCTGGGTTTCGCTCATGTTGGCGCAGCCAGTCAAAACGAAGGCGGCGAGGGCGAGGGATGTGAGGGCTAGTTTCATATGGATTCTCCTGAAAGGTTGTTGGTGAGGGCCTGTGCTTGCAAGGCTTGCAAGCCCTTGTGTATGGATGTTAGTGGCGTGTCCGCGTGGAACTTGTAAGCCAAGTGCCCGAGTCCTTGCCCGCCAGCAGGCTCAGCTTGAAGCCCGTAAACTAGCCGCTGCCCCGGTCCGTGGGTCCCGCAGCCGGGACGTCAGTCGTCTGACCCCGCTGATCATCCTTAGCATCTTTCCTGAAATCCATGAACACAGTACAACTCGGCAGCAGCGACCTGCAGGTCACCCCCATTTGCCTGGGCACCATGACTTTTGGTGAGCAGGTGGACGAAGCCGGCGCACATGCCATTCTTGACCGCTCACTCGAACGCGGCGTCAATTTTCTCGATGCGGCAGAAATGTACTCGGTGCCTGCGCGGGCCGAAACCTTTGGCGCGACCGAAACCATCATCGGCAACTGGTTTGCCAAACGCCCCGGCGCGCGCAGCAAACTGGTGGTGGCCACCAAGGTGGCCGGCCCGGCGCGCGGCATGCCCTGGATACGCCAGGGCAGTGCCGACCTGACCGCCGCCGATATTGAAGGCGCCTGCAACGACAGCCTGAAGCGCCTGCAGACCGATGTGATTGATCTGTACCAGATTCACTGGCCGGCGCGCAACGTGCCGGTGTTTGGCATGGCGTATTTCGACCCCAGCAAAGACCGGACGGTTTCTTCCATTCATCAGCAACTCGACGCGCTGGCTGGCCTGGTCAAGGCCGGCAAGATCAGGGCCATAGGCCTGTCCAACGAGACGCCTTACGGCGTGCATGAATTTGTGCGTCTGGCCGAACAACACGGCCTGCCGAAAGTGGCGACGGTGCAAAACCCGTTTTGCCTGGTGAATCGCACGGTGGAAAACGGTCTGGACGAAACCATGCACCGGCTGGGCGTGTCGCTGCTGGCGTATTCGCCACTGGGTTTCGGTTTGTTGACCGGCAAATACGACAGCAGCGGCACCAGCGGCGCGGGCGCGCCCGAGGCGGCGCGTATCGCCAGATACGAATCGGTGCGCAAGCAGCGCTGGGGACGGCCGGAAGCCCTGGCCGCCGCCCGCCGCTACAACGCCCTGGCGCGTGAACACGGCTTGAGCCCCACGCAACTGGCGCTGGCGTTTTGTTACACCAGGTGGCAGGTGGCCAGCACCATCATTGGTGTCACGTCGGTGGCGCAGCTTGAGGAAAATATAGCCGCCTGGGGCACGCAGCTTTCGCCCGAATTGCTGGCGGCGATTGATGCGATTCGCTGGGACGCGCGGGACCCGGCGCTTTAAGAGGAGTCTGTTCACATCCCGTTCGAACGGTGAATCATGGGCAAAAAAGACCACGTGAGCGAAACCCCCGCCACACAACTGCTCAAGGCAAATAGAGTGGTGTTTACGGAACACCCCTACGAGTACCTTGAGCACGGCGGCGCACAACACAGCGCCGAGGTGTTGGGGTTTGATCCCTCCACCGTCGTCAAGACCCTGGTCATGCAGGACCAGGATGCCAAACCGCTGCTGGTGTTGATGCACGGCAACCGCAAGGTGTCCACCAAAAATCTGGCGCGGCAGATTGGCGCCAAGTCGGTCGAACCCTGCGCGCCCGAAGTGGCGCAGCGGCACAGCGGCTACCTGGTCGGCGGCACCTCGCCTTTTGGCACGCGCCGGGACATGCCGGTGTACATCGAGGAGAGCATTCTGGCCTTGCCTAAAATCGCCATCAATGGTGGCCGACGCGGATACCTGGTCGGCATCGCGCCGCAGGTCTGCGTGGACCTGCTGGGTGCAAAATCAGTGCACTGCGCGCTGGACGATTGACGCCGACGAAACTGCAACACCGACCCCCACACCGGAGACCCCATGGAATACGCCTATTTCGCCATTGCCGTGCTGGCTGCTTACCTGATCGGCTCGCTGTCGTTTGCGGTCATCATCAGCCGCCTGATGGGGCTGAACGATCCGCGCAGTTACGGCAGCAAAAACCCGGGTGCCACCAACGTGCTGCGCTCAGGCAACAAGGCTGCGGCTGTGCTGACGCTGCTGCTCGATGGTGTGAAGGGCTGGCTGCCGATGGCGCTGGTGATGTGGTTTGGCAAGGACTACGGACTGCGTGAGGGCACGCTGGCTGCCGTTGGCCTCGCGGCTTTCATCGGCCATCTGTACCCGGTGTTTTTTGGTTTTCAGGGCGGCAAGGGCGTGGCGACTGCCGCTGGCGTGTTGTTTGGCGTGCACTGGGTGCTGGGGCTTGCGACGCTGGCCACCTGGGTCATCGTGGCGTTTTTCTCGCGTTACTCGTCGCTGGCCGCACTGGCCTGCGCGTTATTTGCGCCCTGGTACTACCTGCTCGGCGACCGCTCGTTCTGGTACGTAGACAAGATGATGGCGCTGGCGGTTGTGACCATGAGCGCTTTTCTGGTTTACCGCCACCGCGACAACATCAACAAGCTGTTCAAGGGGACCGAGTCGAAACTCGGGGCCAAAAAGAAAGGGCACTAGTGCTATTGATTTAATAGCTGTCTGCGCTTTACTGGAATGGGCTGCAGCCCTTTTTTTCTTAAAAGCGTTTGATCAGCGTCATCTGGTCGTTTTCGCGGATCATCTGGAAGCGGGTCAGAAAGCTGTTGCCCAGCAGCAGGAAGGGCATGTCGCGCGCGGCCACCACGGCAGCCACGTTGAATACCTCCACATCTCCCACACGCACCGAGCTGAGTGTGGTGCGCCAGCCGGGAATCACCCCGTTGGCGGTGCCCAGTTGAATGCGTTGCCCGGATTTGTAGTCCACGCCAAGCCGTTCGGCCTCGTCTGCCGTCATGGAGACAGCGGTGGCGCCGGTATCCACCAGGAATTGCACGGTTTTTCCGTTGATCTGGCCCTGTGTCATGAAGTGACCGCCGGTGCCGGCCGTCAGGACAATCTTGTTGCTTTGACCGGCACCGCGCCCACTTGCCCCGCCCGCCCCCACACTGACGGGCGCGTCACCTACCCGCAGGGTGTGGCGTTTGCCATTGATCTCCAGCACCGCCTGGTCTCCCGCAGTGGAAACCACCTTGACGTCAAGATGGGACTCACCGGCGGCCACCGATTTGGGCGCCGCGCCGTTGACCACCAACAGCGCCTTGTTGCCCAACATGCCGGCCAGGGCCACGCTCTGTGCCATGGCCGCCGGAGTGAGCAGCAGGCCCGCGATGCCACAGAACCCTGCCAACAGGAGTCGGGCACGGCGGGATGTCATATGCCTAGTCTCGAAAGTTGTTGAAGCTCAGCGGCATGTCCGGCAGCTCGGCCTTGATCATGGCCATGGCTTCCTGCAGGTCGTCGCGGTTTTTGCCGGTGACCCGCACCGCGTCGCCCTGGATCGAGGCCTGCACCTTGACCTTGCTGCCCTTGATCAGTTGCGAGATTTTTTTGGCCTGCTCGGTTTCTATGCCGTTGCGCACCTTGGTCACCTGCTTGACCTTGTCACCGCCGATTTTTTCGACCTTGCCAGCGTCGAAAAAGCGCACATCGACGCCGCTTTTGGTGGCCTTGTTGCGCAGGATGTCGGTGATCTGGTCGATCTGGAAATCACTGTCGCCGATCAGCGTGATTTCCTTGTCCTTGAGCTCGATCGCAGCCGCCGTGCCCTTGAAGTCAAAACGTGTGCCGATTTCCTTGGCGGTGTTTTCGACCGAGTTTTTGACCTTCACGAGGTCGGCTTCCAGGACAGTGTCAAAAGAGGGCATGGTTTCTGGCTTCCGGGCTTGTATTGCTGGGGTGTCGGGGTGCGACAATCCTGCGATGTTAGTCGAGAAAAACGTTCCCCTGCAGTTTTCCAACAGCTTTGGCATCATGGCCAAGGCCCTCACGCTGGTGCGTATCACCAGCGAGGCGGATGTGGCCGCGGTGCTGGCCGATCCGGCGTTGCAAGCCGCCCCCAAATTTGTGCTCGGAGGAGGCAGCAACATCGTGATCACCGGCGATGTCAAGCCGCTGGTGCTCAAGGTCGAGATCATGGGCAAACGGCTGGCCGGCGAGACCGCCAAAGCCTGGATTGTGGAGGCCGGCGCGGGCGAAAACTGGCACGACATCGTCAGCTGGACGGTGCAGAACGGCTACCCGGGTCTGGAAAATCTGGCGCTGATTCCGGGCACGGTGGGCGGCTCGCCCGTGCAGAACATAGGTGCCTACGGCGTGGAGTTGCAGGACCGTTTTGATTCACTCGATGCGATTGACCTGAGCACTGGCAAAAGCTTCACGCTGGACGCCGCGCAGTGCGCGTTTGGCTACCGCGACTCGGTTTTCAAACACTCAAGCACCGGCCCGAACGGACTGGGTCTGGCAGGCAAGGCCTTGATCACGCGGGTACGGTTTGCGCTGCCCAAGGCCTGGAAAGCCGTTCTGGGGTATGCCGATCTGGATAAAAAGATGGCCCAGCCCACGTCCGCTGTGCCTGATGCGCTACAAATTTATGAGTGGATCTGCGAGATCCGAAAAGCCAAGCTGCCCGACCCTGCGGTCATCGGCAACGCCGGCAGCTTCTTCAAAAACCCCACCGTCTCCCCCGAGCAGTGCGCCGACATCATCCAGCGCGAGCCAAAGATTGTTCACTACCACCTGGATGACGGTACGGTCAAACTCGCTGCCGGCTGGCTGATTGACGCTTGCGGCTGGAAAGGCAAAAGCATAGGCAACGCCGGGGTGTACGAGCGCCAGGCGCTGGTGCTGGTCAACCGGGGCGGCAGAGCCAACCCGGTGACCGGCGGCGAGGTGATGACCCTGGCCAAAGCCATCCAGACCAGTGTGTATGAACGCTTTGGCATTCTGCTGGAGCCGGAGCCGGTTGTCGTTTAGCGCCGGTTCGGTCGCTGCCCCATGGTCCTCGTATTCGACGCGCAATGCCTGGCCTGCGACGGGTGGGTGAAGTTCTTGCTGCGCCATGACAAAAAACAGGCATTGCGTTTTGCCTCCATCCAGGGCGTCCAGGGGCTGGCGTTGTTGCGGCGCGCGGGCCTGCAGGTTGATGGCCTGCAGACCTTGCTGCTGGTGGACGGAGACCGAAGCTGGCAGCACACGGCCGCGATCCTGCGCATCCTGCATGCGCTGGGCGGTGTCTGGCGCCTGGCCTGGCTCGCCTGGCTGGTGCCTGCACCGCTGCGTGATGCGCTGTACCGCTGGCTGGCGCGCAATCGCTACCGCTGGTTTGGCCGCAGTGAGACCTGTTTGCTGCCGCCGGCCGATGCGGCCTGGCGTTTTCTGGACTAGGCCCGTGCCTGCTTTTGCGGCTTGAACTGGCCTACTTGCCCAGCTTCAAGAAATCATCTCCTTTGCCCAACTCCAGCAGCCCGGCGTTGGAATAGACCTGCAGCTTTGCGCGCGTATCGGTGATGTCCAGATTACGCATGGTCAACTGCCCAATCCGGTCCAACGGGCTGAATGGCGCGTCTTCCACCTTTTCCATGCTCAGGCGCTCTGGTGCATAGGTCAGGTTGGGTGATTCGGTGTTCAACAGCGAGTAGTCGTTGCCGCGGCGCAGTTCCAGCGTGACGGTGCCGGTGATCGCGCTGGCGATCCAGCGCTGGGCGGTTTCGCGCAGCATGATGGCCTGGCTGTCGAACCAGCGGCCCTGGTACAGCAGGCGGCCCAGCTTGCGGCCGTTGTCGCGGTATTGTTCGATGGTGTCTTCGTTGTGGATGCCAGTGACCAGGCGCTCATAGGCGATAAACAGCAGCGCCAGGCCGGGGGCTTCGTAGATGCCGCGGCTCTTGGCTTCGATGATGCGGTTTTCGATCTGGTCGCTCATGCCCAAACCGTGGCGGCCGCCGATTTTGTTGGCTTCCAGAATCAGCGTGACCAGGTCGGGGTATTGCACGCCGTTCAGGGCCACCGGGCGGCCTTCTTCAAAAGTGATGCTCACCTCTTCGGCCTTGACGACGCAGTCGTCTTTCCAGAAGGGCACGCCCATGATGGGGTTGACGATCTTCATGCCGGTGGCCAGGCTTTCGAGGTCTTTGGCCTCGTGCGTGGCGCCCAGCATGTTGCTGTCGGTGCTGTAGGCTTTTTCGGCGCTCATCTTGTAGCCAAAGCCGTTGGCGGTCATGAAGGCGCTCATTTCAGAACGGCCACCCAGTTCGTCGATGAACTGCTGGTCCAGCCAGGGCTTGTAGATTTTCAGCGCGGGGTTGGTCAGCAGGCCGTAGCGGTAGAAGCGCTCGATGTCGTTGCCCTTGAAGGTGCTGCCGTCGCCCCAGATGTTGACGTCGTCTTCCTTCATGGCGCTGACCAGCATGGTGCCGGTCACGGCGCGGCCCAGCGGCGTCGTGTTGAAGTAGGTGGAGCCGGCGGTGGTGATGTGGAAGGCGCCGGCCTGCAGCGCGGCCAGGCCTTCTGCAGCCAGTTGCGGGCGGCAATCAATCAGGCGCGCCTTGATGGCGCCGTATTCCATGGCCTTGCGCGGGATCTCGTCGTAATCGGCCTCGTCGGGCTGACCCAGGTTGGCGGTGTAGGCGTAGGGCAGGGCGCCCTTCTGTTTCATCCACAAGAGCGCGGCGCTGGTGTCGAGGCCGCCAGAGAAGGCGATGCCGACCTTTTGGCCGGCGGGGATGGTTTGGAGGATGGTGGCCATGTTTTTCTCAGTGCTGAAATAGATCTTGAGCTTCTCAGCCGAAATGGCAGATGTAGTGGTAGGCCTCGGTAACGCGGATGTCGAACTTCGAGTTGCCCGGCACGCTGAACTTTTCGCCAGGCGAGGACTTGACCCAGCTGTCGCTACCGGCGAGCTTGTATTCGCACGAGCCTGCGACACATTCCATGATCTCGGGGGCGCCCGTGTTGAAGGTGAGCGTCGAGGGAAGCACCACACCGACAGATTTTTTCGTGCCATCGGCGAAGGTGATGCCATGGCTCACACATTTGCCGTCGAAATACACGTTGGCCTGGGCGGTGACGCTGATGTTGTCTATTTTTTCGGTAATCATGGTGTGCTGGAAGGGAAAAACAGGAGGTACAGCCAGAAGAACGCCCGGCGTGCAAAACCATCGATTTTAGGGCACCCGGGAAGGGCGCGACGCTAACGCCCTGAATCCATAGCCCTGTTTCCGGCGTATAGGGAATGCAGGACAATGGCGTCCATGAATGCAGAAAGTCCGGATACCCAATTGATCGCGCTCATTGACCGCGTTGCACAGGCTGACGAATCGGCGCTCAGGGAGCTGTACGAGCTGACCTCGTCCAAGCTTTACGGTGTGGCGGTGCGGGTGGTCAGCAACCGCAACTGGGCCGAGGACGTGTTGCAGGAAGCTTTCCTCAATATCTGGCGCATCGCAGGGGATTACAAAGCCACCTTGTCGCCGCCCATGGCCTGGATGTGCCTGATCGTGCGCAGCCGGGGGCTGGACTTTCTGCGCCGCCGCACGTCCGAGCGGGCGGACGCGGCGCTGGAGCTTGACGACGTGTTGTCCGACACCCTGGAAGGTGATTCGGCCAATCCCATGGACACGGCGCTGGCCGGTGAGCAGGCCTGGGCCCTGCACCAGTGCCTGAGCCAGTTGGACAACAAACAGCGCGAGGTGGTAAGCCTGGCCTATATGCGGGACCTGAGCCACAACGAGCTGGCCGAGCAGCTCAAGCTGCCGCTGGGAACCGTGAAGACCTGGATACGCCGTGGGCTGGAGCAATTGCGCGGCTGTATGGCGCGGTTTGCATGAGCCGCATGTATTGGATTTTGTTTGTTCCCGTCCATGGTGACGGGAAACTTCTGGAAGAAGGTAAGGTATGAATATCACGCGCAACCCCTCGCTGGTCGAGCAGTTGGCGGCCAGCTATGCGCTGGGTACGCTGCGCGGCGGTGCCCGTCGCCGCTTTGAGGCACTGGCGCGCACCCATGCGACTGTGCGTGCGGCCGCGCTGATCTGGCAGGGCCGCATGGTTTCGGTGGCCGAGCTGCAGCCGCAGGCCGCACCCAGCCCGGCGGTCTGGAAACGCATCGAAAATCTGGTCAACGCTGAAAAAGAGTCCAAAGCCATGCTGGCCGCCCGGCGGGCGCCTGCCGCGGTATCAGGTGGCGGCTGGTGGGCCAGCCTCGGCTTGTGGCGCGGCGCCACGGCTGCGGGCGCGATGGCTGCCGTGGTGGCGGTGGTGACCGGGCTGAACCTGAACACGGCCTTGAACGGCCAGGTCAGCGAACTGACCGCCAAGCTGGCCGCCACGCCCGAGATCCAGTACGTGGCTGTGCTGGCCGACGACAAGTCCGCGCCTTCTGTGCTGGTGACCTACGACCCCAAGCACAACCAGTTGCAGCTTAAACATGTGGGCCAGTTCCACCCCGCGCCTGATAAATCGCTGCAGTTGTGGGCCTTGCCGCAGGCGGGCGGGCCCAAATCGCTGGGTGTGCTGGGGGATGGCGCCGTGGTGCGTTTGCCCGCCGGGGCGGGGGATGTGAACCAGGTGCCGACACTGGCCATCAGCCTGGAGCCCAAGGGCGGCGTGCCGCTGGGCAGCGGGCCGAGCGGTCCGGTGCTTTTCAAGGGCGCGCTGCTGCAAACCGCGCTGTAAGAACTGCAAAAAAACGGGAATCAAAAAAAAGGGGCTCAAGAGCCCCTTTTTTTGTATCTGATCAGCTCAACGCCAGTGGCGGTGACCGTGCCCATATCCACCCCGGCTGTAACCGAAGTTGAGTGACACACCCACCGGCGGGTAATACGGACGCGAGTAATAGCCGGGGTAAGTCAGCACAGGCGCAATCACCTGGGGTTGTACATACACCGGCTGCTGCGAATAGACCGGCTGCGAATACACGGGTTGCGAATACACGGGTTGGCCATAACCCGTCTGCGGATAGGGCTGGGCAAATCCCGGTTGCACGGCAGCCTGGGGCTGCGAGGGCATGGCGCCCACCGGGGTGGCCTGCAAGCGCACGTAGGGGCCGGGGTCGTTGGCCATCTGCACGCTGTGTTGCCGGTCGGCGTATTCGTACACCACGTTGTAGTGCGAGGTGCGGTTTTCGTAAGAAACCTGGGTGCCGCACTGCTGCACGTTTTGCACCTGCTGGCGGTTGCCTTCAATGTTGTTGCCTATCATGGCGCCGCCGACCAGGCCAATCACTGTGGCCAGCGCGCGCCCACCGCCGTCGCCAATCGCGTTGCCCATGGCACCACCGGCCAGCGCGCCCATGACGGCGCCCGCACCCGAGCCAGGTGCCTGGGTGATCATGGCTTGGGTATTGCAAACCTGGCGCGGCACGCTGACCTGTTGCACCACAGGTGTGCTGGAGATCACCCGCGCCAGGATGTCCATGGCCGAGGCGTTGACGGCAAACAGGCCGGACGAGGTGGCCAGGGCCGATAAAACAAGTGCTTTTTTCATGATGAGAATTCCTTTTCAGCCGGCTGGTTAAGCCCTTGTGGGGGTGGCCAAAGTGGCAACGCCCAGTTTAATGTTTGGGAGCTGTTTTGGTGCACACAAGTTCGGTAAATCACTGTAAAGCTGGTGCTGCCTGGCCAGGCTTTACACAGGGACGAAGCCGCTATGACAACCTGGCCGCCCAGCTTGCCGGGTCAAACCCGACCGTGGTTGCGCTGCCTTTTGGGCCCCACTCGACCACCGGTCGTTTGATGATGCTGGGCTGGGCCTGCATCAGGGCCATGGCGCTGGCGGCGTCCTTGATGCCGGCCTGGGCTGCCGCGTCAAGCTTGCGCCAGGTCGTGCCTTGCCGGTTCAGCAGTTTTTCCCAACCCACGGCGTGCTCCCAGGCGGCCAGCCGGTCAGTGGGGACACCGAGTTTTTTGAAATCGTGAAATTCACAGGCCAGTCCCCGCTCTGCCAGCCAGGCGCGGGCTTTTTTGACGCTGTCGCAGTTGGAAATGCCGTAAACAATGATCATGCTCGCCATTTTTACATGTTTGCAAGCCAAATTGGCCTGCGGCCCTTGGTGGGTATGCGTAAGCAGCTATGAAGTTAATAGCGTAGGGGGGTGACACCCGGATGCCAGGCCGAGATTCGCCAGCGGCGACAATACGGCCCTGTATGAACAAACCTGCCACCCTTGACGACTGGCTCGCGCACTGCGAGCGCCTGCACCCCACCACCATAGAACTTGGCCTGGCCAGGGTGCGGGGCGTCGCGCAGCGCATGGGGCTGCGTTTTGACTGTCCGGTGATCACCGTGGCTGGCACCAATGGCAAAGGTTCCAGCTGCGCCATGCTGGAGGCCATTTTGGGTCAGGCGGGCTACCGCACCGGGCTGTACACCTCGCCGCATCTGGTGCATTTTGAAGAGCGCTGCCGCGTTCGCGGCGAGATGGTGCAGGCTGCGGCCCTGCTGCCGCATTTTGAGCGGGTAGAAGCCCTGCGTGGTGACACCTCGCTGACTTACTTCGAGTTCACCATGCTGGCCATCTTCAGCCTGCTGGCCGAGTCCGGCCTGGACGTGGTGATTCTGGAGGTCGGTGTTGGTGGCCGGCTCGATTCGGTCAACATCATCGATACCGATTGCGCGCTGATCACCAGCATCGACATTGACCACACCGAACTGCTGGGCAAGGACCGGGAAAGTATTGGTTTTGAAAAAGCCGGCATCATGCGCGCCGGCAAACCGGCGGTCATCAGCGACCCCGTGCCGCCGCAAAGTGTGCTGAAGCACGCCGCAGAAGTGGGCGCTGACCTGTGGCGCCTGGGCCATGACTTCAACTTCTCGGGTGACAAGCAGCAATGGGCCTGGGCAGGTCGCGGTCGTCGTTATGCCGGTCTGGCCTACCCGGCGCTGCGCGGCGCCAACCAGCTGGTCAATGCGTCGGGCGTGCTGGCAGCGCTGACGGCCTTGCGCGATCGCCTGCCGGTGACGGCTCAGGCGGTGCGCAACGGCTTGGGCATGGTCGAGCTGCCCGGGCGTTTTCAGATCATCTCGGGCCAGCCCACGCTGGTGCTGGACGTGGCACACAACCCGCATTCAGTCGCCGCCCTGGCTGAAAACCTGGATGCCATGGGTTTTTACCCCTGCACACACGGCGTGTTTGGCGTCATGGCCGACAAGGACCTGACGCAAATGCTCGCGCGTGTCGGGCCGCTGGTGGACCGCTGGTATTTCACCGACCTGCCTACAGCCCGGGCCGCCAAATCTGGCGATTTGCTGGCAACCTGGCAGGCGTCCAACATCCGCCGCGATGCCCGGGGCAGCGTCTGGGCCGACCCGGCTCAGGCACTGCGTGCAGCGGTCGCCGCAGCAGACCCCGCTGATAGAATTGTCGTGTTCGGATCGTTCTACACCGTGGGAGGGGTGTTGAAAGACGGTTTGCCCCGGCTTTTTGCCCCGCACGCTGCGCCAGCTCCCTCATCAACCGATATCTAAGGGATACCCTCCACACCATGCCGTTTTTCAACTTTCGTCGGGGCCAACCCGCTGCTGCTTCCGCCGGATCGGGTGCCCAGACCGAAAGCGTGGACGTCATACGCAGACGCGCCAAACACCGCCTGATTGGCGCTGTGGTGCTGGTGCTGGCGGGTGTGATTGGTTTTCCTCTGCTGTTTGACACCCAGCCCCGGCCGGTTGCGGTGGACATCCCGATTGAAATACCTTCCAAAGCCGCAGTCAAACCGCTGGCCATGCCAGGCCCGGTGGCTGCACCTGCGCAGGCCGCCAGTGGCTCTGTAGCCGCTGCATCCGGCGTGGCGGCCCCGGCCAGTCTCACCCCCCGTGAAGAAATCGTAACGGACAAAAAGGCTGCAGCCCAGACCAGTCCTGCGCCAGCAGCTATCAAAAACGAAGCAAAAACAGAGCCTGCCGCCGAGCCCAAGCCGCTTGCCAAAGCACCAGCGGCCAGTGCGGCCAGCGACGACGGCAGCCGCGCCAAGGCGCTGCTGGACGGCAAGGTCGCTGCTGCTGCAAGTGCTGCCAAAACGGTGGACAGCAAACCGGCTGCTGCTGAGGCGGAAGGCCGCCATGTGGTGCAGGTCGGCGCTTTTGCCGATGCCGACAAGGCCAGAGACGTGCGGCAAAAGCTGGAGAAGGCGGGCCTCAAAACCTACACCCAGGTGGCCGAGACCAAGGACGGCAAACGTATCCGCGTGCGGGTCGGGCCTTTTGACAGCAAGGCCGACGCCGACAAGGCCGCCAGCAAGATCAAAAGCCTTGATTTGCCGGCCGCCGTCCTGACCTTGTAATTGCTGGCAACGCTGTGGCTGTTGCTGACTGGGCTTTTCTGGGGGTTTTGGCGGTTTCGCTGATCATTGGCGCATGGCGTGGGTTGGTGTACGAAGTGTTGTCGGTTCTGGGTTGGGCGCTGTCGTTCTACCTGGCCCAGTTTTTTGCCCCGGACGTGGCTGGCCGTTTGCCCTTGCAGGGCGCTTCAGAGCCGGTGCGTTACGCGGCCGCTTTTGTACTGGTGTTTGTGCTCGCGGTGTTGTTGGCCGGTCTGGTGGCGGTGCTGTTCAAAAAGATGGTGGAAGCCATTGGCCTGCGGCCTGTAGATCGCACGTTGGGCGCTGCGTTTGGCCTGGTGCGCGGAGTCATTTTGTTGCTGGCCTTGACGGTGGTCGTCAACATGACTGCTTTCAAAAGCAGCATCTGGTGGCAACAGTCCCAGGGCGCTGAAGTGTTGACAGCGGCACTCAAGGGCCTGAAACCGGTGTTGCCGGAACAGTTTGCAAAGTACCTGGTCACGGAATGACGAATTGATGAACGGAAATGTATGTGCGGAATAGTTGGTGTTGTCAGCAACGCCCCGGTGAACCAGCTGATTTACGACGGTCTGCTGCTGCTGCAGCACCGTGGCCAGGACGCGGCGGGAATCGTCACGCAGCAAGGCCGCAAGTTCTTCATGCACAAGGCCAAGGGCATGGTGCGCGACGTGTTTCGCACGCGCAACATGCGCGCGCTGCCGGGCAATGTGGGCCTGGGTCAGGTGCGTTACCCGACGGCCGGCAATGCCTACAGCGAGGATGAGGCCCAGCCGTTTTATGTCAACGCGCCGTTTGGCCTGGTGCTCTCGCACAACGGCAACCTGACCAATGCGGCGGCGCTCAAGGCCGAACTCTTCACCACCGATCACCGCCACATCAACACCGACAGCGACTCGGAAGTGTTGCTCAACGTGCTGGCGCATGAGCTGGAAAAAACCACACGCGGTCTGCCGCTCAAACCGGCTGATGTGTTTGCCGCAGTGCGCGGCGTGCACAAACGCATACAGGGCTCTTACGCCGTGGTGGCGCTGATTGCCGGCCACGGTTTGCTGGCCTTTCGCGACCCCTACGGCATTCGCCCGCTGTGCCTGGGCCGCGGCCAGAACGAAAGCGGCAGCACCGTCATGGTGGCCAGCGAGTCGGTGGCACTGGAGGGCACGTCGCACCAGTTCGAGCGCGACATCGCGCCGGGCGAAGCGGTGTTTGTTGACCTTGAAGGCACGGTGCATGCCGAGCAGTGCGCTGCGCATTCGCAGCTGATGCCCTGCATTTTTGAGTTTGTTTATCTGGCGCGGCCAGACTCGGTGCTGGACGGCATCTCGGTGTACCAGGCGCGTCTGAACCTGGGCGAAACCCTGGCCAAACGTGTGGTCTCCACCGTGCCGCCGAATGAAATCGACGTGATCATCCCCATCCCCGAGTCCAGCCGCCCGAGCGCGACGCAACTGGCGCACCTGCTGGGCATTCCCTACCGCGAAGGGTTTGTCAAAAACCGCTATGTGGGCCGCACCTTCATCATGCCGGGCCAGGGCGTGCGCAAAAAATCCGTTCGCCAAAAACTCAATGTGATCGCCAGCGAGTTCAAGGGCCGCAATGTGCTGCTGGTGGACGACTCCATCGTGCGCGGCACCACCTCCAGAGAAATCGTGCAGATGGCGCGTGATGCGGGTGCCAAAAAAGTCTATCTGGCGAGCGCCGCGCCGCCTGTGCGTTTCCCCAATGTCTACGGCATCGACATGCCGACCGCCGACGAGCTGGTCGCGCACGACCGCACGATCGAGGAGATTCGCGTCGCGATTGGTTGTGATGCGCTGATTTACCAGGACGTGGAAGGCATGAAACGCGCCATCGGCTCGCTCAACGGAAAGCTCGATGGTTTTGACGCCTCCTGTTTTGACGGCGTGTACATCACCGGCGGCATCACGCCGGAAAGCATTGCCAAAATGAACGAGCAGCGGGTGGACAGCAGCGAGGAGGGCGAGGTCGATGTTTCGCGCCTGGCGCTGCCCAATCCGCAGGAAGCCTGACCATGGCATCAAGCAAACTCCCCGACAAGCTGCACCGTGACACACTCGCTGTACGTGTTGCGCTGGAGCCCAGCCAACATGGCGAAAACTCGGAAGCGCTGTACCTGACCAGCGGTTTTGTGCAGCCCGATGCCGAAACCGCAGCCCGGCGTTTTGCCGGTACTGAAGAAGGCTACACCTACGGCCGCACGTCCAACCCCACGGTCACCAGCTTTGAGCAGCGACTGGCCGCGCTGGAAGGAACGGAAGCCGCCATCGCCGCTTCCACTGGCATGGGAGCCATCCTCATGATGTGCATGGGGCTGCTCAAATCCGGGGACCATGTGATTTGTTCGCGTTCCATGTTCGGCTCGACCATCAACCTGATCGGCCGGGAGTTTGGCAAGTTTGGTGTCGAAACTACCTTTGTGTCGCAGACCGATGTGGGCGAGTGGAAGTCTGCACTCAAGCCGAGCACCAAACTGCTGTTTGCCGAAACACCCACCAACCCCCTGACCGATGTGTGCGACATCGCCGCGCTGGCCGACCTGGCGCACAGTGTCGGCGCACTGCTGGCTGTGGACAATTGTTTCTGCACGCCTGCGCTGCAGCGGCCCGTCGAACTCGGCGCCGACCTCGTCATCCATTCCGGCACCAAATACCTTGATGGCCAGGGCCGCGTCATGGCCGGGGCCATTTGCGGTCCTTCGAAGCTGATCGTTGACGTGTTCGGCCCGGTCGTTCGCACGGCTGGCATGACCTTGTCCCCTTTCAACGCCTGGGTGGTGCTCAAGGGGCTTGAGACACTGGGTATTCGCATGCAGGCTCAGTGCGCCAATGCGCTTGCCTTTGCGCAGTGGCTGGAAAAGCAGCCGGCTGTTTCGCGCGTTTATTACCCCGGGCTTGCATCGCATCCGCAGCACGAACTTGCCATGCGCCAGCAATCGGGGCAGGGCGGCGCGGTGGTTTCGTTCGATGTGCGCGGGGACACCCCTGAAATTGCGCGAGCCAACGCGTTCCATGTCATCAACAGCGTACGCGTGATGAGCATTGCCACCAACCTCGGCGATACAAAAACCATCATCACTCACCCCGGCACCACCTCGCATGGACGCCTGACCGAAGTGCAGCGCCAGGCAGCCGGTATCGGGCAGGGCCTGATCCGCGTGGCTGTTGGTTTGGAGCATATCGAAGACCTGAAGACCGACCTGCTGCGTGGCCTGGACACCCTGACATGACACCGAAGACACGCACCCGCTTCGCACCTTCCCCCACCGGCTTCATCCACCTCGGCAACATCCGCTCGGCGCTGTATCCGTGGGCGTTTGCGCGTTCCACCGGCGGCGACTTCATCCTGCGCATCGAGGACACCGATGTCGAGCGCTCATCGCAGGAGGCCGTCGATGTGATCATCGAAGGCATGCGCTGGCTGGGCCTCAATTACGACGAAGGCCCGGTTTACCAGATGCAGCGCATGGACCGCTACAAGGCAGTGCTCGCGCAAATGGTCTCTGACGGCCTGGTCTATCCCTGCTACATGAGCATGGCCGAGCTTGATGCGCTGCGCGAGCAGCAGATGGCCGACAAACAAAAACCGCGTTATGACGGCACCTGGCGGCCCGAAGCCGGCAAAACCTTGCCGGCCGTGCCCGAAGGTGTGCTGCCGGTGCTGCGCTTCAAGAACCCGCAAGGCGGCGCCGTGGTCTGGGACGACAAGGTCAAGGGCCGCATCGAGATCAGCAACGACGAGCTTGATGACCTGGTGATTGCGCGGCCCGACGGTACGCCGACCTACAACTTCTGCGTGGTCGTCGATGACATGGACATGGGCATCACGCACGTGATCCGCGGCGACGACCATGTCAACAACACACCGCGCCAGATCAACATCTTGCGCGCGCTGGGCAAAGACGTGCCGGTGTATGCGCATCTGCCGACCGTGCTCAATGAGCAGGGCGAGAAGATGAGCAAGCGAAACGGCGCCAAAGCCGTCACGCAGTACGCGAAGGAGGGCTACCTGCCCGACGCCATGGTCAACTACCTGGCGCGTCTGGGCTGGAGCCACGGCGACGATGAAATTTTCAGCCGTGAACAATTTTTGCAGTGGTTCAACCTCGACCACCTCGGCAAAAGCGCCGCGCAATTTGACGAGGCCAAACTGCGTTGGGTCAATGCCCAGCACATGAAGGTCATGGCCGATGAACAACTGGCCGATCTGGTTGCGCCTTTCCTCAGTGAACACGCCTTGTCTACCCTCGATGTCACGCGGCGCGTGGCGGCCTGCGCCTTGCTCAAAGACCGCTGCAGCACCCTGGTGGAGCTGGCCGAGTGGATCGCCGTGCTGGTCGCAGACGAGCTGGTCAGCGCCGAAGAGATCAGGGCCCAGGTGCCGCCCGAAGTCCTGCCAGCGGTTGAAAAACTGGCGGAGCTGCTGGCAAGTTGCGAGTGGACCAAGGCAGGCATTGCCGCAGCCATCAAGCAGGTGCTGCTTGACACCGGCCTGAAGATGCCGCAACTGGCCATGCCGGTGCGGGTGCTGGTGGCGGGCCGGCCACAAACCCCGTCGCTCGACGCCTTTGTGGCTTTGATGGACCGTGAAAACGTCATTGCCCGGCTGGCGCGCTTGAAAGCGCTTTGATTTTCGGGCTATAATTCAAGGCTCGACAATTGCAGGGAAACCCGCATTGCAGGACGGTACGGGGGTATAGCTCAGCTGGGAGAGCGCTTGCATGGCATGCAAGAGGTCATCGGTTCGATCCCGTTTACCTCCACCAATCAACTGTCCTGAAATTTTGTCGGTAAAAGTTTTTGAGTTGAGTTTTTTTGAGCGGGTTTGCAAAAACCTGTTTCCGGAAGTTCCAAGGTTTTGACCCCATCGTCTAGAGGCCTAGGACACTACCCTTTCACGGTAGGTACCGGGGTTCGAATCCCCGTGGGGTCGCCAGCATTCATCACACCAGCTGTGTGATGCACAAGGCGCAAGCAGTTAGCACTTGGCTCGCAAGAGCAGACGCTATCTACCAGGAGCGGTAGTTCAGTTGGTTAGAATACCGGCCTGTCACGCCGGGGGTCGCGGGTTCGAGTCCCGTCCGCTCCGCCAGTATTGAAGGGTTTGCTGCTATGAAAATAGAAGCAAACCCTTTTTGCTTTCCGGCCCCGACATTCGCACGCCGGCCGGGGTTATTCCGGGTGACGCATGGCGACGGCGCAACCAGACGGGTTCACGCGGCACTTTTTTCAGCGCCCGGTCGGGCAGTAGCTGTTTTTCGGTTCTTCGCCGCGCAGGTACTGCAATTCCTCTTCTTCGGTGGCCTTGCGCACTGTCGCCAGCTTGGCGCGCTCGCCGTACAGGTCTTTCAGGGCGTCCGTCATTTTCTGAAACGGATCGTCCTTGGGCTCGAAGGCCTTGAACCAGCGGCGCGCACGGCCTTCGTAGTGGAAGTCCACGACCCAGATGACGGATGTTTTGAAAAATTCAGCCATGCGAAGGTCAGCTTTCGCTCAGTAATTTTTTGAGCGCCATTTTTTCCTCTCGCCGCAGCGCGGCCTGCGGCTTGCGGTGTGAGCCCGCCTTGCGCAGGGCTGCCGGCGCCACCAGCGGGTTGCGCGGCTTGCTGGCTGTCAGCTTGAGCTTGAATTTGCGTGCAGAACTCATCGACCGATTTTAAGCAAGCCGGTGGACAGCGCCGTGCCGCAAATGATCACCACGGCGCACAGCAGCATCCACAGCGTGACCGTCTCTCCCAGAAAGACCAGGCCGTAAAACACCGCAAACACCGGCACCACAAAGGTGACGGCCAGCGCCCGCGCCGGGCCGGCGGTAGCTATCAGCCTGAAATAAAGGACGTAGGCAATGCCGGTGCACAGGACGCCGACTGCCAGCAGGGCCAGCCAAGCGCTGCCGCCAGGCAAACGCGCGGGCCACAGCCACGCGGCGGGCAGGGCCAGCCCCAAGGTCGCGCCGATCTGGCTGCCGGCGGCGGTGACCAGCGGCGGCAGGCCGGTGAGGTACCGCTTGGTATAACTGGCCGAAAGTGCATAACAAAGGCAGGCAAACAGGCATGCCAGCACGGCCCAGCCGGGTGCCAGGCCCGAGGTATCTGGCTTGAAAGTGGCCTTGTCCCAGGCCAGCATCGCCACGCCGGCAAAACCGACCAGCAGGCCCAGCACACGCGAGCCCGTGGGCCGGTCTTTCAGCCACACCCAGGCGACGACCGCACCGAACATCGGCACGGTCGCATTCAGGATGGCCGACAGCCCGGTGGTGATGGACAGCAGCGCGAATGCAAAACAGGCGAACGGAATCCCGGAGTTGAACAGGCCCACCAGAAAGACGCGGCGCCAGTTGCGCGTTAGCGCTGCGCCGTGACCGCGCCACAGCACCAGCGGCAGCAAAAAGGCAGCAGCAATCGCGACCCGCACCGCAGCGGTGGGTAGCGGGCCGAAGTCCACGACGGCGATACGCATGAACAGAAAAGACGAGCCCCAGATGGCCGCCAGCAATACAAAATCGCTGACCCAGGTCTTGCTACTCAAGGTGGGTATCACGGCACTCACCGCGCGCCCTCATGGGCCACACCCTCCAGCTGGAGCAGGGCACTTTTGCGTTCCAGGCCGCCGGCGTAACCCGTCAGCGCGCCGCCGGCACCCATCACGCGGTGGCAGGGCACGATGATGCTGACCGGGTTGCGGCCCACCGCCGCGCCGACTGCGCGCACGGCAGCCGGTTTGCCGATGCGCCGGCTCACCTCGCCGTAACTCGCGGTGCCGCCTTGGGGTATCTTCAGCAGCGCCTGCCAGACCGATTGCTGGAAAGCCGTGCCGTAGGCCAGGTCCAGCGGCACGTCGAACTGTGTGCGCTGCCCGGCGAAATAGTCGGTGAGCTGCCGGATGACTTCCTGCAGCACCGGATGGTCCGGGTTTGCAGGCCAGATGACAGGCCCCGCCAACTCCACCGGTAAATGCCGCTGGCCGTCAAACCAGAGCCCTGCCAGGCCTTTTGCCGTTGCCGCGATGATGATGCTACCCAGCGGGCTGTCGTAGCGTGTCTGCACAATAGGGTTGTGAAATTTCATGATGATCTCCTTGAGAGTGTCTCTCATTGAGGGGCGTCAGGGTTTTATGGAACGTTTTAGGGTGTCGGCCCTTGCTGGTTGTGCGCGGGTAGCTATAAATTCAGTAGCATTTTGTGTGGCTGGTGCAAGCGCCGAGGGCTGCATCGCGCCGCTCCAGGCACGAATCACCGCATAACTGCGCCAGGGCTTCCAGGCAAGTGAGGCCTGCTCGGCTTCTTTCGCCGGGTTCTTCTGACCCTGTACTCCCAGCGCCTTGTGCAGCGCCACGTCCCCGGCCGGAAAGGCATCGGGCCAGCGCAAGGCCCGCATCGCGATGTATTGCGCCGTCCAGTCGCCGATGCCAGGCAATTCTTTCAACGCTGCAATGGTGGCATTGACGTCGGCACCGCCATGCAATTGCACGCGTTTTTCGGCCACCGCCTGGGCGATACCAACAATCGCCGTCTGGCGTTGGCGCACGATGCCGAGCTGCCCCAGCGTGTTGCCGCTGGCCTGCGCCAACACGGCGGGCGCGGGGAACAGGCGCGTCAGGCCCGGCCACGGCGTTTCAATTGCCTCGCCAAGTTTGTCGACCATGCGCTGCGCCAGGGTGCGCGCTGCTGCCACCGTGATCTGCTGGCCCAACACGGCGCGCACCGCCAGCTCGTAGCCGTCCATGGCGCCGGGCACACGCAGGCCATCACCGCCTGGAAAACTGTCGTGCAGCACGGCGTTGATGGCCTGCGGGTCGGCATCCAGGTCCAGCATGGCGCGCACCCGGCGTATCACCAGTGGCAACACCTCGCGCAGCGAGTCGCTGATATGCAGCGCGACATGGCAACGGCTTTCGTCAAAGCTGGCCAGCAGCCAGCCGGCGTGGACTTTGCCGCCGGTTTCGACGCGGAAGGTACGGCCCATTTTTGTTGCACCAGCCGCCTCATCAATAAACTCGATTGCGTGGATCTGGCGCTTTTTGAAGAAGCCCGTCATGGCCGCGACGTCATAAGGCGGGCGATAGCCAAGCTTCACGGTGATGCCCTGGTCTGACGGCGCGCTGCCCTGGCGCCGCAACTGCGTCGGGTTCAGCCCGTAATGCCCGACAAAGGCGGCGTTGAAGCGGCGCACACTGGCATACCCGCTGATCAGCGCGATCTGCGTGATTGGCAGTGCCGTGTCGGCCAGCAACTGCTTGGCAGTCAGCAGCCGGCGCGTCTGCAGGTACTGCATCGGCGAAACACCGAATTGCGTTTCAAAAATGCGCCGGACGTGGCGGTCGCTGACGCCCAACCTGGCAGCCAGCGATTCCACCGAAGGCAGCCCCCCTGGCCATGCGTCGGGCTCGTCCAGCAAACGGGCGGCCTGGTGCGCCAGGATGTAGCTCGCATCCTGAATCGACCACACCACCGAATGTGGCGCCAGTTCGGGCCGGCAGCGCAGGCAGGGCCGAAAACCCGCGCCCTCAGCCTGTGCCGCATGACCAAAAAAACGGCAATTTTCGCGTTTGGGTGTCTTCACGCTGCAGACCGGCCGGCAGTAAATGCCGGTGGACGTGACGCCGGTAAAAAAGCGCCCGTCAAACCGCGCATCGCGCGTTTTCAGCGCAAGGTAACAGGCGTCGTCGGCCAGGGGGGCGGTGCTCGGGGTCATGGCTTCATGATACGCGGCGGGCTGCTTGTAGCTAGCCGTTTCCGGACATCTCCCAGCCATTCCCGGCGCCTACAATCAGTCGATTTTCCGCAACCTTCAGGAGCCCCAGCGCATGCCATTTGACGCATCGATTTTCAAGGCCTATGACATCCGTGGCGTAGTGCCTGCCACCGTCAATGAAGCCGTCGCCGAGGCGCTGGGCCGCGCCTTTGGCAGCGCTGCGCTGGCACAGGGCGAAAGCGCCGTGGCTGTGGGGCGCGACGGGCGCCTGAGCGGGCCGGTCATCAGTGCCGCATTGATTCGTGGTCTGGCGGCCAGCGGGGTGGATGTGATTGATATCGGCATGGCAACCACCCCCATGCTCTATTTTGCGGCCAGTACCCTGGCCAGCTCGGGCATACAAATCACCGGCAGCCACAACCCCAAGGACTACAACGGCTTCAAGATGGTGCTGGCCGGCCGCGCGATTTTTGGCGAAGACATTCAGGCGCTGCGCAAAAGCATGGAGGCACAAGACTGGGCCATGCCCGCTCAGGCCGGTCGCATCACCCATGTCAATGTGCTGGCACCTTACCGCGACCGCATCGTGTCCGACATCAAACTCAAGCGGCCGATGAAAATTGTCATCGACTCCGGCAACGGCATTGCTGGCGCCTCGGCCCCCGGCATCTTTCGCGCGCTCGGCTGTGAAGTAACCGAGCTGTTCAGCGAGGTCGATGGCGATTTTCCCAACCACCACCCGGACCCGAGCAAACCGGAAAACCTCAAGGACCTGATCGCCGCGCTGCAGTCGGGCGACGCCGAGCTGGGCTTGGCCTTTGACGGCGACGGTGATCGCCTGGGCATCGTCACGCGGGACGGCCAGAACATTTACCCCGACCGGCAGATGATGCTGTTTGCGCGCGATGTGCTGTCGCGCGTACCGGGCGGCACCATCCTGTACGACGTCAAATGTTCGCAGCGCCTGGCGCCCGAGATCGAAGCGGCGGGTGGCGTGCCCATGATGTACAAGACCGGCCACTCGCTGATCAAGGCGAAGATGAAAGAGGTCAACTCCCCGCTGGGTGGCGAGATGAGCGGCCACATCTTTTTCAAGGAGCGCTGGTTTGGCTTTGACGACGGCACCTATGCCGGCGCGCGCTTGCTGGAGATATTGAGTAAGGTGGACGACGTCGGCGCACTTCTCAACGGCCTGCCGACCAGCTTCAGCACCCCAGAGCTCAACGTAGCCTGCAAGGAAGGCGAGCCGCACGCGGTGGTGGAGGCGCTTATTAAGCTCGCGGCCTTTCCGGCGCCGGCAAAAGTCAGCACGATTGACGGCGTGCGTGTGGACTGGCCGGACGGCTTTGGTTTGATCCGCGCGTCCAACACCACGCCGGTGCTGGTGCTGCGTTTTGAAGGCCACACCGAGGCGGCGCTCCAGCGCATCGAGGCCGACATGCTCAAGTTGCTGCGCAGCGTCAAGCCTGACGCCAGCTTTGCTGCCCCTGCCCACTGATGCCCCCACGCTCGTCACTGCCATCTACCGTTTGTCCTGAGCTTGTCGAAGGATGCGCCCCGAGAGGGTTGACCTTGCTTGGGGCCTTGTGAAAATACTGCTCGTCAAACTCTCGTCCCTCGGCGACGTGGTGCACACGCTGCCCGTGGTGCAGGACATCCTGGTCGCGCATCCCGGTGCGCAGATCGACTGGGTGGTCGAGAAAGCCTTTGCGCCGCTGTTGACCCCGCTGCGGGGCGCGGGCCTGCAGCGTGTCATCTCCTGCGAGCTGAGGCGCTGGCGCAAGTCGCCATTCAGTGCTGCCACGCGCAGCGCCTGGCGCGCCTTCCGGCGCGAGCTGCAAAGCCAGCGTTACGACGCCGTCATCGACCTGCAGGGCCTGACCAAGTCGGCGCTGCTCGCCTGGCTGGCGCGCCTGTCGCCCGGTGGCAAACGTTACGCCATGGCCAACCAGACCGAAGGCTCGGGCTACGAAGCGCCCACCCGCTGGCTGGCCGATGTGGCGATAGTGCTGGAGCCGCACATCCACGCGGTGCAGCGCGGGCGCGAGTTGTCGGCCCGCGCGCTGGGCTACCCGCTGGATACGCTGCCAGCTTATGGCTTAAATCGGGCTCCAGCCCACGGTGCTATTGCGCAGACAGCTCCTGAAATGATAGCGTTTGTACATGGCAGCTCACGCGCCGACAAGCAGTGGCCGCAGGAAAACTGGATCACACTGGGCCGGCAATTAAACGCATTGGGTTACCGCATTGCCCTGCCGCACGGCAGCGCAGACGAATTGGCCACCAGCCAGGCGATTGCCACCGCGCTTAACGCAGAAGCAGGGCCAGCGCGCGCCACTGTTTGGCCCCGCTTGCCTCTGGATGAGCTCACGCAAAATTTTGCGCAATGTGCAGGCGTGATTGGCGTGGACAGCGGCCTCAGCCACATCGCTGTCGCCCTGGATGTACCGCATGTGCAGATCTACAACTTTGACACAGCCTGGCGCACCGGGCCCCTGACCGGCATGGCCGGTGCTGACGCACCGCCGCGTCAACGCAGCGTTTTTGCCCAGCCAACTCCTTCGGTGCAGGCGGTGTGGGACGCCTGGCTCAGTTGCCAGCCCAACCTTCCGTCGGTGTCTGAATGGCAGCCGCTTTGAAAATGGACGCCTTTATACGCAAGTTGTATTCGTGGCTGATGTGGGCGGCGCAGCCTTTTCTGCGGCGCAAACTGCTGCGGCGTGGCCAGGCAGAGCCGGGTTACCTGGAGGCGGTGAACGAGCGTTTTGGTTTTTACAGCCAGGCGCCCGAGGCGCGCTCCGAGCTGGTCTGGATACACGCGGTGTCGCTGGGCGAAACCCGTACCGCTGCCATTTTGCTCAGCAGCCTGCGGGCACAGTGGCCGGGGCTGCGTGTGTTGCTGACCCATGGCACTGCCACCGGTCGCGCTGAGGGTGCCAGCCTGCTGCGCGAAGGCGATGTGCAAGTCTGGCAGCCCTGGGACAGCGAAGCCGCAGTGGCGCGGTTTTTCACGCACTTCAAGCCGCGGCTGGGACTGCTGCTGGAAACCGAAGTCTGGCCCAACACCGTGGCCTTTGCGCGGGCGCGCGGCGTGCCGCTGGCGCTGGTCAATGCGCGCCTGTCGGCCAAGTCGCTGCAACAGGCGCTGCGCATGGCGCCGCTGTCCAAACCGGCGTATGCAGCGCTGGCAGCGGTTTATGCGCAAAGTGAGGGCGATGCCGACCGGCTGTGCTTGCTGGGGGCGCCCGTGCAGGGCGTTTTTGGCAACCTCAAATTTGACGCTGCGCCAGACGCAGCGCAGCAGTTGCTGGGCCGGCAGTGGCGCCAGGCGCTGGGTCGACCGGTGCTGATGCTGGCCAGCTCGCGCGAGGGGGAGGAAGACGATTTCCTCAAGCAAATCAGGGCTCTAGCCCTTTCTGCACCTGCGCAAGCAGCTACTGAAAAGATAGCAGATTACGGCGCGGCAGGGCTGCGGGCTGCAGTTGATTTCCAGATCCTGATCGTGCCGCGCCATCCGCAGCGTTTTGACGAGGTGCGCGCTCTGGTTGAACAACACGGCTTGTCGGTGTCGCGCCGCTCGTCGTGGGGCGCTGCACCGCTACCGGCCGATGTCTGGCTCGGCGACTCACTCGGTGAGATGGCGCTGTATTACGCCCTGAGCGACGTGGCCCTGCTGGGCGGCAGCTATGCGCCTTTGGGCGGCCAGAACCTGATTGAAGCGGCGGCCGGTGGCTGCCCCGTCATCATGGGGCCGCACACTTTCAATTTTGCCGAAGTGGCCGAGCTGGCCGAAGCGGCGGGCGCGGCGCGCCGGGTGCAGGACATGGCCGAAGCCGTGCGCAGCGCCCGCGCCATGCTGAGCAGACCCGCTGCCCAGCAGGCAGCGGCTGCGGCGGGCCTGCAGTTTGCGGCGCAGCACCGGGGCGCGGCTGCCAGCACCGTGCAGGCGCTGGCCAGGTGGTTGGAACAAGGTCTCAAGTCCTGAAAGTGCGTTGAGGCCAGAAAAATACAGGAGGTCGTGTCATGCCTTGTTTATGGATTGCCTTGTTGGCCATGGGTCTGTGGGTGCCGGCCCAGGCCCAGGTGTACAAATGGGTGGACGAAAAAGGCGTGACCCAGTATGGGCAAAAGCCGCCGGCAGACCACAAGGGGCAAAAGATGAAACTGCCCGACGCGCCGCCTGCTGCCGCACGGGGCGCGTCAGCCGCCAAAGACCCGCTGGCCACGGTGCGCGAGCAAGACACCGAATTCAAACGCCGCCAGATTGCCAGGCAGGAAGCAGAGGCCAAAGACTTTCAGGAAGCGGCATCCAGAAAGCAATGGTGCATAGAGGCCAGGGATGATCTTGAGCGCAAGCGCCATGCACGCATTTACGATTTGAACGCCAAGGGCGAGCGCGTTTTCAAAAGCGACGCAAACCGGGATGCCTTTCTTGCCGGCATGGAGGCCGAATACAAGCAGCACTGCAAATAGTGCGTACCGGCGGCCAGGCACTTCAACCAGACGGACCCCCATGGCAGAACCCCTGATCAACCAGTACGGCGCCGATGTGCCCAAGGCCATCGCCCGCATGATCGCCGCCGTGTACCCCCGGTTTGAATCCCGCAAATTTGTTGCCGATGTGCTCACGGGCTACGACGCGCTGGCCCTGATGCCGCGCGGCAAACACATTGCTCACGCGCTGCAGCGTCACCTGCCGCCCGAGTACCCAAAGGCGATAGACATTCTGCTGGCGTCGCTGGACCAGCCGCATGGCCGGCCTGCCGAGCTCAGCATGGCGTCTTTTTTATACCTGCCGCACACGATGTTCGTCGCCCAGTTCGGGCTCGATCATTTTGAAGACTCGATGCGCGCACAACATGCGCTGACGCAGCGCTTCACGGCCGAATTCAGCATCCGCGCCTTTTTGCAGAAACACCAAGCCGCCACACTGGCGCGTTTCAAACAATGGGCCAGCGACCCGAGCGAACATGTGCGCCGCCTGGTGTCCGAAGGCAGCCGCCCGCGCCTGCCCTGGGCCAGCCGCCTGCCGGCGTTTCAAAAAGACCCGGCGCCGGTGCTGGCCCTGCTGGAGCTGCTGAAGGACGACCCGGCGCTGTATGTGCGCCGCTCGGTCGCCAACAACCTCAACGACATCGGCAAGGATCACCCGGACGTTTTGGCGAAGACCGCGAAGCAGTGGCTCAAGGGCGCCAGCGATGAGCGGCGCTGGATCGTGCAACATGCGCTGCGTTCAGCCGTCAAACGTGGTGAGGCTGGTGCGCTGGAGGTGCTGGGATTTGGCAAAAGCGCAGAGGTCGAAGTGTCGAACGCCCGCATCATGCCAAAACGTGTGGTGATGGGCGAGAAGGTGAACATCGCCTTCGACGTTTCCAGCACCAGCAACAAGGCGCAGCAGGTGCTGGTAGATTTTTGTATCCACTACGTGAAAGCCAGCGGCAAGACCAGCGCCAAGGTGTTCAAGCTCAAGGTGCTGGATCTCGCGCCGAAAGAAACGGTCCGATTGGGCAAGACGGTATCTACGGCGGAGATGACCACACGCAAACGCCGTGCGGGGCTGCACCGGGTCGATGTGCTGCTCAACGGGCAGGCGAGGGCGCTTGGCGTGTTTGAGTTGCTGGACTGACGGTCAAGAAGAGGCGCAGTGACTGCGAAGCGGCCTACTGCACCAGCAGCGAATTGATCAGCAGCAAATCCTCTGGCGTTAGCGTGCCGTTGGCCTGGCGCAGCTTCAGGCCGCCGATCAGCACGTTGTAACGGGCAACCGCCAGATCGCGCTTGGTCTGGAACAACTGGCTTTGTGCATTGAGCACATCGATGTTGATCCGCACGCCCACCTGGTAGCCCAGTTTGTTGGCATCCAGCGCGCTTTGGCTGGAGGCTTCAGCGGCTTCCAGCGCTTTGACCTGACCCTGGCCCGACAAGACGCCGAAAAATGCAGTGCGTGTGCCCAGCGCGATGCCACGTTTGGCGCCTTCCAGGTCGGTGCGGGCTTTTTCTTCCAGCGACAGGGTTTCGCGAATGCGATTTTGGGTGGCAAAACCGGCAAACAGGGGCAGGTTCAGCGCCAGCCCGATGGTGGTGCTGTTGCTGCGTGAGTTGAGTGCGCTGGTGGCGCTGCCCTGCGGGTTGCGCTGCGCGCCGTAACTGGCGGTCAGGTCCACCGTGGGCTTGTGGCCGGCCTCGGCCTTGTCAATTTCAAGTTTGGCGACCTCCAGGTTGGCCTGCGCCTGTTTGATGCTGGGGTGAAAGTCTTCGGACTGGCGTACCCACGCCGTCACGTCGCTGGGCACCAGCGGCGGCAGTGCCACCGGCACCAGCAGGCCCCGGGGCTGCGCGTCGGTTTTGCCCACCAGCTGGTCCAGCGCAATTTTCTTGACGCGCAAATCGTTTTCGGCCGCGATCTCTTGCGCCACCACCAGGTCGAACCTGGCCTGCGCCTCGCGTGAGTCGGTGATGGTGGAGGTGCCCACTTCAAAGTTGCGCTTGGCCGAAGCCAGCTGTTCTGCCACCGCTGATTTTTGTGCGCGCACAAAAGCCAGCGTGTCCTGCGCGGCCAGCACATCAAAGTAGGTCTGGCTGGTGCGCACAATCAGGTCCTGCTCGGCGGTCTCCAGTTGCGCCCTGGACAGCTCTACCTGCTGCTTGCCCTGCTCGTAGGTTGCCCAGTTTCCGGGCCGGTACAGCGGCTGTGAGGCATTGACGCTGGCGGTCTGTGCGCTGAAGCTGCGGTCCACCACCGGGTTGGTGTTTTCAAAGTTGGTGCGGTTCACGCCCGCAGACAGGCCGGCAGTCGGCAGAATGCCGGCCTTGGCTTGTTCGGCTTTGGCCAGATTCGCCTGGTACAGCGAGCGTGATGACTGGTAGGCGGCGTCATAGTCGCGTGCCGAGCGGTACAGCTCCACCAGGTTTTGCGCCTGCGCTGCGGGCGCCCAGGCGGCCAGCACGGCGCTGACCAGCAGAGCCAGTGGCAACAAGGCAGGTTGTTTCAATAGCGTTGTCATGCGGGTCCTGATAGAAGTAAAAATCAGAGAAAGTGGGGAGGCAACAAGTCAGTACAGCGGCACAGTCGCGTCGCGCTGCCCGGTCCAGGCCGGAATGCCGCCTTGCAGGTTGACCACCTGGGTAAAGCCGTTTTGCACCAGATAAGCGGCCACCTGCTGGCTGCGCATGCCGTGGTGGCACAGGCAGGCCACAGGCTGGTCAGGTGACAATTCTTCTCTCAGCCCTTCCAGCCGTGCAGGGACTTCACGCATGGGGATATGCACCAGTGTGAAACCTTCAGCCTTGACCGATGCGGTTTGCAACTCCCACGGTTCGCGCACGTCCAGCACGATGGGCGTGGGTGCGTCGGCCGGAAGGCTGGCAAGCCAGTCGGCAAAATTGGCAGGGGCGAGCTGAGGAACCATGAGAGCGGTTTTTTCTAGAAGCTGAATCTGGAAGGCTCAGGGAAATTGAGCAGGCGTGGGGCTACCGTGTCCCAGCCTTGGGTGGTGCGGAAGGCGGTCTCACCCACGCGGGTGACCAGTGTGGCGCGCATCATGGGCTCAAAGCCGACGATGGCGCTGAGGCGTCCGCCGACTTTCAGCATGGCCTGCAGGGCGGGTGGCACCTCGGCCACCGAACCGCTGAGCACAATCACGTCAAACGGGCCGCTGAGCGGGTCGCTGCTTGAGACGGCCTGACCCAGTTTGGCGGCGCCGTCGCCAGTGCGCACTTCGGCGTTGTAGATGCCGGCTTTCTCCAGGTTGTCGCGCGCCACCTCGGCCAGGGCGGCGTCGATCTCCAGGGTGATGACCTGTTGCGCGCGGTGGGCCAGCAGGGCGGCCATGTAGCCGGAGCCGGTACCGATCTCCAGCACTTTTTCGTGTTTTTGGACAGCGAGATCTTGCAACATCCGCGCCTCTACCTTGGGCGCCAGCATGGCCTGCCCCGGTTTGGCGGTCAGCGCAATTTCCATGTCGGCAAAAGCCATGGCCTTGCGTGCAGCCGGTACAAAATCTTCGCGCCTGACCACTGCCAGCAGGGAGAGTACCTGGCTGTCCAGCACTTCCCAGGGGCGGATCTGCTGTTCAATCATGTTGAAGCGGGCTTGTTCGTAGTTCATGGCGTGGCCTTTAGAAAGCGGTGGGTGCTGGGGTAAACCCGTTATTTTAGTGGGGGGGTCGACACCGTGACCGGCTGCGCGCGCCGGCTGCTGAAGCGGCGTTTGATCCATTGAGCAAGGTCGTCCAGATAACAATAAGTGACCGGTACCACCACCAGCGTCAGCAGCGACGAGGTGATGACGCCGCCAATAACGGCCTGGCCCATGGGTGCGCGTTGCTCGGAGCCTTCGGTCAGCGCGAAAGCCAGCGGCACCATGCCGAAAATCATCGCCAACGTGGTCATTAAAATCGGGCGCAGGCGCACGCGGGCCGCTGTCAGCAGCGCTTCGCTGCGTTCCATGCCTTCATCGCGCATGCGGATTGCAAAGTCCACCAGCAAAATCGCATTCTTGGTGACCAGGCCCATCAGCATCACCACACCAATAATGGAAAACATCGACAGGGTGGAGCGGAACAGCAGCAAGGCCAGCACCACACCAATCAGCGTCAGCGGCAGCGATGTCATCAGCGCCAGGGGTTGCAGAAAACTCTTGAACTGGCTGGCCAGGATCATGTAGATGAACAAAATGGCCAGCACCAGCGCCGATATGGCGTAACCAAAGGACTCGGCCATGTTTTTGGTGGATCCGCCAAACTGGTAGCGGTATCCCGGCGGAAAGTGGATGCTGTCCAGCGCCTTGCGGATGTCGCCAGATACCTCACCGGCAGACCGGTTGTACACATTGGCATTGATGGCGACTTCACGCGTCAGGTCACGCCGGTTGATCTGGTTGGGCCCGGTGGTTTCCCTGACGGTGGCCACCTGGCTCAAACGCACGTTGCGCGTGGAACCGTCTGCGTTGCTGCCTATGACCGTGCTGATAAAGGGCAGGCGCTCCAGGTCTTGCGGCGCATTGCGCGCGTCGGGTGCCAGGCGTACGTTCACGTCATAGGTCTGGTCGTCGAGTGCGCGCCAGTTGCCCACCGTCTGCCCGGCCACCAGGGTGCGCAGGGAGGCGGCGATCTGCGCCACCGTCAGGCCCATGTCGGATGCGGCGTCACGTTTGACATCGACCTGTATCGTCGGCTTGTCGGCCTTCAGGCTGGAGTCCAGGTCCACCAGGCCGGGTATGCCATTGATCTTGTCCATGACCAGGCGGCTCAAGCGCTCCAGCTCCCGCAGGTCGGTGCCCTGTAATGAAAACTCCACCTGTTTGTTGCCACCCACCGCGTCCAGCAAACCGACATGGGTGACGGTGATGCCGGGCACCTGTTTGAGCCGGTCCCTCAGCACCCCGGACAACTGATCCACACTGCGGCTGCGCGCCTTGCGGTCCACCAGGCGCACATAAATGCTGGCGTACATCTTGCCCTGGGCGTTGCCGGTGTTGATGGTGGCCAGGGTGTACCTGACTTCCGGAAATTCGCGCAATATGGTTTCGACCTGCCGGGTTTTGGCCTCGGTGGCTTCCAGCGAAGAGCCGACTGGCGTGTAGAAGTTGAGTGAGGTTTCGGAAAAATCAGCCTTGGGCACAAACTCGGTACCGAGCAGCGGCACCATGAAAATGCTGGTGACAAAAATCGCCAGCGCCAGCCCGACTGTGGCCAGTTTGTGCACCAGCGACCAGCGCAGGATGCGCTGGTAAGTTTCGGCCAGCGAGTCGGTGGCGCGCTCAAACCAGCCGGTCACGCGGCCTATGGTCTTGTCGTAAAAAGTCACTGGCGCATGGTGTTTGCCGTGGGCTTCAATGCTCGGGTCGTGCCAGATGCTGGACAACATCGGGTCCAGGGTGAAGCTGACAAACATCGAGATCAGCACCGCCGCCACGATGGTGATGCCGAACTCATGAAAAAACTTGCCAATGATGCCGCCCATGAAACCAATCGGCAGAAACACCGCAACGATGGAAAACGTGGTGGCCAGCACGGCAAGCCCAATCTCCTGCGTGCCGTCCAGCGACGCCTGGTACGCCGTTTTACCCATCTGCACATGGCGCACGATGTTCTCGCGCACCACAATCGCATCGTCAATCAGCAGGCCCACACACAGGCTCAGCGCCATCAGGGTGATCATGTTGATGGTGAAGCCAAACAGGTTCATGAACAGGAAGGTGCCGATGATGGATATCGGCAAGGTCAGCCCGGTGATCACCGTAGAGCGCCAGGAGTTCAGGAACAGGAAAACGATCAGGATGGTCAGCAACGCGCCTTCAATCAGCGTGCGGCGCACGTTTTCAACCGCCACGCGGATGGGCCGTGAGCCGTCGCCGATCTGCTCCAGCCGCGTGCCTGCCGGCAGTTGCGCCTGCAGCTCCTTGAGGGCATTGTTCAAACCATCCACCACAGCAATGGTGTTTTCACCCTGGGCCTTTTGCACCGTCAGCAGCAGGGTGCGCTGGCCGTTGTACAGGGCCAGGCTGTCGATCTCCTGCGAGCCATCGCGAATGCTGGCCACCTGATCGACCGTCACCGCCGCGCCGCCACCCGCGCCGGTTTTGCGCGCCACAATGATCTTGCCAAAGTCTTCAGGCCGTTTCATGCGGGCATCAATTTTGACGATGCGTTCCTGCGTCAGTGAGCGGATGGCGCCCACCGGCAAGTCCTGGTTTTCGTTGCGCACGGCGCTGGCCACCTGGTCGGCAGTGATGCCCAGCGCCTCCATGGCCTGCGGGTTCAGGTAAATGTTGATCTCGCGCTTGCTGCCGCCGACCAGGGAGACAGCGCCGACGCCGCGCACATTTTCCAGCCGCTTTTTGAGCACCTGGTCGGCCCAGTTGGTGAGTTCAACGGCTGTTGGGGTGCTACCTGTCGAAGCCTGTCCTTCGACAAGCTCAGGACGAACGGTCGGCAGCACAGCCACCGACCAGATGGCGCGATTGGCCGGGTCAAAACGCAGCACACGGGGCTCTTTCACCTCGGTGCGCAGCAGCGGGCGCAGCGAGGCGATTTTTTCGCGCACGTCTTCAGCCGCCTTGCGGCCGTCAATGTGCAACTGGAACTCTATGATGACGACCGACTGGCCCTCGTAGCTGCGCGAGGTCAGGGCGCTGATGCCGGCAATCGAGTTGACGCCCTCCTCGATTTTTTTGGTGACTTCGCTTTCCACAATCTCGGGCGATGCGCCCGGGTATTCGGTAGTGACCACCACCACCGGGAAATCGATGTTCGGAAACTGGTCCACCTGCAGGCGCTGGTAAGAAAACAGGCCCAGCACCACGATGGCGAGCATGACCATGGTCGCGAAGACCGGGTTTTTCAGACTGACCTGGGTAAACCACATACAGTTGGAGCCCTCAGGGGGCCGGTTTGAGCGCTGATGCGGCTGGCGCTGCGGCAGTGGCGCCCTGGGTGAACTTGACCGCCGTGCCCTCGCGCAGTGCACCCACGGCGCCCGCAATCACCAGCGCGTTTTCTGCCAGGCCCTTGACGGCCACCATGGCTTCTTTGCCGTCTGCGCTGTTGCCGCGCACACCCATTTCAACGGCCTTGTGGGTCACCTGATTATTTTCAACCACCTGCACATACGGCGCTGGCTTGTCGGTACGCACGGCGCTAAGCGGCACGGCCAGGCTGGACACGCGTGTGGTGCCTAGCGCACCCTGCGCAAACAGCCCTTGCCGCAGGCCGGTGGTACTGCCGCTGTTGGCCACGCTGAGGTAAACCAGCACGCTGCGGCTGCCACCCTGCGCGCTGGGGTTGATACGCGCCACGCTGGCGTTGACGGTTTGTGCGCTGCCTTCGATCTGCAACACGGCGGTCTGGCCTGGCCGCACTGCCAGGGCGTCGGCTGCGCTCAGGCTGGCCTCCAGTTCAAGCCGGCTCAGGTCCACCACTTCCAGCACCCGGGCGTCGATGCCAACCCGTTCGCCGGGTTGAGCCAGACGCTGTGCTATCTGGCCCGAGAGCGGGGCACGCAGCACCGTGTCGTCCAGCGATTTTTTGGCCACATCGGCGGCGGCCAGCGCTGCCTTGTGGTTCGATTGGGCGGCGTGAAGGTTGGCCAGCGAGGTGTCCAGTGCTGTTTTGGAGATAAAACCCTGGTCCACCAGCGCCTTGTTGTTGTCGTACTGGCGCTGTACCACTTCGGTTTGCGCCTTGGCCGAGTCGGCCTGCTCCTGTGCCTGCTGCACGCGCGACTGGTACTCGCGGGCATCGATGCGCGCCAGCACCTGTCCGGCCTTGACAAAGTCGCCTTCGCGCACGGTCAGGCCCTGCAATTCGCCAGCCACCCTGGCTTTGACAAAAGCCGAGTTGACGGCCTTGAGTGAGCCCGACACCGGCAGGCCCTGGCTGAGTTCCACGGTTTTGGCCTGCAACACATCGGTGGCGGCCAGCTCAATCACGGTCTGTGCTTTTTCGGCGTTTGCTACGGCCAGTGCCTGCTGCTGTTTCTTGCGTGCCGACAGGGCGCCGACCACCGCACTGGCCAGCAAGAGCAGAACCACAAGGCCTATGACCCATTTGATCCAGGGTTTCATTTTTTTGCTTTCGCGGAAACGGTAGGGGAAGAGGGCGCGGTACACATGCCATGAAGAATCGTGTCAATCTGCACAGCGATGTATTTGCCGGCGTTGTCTGCCAGCGCGGGGTCTGCACAGGTACCCGCCGAGTGTTTGGCGATGATCAGGTAGATCATCGGTGCAATCACACTGTAAATCGCATAGTCGAGATTCATCGGGCGAAATTCACCCCGGTCTATGCCGCGCTGCATGATGCGGCGTATCAGCGCCTGCCCCGGCTGAATGACCTCTTGCTGATAGAAGGCCGCAATTTCGGGAAAGTTACCGGCCTCGCTCATCATCAGTTTGGTGATGCCGGAGGCCCGGGTGGTACCCACGCGCTCCCACCAGACCGTCATGCAATAAGCCAGCATCTCGGAGGCCGTGCCTTCAAAAGTCTCGAACTCCTCGTTCCATTCCTTGAAACGGCCAGAGATGTTTTCACGCACCACCGCCTTGAAAAGTTCTTCCTTGCTTTGAAAGTACAGAAACAGCGTGCCCTTGGACACGCCGGCGCGAGCAGCCACTTCTTCGGCGCGGGTGCCGGCAAAGCCTTTTTCCACAAACAGCTCCAGAGCCGCGTCCAGCAACTCGCCCGGGCGCGCTTCCTTGCGCCGCTCGCGTTTGCCCGCCAGGGTGGCGGTTTGTTCAGAGATGAATTTGGAGAGGGACATTTTTACTGACTGACTGGTTAGTAATGTAGCCATTGACTCCCGGTTCGTCAAGCCACGCCTGTGCGGGCAAGGTGGTAAAGCTCAAGTAAAGCGCTGCGCCAACAAGCCCAGCCATTCCTTGAGTACTGCGCGGGAGGCTTCCAGTCCGTCGGCCGAGGGCAACCACTCCAGCACGCCATTGCGGCTGGGCAGGATAAAACCCATGGGGGCGGCGGTCACGGTGAAGCCGGCGGCTTCAAATGCCCGCACGGATCGTGGCATGTGTGACGCATGGGTCACCAGCACAATCCGCTGAACGCCGTCTTTGAGCAACAGCGGGCGCAGCAGGCGCGCGTTTTCTGATGTGTCGCGCGACTGGCTGTCTATCCACTTCAGGGCCAGGCCGTAGTCCTGCAAGGCCGCGCGGCGCGCCACTTCACCTTCCGACAGGGTTTGCGTCTGCGCAGCGCCCCAGCCCAGGCCCCCGGCAAAAGCGACCGGCAGTCCGCTTTGCCGGGCCAGCCGGGCGCCGTAACGCAAACGCATGGCCGCAGCGGCCGATGCCTGAGACTCGCCATACTCGGGCGCGGTAGGGTGCACGCCGCCGCCCAGCACCACAATGGCTTGCGCCCCGCTGGTCTTTAGTGCGGCCATCGACAGCGCGGTTTGTTGCGGCAACAGATTCAGCGCCAGCCACACCGCCACCGCATGGCAACTGAGCAACCACAGCACGGCACTGCCCAGAAACGCCAGCGTCAGGCCAGCGGCTTTTCTTCGCACCGCGAGGACAAGCCCCAGCAATACCAGCAACAGCGGCGCGGCGGGTGGCAGCAGCAGGGTGCTCAGAATGGGCTTGAGTTCGCCAAGTGAAATCATTGCAATATGCTCTTGAATTGATAGCTGCTTGCGCTGGTCAGATAGGGGCCGGGGCAGTATTTGATGCTTGAAAATGCGCCACAGGGCACAGCGCGGCAAACGTTGCGGAAACCAGGGTTTTCAGCTGGCGGGGGTCGGTACAAGGGATTTTCCCGGATGATCGGCATTTGATCGCTGGATAAAAAAGGACGATTTATGGAACAGGACAAGTTTACGGGCGCGGGGCTGCAGACCATCACGCTGGGCGGCGGCTGCTTCTGGTGCACAGAAGCTGTGTTTGTGCAGGTGCGCGGCATTGAGGATGTGGAGTCCGGCTACAGCAACGGCCACGTCACGAGCCCCACTTACGAGCAGGTGTGCACCGGCACCACCGGGCACAACGAAGTCGTCAAGCTGGTTTACGACCCGGCGCAGATCAGCCTGCGGGCGATTCTGGAAATTTTCTTTGTCATCCACGACCCGACCACGCTGAACCGCCAGGGCAACGACAGCGGTACGCAGTACCGCAGCGGTATTTATTACTCGACGCCAGAGCAAAAGCAGGTGGCTGAAGACATGGTCAGCGAGCTGAACGCACAAAAGTTGTTTGGCAAACCGGTGGTGACCGAGGTACTGGCGCTGTCCAACTACTCCGCCGCCGAGGCCTACCACCAGGACTTCTTCGAGAAAAACCCGAATCAGGGTTACTGCATGGCGGTGGCCGGGCCGAAGGTGGCGAAGTTCCGCAAGACTTTTTCGGAGTACGCGAAGGCGTGAGCGCAGCGCTTTGCTGCCATCCTCGGCCGCCCCACCGTTCGCCCTGAGCTTGTCGAAGGTGCTTCGACAAGCTCAGCCCGAACGGACCAGCGTCATGCCGTCCGGCGCCGCGCCATGTAAAACCACTCCTGGCCCGGTTCGGCACGCGGGTTGGGAAACACCACAAAACCGTCGTGCGGCGCGGTCACTTGGGCGCCGCTGTGGCGTGTGCCAATCAAGTCACCGGCCTGCACCGCATCAAAGCTGCGCCATTCGCGGGCAAAACTGTCGCCGGCGTGTTCGCGATCCGTCACATCGACCAGGCGCAGGATCTCGCGTTCTGTAGTGGAGGTCTCCAGCGGCTGCGACACCATGTTCAGCAGCGCCAGCGTTTGCAAAATCGCATGGCGCGCGACCTGCACGCCTTGCGGGTCGTCGTGCTGGCCACACTCCAGCGTCACGCCGTAACCGCCGCGCGAACGCATGTACTCGGCGGTGCCCACGCCGTAGTTCGGGTTCGTTACCAGCGTCTGCGCCCGCGCCGTGCCAGCCGGTACCGGTGTGGCAGCGCGCCGCTGCACACCACGCGCATAGGTGTCCAGCCAACCCTCCACAATACGCGGCGCACCGGTGCACAGGGCCAGCTGCATTTCTGCGTCGGCGTCGCTGAAGGGCTCCAACGTGCCGCTGTTGTTCTGCGGGCCAATCATCACAAAGGGCGCGCCGCCGGTGTGGAAGGAATGCAGGTCCAGCAACACCTCATGCGCATCAAGCAGCGGGCACAAGACATTGGCAATGCGGTCTTCAAAATCCTGCGCAATCGCACTGGGCGCCATGTTGCGGTTCAGGTTGCGCTCACCGGTGCGCTGCTGGCGCTTGTAGGCCAGCGGGTTGGTGATGGGCACGAAGGTCACGCTGCCGCGTTCGATGTTGAGATGGCCGCTGTCGATGTCTTGCAGCAGTTGTGTGATCGCTTTGGTGCCGCAGACCTCGTTGCCGTGCACTGCGCCGAGGATCAGCAGCTTGGGGCCGGGCGCCAAACCGTGGAAGGTGTGGGTGTGCAGGTGGGTGGGGTGGGGTGGGGGTGAGGAGGGCGCTGCGCCCGGGTGCTTGTCGGTCATGATTTGTTGTTTATACAGTGCTTCCTCAAGCCCCGTGCGGCTTGATTTGCTTGCATCTCCTGTATTCGCAGGGTGCGAAGCGTGCATCTTCGCGTCTATGATCTGCGGTGTTTGGTGCCTGTTTTATCGACATGACTGGAGTATGCGATGTGCATGAATTCGTTATCTGACAAGGACTTGTCAGTGGCCGAGGCGACCAAGTTATACCGCAAGCTATGCGGTCTAAATTACGTTGGGCGTCACTTGTGATGCCAACGAAAAGGAAAAGTCTGTGTCTCTGCGGGCATCGCTAGGCGTGTTTGTCGAACGGCCGCGTAGAACAGCGCTGCTTGCATTTCTGCTAGTCGTCTTGGGGGTCATCTCTATCAGCGGGCTGGTACCTCTCTCTGCAAATAGACAGTACTTTCCAGGTCACGCCTGGCTGCTTGCCGGTCTATGTTGGGCAGTTGCCATTTCACTCGGTTACTGCGCGGCGATCGGCCTAAAGTCTGGCATTCAAAAGGAGTCAAAAGAGTGAATCGAAGCCCCTCTGTTTGTGGCGCCGCAATTGATCGACGGGGCACGCGGCAAGCCGAGCTGTCGAGCCTAGCCTTCTCCTACTCTTCCTCTTCGTTCATCGAAATCAGTGCCGCGCCACCTGTGACGCCCAACCCTTCAATCGAGAGGACGTGCCCCGGCAAGCCGGGTCACGCCTCTCATCTCAAACGTTAAGTGCAAGCAAATAACATGTACTCGCACATAGCCACTTCCTCCCATCACATCCACACCACGCTGCCTGCAACCTCCTGCCTCCTCAGCGTATTGGCGGCTCTTGTGTTCGCCGTGTCCGGAGTCGCAGCTGCGCCAGCGAACAAGTGTGTGCTTAACGGGACGGTCACCTATCAGCAAGGGCCGTGTCCAACAGGTGAAGTTAGAAAGCCTCCCACAGTTCAAGAGCTGAACGCTGCAGAGAAGAGACGGCGTGCGGCGGCGGTTGCCACATCTCCCGACAAGCTTGTTCCTGCGGCTCCTCGCGTGTCCAGCGGCTTCAGTTGCGACAGACGAAAGTACTGCTCCCAGATGACGTCCTGTGCCGAGGCCAAATACTTCCTTGCCAACTGCCCCGGTGTACAGATGGACGGCGACGGAGATGGCGTTCCCTGCGAGCAGCAGTGGTGTAGTCGCTAGCACCCATCCATCGTCAGGCGCTACTCAAACCTTCACATCCACTCATGAGCACGACATTCACCGCCGAGGGTGGCTGCGCTGGCGGCATGATCAGCACCCGGCAACTCGCCTACCAGTACCCGGGCGGCGCCGAGATACGCTTTGACGATATGACCGTGCCGCAGGGTGGAGTGCTGCTGCTGCGCGGCGCTTCGGGCTCGGGCAAGTCGACCTGGCTGGCGCTGGCGGCGGGGTTGCTGGCGCCTACCGCAGGCGACATCACGGTTGCCGGCCAGTCGCTGGCCGCGCTGGGCAAGGTCGCGGGTGATGCCTGGCGCGCCAGAACGATTGGTTTTCTGCCGCAAAAACTGCACTTGAGCGACGCGTTGACGGTGCACGCCAATCTGGCAATGGCGCAATGGGCGGCGGGGCAGGCGCAGGACGACGGCCGCATCCATGAGTCATTGGCGGCACTGGGTGTGGCTGAGCTGGCCGCCCGCAAACCAGGCCAGCTCTCGGGTGGGCAAGCCCAACGAGTCGCGCTGGCGCGTGCGGTGCTGCTGCAACCCAAAGTGATTCTGGCCGATGAGCCGACGGCCAGCCTGGACGACGAGGCAGCGCAGCAGGCGGTGCAATTGCTGCAGGCCATCGCCACGCGGTACGGCGCCACGCTGGTGATCGCCACGCACGATGCGCGGGTAGCCGCCAATCTCGATAGCCAAATCGGCTTCCAGCCTTTATCCCTTTTGCGCAAGCAGCTATGAATACGATAGCAATTGCCTGGCGGTTTTTGTGGGCCCGGCCGCTGGCGGCGGGCCTGAACCTGCTGTTGCTGAGCCTGGGCCTGGCCTCGCTGAGTTTTGTGCTGCTGGTCAGCCACCAGATAACGCGGGCGTTTGATCGTGACCTGGCCGGCATCGATGTGGTGGTGGGCGCCAAGGGCAGCCCCATGCAACTGATTCTGTCGGGCGTGTTTCACCTGGACGTGCCGACCGGCAATGTGCCGCTGGCAGCGGTCAAGGCCCTGGCGCAGCACCCGCAGGTGGCCAAACTGATTCCGTTGAGCCTGGGCGACAGCTACAGCGGCTTTCGCATCGTCGGAACCACACCGGCTTACATCGCGCACTACCAGGCCAGCTTTGCGCAGGGCGGCGTGTGGGCCGCGCCGCTACAGGCGGTGCTGGGCGCGCAGGTGGCGGCGCAGACCGGGCTGAAAGTGGGCGAACGTTTTGTGGGCAGCCACGGTTTGGGCAGCGGCGGCGCCAGCCACGGCCAGGCGCCTTATGTGGTCAGTGGCGTGCTGGCGGCCAGCGGCTCGGTGCTGGACCGGCTTGTGCTGACCGCGCAAGAGTCGGTCTGGCAGGTGCACGAAAAAATGCATGAGGGCGACACCGCACTGGACGACGAAGACCGCAAGACGCTGGAGGCCGAACGCGAGGTCACGCTGGCGCTGATTCAATACCGAACCCCGCTGGCCGCGGTGACGTTTCCGCGTTTTGTGAACAGCACCACCGAGATGCAGGCCGCCGCGCCGGCGCTGGAGATCACCCGGCTGCTCAACCTGATTGGCGTGGGCACCGACGTGTTGCGCGCGCTGGCGGGGGTGCTGCTGCTGACGGCCGGCCTGAGCGTTTTTATTGCCCTGTGGAGCGCGGTACGCGAGCGCCGCGCCGATCTGGCGCTGCTGCGTTTGCTGGGCGCGCCACCGCGCAAGGTGGCGGCACTGCTGCTGTGCGAGGCATTGTGGCTGGCGCTGCTGGCAGCGGTGATTGGCGTGCTGGCGGGCCAGGGGCTGATGGCGCTGCTGGGCTGGCTGCTGCAGCTGGAAAAATCAGTTCTGATCGGTACGCTGGCGTGGCCGGTGGGGCTGCTGGGTGTGCCGGTACTGGCCGTGGGCGTGGCGCTGCTGTCGGCCTTGCTGCCCGCGTACGAGGCTTACCGCGTCAATGTGTTTGAACTTTTACAATCGAGGTGAACCAACATGACTCTGAAATTTATGAAAAATATGCTTCCAGCCCTTGCTGGACTTGCGCTGGCAGCTATGTTTTCGATAGCGCATGCACAACACAAGGATGCAGAAACCAAAGAGGACATCCAGCGCCACCGGGCCATGGCAGCCGCGCACGAGGCCGCTGCCAAATGCCTGGAGTCCGGCAAGAAGGAAGACGTCTGCATGAAAGACCTGCAGGCCTCTTGCAAAGGCCTGGCGGTGGGTAAATACTGCGGCATGAAACACGCGCACTGAGTTTGGTCTGTCATTGCGGACCTCATCCGCACTCCATGGATCCCGGATCGAGTCCGGGATGACAGCCAAGGCATGTTGTCCAAGCACCGTCTCCGGAGAAACCCATGAACAGTTTTGCTTTCGCCACCTTCAAGACTTCGCCCTTGCTGCTGACCCTGCTGTTGGCGGCTGGCGCGGCACAGGCCCAATTGAGCTCACCCCTGCCCCCGGGCAGCAGCAAGCCCGCTGCGGGCAAAGCTGCCCCTGCACCCCTTGGCAGCATTGATTTGCCAGCCGGGCAGGGTGCCGGTGTGCACGGGGCCAACAGCCCGTTTGCGCCACTGGCGCCAAGAACAGACGTGGTGCCCTGGTCGGTGCTGACTGATGTCAAAACCAAAAACGAGAAGAACCGCATCCTGCCGGTGTTCACTGCCAGCCAGATGGGCATGAACGACAAAACCCAGCGCATCCAGGGCTTCATGATGCCGCTGGAGCCGGGCAAAAAGCAGCGCCATTTCCTGCTGTCGTCGGTGCCGCTGAGCTGCTCGTTCTGTCTGCCGGGCGGGCCAGAAAGCATGGTCGAGGTCAAGACCAGAACTCCGGTGGAATACAGCATGGAGCCGGTGGTGGTAGAGGGCCGCCTGCAGGTGCTGCACGACGATCCGTATGGCCTGTACTACCGCATCAACGATGCGGTGACGGTGAAGTAAGCCCGCATGGTCTTCAGGCGCATGGCGCTCCGGGTGGCCTGGGCTTATCTGGCCCTGGTGTTCTTGCTCGCGCCCATGCTGGGCCTGATGCACGGGCTGACCCATGGCCCCGGGGACTCGCGCCACGCGGCACCGGCGCATCTTGTTGAAGCCGATGAGAGCAGCCATGCGCACGGCTGGCTGGCCGATCTGTTTTCTGCCCATGCGGACGAGTCGGATTGCCGCGTCTACGACCAGCTTTGCCACGGCGATGCTGTTCCGGCCCTTCCCCTGATGGCATTGCCTTTGGTGTTGACCGCGTTTGTTTTTCTCTTTCTACAGGGCGAAACACTCGCCCGACGGGCCGCGCTTTTCGAAGCGCGCGGTCCACCCCTGACTCGCTGAATCCCCTCTCTGAAGCCGCTAAACGCACCTTTTTCGGGTGCTGTTTGGTGTTTCCCGTTCCCGATTCAACGAGTCCTCATGAAAAAATTATTTCCCCGCAGTGCCATAGGCACGGCTACCTTGTCCCTGCTCGCCCTTGGCAGCACCACCGTGCTGGCGCAGACGCCGGCTTCTACCCTGAAAACAATCACCGTCACCGGCAACCCGCTGGGCAGCACGGATTTGATAACACCCGCCACGCAGTACTCAGGCGACGGCCTGTTGCTACGCGCCAAAACCACCCTCGGTGAGACACTGGACGGCACGCCGGGTGTCAGCAGCACCTACTTTGGCCCGAACGCCAGCCGGCCCATCATCCGCGGGCTGGATGGCGACCGCATCCGTATCCTGTCCAACGGCGGCGGATCGCTCGACGCATCCAGCCTCAGTTATGACCACGCGGTGACCAGCGACCCGCTGAGCATGGAGCGCATTGAAGTGTTGCGAGGGCCCGGCGCGCTGCTGTACGGTGGCAGCGCGGTGGGGGGTGTGGTCAATGTGATCGACAACCGCATTCCGCGCGAGGCGCAGTTTGACGACAAAGGCGGCATCAGCGGCAAGGTGGACATCAACGCCGCCAGCGGCAATTCAGAACGCGGCAAGGGTGTGCTGCTGGAGGCCGGCAATCAGCGCTACAGCCTGCATGTGGACGCCTTTGACCGCAAGACCAGCGACGTGCGCGTGCCGCGCGACCTGGCCTGCACCAAGACCGCAGTAACCACCACAGCCAGGCGTATCTGCAATTCAGCAAGCGATACGAGCGGCGGGGCAGTGGGGGGGTCGGTGTTTTTTGCCGACGGTTACCTGGGCGCCTCGGCCAGCAACTACCGAAGCACCTACGGCACGGTGGCTGAAGACAGGGTCACCATTGGCATGAAGTCGGACCGCTATGCAATGGAAGGTGAAATACGCAATCTGCACGGTCCGCTGCAAAGCATCAAGGCGCAATACAGCCAGACGGACTACAGCCACACCGAGTTTGAAGGCTCGCGGGCCGGCACGGTTTTTACCAACAAGGGCAGTGACCTCAGGCTGGAAGCGCGCCACGCCAGGGTTGGCAACATCGACGGCGTGCTGGGGGTGCAAACCGAATCGAACCGCTTTTCTGCGGTGGGCACAGAGGCTTTTGCGCCTTTCAGCAAGACCTCCCAGTCGGCCTTGTTTGCTTACGAAGAGCTTGGCACCGATTGGGGCAAGTGGAGCCTGGGTGGCCGGGCAGAGTCTGTGGACGTGACGTCGTTTGGCAACCCGAGGGTGGCGCGTTTTACCCCTGCCAGCAGAAGCTTCAAGCCCGGCAGTTACGCACTGGGCGCATTGTGGAATGCCGCGCCCGGCTGGCAAATGACGAGCAATTTGGCGCACACAGAACGGGCGCCCAGGGACTACGAGCTGTTTGCCGATGGCCCGCACATTGCCACGGGTGCTTATGAGGTCGGCAATGCCAATCTGGCCAAGGAGCAATCGAACAACCTGGACGTGGGCGCGGCCTGGAAGTCGGGCGGACACAGCTTCAAGGTCAATACCTATGTCAGCCGCTTTAAAAACTACATTGCCCTGAACCAGACGACGGGCGTGAGGCGTAATGCCGAAGATGGCGAGGTCAACCCGACCGAAGACGCCGGCAATACCGGGTTCACGGCGTCTGGCGCGGCGTTCAGGCCGCTGGCCGAGTTTCGGTACCAGCAGGTGAGGGCGCGTTTCACTGGCATCGAGGCCAGTGGCAACATCCGTCTGCAGGAGGGCGCCTCCACGGTGGACCTGGCACTGCGCGGCGATCTGGTGCGCGCCACCAACCTGAGCAACGGCCAGCCTTTGCCGCGTATTGCGCCATGGCGGGTGGGGGCGTCGCTGCTCTGGGCCAGCGGGCCCTGGGGTGCGAGTGTGGGCTTTGACCACCTGGCTGCGCAAAAGCGTGTGCCGGCCGCACCGACGGGAGCAAGCTCGGCGTACACGCTGTGGAACGCGGGCTCGTCTTACCGCATCAAGGCGGGTGCGGCCGCGCTGCTTTGGTACGCCCGGCTGGACAACATCACCGACAAGCTGGCCTACAGCGCGACCTCGGTGTTGACCAGCACGGCCTTTCCGAAGGCGCCTTTACCGGGGCGCAGTTTGAAGGTGGGCTTGCAGGCGAGCTTTTAGGGTCGGGCGGCGCAGGGCCGAGGGTTTGCGCTGGATCAGCGCCGGGGTCAGAGCCGTCCCGGATAATGTCCTGAGACACTAGGAGTCAACCGTGATGGATGCTGCCCCCTCGCCTGCGCCTCTCCCTCCCCTTCATGCCGACCTGAGCCCGTCAAGTAGCCTGCTGGCCAACCTGCGGCTGGAGTTGATGCGTTACCCGCCGTTTGCGCAGATGCAGGCCAGTGCGGTGGACTACTTTTTGAGTCACGCGCAGCAAAATTATTTTGCGCCCGATGAGTTGCTGCTTTCGCCCGACAGTGGGTCTGTCAAGGAGTTGTTTTTTATACGCCAGGGCGCGGTGATTGGCGAGCGTGGCCTGGCCGAGTTGTCGGGCGGTGCGTTTCACTATGAGCCGGGCGAGATGTTTCCCGTCAGTGCCGCGGTAGCGCAGCGTGCGGTGACGGCCACTTACCGCGCGGTGGCCGACACCTTTGTGCTGACCTTGCCGCTTGAGGCCATGCATGCGCTGGCCGTGCTAAGCCCGACGTTCGCCGATTTTTTGAACCGGCGCATCCTGAAGTTTCTGGACCTGTCGCGGCGTGCGCTGCAGGTGGCTTATGCCTCACAGGCGCTGGCCGAGCAGTCGCTGGAGACACCGCTGGGCGATGTGGTGCGCCAGGCGCCCAGCAGCTGCCTGCCCGACACGCCGCTGCGGGACGCATTGGCTCAGATGCACCAGCAGCGCATAGGCTCGATGCTGGTCACCGATGCGGCCATGCGGCCGCTGGGTATTTTGACCCGCTACGACATATTGGGCCGGGTCACGCTGGCCGGACTGCCGCTGGAGACCCCGATTGCGCAGGTGATGGCGCAGCCGGTGCACACGCTCACACATGCGCACACTGCGCTGGATGCGGCGTTGCTCATGAGCCAGCACGGCATCCGCCATGTGCCGGTGACGCGGGACGGGGTGGCGATCGGCATGGTGTCAGAGCGCGACCTGTTTGCAATGCAGCGCCTGAGTCTCAAACAGGTCAGCACCTCGATCCGCTCGGCGGCCGACGTGGACACACTGAAGATGGTGGCGCAGGACATACGCCGTTTTGCGCACAGCCTGCTGGGGCAGGGCGTGCACGCGCGTCAGCTCACGGCGCTGATCAGCCACCTCAACGACGTGCTGATTGCGCGTCTGCTGGCGCTCAAGGCAGAGGAACACGGCGTGGACCTGAGCCGGATGTGCTGGCTGGCACTGGGCTCGGAAGGGCGCAGCGAGCAGACGATTTCCACCGATCAGGACAACGCGCTGATCCTGCCGGACGACAGCGCGCCAGAGCAGCGCGCGGCGGCGCTGCGTTTTGGACGCGATGTCAATCTGGCGCTGGACGCCTGCGGCTACCCGCTGTGCCGGGGCGGCATCATGGCCGGAGAGCCGGCCTGTTGCCTCACGCTGCGCGAGTGGCGGGAGCGTTTTGCGCACTGGGTAGAACACGGCGCGCCGCATGACCTGCTCAATGCCAGCATTTATTTTGACTTTCGCGCGCTGGCCGGGGACAGCACGCTGGCGCACAAGCTGCGGCTGGAGGTAACCGAGGCGGCGCGCCGGGCACCGCGCTTCATCAAGCAACTGGCCGTCAATGCCCTGTTGCGCAGCGCGCCGCTGAACTGGACCGGCAACCTGGCGGTGGATGACGCAGGCCTGATTGACCTCAAACTTCAGGGCGCCGCGATTTTTGTGGATGTGGCGCGTATCTATTCGTTGAGCCACGGGATCACCGAGACCAACACCCGTGAAAGGCTGGAGGCCGTGGGACCGCTGCTTGGGCTGGCAGCGCCCGAGTACCTGGCCTGGGTCAGCGGCTTTGAGTTTTTGCAGACGCTGCGTTTGCGCATACAGCTTGAAGGCACCGCAGCGCCGCAGCAGCCCAACCACATGAAGGTCGCCAGCCTGAACGATATCGACAGGCGCATCCTGCGCGAGTCGTTTCGCGTGGCGCGCTCGTTGCAGCAGCGCCTGCAACTGGACTTTGACCGATGAGCTGGGCCGACTGGTTCAGGCGACGCCTGGGCAAGCTGTACGACGTGAACGAGGCGCGCTGGGTGGTGCTGGACGTGGAAACCACCGGGCTGGACCCGCAGCGCGACCAGCTGCTGGCCATTGCGGCGATCGCCGTCCAGGTGGACTGGCCACGAAAACGCCTGACCGTTTCCCTGGGCGACAGTTTTGAAGTGGTGCTGCGCCAGTCTTCTGTGGGCTCCAGCAAAGACAACATCCTGCTGCACGGCATCGGCTTGCAGCGACAGCGCGAAGGGGTTCCGCCTGGCGATGGCTTGCAGGCTTTTGCGCGCTTTGTTGGCAACTCGCCGCTGCTGGCGTTTCATGCGCCGTTTGACCAGGCGATGATCGGGCGGCACATCAAAGTCCATCTGGGCGCCGAGCTGCCGAACCGCTGGGTGGACATCGAGGCGCTTTGCGCGGTGACACACGAGAAGGTCAAGGCACGCGCGCTGGACGAATGGCTGGCTCACTTTGACATTGTCTGCAGCGTCAGGCACCAGGCGGCGGCCGACACGCTGGCCGAGTGTGAGCTGCTGCTGCGTATCTGGCCGAAGATTGCGCGGCAATGCAGCAACTGGCGCGATGTGGAGAAGCTGGCCGCGCGCCAGCGCTGGATTGCGCGGGCCTGAGGGCTTGCAAATGTGTTACCCGATACGCTATTTAATTGATAGCTTCTCGCGCTTGCCAGATAAGGGCTGCGGCCGGAAATTATCATAATACCGGACGCCGCTGAAGCAGCGGGGTAAACTCGCTTTGTCACAAATCTGTCATATATCTGGCAGCCACCGTCCGGGGAGTTGAAGATGCTGTTTGGCAAGTTGCTGCCGCGCGAAGGCAATTTTTTTGAGCTGTTCAATCAGCACGCCGACCTGATCGTGAAGGCCGCACGCGCCTTCTCGAACCTGGTGGCCAATTACAGCGACGTTGAAAAGCGCGAAGCCTTCAACCGCGAGGTGGACACCGCCGAGCGTGCTGCAGACCGCATCACGCAAGAGGTCAACCGCATGTTGCACAAGACCTTCATCACGCCGATTGATCGCGAGCAGATCCACTCGCTGATCAACACCATGGACGATGTGGCCGACCTGATCCAGGATTCGGCTGAAACCATGGCGCTGTACGACGTGCACCACATGACCGATGAAATCGTGCGGCTGACCGACCTCAGCGTCAAATGCTGCGAGCGCCTGAAGGACGCGGTGGCCTTGATTGACAAGCTCAGCGATGCCGCGACGGCCGAGGCCGCGCTGAAAACCTGCGAAGAGATCGACAAGCTGGAATCTGACGCCGATCGCGTGATGCGTTCGGCCATGAGCAAGCTGTTTCGTGAAGAACCCGACGTGCGTGAGGTCATCAAGCTCAAGGCGATTTACGAGTTGCTGGAGACCATCACCGACAAGTGTGAGGACGTCGCCAACCTGATCGAGGGCATCGTCCTCGAAAACTCCTGATCATGCAGACAGCGCAAACCGCCCTGTGGATCATCATCATGCTGGTGATGCTGGCGCTGGCCTTCGACTTCATGAACGGGTTTCATGATGCCGCCAACTCGATCGCCACTGTGGTGTCGACCGGCGTGCTCAAGCCCGGCCAGGCGGTGCTGTTTGCAGCGTTTTTCAACTTTGTGGCGATTTTTGTTTTTCACCTCAGTGTGGCCGCCACGGTGGGCAAAGGCATTGTGCAGCCCGGTGTGGTCGATACCCATGTGGTCTTTGGTGCGCTCATAGGCGCTATCAGCTGGAACCTGGTCACCTGGTACTACGGCATCCCCAGCAGTTCGTCCCACGCGCTGATTGGCGGTATTGTGGGTGCGGTGCTGGCCAAGTCGGGTGCAGGTTCACTGGTGTCGACCGGTATCCTCAAAACCGTGGCATTCATCTTTGTCTCTCCGGTTCTGGGATTTCTGCTGGGCTCCATGATGGTGGTGGTGGTGGCCTGGGCCTTTCGCCGCGCCACGCCTTCGCGTGTGGACCGGTGGTTCCGGCGCTTGCAACTGGTTTCTGCCGGCGCTTACAGTCTGGGGCATGGTGGCAACGATGCGCAGAAGACCATAGGCATCATCTGGATGCTGCTGATTGCCACCGGTTACACCGCCGCCAGCGACGCCGCCCCGCCGCTGTGGACGATCATCAGCTGCTACGCGGCGATAGCCGCAGGCACCATGTTCGGTGGCTGGCGGATTGTCAAAACCATGGGCCAGAAAATCACGAAGCTCAAGCCGGTGGGTGGTTTCTGCGCCGAAACCGGTGGAGCCATCACACTTTTTCTGGCCACCGGCCTGGGCATTCCGGTATCGACCACCCACACCATCACGGGTGCCATCGTTGGAGTGGGGGCGACACAACGGGCCTCGGCCGTGCGCTGGGGCGTCGCCGGCAACATTGTCTGGGCCTGGATCTTCACGATTCCCGCCTCGGCCTTTGTGGCGGCGATAGCCTACTGGGTCAGCCTGCAGCTGTTTTGAAGTTGCACTTCCCGATGATCTGAATACCAGCCGGGGCCGCGGAACCGGCTTCGCCGGGCCGCTGGCGCAGCGCCCCAAGGGGGCAGAGAGCTACACGAAGTGAGCGAACGTGGGGGCGCTATTTCTCCTGCGAAATCTTGCGGCCTTCCTCAACCTGGTATTCAAAGTAGCGCTGGAAGCTGAACACAATGCTCGACATCATGGCAATCGTGCCAAACAGCAGAGCCAGCACCACGGCGGCCATGGTCAGCCAATTGGTTTTACCCGCAGTGGCGTCAGGTGCGGCAAGCGGGTTGTGCTGCAGATTCCATTTTTCGGGTGCCATCAGGCCGTAATAAATGGCCGTGAGGGCGGTGGCCGCCAGCGTGAAACCCAGCAGCGGAATCAGGGCCCATGCAAGCTGGTCGTCCTGCCCGTACAGACGCACGCGCTGCACACCCCACCAGCCCACTGCAGCAAGGGCCGGATGTATCCAGGCCAGCAGATCGGTCCAGCCATACAGGTAAAGCCGGTGCACGCCCAGCTGACCACCCACAAACGCCAGCCAGGTCGCCAGCGTCTTGTTTTTACTTCTGGAGGTCATCAGGGCTTTCGAAAGAGGGGAGTGGTCAGGCGTCCTGAGGCGGCGTCGTGTCGCCCGCGCCCAGTGTTTTTTGCATGATCACAATATCACGCCAGGCGCCGAACTTCCAGCCGCAGGACTCGATGACCCCGACCTGTGTGAAGCCCAGTGCGCGATGCACACCAATCGATCCGGCGTTGGCGGAGTCGCCAATCACAGCCATGACCTTGCGTATGCCCACGGCTTCGCAGCGTGCCAGCAACTCGGTGAGCAGCAGGCGGCCCAGGCCTTTGCCCTGTTGGTCCGGCGCCAGGTAGATCGAATCTTCGACCGAAAACCGGTAAGCCGGGCGGGGCTTGAACCAGTTGCCGTAGGCAAAACCGACAACGCTACCAGCTTCTTCGGCCACCAGGTAAGGCAGGCCTTTGGCCAGGACGTCGGCGCGCCGCGCCAGCATGTCGGTCACGCTGGGCGCCTCGGTTTCAAAGGTGCCGGTACCGTTCAGAACGTGGTGGGCATAGATGGCGGTGATCGCCGGCAGGTCGGCTTCAAGGCTGGGTCGTATCAGTGTCATGGGGTGTCAAAAGGGGTGGTGGTGGGAGTTGGGATGGCCTGCCGCGGGTCGGCGGGTTATAATCTGCGGCTTTGCAGCATTTCGCTGGCCGGGTGCCATGTCGTGTGTCTCAATCGCTGCAGGAACATTTTGGGGTGAATTTTTTCACCCCGCCACCCGAAGGATAAATCATGGTCGTCATCCGACTCTCGCGCGGCGGTTCTAAACACCGTCCATTTTTCAATATTGTTGTGGCTGACAAACGCGTCCGCCGCGATGGCCGTTTCATCGAGCGCATCGGTTTTTATAACCCGATTGCCAAAGGTGGTGAAGAAGGCCTGCGTATCGAGCAGGACCGTCTGACCCATTGGCTGGGCGTGGGCGCCCAGGCGTCCCCCACCGTGGAGCGTCTGGTCAAGCAGGGTGCTGCTGCAGCGCCCAAGGCCGCCTGAGCCTGGAGCTTTAAATGCTGCCCGGCCTTGAGCCGTCCGGTTTGCCGGACGATGCCATTGAAGTCGGGCGCATTCTTGACGCCTGGGGCGTCAAGGGCTGGGTCAAAATCCTGGCCCACAGCGCCTCGTCCGAGGCGCTTTTTTCTTCCAGTCGCTGGTTTTTGCAGCCGCCTGAGGCCAAACACCGCCCCGGCTTTGACGCTTTTTCCGGCACGGTGATACTGACCGTCAGCGAGTCCAAAACCCATTCTGACTCGGTGGTTGCCAAGTTTGCGGGCATCGATGACCGCACCCCGGCCGAAGCCCTGCGTGGCGCGCGTATTTTTGTGCCGCGCAGCAGCTTTCCCAAAGCCGGCAAGGACGAGTATTACTGGGTCGATCTGCTCGGCCTGAATGTGCTCAACCGTGAAGGTGTGGCTTTGGGTAACGTGCGCGACCTGATGGCCACCGGCCCGCATTCGGTCTTGTGTGTGGAATACACCGAAGGCGATCAGACGCTGGAGCGCATGATCCCTTTTGTGGCGGCCTATGTGGATGCCGTCGATCTGCCGGGCAAGACCATCACGGTGGACTGGCAGCCAGACTATTGATCTGGTGCGGCGGGCGCAAAATACAGCCATGCGTTTTGACGTCATCACCCTGTTCCCCGAGCTTTTTGCGCCGTTTTTGACGAGCGGCGTGACGCGCCGCGCCTATGAGTCCGGCTTGGTGGACGTCAGGCTCTGGAACCCGCGCGATTTTGCCGAGGGCAATTACCGCCGGGTCGATGACCGCTCTTTTGGCGGCGGCCCGGGCATGGTGATGATGGCCGAGCCGCTGGCGCGCTGCCTGGAATCCATCCGCGCGGACCGCGCAGAGCCGGCGGGTCAGCAAGCGCCTGCGGTGCTGTTCTCACCGATTGGGCACCCGTTGAACCACACCGCCGTGGCGCGCTGGTCGGCCAGCGCCGGGGCAGTATTGATTTGTGGCCGGTATGAAGGCCTGGACCAGCGTTTTGTCGACAGCTATGTGGACCAGCAGATCAGCCTGGGCGACTTCGTGTTGTCCGGCGGCGAAATCCCTGCCATGGCCCTGCTGGACGCGGTGGCGCGCCTGCAACCGGGCGTGCTCAATGACGAAGGCAGCCACCAGTTCGACAGCTTCAACCCGGCGCTGGACGGTTTGCTCGATTGCCCGCACTACACGCGGCCGGAGATCTGGCGGGGGCAAGGCGTTCCAGACACGCTGTTGTCTGGAAACCACGCTCACATCGAAGGCTGGCGGCGCGAACAGCGGCTGGCCCTGACCCGGCAGCACCGGCCGGAACTGCTCGAAAGCGCGCGCACGGCTGGACGGCTGGACAAGACGGATGAGGCGTTTTTGCGCAGCCTGGCGGCAAAATCCTCCCAACAGCCATAAATTGCTATAATCATCGGCTTTTCGGTCCTCTGACGGCCACTGCAACCATGTTGATCCTCC